>CAVAWT010000007.1:0-68819 GCA_963592435.1 Oribacterium sp. | reverse complement strand
GCAAATGATGTCTGACACCATTGGTCTGAAACACAAAATGCCTAAGCGAACTCTTGGAAATCAAAGAGTAATTTTTATTGAATGGGTTTGAGGAGGCGTTTAAGCGAGCGAAGCGAGTGCGTTCCGACGAAATGAAATAAAAATTGCGAATGGGTTGATTTCCTCGTGTTCGCGTGGCGTTTTGTGTTTCTGTAACTCCAAAGGTTCTGACCTCGTGTATTTTTAGCATCCACGCTGGGATTTTACTAATCCCTAATACCTAAAACCTAAAACCTGTTGCGCGACAGCGCAACGAGGGTCTGGCCCCATGAAAGTTGCAAGAAATGTATAATTAAAGATGAAAATGAATGACGATTTGACAAGATTTTCCGTTGCGATGCCATCAAAGCTTTGCTTGAAGCTTGACTGGCTTGTGTCAAGGCGAGGGCTCAGCGCGAACAGAAGCGAGGTCATTCGAGATCTTGTGAGAGAAGCAATTCAGGAGCAAGAGATTGAAGTTCCAGATGCAAACGTCATGGGGACTTTGACGATTGTCTATTCACACCACGCAAACGATCTTAGTGAGCGCCTTCACGACATCCAGCACGACTTTTGCGAGAACATCGTGTCAACGACGCATGTTCATGTTGATGCTCACACTTGCTTGGAAGTCATCATATTGAAAGGTGTTAACGAGGTCGTGCGATTGATTGCAGACAGAATTTTGGGCACGAAAGGCGTCGAGAGCGGAAAGCTTGTTTTGAGCGCCATAAAAAACGACGGAGACGAGCGTGACTCTTAACGACAACGATTCAATTATGATGGCTCACGGCTCTGGTGGGCAGATGATGAAACGCCTCATAGAAGAGATTTTCTATGAGTCCTATGGAAAAGAAATTTTAAAAGCTGGAGACGACGCCGCAACCCTCGACGTTGAAAAAATTGCTCAAGAAAAGGGATTGGAGGAAGGCTTCAAGGTCTCCTATTCAACTGATTCTTTTGTTGTGACACCTCACTTCTTCAAAGGCGGAGACATTGGCAAGCTGGCAGTATGTGGCACAGTCAACGACGTTTCAACTGCAGGTGCAATTCCAGTAGCGCTTTCCGTTTCTGTCATTTTAGAAGAAGGATTTCCGATTTCTGACTTAAAAAAAATTGTTCGATCGATCAAAGAAACTGCCGAAGAAGCAGAAGTTGAAATTGTTACAGGGGACACAAAGGTTGTCAACAAAGGCAAGTGTGACGGAATTTTCATTAACACTTCTGGAGTTGGTCTTATCCCAAAAAACACTTCTCTCAGCGCCAGAAACATAAAAGAGGGTCAAGTGGTGATTTTGACTGGAAGCCTTGGCGATCACGGAATATCAATTTTGTCTGAACGCCAAAATCTTAAGTTTTCAACTGAAATAAAAAGTGATGCAGCTCCTCTAAACCACCTCGTCGCTGACGTTTTAAAAGCAGCTCCAAACACAGTTTGTTTCAGAGACCCCACGCGAGGTGGGCTTGCTTCCACTTTAAACGAATTTGCAGAAAGTTCGGGGGTCTCAATCGAGATCGAAGAAGAAAAGGTGCCTGTCAAACCAGAGGTTAAGGGAGCATGTGACATGCTTGGGTTCGACGTTTTTCAAGTTGCCAACGAGGGAAAGTTTGTCATCATCGTTCCTGAAGACGAGGCAGAAAACGCACTGAAAGCTTGCAAAAACAACATCTATGGCAAAGAAGCTGCCATCATTGGAAAAACAGTCGCCACAAAAGACAAAGCGAGGGACCCGCGGGTTTCTGTCAAAACCCCCCTTGGCTCAAGAAGGATTCTTGACATGTTAGTTGGTGACTTATTGCCAAGAATTTGTTAGAATGTAACTCAGCACTTGTTTTGAGGGTTCATTATTGCGATGGACCAACAACAACAAACAAGGAGTCCTAGATTATTTGTGGATTAGGAATTCGTCACTGGTGATTTTCATCATCACTGCTCGAAAAGCTGTGAAGCATTTTGCGGACACCATCTTATTTATAAGATGAGTTCATCCTTACCTCAAGGCGAGTGCTTTTTTTATTTATCCAACTCTGCTCGCGTCAACGAAGTCAGAGAAGCAAGTGTACTCTCCACGGAATGCTAGCGTGACATCTTTTGTCGGACCATTTCTGTGCTTTGCAACTTGAATCTCAGCAGTTCCGAGCTCTGGTCTCCCGTCAATCATCGCCTCTTCCTCGTCCATCGATCTGTCGATGAACATGACAATGTCTGCGTCTTGCTCGATTGATCCAGACTCTCTCAAGTCAGAGAGCATAGGGCGCTTATATTTCGCACCACGCATCTCAACGGAGCGATTCAACTGCGAAAGCGCAATGACTGGAACGCCAAGTTCCTTTGCAAGAATTTTTAAACCTCGAGAAATTTCCCCAACTTCAACAGCGCGATTGCCGTCGCGCCTTGCGACTGGCGGGGTCATCAACTGAAGGTAGTCAACAATGATCATGCCTTTCTGGTCAGTTCCAACAATTCCACGAAGCTGCCTTCTTGCTTTTGCACGTGCTTCCAAAATTGAAAGTCCAGGTGTGTCGTCGATTGAAATGTCAAGTGTCGAGAGCTGCTGCATCGTCGTATTCAACTGAGACCAATCTGATTCTGAGAGGTGCCCACTTCTTATTTTTGAAAGTTCAACTTGCGCTTCAGAACAAAGAATCCTGTTTACTAACTGTGATTTGCTCATCTCCAACGAGAAGAACGCAATTGATGTGCCCTTCTTTGCAGAATTGACAGCCATGTTGAGTGCAAAAGATGTTTTACCAACTCCTGGACGTGCTGCAAGGACAACAAGATCTCCAGCACGAAGTCCACAAAAAAGAGTATCAAGGTCTTTAAATCCAGTTGGAACGCCAAGAATCTCTTCTTTTCTGTTCTGCAATGCCACAAGGTCGTCATACGCCTGATTGCAAAGCTCATCAATTTTCAAAAATGAATTTGAAACGCGCTTTTCTGTCACGTTAAAGAGAATCCTTTCAGCTTGCCCAACAACTTCTGAAATCGAATCAGGAGCGTCATAGGCAAGAGCGTTGATTTCTGTTGCGGCGCCAATCAGTTCACGCTGAATTGAAACTCGCTTTACGATTTCTGCATGCTTTTTCCAGTTTGAAAGCGCAAAAGTGTTTTCCATGAGAGTGCCGATGTAGTTCTCGACCACCTCATCACATTTGCCTTGAGACTTCATTTTGTCGATGACTGCGATCGATTCTGGAGTCTCGCCTGCTTTGACGATTTCAAAAATCGCTTCAAATATGTTTCTGTGGAGAATGTTTTTGAAATTGCTCGGAGTGAGCATAACGCAGATCTCGTCAGCAACATCGCCTTTTATCATGCAAGCAGCGATGACCGACATTTCTGCTTCATTGTTGGAAGGGAGCTCCCTTTTGCTCAAATCGCTAAAGGATGCTCCCCCAAAATTTGTGTCTGCAACGGCAGACAATTTTTAGCTCTCTGAAACTTCAGGTGCTGCCTCGTCAGTTGTTGCTGCAGCATTCTCAGTTGTTGCTTCTGCTTGAGCCTCTTCTTTTTCTTCTTGCTTTTCAGCGTCAGCTTTGAGCTCCTCTTCGCCACCGACAACAACAGTGACAGTTCCTGAAATTGCACGGTAGATGTTAACGCTGACTTTGAACTCACCGACAGTCTTGATTGGTTTGCCAAGTTCAACTCTGCGTCTGTCGACATCGATTCCGTGCTCTTCTTTGATCGCGCTTGCAATCATTGCAGAAGTGACAGAACCGAACAAAATTCCTTCTTCCCCAACTTGAGCCTTAACATGAACTCTCAAATTGTTGAGCTTCTCTGCGAGCTCATTTGCGTTGTCGAGGCGTTCAACCTCGCGTTTCTCAATGTTTGCACGGCGTTGTTCGAGCTGCTTCAAATTGCCTTTTGTCGCCTTAACTGCAATTCCTTGACGAAGAAGGTAGTTGTTTGCGAAACCACGAGCGACGTTGATGACGTCACCTTCGCCTCCGCGACCGTGCAATTCTTTCAATAAAATAACTTGCATGGCTCACCTCCTATTTCTTACGCTTGGTGTTGCGTCCAGCGACTGTTGCCTCGCAAAATGGCAAAAGAGCCATGACGCGAGCACGCTTGATTGCTGAAGCAATTTCTCTTTGGTGTTTTGTGCAAGCACCTGTCACACGACGAGGTTTGATCTTGCCACGTTCTGTTGTGTATTTCTTGAGCATGTCAACATTTTTGTAGTCGACATGATCAATGCCCTCTTTGCAACACTGGCACTTTTTGGGGCGTGATTGTCTTTTATAATCGGCCATTTTATTCCTTCAATCTTTTTCTCTTAGCTTCGTCTTAAAAAGGAACATCCTCATCAAAAACTGACGAATCTTCATTGACTACTGGTGTCGGAGGTGCACTGTAGGCATCCTTGTTGTTGCTTTGAGACTGTTGCGAACTTCCACCTCGACCGCCTAACAACTCGAGATTCTCAACGATAACCTCAACTTTGCTTCTCTTTTGTCCTTCGCTTTCCCACGTTGAATAGCGAAGACGACCGTCAATTGCAACTTTCTGCCCTTTTGTTAAGTAGGGTTGCAACCCTTCGGCTCGCTTGCCGAACATTGTGCAGTTGATGAAATTGGCATAATCTTCCCAATCACCTGTCGAAGAATTCTTCACACGATCATTAACTGCAATTCCAAGAGATGCAACAGCACTTCCGCCCTGCGTGTAACGCATTTCTGCGTCTCTAGTCAAATTCCCTGTTAAAACAACTTTGTTAATACTCATAATTCTCTTACCCCTTAAATCTCTAAAATTTACTTGCTTTCGGGGCGCGTCGTGATCATGTGACGAACGACGTTGTCGCTGATTCTCAAAACACGATCGAGCTCAGCAATCTCGTCTTCATTTGCATGAAAGTTCACTAAAGTGTAGTCTGCTTCTGTCAACTCACCAATTTCATAGGCCAACTTACGTTTGCCCCACTCATCGATCTCATCGACTTTGCCTTCTGCCTTCTCGATCGTCTCAGCAATGCGCTTTGACACAGCTTGGCGTGCATCGTCTTCGAGAGTTGGAGAAACAAAATACAGCAATTCATATGCCTTCATGAACTTCACCTCCTCTGGTCTAAATTCGGCCTCGGTTTCGGTGTGCCATCCGAGGCAGGTTTTATAAAGCTCAATCATTATATCACTTAAATTACAAACCGCGCCCTTTTTTTTACTCGATAATTCTTTTACTCCTCTCAAACTAACGCTCGATTTACTTTAAAGTCAAGCATGCGGATGTTTACGCAAGACGAAAGTTTTGTTGGTGGCCGATTGTTCCAACAAAAACTAACATCTCTTAAAACAACATGTTAGTTTGAAGATTCCATAAAACGGAAACAAAAACGTCACTGTTTTATGAATAAGAAAGTGTTAAAAAACGTGATTTATTTGTGAACGAAGCTGTGAATTATTTGTGAAAGAAATTTGGGGCTTCTCCAAGAAAAACACTTCCGTCATTGAACTCGAATTTTGCTTTTCCTTTTTCAGCTTTGCCTTTCATTTCATAGGGCATAGCGATCGCAAAACCGCACTCAGAGTCAGGTTTTGCTCCCTCTGCGATGACTGCATCTCTCTCGCCGTCCTCAGTTTCGACGAAGCCATCGTAACAAAAAGCATAGCTTATTGCACCCTTTTTTTTCTTCACTTTTTTGTGTGCTTTTTCAAATGCAACGTCGGCATCTTCAGAGTCGTATGACTCCAAATAAACTTCTTCCCCAACAACAATCGCTGTGAAAGGAGCGAAGCTTTGTCCGTGCGTTGCCGTCTCAAGAATTTTTTTGCCTTCTTCCAAGGCATAAACGATGTTATTTAAGAGATCTTCAGGAACATCAGAGAGTGCCACGTTGTCGATTTTTATGTCTCTATCTTGCATCTTCTTTGCTCCTTGCTAAGTTATAAAATGGCGGAGGGGCAGGGATTCGAACCCTGGGTACAGCATTCAGCTGCACAACGATTTTCGAGACCGCCGCCTTCAACCGCTCAGCCACCCCTCCATATTTTTTAAGAAACTTAATTATAAAGAAAGTTTCGACAATTGACAAAGAAAACTTTTAAGTCCTGCAAAATTAAACAGAGGTCTTAAGTATTCATAATTTACAAGTTGTAAATTATTGTGAATGATTGTTTCTGACAGCATCGTCAGGAACAATTGTCATCGATTCGAAGCGCTTCTCCATGTAGTCATCGTCGAAATGAGTTGCGTAAAACTTTGTTATGTTGGAATTGTTAACAGTCTCACCACCTGAAGACACGCGCTCATACCAGCAATCAAGCGCCTGCAAGGTCATGATAGCATTAGTCAGCATGAGGGCAGAGGCAACCGTTGTTAAGAAATATCTCCAGTTCCAAGGAATTTTATTGATGATTTTGACGACCGTTGGCATGACGACTTTTAGCCACACTGCGCCCATGAAGCCCCACATTATCATAAATTTCAGGCATGTTTTCCCTCCGAATAGTGGCAAAACCTCGTTGGAATAGTCCCATGCAACAGCACCGAAAGCAAACTGCATGAAATAGGCAACGAACGCTTCAAAGAGCCCTCCAATGATCGCTGAAAACAAAAAAATGAGGATGACTGAACGCTTGTGAAGGCGATTTAGCGCAATGCTCATTATCACCGCCCCAAAACCATAGATCGGAGAAAATGGTCCGAACAGAAGCCCTGCTCTGTCTTGCCACTCGCCTGGAACGACGAAAACGAAGTGATAGACCTCCTCCACGACAAGACCGATGAATGAGCAAACAACAAACATCCAAAAAACGTTGAAAAAGTTTATCTCAATTGCACCTTTTCCTGTTTTATCAAAACCAAGAATGCCCTCTCTTTGCTCAATTCTCCATCGTTCGTCCTGTTCTGCTCTTTCTTGCTCACGCTCTTTGCTGAGCATCGGATCGAGGTAGATTTGCAACAAGATCAAGATCAGAAAGCCGATGATGTAGATTCCGAGCGATTTATGAATTCCGTTAAGCATTATGTGACAGACAAGATTTGTTGCAAGGAGCATATATTCGACATATATGAAGCGTGCAGCAAATTTTCGCTTCTCTGTCAGGAGCAAAACGGAAAGAACGATCATGCAGATCGTCAAAAGCGCAAATGTGATAATGCTTGTCAACTCGACTATTGTCGTCGACATTCCGAGAGATGCATCGATGTAGGCACCCGAGAAGATCCATCTCCATAAAGTTTTGAAAGTTCCAAAAGTGTAGACTAGTGAGTAGAGAAGCGTAAGGAGCGCAAAAATTCTTAAGCCGAGCGGGATCTCCTTGTCGACACTTGGATGAGTGACATCATCGACTTCCTGTTCGAGCTTTTCCTCAAACTCTGAGACAAGTTCGTCTTTATGCATCTAACATCTTTTTAATCATTGAAATTTTCCTGCGAGACACTGGAATTTTTTCGTCAGTGCCCTTTAATTGAAGCGTAGCAGATCCACCTTCAACAGAAAGAACGCGCTCTGCAAACTTCATGTTGACAAGATAGCTCCTGTGAACACGCATAAAACCGATTGGTTCGACTTCGTTTTCCATTGCAGAAAGCGAAGTTGCCGCGAAATACTTTCCTGTCTTAGTTTGTATGAATGCATAGTCATCACGAGCTCTTGCAAAAATGATGTCTTTTGCGTTAACATCAATTTTTTTGCCTGATTTTTCACAAGAAATTTTTATCGTTTTTTTGTGGTTAGCAAGAATTGCACGACGATTTTCGATTATCTTTATCGACTCTTTTAAGCGATCCAGCTCAACTGGCTTCAAAAGATAGTCCACCGCTCTCACTTGAAATGCATCGACTGCATATTCGCTGTATGCAGAAACAAAGACAACACTCGGTGGAAAAGACAATGTGCGAAGCGCACCTGCAAGTTTGAGACCATTTGCGTCAGGCATGTTAATGTCGAGAAACATCACATCGCAAGCATTGCTTTGCAACGACGCAATCGCCTCTGTTGCATTTGATGCCTCAGCAACAACTTCAACCCCACCTGCTTCGTCTAACAGGCACTTCAATTCATTGCGAGCTGGTGCCTCATCATCAACAACAATCGCCTTAAGCAACTTTTCTCCCACGATTAAAACCTTAAATCAACTGGTGCCCGGGGTGGGAGTCGAACCCACACGCCCGTAAGGACATCGGTTTTTGAGACCGACGCGTCTGCCATTCCGCCACCCGGGCTCGTTTTCTTCAAACGAATTAAAAATTATACGACTAAAATGCTTTTCGGTCAATTGTGATTTTAAACTTTTTATTCATTTAGCCGAAAAGTGCACTTAACTTTCATATGACTCAGCCAATTTTTGAAAAGCTGGACGAGAATTGAGGATCGTCTCTTTAGAGATGCAATAGGAAAGTCGAGCCCAACCTTGCGCTCCAAAACTTTCAGAAGGCACAATTAGCAAATCAAGATCGCGCGCACGGTCAGAAAACGCTTTTGCACTTTTCTCTTTTGCTTTCATCCAAAGATAAAACGCTCCTTCAGGCTCGGCATATTCAAAGCCCAAAGTTTGAAGCAATTTTGTCAAAAGATCTCTGTTTTCTGCATAAGGCGAAACGTCTGTTTCGACATCGATGCAATCTGCCATGACGCGCTGAAAAAGCACTGGTGCACAAATGTGACCGAGCGCACGCGCGGCACCTGCAATTGATGTTGCAACCTCACTTGCTTCATCCATCGCATCGGAAACATAGGCCCATCCAATTCTTTCTCCTGGCAAAGACAGAGTTTTACTGAAAGAATAGCAAATGATTGTTCGAGCATAGATTTCTGGGATCCACGGAACTTCTGCGCCATAAGTTATCTCGCGATAGGGTTCATCAGAAATTATGTAAATTTTCGTTCCAAATTCCTTTTCTTTTTCATGTAAAACCCGCGCTAGATCTTCCAACGATTCGCGAGTGTAGACAGCACCCGTTGGATTGTTCGGCGAATTAACGACGACAGCGCTTGTTTTCGGTGTTATCGCTTGCTCAATTTTGCTTACATCTAGCTGAAAAGTTTTTTGGTCACAATCAACTGCAACAAGTTTTGAAGCAGCGGTTGCAATCCATGTTGCATATTCTGGAAAATAGGGAGCAGGGACAATGACCTCATCTCCTGGGTTACAAACAGCCGAAAATGATGCTGAAAGAGCACCTGATGCGCCAGCAGTCAAAAATAGGTTTTTTGCACTTGCCTTGAAATCGAACGATTTTGAAATGTGGTCAGCAACGACTTCCCGAACCTCTTGAATTCCAGAGGCGACAGAATAGGCATGAAGCGACACTGGGTCGTGTTGCATGTGTTTGACGATTGATTCCTTCACAGCTTCTGGAGCAGGCACGCTTGGGTTTCCAATTGAAAAATCGAAGACATTTTCAGCTCCCACTTCTTTTTTTCTCGCCAGTCCCCACATAAAAAGCTCTCGAATGACGCTAGGCTCGCTTCCAAGATTGAACATTTTTTCATTAATCATCTTAGCAATCTCCTTTAGTTTTATCCTCTTATGATAAGACATGAAGTAAAATTATAGGCAAGAAAAAAATTATGTGTGAAACAAGAAAAGACAATTTTTGATGGGAAAATCAAAAAAAGAAAAAAAATCGAAAAAAGATAAAAAGCAAAAAAGTCTGAAACACGGCCATGTGATCGAAAAAACGATTGGATCTTCAAACGAAATTTCTTTCGACGTTTTGCAAAAGAAAAAAATCGACTCCGTAACTGCAAAAAGACCAGATCCTTGGGACATTTCACAGCGAGCAGTGAAGAAAAGCTATTCATCGAACTTTCACTCAAAGTTGATTGTTGTTCTCGTTTCGATAACGATTTTCCTAGCTTTGACTGCCATCGCCATTTTGGGAGTAGCAGCTTGGATGCAACAACAATCAGGCTCCTTAGCACAATTGCAAACTGAAATTGTCAGCGCCAAAAACGATTCGGTTGCCCTTTCTGATTTTCATGAGTCGATCAAGACACTTTTGACTGCCGAAGGAGCAGAAATCTCACAAAGCGTCAAGATCAGCGACATGGAAAAATATGAAAAAATTGCAGTTGCCAAAAAAAGCTCACTTGAAAAAAACAAAGAGAACATGACTGAAACATTGAAAGACATCGGAACTCCAGTTGAACGAGAGATCGGAAACAACTCTTTGTCGCTCATAAACAAAGAATTGCAAGTGCTTGAAGAAGACTTCAACGTCCTTGAATATGCACTTCCCTATCTGTCAATTCGAACAAATGCGAAGTCGGCGTTTCAGAAGATGACTGAAGCAAACACTGCTGATGGGCAAGCGACAACATATCTTTTGAAAGGCACTTCTGATGATGCACAAAGAGCAATTCAGGCAGCAACAGAATCGAAAAACGCAGTTGCAGAAGCAATGTCGGGCTTTGAAAGCGCAATTAGTACAGCAAAAAAAGACTCGTCCGTTTTTTCAAGCTCATGCAAGGAACTTGAAAGTTACGTTGAGTTTTGCAAGCTCTATTCTTCGGCACAAGATGCCACAATCGCAGCAGCCAGTGCCTACATAAACAGAAATTCTGAAGAGTTAAAAGCACAGAACGACACCTACAATTCTTTAAAATCTCAGGCAAGCACCATTGCTAAAGCATGGGATCGCGAAATAACAGACATCATCGATGAAGAATTCAAATCAAAAAGAGAAGGCGATGTTGACGCATTTCTTGAAAATTTGAAAGAAAGAAACTCAATTTTTGAACGCGTTCAAAAATATGTGGAAGACAATAATCTCTAGGTCAGATTAGATAAATTAAAGTAAAGGAGAGAAGAAGAAAATGACTTCAACAGTGATCGTTGGTTGCCAGTGGGGAGACGAAGGCAAGGGTAAAATCACAGATCTCATAAGTGGGAATTATGATTATGTTGTCAGGTGCGCTGGCGGAAACAACGCTGGACACACTGTTATCGTGGGTGACACAAAATTGCAACTCCACCTCATGCCAAGTGGAGTTTTGAGCAAAAAGTGCACTCCTGTCATAGGAAACGGTTGTGTCATCGATCCAGGCGTTCTCGTCAAAGAAATGGCGATGCTTCAAAACGAAAACATAAGCTGCGAAAACTTGAAAATTTCTTGCGATGCTCACGTCATCATGCCCTACCATAAAGTTCTTGACGGAGCAGATGAGAAGCGCCTCGGCAAAAACAAAATTGGCACAACGAAGCGAGGGATTGGACCTTGCTACCAAGACAAAGTCGCTCGTCGCGGAATCAGAATCCAAGATTTGCTCGACGAGAAAATTTTCAGACTAAAACTTGAAACTGTTCTTGAAAGAACGAATGCGATTTTGTCAAAGGTTTATTGTCTGCAAACATTTTCAGTCGATGAAATCATGGAGGAATACCTCGATTATGCTCGAATTTTAAAGAAGCACGTTGCAGAAACTGCGCAACTCCTAAATGACGCTATTCGGGCAAACAAAAACATCCTCTTTGAAGGTGCTCAAGCCTCAATGCTTGACGTTGACCATGGAACCTATCCTTTTGTCACATCGTCGAACTGCTGTTCGGGAGGAGCTTGCACTGGATCAGGAGTTGGTCCAACACACATAAACGACGTTTTAGGGATAATGAAAGCCTACACAACACGCGTCGGAGAAGGACCGTTCCCAACCGAACTCCTCTTTGAAGAGACGGGAGGCTCGGGACAGGATGCAATCGATGGCGAGACTCTTTGCAAAGAGGGTCACGAGTTTGGAACGACGACTGGACGCAAACGCAGATGTGGATGGTTCGATGCAGTCGTTGGGAGATATTCTGCAGACATCCACGGTCTCACTCGCATAGCTCTAACAAAACTCGATGTTCTCTCATCGTTTGACACCCTCAAAGTGTGTGTTGCATATGAATGCGGTGGCAAAAAATATGACTATTTCCCGATGCAGCAATCAGTCTTGTTCCATACTGAACCAGTCTATGTCGAATTGCCTGGATGGAAAGGTGAAGACATCAGTTCATGCACAAAGTTTGAGGATCTTCCACAAAACGCTCAGTCCTACATCAACTTCTTAGAAGAACAAATCGGCGTCAAAATGACATTCATCTCAACTGGTCCAGAAAGAAATCAAACGATAGAGAGATAAATGTTTTCAATCCCTAGCTTCGATTTTGCACAAATCGCGAGGACAATCACTGAAATTGCAGTTCTCGTATGTCTTTTTGGTGCCTCGAAGTCTGACATAAAAACACGGGAGATTCCAAACTGCTATCCGATGTTTATTGTTGCAATTTTTGCAGTTGAAAATGCGCTGGTATGGGCTTTTTCTAGGAAGAGCTTTTCAACAACCGACACAGCTTCTCAAGTTGTTTTTGCTCTTGGTATTCTCATTGTCCTTCTCGTTGTCACTGTTGGATTTGAGAAAATTCAAAACAAGGAGCTCTTTGGGGGTGGCGACATAAAACTTGTTGGCTCAACTTGTCTTTTTTTAACCTTTGAAGCACTAGCGATCTCGCTACTCATAGCTTGCTTTCTTCAGGTAATGGTTTCAATTTTTAAGAAAGTTAAAGGTCAAAATTTTTCAGAAATAACACTTCCGTTTGCACCGTTTTGGACAATCGGCACTCTTGGTAGTTTTATAATCCAGTTTTTTATTTGAGAAAAACTCTATTATCTTATTATTCTTCATCTTCGCGAGAACGACGCGCTGCGAAGAAAAATGCTGAGAGACAACCAACAAGCGAGATTGCGGCTAAAGCAAACAAAATTGTTGTCGTCGTCGAAAACCCGTCCCCTGTTTGAACGAGATTGGCTGTTGTTTGCGTTGACGCATCGTCGCCATAGGACGTTGCTTCGACAAGATGAACTGTTGGGGTAACAGTCTCATTAGTCGTTGAATTTCCGCTGTCGCTTGGCGTTGGATCAACGGGATCAACTGGATCAACTGGGTCGTCTGGATCGTCTGGGTCGTCTGGATCAACAGGATCAGGATTTTTTGTCCACTTGGCATAAAGCGTTATGTCACCAGTCACAGGAGCATCGAAGTCATAAGGAATCGTGCACGCTTCATCTGCATACCAACCTGCAAAAGTGTAGCCTGCTCGCACAGGGTCTGAAGGGCGTTTAACGATTTTCCCGTCCTCGACGACGATGTCGTCAATCTCCGTGCCACCATTTGTGTTGACTTTAACTGTGTGGACGATTGGCTCTGCGGTGCACTGCATCGTCACAGCAACCTGCGCTGCTTTGCCAACATATTTACTCGAAGTCGTGACTTCATGATACCAGTTGTCGTTTTGGTCCTCTCCAATGTCATCAGAGAGCTTGACTTGTTTCAACAAAGAAGTGCTCTGATCCCCTGCCTTGATGGACGATTTGTAATAATACCAGCCGTCTCCGCCATCAATCCAGGAGCTTGTGTCATCGAGCACAATTTCAATGAAATCTGTTTGAAGCGATGTGTCGGTTGTTTTTTCCCACTTGCCACTTGAGTTCTTCTGAACCCAAACTTTAGAAAGTTGCATGCGAACATACATCTCTTGTTTGCCTTCATTTTTGGCGACGACAGTTCTGTCAATTGCAAGTCCAGGATAGGCTTCGACCTCTCCGATTGCTTCACCTTTATTTATTAACTTGCCATCAGGATAGGCGTTCAAGTCGTCATGTTTTTGAGCGTCTGTGAGAGCCGCAAAAGTGCCACCAACACCAAAAAGCAGTGCGCCCAAGAAAAAGACAAGCGCAAGGGTTAACCAAGGGATGCTTTTTGAAGTGCTCCCTTCCTTCACGTTTAAACCTTTCTTTCTTTCACTTAATGCCATATGATTAGCTAAAAAAATCTTCCCTTAAGCAGTCTTTATGTCGTTTTTGACATTTTCGTTTGACAATTGAGCAAGCGCTTCATCTGTTGAAGAAAATCCATCAGCTTGGATTGCTTGAACCCACAAGTTGACATAATAATTTCCCATCAACGTGATTTCTTCGTTTGTGTAATCCGCAGGGATCACCATTTTGTCAAAAACTTGAACTGACTCTCCTCCGTCCAGCACTCCATCATAATTTATGCACCAAGCCTGCATTTTTTCGTTCCAAACAGGAGCTTTGAATGCGCTTTGGTTATATTCTTGATTGACTCCAGGCAAATTTTTAACTTCAGTCAATGTGTAAGCTTTTGAAACGTCGATCGAATCTGAAGGATCAGACCAAAGCGTTTGCAAAATCAACTGAACTCGCGCTTTGTCTGTTGTTGGGTCAAGAGTGTTTCCTTCATCGTCAACAATCCTTAGGTTGACTCGGAAATAGCATCCATTCCCTTTTTCTTTCTCATTTTTGACAATCGGGTCTTTCGCTTTAGTTGTTCCCGCACTGACTCCAATTCCAGAAAAAGCAGTCCAGCTCGGCTCTTCAAGCGCAACACGCACATCTTTGTTTTCTGAGAAAACAAAAATGTGTGTGTCTTGGTCAGACGTCGCGTATTGAGCACGCGTCCCTGGCAAAACGCCAACCAAGAAAGCAAGCGCAAGGGCGCACACAGCGAGCAAAGTCGCTGTGTGCTTTGTTTTTTTAAGCCTCAAAACCTCGATGTTTAAAACGTTACTCAAAAACTCTCCCTTTTGCTTTTGCAGTTAAATTCCGACTAATTTTCCTTAGCCAACCTGTGAAGCCTCTGGGATCTTTGTTGTCAAAGGTGATTTGGAAGCACGAACACCTGTGGCAGCACTAGGCTTTGCTGATGAATCAGCATCAGTTGTGTTCTTGAGCTGATCAAGCAACGTCTTCCAGTTTTCTGTTCCAGTTGTGTCAACGAAATCTGAAGCAGCTTTTCCAGTCGTTGCCTGAATTGCTGCACCACTGATGACAACTCTCCAGCCTGGATCAGCTGGTTTTGCACTTCCAGCCAAAACCTTGTTCAAAGCGTTAATGTTTGTCTGGGTTGCAGTGTCGATGAAGCGAACATGCGTGAACAATGGTGTTGTTCTGTAATCTGAAGTAATGTTCCATGTGTCTGCATTTGTTGTTGTGCTCTCTGCTTCAGCTACAGCCTCTGTTTCAGCTTTGAGTGCAGTTCCATAATAAAAATACATTGCGCCAGATGTGTTTGCACTTCCAGCAGTTCCAGCATTTGTTCCGTCAAAGTAATTCTTGTCGGTAATCTGAGTCCAGCCAGTTCCCAAAGTTAGACCTGCTGTTGAGTCCGCAGACCCAGCTGCTTGCAAGAATGCATAATTCTTAAGAAGTGTTGCAACGTCAGCGTCGCTCATGTTGACATAAGAACCTGTCGTAGCACCTTCACTTGTCACTTGCCATTTTTGGAACTGGAGCTTGATTGCTGCAAATTCCTCAGAACCATTGTTTGAAGTGTTCACAACAAATGGGTTCTTTGCAACCTCTGTGCCAGGCAACATGTTGTCAGCAGCCTTTGGAACAGCTGTTCCATCAGATGCTTTGTAGGTGCCTGTCGAGTCGATTGCATTTGTCCATGCCGGCTCAACGACATCAGCAGTGACGGTCGGATCCGTCGTAAAGCGGTTTGGTGTTTGGTTTGTTGTCCATGTCAGATATGCAAACGTCCCACCGATTCCAAGAATTGCAACGAATGCAATTGCAAGGACGATAGCGAGCGCACCACGCTTCTTGGTGCTCTCTTTTTGATCGATAACAATCACGGGTTCATGATTCTCCATGTTTGTTACCTCCTTTCATAAAAAAACTTATAAGTTTGCTATTTCCAAAAGAGCTTCCCTGCCCTTTATTATAGCCTTTGCCTTTCACTTCTCTCATGCGGCTCGTCCTCCTCAGTCAGTTATGAAACTGACAGTTTTGCTGTCATCATCGCTTACTTGAACGCCCCAACTTTTTGGAGCGTCTGCTGGACTTGACTGGATTGCATCTGCAATGACGTTAACTTTAACATCGCCATAATCTGCCTTGTTAACGTCGTTTTGCAGAGTAACTCCAGAGAGAAGTTCTTCTGTCGTCGTGTCCTTTGACACAACCTTGTTATAATAAAACACACCATCTTTATAGAGATAGTGGCTCGACCAATCATCAGCTAAGTAAAGCCTCAAAAGCTCAGTTTCAACATAATGCTTCGTTTCGCCATCGACTGTTTCAGTCTTGACAGCCGACCATGTCTCGCTCATGGCAACGTTGCCAGTGCCGTCTTTTGCTTCAACTTCAGGGATGAAAGTGACTCTGACAATTTCGTCTGCGCGATCAGGTTCATCCGTCGACTTCACCTGAACAGTTTTGTTGCCTTGTCCACTGTCGACTTCTTCTGTTGCATAATCGTCTTCGATGGCTGTGCCATTTTCAACGATCTGCAAAGCAATTTCTCCGCTTGCAGTTCGATTAGGCGTTTGGTTAGCAGTCCAAGTTAGGTAAGCCAAAGTGCCACCGATCGATAACACAAGCACAAGAACGAGACACAAAAGAGAAATTCGAGTGCGAAGAAAAATCGTTTTCTTCAGCTTCCTCTCTCGAGAAATCTCAGCTTTTGCATGAGCTGGAATGTCTATTTCTAAATTCTTTTTCGTTTTCTTCAACTCTTCTCTAAAAGCATTAAAATCAAATTCTTCATGAAAATTTGACAAAACATAGTTATTATAGCAGTTAACAATAAAGATTACAAGTGAAGGCTAAAGAGCCTACCCTATTTGTTAAAACAAAGTAACAAAAAGTAATTTAGGATCGATTTCTCTTTAATATGCTGATTAAATGCTTTGATTTATCTAGGAGACGGGCTTCATCGTTGGGAAGAGCAACACGTCACGGATCGATGCTGAGTTGGTTAACAACATGACAAGGCGATCAATTCCAATTCCGCAACCTCCAGCTGGTGGCATTCCATATTCCAAAGCACGGATGTAATCTGCGTCATATCCCATTGCCTCATCGTCGCCCAAGTCTTTCGCCTCAACCTGCGCACGAAAACGCTCTGCTTGGTCAATCGGGTCATTTAGCTCCGTGAAAGCATTTGCAAATTCATGCCCACAAATGAAAAGCTCAAAACGTTGAGTTAGCTCTGGGTTGTCTTCGCATTTCATCGCAAGAGGTGAGATTTCCAAAGGGTGTTCTGTGACAAAGGTTGGTTGCACAAGCTTTTCTTCTGCAACTGCCTCAAAAATCTCAGAGAGAATTTTGCCTTTGCCCCAAGTTTTTTGAACTTCAACCCCACAATTCTTCGCGATTTTTTCAAGTTCTTCGCGCGATATTTCGATCGAAACTTCTTCTCCAGAAAACTTCGATGCAAGCTCGCTCATCGTTGCCACTTCAAATTTTCCAGACAAATCAATCTGCTCACCTTGATATTCAATTTTCAAAGTGTCATTTGCAGCCACGCAAGCTTCCTGAATGAGAGCTTGAGTTATCTCCATCATGCCACTTAAGTCAGAAAAAGCTTCGTAAAACTCAATCGTCGTAAACTCAGGATTGTGATGAGGGTCCATGCCTTCATTTCTGAACTGCCTTCCCAACTCATAAACTTTTCCCATTCCACCGACGAGCAAGCGCTTCAAAGGAAGCTCGGTTGCAATGCGAAGATAAAGATCAAGATCGAGCGCATTAAAATGAGTTATGAAAGGCTTTGCGTTCGCACCACCCAAAATTTGATGTAAAAATGGAGTTTCCACCTCAAAATAGCCACGATCATCCATGAATCTGCGAATCGCACTGACAATATTTGAACGCTTGATAAAAGTTTCTTTAACGTCGTCATTGACAATCAAGTCGACATAACGCTCGCGATATCTCGTTTCTTTGTCGGTTAACCCGTGAAATTTTTCTGGGAGCGGACGAAGAGATTTGCTCATCAACTCAAACGAAGTCACGCAAATCGAAACTTCGCCACGTTTCGTCTTCATCATTGTGCCATAAACTGCAATCCAGTCACCAACATCGAGATCCTTCATCTTTGCGAAAGGCTCTTCACCAAGATTGTTGATCCTGCAAAAAATTTGGAGCGTGTCAGTGTCGTCTTTTACTTCAAAGAATGCAACTTTGCCTTGACCGCGCTTTGCCATGATGCGCCCAGCGATCTGAACATCGTCTTCTGTTATCTCGCCATCTTCGAGATCAGCATATTTTTCTTTTAGACTTTCAATTGTCGCACTCGCAACAAAAGCGTGACCATAGGGTCTCTCACCTGCATCAATCAAAGCCTGGCGCTTGTTTTTGCGAACCTGAATTGGGTCGTCTTCGACGACATTTTGATTAGCGTTGTTCTCTGCCATATTGATTTATTTAAAAGATAGAATTTTGATTTTTGTTTCTCTGCCATTTGGACCAACTGAAGTGACAGTGTCACCCTTCTTTGATCCAAGAATTGCCTGGCCGACAGGGCTCAAATTCGAGATCTTGCCTGCAGCAACGTTGCTCTCAGCACCACCGACGATTGTGAACTCGCGCTCTTTTCCTCCCATGTCGACTTTAACAGTGTTTCCAATGTTGATCTTCGTGCCTTTTTTGCCACCTGACACAACTTTTGCTTCTTGCAAAATGCGATTGATCTCGGCAATTCTGCCTTCCATCATCGCTTGTTCATTTTTAGCATCATCATATTCAGAATTTTCGGAAATGTCTCCGAACTCGCGAGCAACCTTGATTCTCTCTCCAACCTCTGCTCGTTTTTCGGTTTCAAGATAATGGAGCTCGTCGAGCAAATCTTGCTTGCCTTCTTCTGTCAAAATGATTTCTGCTTCTGCCATCTTTTTCCTTATTTCCTTTCTTAAAGTTTTATAGAAATTGCCACTTAAACTATATACGTTTTTTTAATTTAGGCTGGAACTTTCTCTTCTTCTTTTTCTTCACTGAGCTCTGTCTCGTTGCCTTCGTCATCGACGACTTTAACGACTTTCTTTACTTTCTTCGCAGGCTCTTCTTCTTTCACTTCTTCTTTATCTTCCTCTTCTTCTTGAACATCTTGAGGCTCTTCTTCTTCTTCGACAGTTTCAACAACTTTCACAACTTTCTTCTTTTTTTTCTGCGAAGTTGCTTTTGGTTTTTCTTCATCGTCTGAGTCGCCCTCATCGACTTTTGCCTCGACGAGTCCCTCAGACTCAACTTCTTCTTTACCTTCGTTTAAACCTTCTTTTAAGTTTTTAACAGTTTTTCCCATTGCCCCGCCAATTTTCGGAAGATTCTTTGCAAAACGCGCGCCAAACAAAATGACGACAATAATCAAAATAACAACGAGTTCTGGCATTCCTAATCCAAAAATTTTCATACGCTTTTTCTGCCCTTCTTTAATTCCCGTGAGACCGACGAAAGTGCTCTCTCGCGATCTTTTTAAACACATGGTTTATAATTATGTAGTTAAGAATTTTAACACAACAAACGTTTATACGTTTAGAATTGAGAGTTGTTATGGAAGAGAGATACAACATACACATCAATTTGAGCGACGCCGCGCGCACATGCATCGAGACGCTCGAAAAAGCAGGCTTTGAAGCTTTTGCAGTTGGAGGTTGTGTTCGTGACTCAATTCTCGGACTCGAACCTGCCGACTTCGACATCGCAACAAACGCATTGCCAAGCGTAACAGAAGAAATTTTCGCGCGCGCTGGCAATAAAACTTTCAACGTGGGCAAGAAACATGGAACAATTTCTGTCCTGTTTGAAGAGGGAGGAGATTCAGAGACTGTCGAAGTGACGACCTACCGCGCAGATGGTGACTATCTCGATTCTCGCCACCCAGAGGAAGTTCAATTTTTAAGAACAATCGAAGAAGACCTTGCACGTCGCGACTTCACGATGAACGCAATTGCTTTCAACCCTAGAGTTGGAATTGTCGCGCCTTATGATGGGCTTCGCGACATCGAAAACAAAATCATTCGTTGTGTTGGCGACCCTCAGAAGCGCTTTTCTGAAGATGCCCTTCGCATTTTGCGAGCTTGCAGATTCAAAAGCCAACTCGGTTTTGACATCGACGAAGCAACTTGGACTTCAGCTGTCAGCAAGAAGTCGAACGTTCTTTCAATTGCAGACGAGCGAGTAACGACTGAAATTGACAAACTTTTGCAAGGCGATCACGTTTTGGAAGCCTTGCTTGATTGCGCTGATGTTTTGGAGACTGCGATCCCTGAGCTGACTGCTTGCAGAGGTTTTGATCAGCACACAAAATACCACAAATTTGACGTTTATGAACACATCGCGCAAGTTGTCTCGCATGTCAAAAACACACAACTTCTGCGTTGGGCTGCCATATGCCACGATTTGGGAAAGCCTTCAACTTTTTTCATGGACGAAAAAGGCGCAGGTCATTTCTATGGACACGAAAAACAGGGAGTGCGAATTGCAAAAGCAATGCTCAAGCGTTTTTCGATTCCAAACAAGCTGAAAGAACAAATTCTTCTTCTGGTTCTGCGACACAACGACACGCTTTCGCCAACTAAAAGATCGATCATAACAACGATTCGCCTGATGAATGGCGACGTTTGGCTTTATAGACAGCTTCTCGCACTGAAGCGAGCCGACAGCCTAGGACACGCAAATGCTTATGTCAAACAAGTTGACACCTATAACGAAATCGAAAAGATGCTCGATGACATGGTGGCACAAGGAATCGTTTTTGACGTTAAAAATCTTGACATCAACGGACATGACCTCATGGAATTGGGTGTTGAAGAAGGACCAACGATAAAAGAAAAGTTGCAGATTGGTCTTGAGTGGGTGCAGAGTGGAGTTTGCAAAAATTCCAGAGAAGAATTGATTGCTCAATTCAAGAAAAATTTGGATGTACACTAAGGAGCTCAAAATGAGCGTAGATAGCTCGCTTGACTTGCATGTTGACAACATGGTCAAGTTCTATGAGAGTGGGATAAAAGAAAAGTCGCAAAAGCTCGGCGTCGAGCTTGAATGGACTCTCGTTCATGATGACATGTCGCAGGTGACTTACTTCGAAAAATTTGGGCAAAAATGGCTTATGAAAGCGCTTCGAGATCATTTTCCTAACGACATGCTTGATGAAGGTGGCAACCTGATCGGTGTCGAAAACGATCGCGATTCGATAACATTAGAACCTGCAGGGCAGTTTGAGCTATCAGCTGGGCCTTTTACAGAGCTAGTTGAAGTCGAGGAAACTTTTGCACACTTCTTTGAAACTGTTAATGCTCTAACAAAACAACACGGAATTTCGATGATTCCAATCGGTTATCACCCGAAATGCAAGGCAGAAGAACTGAAGATCATTCCTAAGGTGAGATATGAGCTTATGAATGAATATTTCCTGAAAAATTCTCCACTTGGAATTGAGATGATGCGAGGGACTGGGTCAACGCAAGTGTCGATTGATTATTCAAGCGAAAAAGATTGTGTTAGAAAGTTACGCATAGCTTATCTTTGCACGCCGATCTTTTCGCTTCTAACAGACAACACGCCAACATTTGAAGGCAAAAAAAGAACGCGTCACATGATGAGAACGCAGGTTTGGGAAGATTGCGACCCTTTGCGCTGTGGCATCGTGCCTGGTCTTTTTGATGATGATTTCGGATTTGAGACTTATGCTAGGCATGTTTTGAACACGCGAGCAATGTTTGAAATGGATGGCGACACTGGGCATTTGACTGGCAAAACAACTTCAGAGGTTTATGGAGAGCGCGAAATGGATTTTTCAGCTTGTGCTCACGCATCCTCTCACCTTTTCAATGATGTTCGCTTGAAGAACTTTATTGAGATCAGACCAGCCGATGCTTTGCCAACCAATGTGGCAGTTGCCTATTGTGCTCTTGTCAAAGGACTTTTTTATTCTGAAGAATCTCTGAGAAGGGCAGAAAAACTTTTTGGAGAACAAAGCGAAGAGGAAATCGAGACAGCAAAGCGTGATTTGCAAGAAAAAGGCTTTGAGGGCGAGGCGTATGGGCAAAAGGTCGCAGAAATTTCTTCAGAGTTGCTCTCAATCGCAACAGATGGCTTGACTTTAAAAGACAAACACTATTTAGAACCTCTTAAAAAGATAATAGAAAACAAAAAAACGTTGGCAGACGAAGTTGCCCCTTTATAAACTCTCAAGCGCCCTGGGCACGAAACTTAGTTTGTTGAAGAGGATGTCGAGGACGATGAGGTTGTTGCGCTTCTCCATGTTGGGCGCTCAACACTTCTCACATTGACGTAGACGACCTGAGAATTTTGCTCCATAATCTCTTTTGCGATTCTCTCTTTTTCTCTGACGTTTTCTGCCGCACCGAATGCAATTTCAACGTTGTTTTTTAGTTGCAACGTTGTCGCGCTGATGTTTGAAGCTGTTATTGAAGAAACGTTGTCTTTTAAGTCTGTCGAAAACTCCTTTAGAATTTGCAAGGCATTCAAAACTGTTTCGTCTGTGCATTGCTTTCCCATTTCAGGAGCGATACCATTTGGGCAATCTTTTATGTGAACAGCGTTTTCTGCATCAGTGAAAATGTTTTGCGAAATCGATTTTCCAACGTCGCTTTGCTGATCGGGAAGCCCCATTATCCATGTTCCATCGAGCGTTATTACCCAATTTTGAGCTGTTTGGTTAGCACCTGAGTTGAACTCGACGATGGCGCCTATGTCCTTTTCCTTAATTACAACTTGTAACTTATGTGGAAAAACACGGTTGAAGCTAACTCCTTCGACCCATGCGTCACGAAGAAATCCTGCTTTAATTGAGTCTCCATCAAAATTGAGGAGATTTTGCCCTTCTGGGCTTGGCGCGAGTGCCTCACATTCTGCACGCGTCAAGTGATCTGCGCCGACATATTCGACTTCAGTTATTTCAAAAACGTCAGAGTTTGAAAGATAGACAAAAGCCCCAATTGCTGATAGGACTAACAAAATTGCAAGAGTTATTAGCACCTTTTTCTTTGTGAGCTTCCTTGCTTCACGAGCTTCTTTAGAGTGCCTCTTTAACTTTTGAATTTTTTTTAATTTTCTGCTCTGACGCTTGTTTTCCTGCTGGATCTCACCAATGTTTGCTTTAGAAAATCCCTCCAGATCGCTTGGCCTAGGTTCCTGTTCGACTCTTTTAGCTCTCGGGTTTCCCGTTTTTGCTCCAAGTCCCTTTTTTGTTGCACGCTGTTTGGCGATGTCAGCCGTGATTCTTTTTTGGGGAGGGCTCGCAACTTCTTTGCTTGCAAGCTTCTCTCTTGGATTTCCTTGTGTTTTGTTTTTCGCCATGAGTGTTGTCGGCTCCGCTCTTGAAAAATTAGAAACCTAAAAATTGCACTTCTGGCTCAAGCTCGACTCCAAACTTTTTGAAAACCTCTTCTTTTGCAAGCAAAATCAAATCCATCACATCTTGAGAAGTTGCATCCTCCACATTCGGGAAGAAATTTGCATGCATAGGCGAGATTTCAGCACCACCGATTCTTGTCCCCTTCAAACCACAATCTTCAATGAGCTTGCCTGCGCTCATGCCCTCAGGATTTTTAAAAACACTTCCACAGTTGTGACCTAGGGGTTGAAGCGCGTTTCTTTGCTTAAGCTTCTCGTCCATCGTCACCTGCAAATCTCGTGTTTTGGAAACGCTCAAAGGAATTTCGCACTCAAGCGCCACCCCAAGATCTCGCAGAGCTGATGTGTGATAGCCGAAAGTAAAGTCTTCTTTCTTAATTTTTTTCAAAGAATAATTGTCGTTTTTATCCAAAATTGACACTGAAGAGACAACATCACAGAGCCCCACTCCACAAGTTCCAGCGTTCATTCCCAAAGCGCCGCCGACTGTTCCTGGGATCCCGACTGAAAATTCCAGCCCCGACAGATTGTTAGCATATGCTAACTGTGAAACTTTTGCAAACGAAACACCTGCACCAGCGATGATCGTGTTTGTTTCCTCATCCAGCTTCAAGTTTCTGAAATCTGTTCCAAGTGAAACAACGAGACCGTCAAATCCACGATCAGAAACGAGAAGGTTAGATCCTCGGCCAATCATAAAAACCTCAACGCCACATTTTTTGCATGTCCTCAAAATTTGCTGAAGCGCACTAATCGTGTTAGCTATGACAAAGTGTTTGAAGATTCCACCACAAGCATAAGTCGTGTGCAGAGCAGCCGATTCGTCGATCAAAAACTCAGCATCGATCGACGGATCCATTATGAGTTGATCAAAAGGATTAGCATGTTTGGGGGTGTTGTTGTGTTGTGTCAATTTTAATATCCCTCATTTAACATTTCTTAATTTCGTCAAGAATCACTTTTCCGATTCCAGTTATGTCTCCTGCTCCCATCGTCATGACGAGATCCCCGGATTTAGCAACATTAGCAATGTGCGCTGGCACATCTGAAAGTCGTGGAACGTAAGTCGCCTCTGGGTGACCTGCGTGACGAGTCACGGTGTCCAGAAAAGTTTTGCCAGAAACTCCAGGAATTGGCGTTTCTCCAGCAGCATAGACGTTTGTGAAAACGAGCGTGTCTGCTTCATCGAAAGCCTCGGAAAATTCTTTACCTAAAACATCACAGAAAAGCTTGACGCGCGAAAAACGATGAGGCTGAAAGATGACATGTATTTTTTCAAAATCCAATTCTTTTGCTGCATGAATTGTCGCTTTAATTTCAGTTGGATGGTGTGCATAATCGTCGATGACAGTGACTCCGTTGGCACTCCCAACGAGTTCAAAACGCCTGTGAACGCCCGCAAAATTCTTCAACTTCAAAGCTGCCAAGTTGACATCGAGCCCCAAAGCTTCGATTAAAGTCAAAACCGCCGTTGCGTTTAGCTCATTGTGAGTTCCTGGGTTTCTTGTTATCGCGCTGTTTATGACTTCACCATTTCTTAACTTGACTGAAAACTGAGAGCCAACTCCAACTCTCTTGCTCTCAACAATTCTGACATCAGCATCTTCATTAAAGCCATATGTTATGACGTTTTCAGTGTTGTTTTTTGCCAGATCGACAAGCTTTTTGTCATCAGCGCACACAACTGCAGGGTTACCTTTTGGCACACTTGCAATAAACTGCCCAAATTTTTCATAAATTTCATCGAGCGAATTATAGTGATCAAGGTGGTCACTTTCGATGCTTGTCACGATGACAGCGTGGGGAGATAGGCACGTCAGCGACTTATCAGACTCGTCAGCTTCAACGACATAAAACTCGCCTGACCCTGGACGAGCATTTGTGTCATATGCCAAAACCATGCCACCGATGACAAAAGTTGGGTCAAGCTTCATGTCGTCCAAGACACATGCTAGCATCGAGCTCGTCGTTGTCTTTCCATGTGTTCCAGCAACTGCCAAAGTCTTCAAGTCGCGTCCAAGATAGTTGAGAAGCTGAGCTCTGTGGATTATTCTCAGTCCCCTTCTCTTTGCTTCTTGAAGCTCAGGGTTTGAGTCCATTATCGCAGTCGAAACAACGACAGTCACATCGTCGCCAGCTGGAATGTTTTCAGGAGAATGTCCAATTGAGACTGGAATCCAACTTTTTTCAAGCTGGGAGGTGAACCTTGAAGACTTCATGTCGGAACCGCTAACGCGAATCCCCTGCGATGAGGCGATTCTTGCAAGACCGCTCATGCCGACTCCGCCAATTCCAATGAAATGTAGCTTGTTTAATTCTTCTTTTGTGTCACTCATGTTTGCCTAATTCTCCGTCTTATCTTTTTTACATATCTATTCTAACAATTGCAAAACGCTTTGTGCTAGTCTAAGCGATGCATTTTGAGTTTCAAACGACTCCGCTTTCTTCTTCATTTTTTGCCTTGTTTCATCATTTTCGATCAAGTCGAACAGCTTTTCTTTAAAAGCGCTCGTTTTTGCTTCTTCATCGCTTAATTGATAGGCAGCTCCAGCTTCCACATAACTTTTTGCATTTTTTGTTTGATGGTCAGCTGTTGCAAAAGGAAACGGTATTAAAAGAGCAGGAATTGTTAATGTTGATATTTCTGCCAAGGAAGTGGCTCCTGCTCTCGACACTATTATATCACACGCCGCGAGAGCGTCAGGCATGTTGTAGCAATAATCAAGCAAATGGTATCGCTCCTTTTGAGATGCGTTCAGCGAAAGTCTCTCTTTTACCCATTCATAGTCGCGCTTTCCTGCAACATGAATGACGTGCAAGTTGTTGCGAGCAAGCAATTCGTCTTTTAAATTAAGAATCGCTTCGTTAATCGTTTTTGCTCCTAAGCTTCCTCCAAAAACAAGCAGAACTAGAGATTCGTCATCGATACCAAAGGCACGACGCCCATCTTCTCGATTTGCGCTCAAGACTTCTTTTCTGACAGGATTTCCAGTGACAACAATTTTTGATTTGTCTTTTACTTTTTGCCCTGCACATTCATAAGTCAAACAAACTAAATCAGCATGTTTTGAGAGTTCTTCGTTCGCAAGCCCCATCGCTGAGTTTTGCTCATGAATCGCAGTTTTAATTCCCAATTTTTGAGCAGCGTGAACGACAGGGACTGAAACATAGCCGCCAAATCCGACTGCAAGTTTCGCATCAACTTCCTTTAGCCAGACTTCTGCTTTCTTCTCACATTTTCTGACTTTGTTTAGAGCAGTAATTGCAGTCCAAGGGCGCGCTCTGTCAAAACCTGAGACATCAAATGCAACGAAGTCATAGCCAGCACGTGGCACCAAATTGCTCTCAGTTCCCTTAGGTGTTCCAGCATAAAAGACATGATGTCCTCTGCTTTTAAGTTCATCTGCTAACGCGAGTGCTGGGTAAATGTGACCAGCAGTTCCTCCACCTGTTATAACTATGTTCACCTTATCCTGCTCCTCTCTCTGCCATTTTGCATGAAAGACGATCTGCCGCTGCGCGTCGCTCTCGTCGATGTTGTCGGTCTTCGTTGAGTCGCCGATCTGTCTCTTCCTCTTCTTTGTTTGTTCATTAAACCATCTGAGCCATCCAAATCATCTTTTGAATAGATGTTAATTTTTGACCTTCGCCTGTCTGCCCTTGTCTCAACTTGCGAGTGCATAACAGCGTTTAGGATGACTCCAAGGAGAATAAAAGATGCAATGACAGAACTTCCTCCCGACGAAACAAACGGCAATGGCTTTCCCGTCGTTGGCAGAACGCCGACAGTGCAACCAATGTTTAGGAGAGACTGAATTATTAATAAAAGTCCTGTTCCATAAAGAACAAGCTTATTTTCCATCTGATCTTGAACAGAGGCGATTTTTATGCAACAAATGAAGATTGCCAAAATGCAAATCAGAACAAGGATTGCACCAATCAAGCCCATTTCTTCGCAGATGATGGCAAAAATGAAATCATTGTCCGCAGCATAGAGATAGTCATACTTTTCATGGCTCCCACCGATTCCGTTTCCAAAAACCCCTCCAGAAGCAATCGCATAATATGATCGAATTATGTTATATCCTGCGCCATAACCGCCTGCGCCATCGTCCCATGGATCCGTGAAAACAAAACGGTCAGAGCGAAAGTTACCAGCATTCATTGCGAAAAACACGATCCCAAAAATGCCAAGGACTAAAATTCCTCCCAAAATTCTTACATCGACTTTTGCAATGTAGAGCAGAGCAAAAAGGCAAAGCCCAGCAATAGCTGACGTGCCTAAGTCTCTTTGTGTCACAAACAAGAAAAGTAGTGGAGCTCCAACAGTTGCCGCAACCATGATGAATGTCTGTTTGGAGTCCCGCTCGCCTCTAATCCATTCGCTCAGCAGCTTGACCATGACGAGCATGAGCGCGATTTTTAAGAACTCTGAAGGCTGAATGGTCACGGGGCCCAAAGGAAGCCATCGCTTCGCGCCGTTGACAGTTGTCCCAAATGCTGCCACTGCAACGATTCCAGCCAAACAAACTCCCCAAAAAACCCAGATCACAGGCGATGAAACATTAAAAAGCTGTGGCACTTTCATCAAAACAACACAGATTATGATTCCTAGGATGATGTAAAAAAACTGTTGTCCCAAATCGCTGAATGGATTTAGACCTGCTTCAACGTTTCCGACGCTTGTCACAGAATAGATGCTGAGCAACCCAACGACGCATAAAAAAGCAACACAGCAACCAATGACGATTGTGTAGGCCTCTTTTGAGTGTGTGTTTGCTTGAAGTTTGCTAAACATGTCTATTCTGTGCTTTTAACAAGACTTTTAAAAAATTCCCCGCGTTCTTCAAAACCACTAAATTCATCAAACGACGCACAGGCAGGCGACAAAAGGACAACGTCCCCAGAAACTGCCACCTTTCTTGCAACATCAAAAGCATCCTTTAAGCGATCAGCGCTTAAGACTTCTATTCCATCTTCTTTCAATGATTTAAATGAATCTAGAAATCTTTTTCTTGCTTCTCCATAGCAAACAACGCATTTGACAAGTGGTTTTTCATGATTTTCGCCAGTAACTTTTTTCTTGCACTCCAAAACTAGTGGCTCAAGGTCGCTCATTTTGTCAGTTCCTCCAAGGAGCAATATGACATCACCTTCAGGAAAAGCAGAAAGTGCTTTTATCGTTGAGTCGACGTTTGTTGCTTTTGAGTCGTTGAAATAATGGACCTCATTAACAATGCCACAAGGTTCAATTCTGTGTTCGAGAGGCTCGAAAGTGACAAGTGCCTTTTTGATTATGTCATCTGCGACACCGAAATGAGCACAAATGGTTGCTGCACAAACTGCGTTTTGAATGTTGTGCTCCCCTTTTATCTTCATTTCTCCCGACACAGACAAAACAAGCTCCCTTAAAAGAGAATTAGCATCGGTTTTAACTTCGCAAAAAAACTCTCCTGCTCCAGTTTCACCAACCAGCGTTTCTTCTAAAAACAACAAGGAATTTTCGTTGTTTTTAATGTTCTCGAAAATTTTAAACTTTGCTTTTGCATAATTTTCTAAATTTTGGTGCCATTTGATGTGATCTGGCGTTATGTTTAAAATTGCAACCGCGTCAGGTTCAAAGTTTCGTGTTGAAGCAAGCTGATAGGAAGAACACTCAGCGACATAAATTTTTTCTTCCCCATCAACTTGAGATATGCAGGTCTCTCCTATGTTTCCAACAGCCACTGCTTTTTTGCCTGCTGTTTTCAAAATGTGGCACGTCAAAGCTGTCGTCGTTGTTTTCCCATTTGTTCCAGTTATCGCGATCCATTTTGAATTTTCTTCCGATTCGCGAAACGCAAACTCAACTTCACTGACCACCTCATCTGCAACAGATTTCAATTTTTTGTAAAAATCACTAAACTCTGATATACCTGGAGAAACGATGCACAAATCATAGGTCTTGTTTACATCAAGGGTCTCCTCTTCGACAAGATCACAGGATGTGAACCTTGAGACATGTTTATTAAGGTAGTCTTGAACTGCAAGCCCAGTGACACCTTTGCCTGCAATCAAAACTCTTCCCAAATTGTCATTTGAAATTTTGCGTTTAAAGTCCATTTTCAAATTCCTCAAACGTTTCAAATCAAAGTCATCCCGAAATAGATCGCAAAACCTATTGCTGCCAAAATTCCGCTTATCATCCAAAAACGAACAACGACTTGATTTTCTCCCCAGCCCTTTTTCTCAAAATGGTGGTGGAGTGGCGCCATAAGAAAAATTCTCTTATGTGTTTTCCTGAACCAGAAAACTTGAATCATGACTGACAGAGCTTCTGCAACAAAAATTCCCCCTATCAAAATTGATAGTAACTCTGTTTTTGTTAGTATCGAGATCGCGCCCAATGTCATACCCAACGACAATGAACCTGTATCTCCCATGAATATGGAAGCTGGGTTTGAGTTAAACCACAAAAATGCTGCACAAGCACCTGCTGTTGCCGCAGCAAAAATTGATGGCTCCAGCGAATTCATGCGGTAGGCGATGAACGACAGCACAATCATAACAAGCATGACGCACCCACTCGCCAGCCCGTCGAGTCCGTCAGTCAAATTTACTGCGTTGCACATTCCAACAAGCAAAATCAAACAAAAAATGAGGTAGAGCCAAGGAATTATGAAAACTTGTCCCGTTCCGAGTTCGATTACAGTCGTGAACACACCAAGATCGATGACGCACAAAAATGGAACGACGACAGTCGGGGCAATTTCAAGAGTGTTGACTGCCACCAGCACAAACATTCCAGCAACGACAAATTGCAAAATCAACTTTCCGCGCGGTGACATGCCCTCAGTGTTTTTGTAGTGCACTTTTTTATAGTCATCAACAAGACCGATCAAACCAGCACAAAGCGCAACGCCCATGAGTGAAATGATTTTCTCGTCAAAGTAGCCAACGATGACAATCGCCAAAATGACGGCAATTATCATTATTATGCCACCCATCGTTGGTGTTCCTTGTTTTTTAAGGTGAGTCTCTGGTCCCTCTTCTCGCACCTGTTGCCCAACTTCTTCGCGCTTCAAAAACGAAATGAAACCTGGCATGAATCCAAGCGTGAAGACGAACGACAGAAAAAGCGCCGAGAACACGAGAAAACTGGGGTAACTTCCAATTAAACTATGCAACAAAATTCTCCTTGAAATTATCCATTCGTAACAACGCCATATCTTCCAACTGCTGCTTTCATTATATCGTGGAATAGCGATGTTGTCGTTATCGTCCAATCAGATTCGGTAATCCCGACATAACAAGTCAACGGCAGCGATGCGTTGTTCAAAAAGCCGCAAAAGCCGATGTTATATTTATTTTTCACATAAACTCCATCTTCAGTGTATTCTGCAGTTGAAGTTTTTCCGCAAACGTCATATCCTTCAATTCCCGCTTCGTTGCTGGAATTGTTCTCAACGACGTTGTGAAGCATCGATTTTATGTCTGCAAGAGCTGATGCAGAATAGCCCAACTCAGTCTTTTCAGTTTGAGTTCTCTCTCCACTTTGCGTTTTTGCCATCAAGAGATGCGGCCTCACAGCAACTCCGTCGTTTGCAAGCGCAGCATAAAACCTCGTCATCGCAATTGGAGTCACAGTAATCCCTTGACCAAATGTGATGTTGTACCTCGCAATGTTTGACCAAGTTTTGTAATCTGTCACATATCCAGATGCCTCTCCAGGAAAGTCTATTCCTGTTTTTTCTAAAACCTTCGACTTCATCAAGTTGTCATAAATCCCTGAAGCACCAATCGTGTCGGATGCAAGAGAAATGCCGACGTTGGATGACTGCGTCAAAATTGTGTCGAGCGTCATTGTCTCTGACCCTCTCTCCCACGCATCGGTGATTGTGTATTCATCAGCTTGCAGTGCGTAGGGGCACCAGACTGTGTCTGTCGGCTTCATTTTGCCTGCCTGCAAAATTCCAAGAGCTGTTATCGTTTTCATCATTGAACCAGGCTCAAGGGCTTGGGTAACCGCGATCACATTGTCAGAACCGCTTTCTGACTCACTTGTGTTAGCAGGGTTAAGGTAGGGGTAGGATGCCATTGCATAAATCTCTCCGTTTGAAGAGTCCATCAAAATTGCGTTGCCTTTCTTACCAATCCTTTCAGTTTGCGTTGCAAGCAAGTTCTCAACTTCCGCCTGCATCGAAACGTCGATAGAGATCATTATGTCTTCGCCAGACTTCGCTGTTACATTTTCTTGAACCGAACCTGGAATTTCTGCTCCATTTTCGCTTCGCTCTGCAACATAAACTCCAGCTTCTCCTCGCAAGACATCGTCATATTCAAGCTCAAGTCCGCAAATTCCATTACCGTCCACATCACAAATCCCGATGATCTGCCCTGCGACCTGCCCATTTGGATATTCTCGCCTTGAATCACTTAGAAAATAGATCCCAGCGAGCAGTTCAGGATTTTCCTTTTTTGCTTCCTTCAGCCTGTTTGCAGCCTCAACGTCACCTTGACGTTTTATGTAGGAAAAAGTCGTTCCGTTCGTTGAAAGAGCCGAAACATAGTCTTTTGCTTCCCCTCCAAGGACTTTCGCGACTTCCGTTGCAACTTTTGGCACATTTTCAATTTCGGTCGGATTGCAATATATCGTTGTCGCATCGACACTAGCTGCCAAAACGACGCCATTTCTGTCATAAATCGTCCCACGCTTCGGAGTTGTGTTTATCGTTACAGTTCTGGTCTCTTGCGCCTGCGAGGAATATTCATCACCAACAACAAAGACAAGAAAAAATAACCTGAGCAAAATGCCAGCAACAAGAAGAAGTGCAAAGAAAATGATCGGAGCAGGTGAATTTAGGTCAAAACTTTCTTTTCGAGACATTGTTTTATTGTTTAGCAACTTCCTTCAACGTTGATGAGAGCGCAATTGTCCCGTCGTCCTTTGTCAGAACTGAGTCTTTACCGAGATTGATTTGGATGACGTTTGATGGCGACTCCATGCCTAGTGCAATTGCTTTTTCTTTGACTGTTGCAGGATTGCTCAAAATTCCATATTCGACTTCTAAGGCTTTCCCGTCTTCACGCTGCTGATAGATCTCAGTTGAAAGTGTTTGAGATTGTGCAGAAGAAGCAACTGCCATCGAAGTCAATGTTATGTTTATGAATCCTATTGCTCCAAAGAGAAGAACAAACGAAGCAAAGGTTGCAACAACCCGAGTTTTTGGTGAAGTTGCTCTTTGTTGCTTTTGTTTTTTGTCTTGCTTCGGTGTTGACCTAAATTCAACTTCCTCGCTTCTCTTCCTAGTTTTTTTCTTCTCTGGCTCAAATTCTGGAAAAATTGCAGGTGCAGCATTGCCATAAAAATAACTTGAAGAATAGCCTGATTTAGCATCACCGACTGATGATTTGCCAACTTCTGAGCGCATTGTTGCTCTATCGCGTGAAGGCGTGCGAAAACTCGAAGAGAACCCCTCACTTGCTCTCGAAGATGAGAGGTCAAGCGCCAAAGGCTTTGAATTGTTAACGTATGTCTTTTCTCTGCTCACTTTTATTTTTACTTTATCTCTTCTTAATTTGAAACTTTTATCGCTACTCGCATTTTTGCGCTTCTCGCACGAGGATTTTCGTCAATCTCTTCTTTACTTGGCAAAATCGCTCCACGAGGCTTTGCTTTTAATATCGGCTTTTTTCCGCAGACACAAACAGGAACATCATCGGGGCAAGTGCACCTGTTTTCAAACTTCCTAAATGCATCTTTGACACGCCTGTCTTCCAACGAGTGATAGCTGATGACACAAATACGTCCACCAACGTTTAACCAACGAATCGCTGAATCAAGAGCAGCCTCAAGACAAGAAAGTTCATCGTTCACTGCAATTCTCAGAGCCTGAAAAGTTCTCTTTGCAGGATGACCCCCACTTCTTCTCATTTTGTTTGGAATAGAATCCTTTACGACGTCAACGAGCTCATCACTCGTCTTCAAAGCTTTTTGCTCTCGTGCCTTGCAAATGTTTCTCGCAATCTGCTTCGAACATTTCTCTTCTCCAAAAACTCGCAAAATTCGCTCCAGTTCAGTTTCTGAAAAAGTGTTGACAATCACTTCAGCTGTCAAGCCATCCTCATTTGTGTTCATTCGCATGTCGAGAGAAGCTCCGCTGTGATAGGAAAAACCTCTATCCAAACAATCAAGCTGGACGCTTGAAACTCCAAGATCAAACAGGATGCAGTCAACTCCAGGAACAGGAATGCTCAAAAGAACGTCGTCAAGCATCGAAAAGTTTGCATCAATGATGTGAGTTTTAGGCTTTAGGTTACAGGTTTCAGCGTTCACTCTTTTAGCAGCAAACTCTCGCGCAACTGGATCTTGGTCAATCCCGATGAGCAGCCCATCTTCTCCCAAACGCTTTGCTACCTCGATGCTGTGACCTGCGCCACCAAGCGTGCAGTCGACAAACACTTCGCCACTTTGAGGTTCCAGATTTTCAAGCACTTCTTGCAACATGACAGGCGTATGTTCAAATTTGTCAATCATAATCACGGTCTCATAAGCCGATATTCAATTTTCATGGTTCAGTGTCAAAAACACACATTCATTAATCAAGAAATCTCGTGAGATCGATATCTTCGATCATCTTGTCATAGACTTCTGCTGCCCAAATTTCAAAATATCCAGTGTTTCCGACTAAAACGACCTCTTTATTAATCCCAACACTTTCTCGCAAAGAAGCTTTCAGCGTGAGTCTTCCAGAAGAGTCAGGCTCAACCATCTCAGCTCTGCTTTTTAGTTTGCGACGAAGCGCGACGTGCGCGCGACTTGTTGCATTAAAACCGCCAAATTTGTCTTCGAAAAGCTGATTGACCCAAGAATTAAAAGTGTCAGCCGTGAAAACGTAGAGACATTCGTCATCTACGTTTCGCGACACTATGAGATCATTGGAAAGGGCCTTGCGGAATTTCGACGGAAGCGCAACTCTGCCCTTCGCGTCAACTTTAAAACGAAATTCACCAAAGAGATCGATCTGGGCAGTCGACTTCGGTGCAACTTCTGTGTTGTCGCTCTTTGACATCTCACTTCCTTATGCGTCGTTTGTGGTGTTTTGATGTTGTGATTATTCTGCGTTTAAGCTGTGATTATTAAATGTTTATAAAGTATTTAGTTTTAAGGTTCAAAACTCCACAAGGTTTTCCGTGCAAACCATTTTACTACACTTTGCAACACTTTGCGACACTTTTTAAAAAAAATTGTCTAAATAGCGCAAATATGGCATTTGCATTAACTCTGTTTACTTATTCATAGTTGAAAAAAAAGAAAAATAGCAGTAAAGATTTTGCCGTTAGTGAGAATCATGTTATTGACATCCATCATTTACATTATATATCCAATAGCCATTTTAGTTCTTGTAGAGCTGAATCCAGATCACAAAGAAGTAATTTTGATTACTACAAAAATTTTTTAACGCCTACACGATACACATGTCTATGGCCGAATGCAACCACCAACCTTCCACACGCTTAAATTCATTGTATAATCCTATTGTCAAGAATATTGCAAAGGAGAGCAGAAAGTGTGTTCGCTAAAATTCACATTTAGTAATTGGGGATCAGGGCGACCCTATGCTATAAACAAACCCCATGGTGGAACAAAAGACAACGCCTGTGTTGTCTTTGACGGGCAAGATATTATATTTGCAAGCGAAGCGGAAAGATGGTCTCATCGCCGTCATGACCGTGAAAAGCCACGAATTGCTTTAGAAAAATTTAAACAAAAAGCAAAAATTTCAGATGATGATCTAAAAAAAATTGTGGTAGACGCAACCGAACACATTCATCACGAGAACCACATATATGAATGTTTTTATCAAAGTGGTTTTAAAAACTCCGCCGTATTTATAAATGATGGGAGAGGCGAGACGGAATGTGCGACTCTCGCCTACATCGAAGAAGGCAAAAAACCGATTACCTTTAAAAAATTTCCTTATGAACAATCAATATGTGGCCTTTATCATAAGGCTTCTCTGATAATTCACAAGACACCATTCGGCGAGGGCAAAATGATGGGGCTCAGTGCTTATGGTAGCAACAATGGACGAAAGTATATGCACTTCGACGAGCAGACAAAAACCCTTTTCAGCGACAAAGAACTCTTAAAGAACGATTTGCGGGGTTTCCTTGGAGACAAGCATCTTCAGAGAAAAGACGTTATGCTTGCAAAAGATGTTGCGTTCACAGTCCAAAAAAATTTTGAGGATGTTGTTGTGGGTCTCATCAAATATCTAAAAGAAATCTTGGAAGAAAAAGGGATTCAAACAGATAACTTGTGTCTGAGCGGAGGAGGGATTCTCAATTGCCCTGCCAATTCTAGAATTGTGGATCTTGGTTATTTCAAACACTATTATGCAAGCCCACAACCATCTGACGGGTGTGCCGAATCGATTGGAGCCACATTTAAAGAGATGCAAAAAAGAGGAATTTCTTTGCGCTCAAAGAGACTCGAATCAGCCTATCTTGGACTGCACTACGTAGCAGAGGACGTCGAAGGACCAAGAGAATGTCTTTTTGAACCCTACCTAACTATTAGCAAGGAACTTGAAAGTTCCGCTGTAATTGCATGGTTTCAAGGATGCGCCGAGTATGGACCAAGGGCACTTGGTCACAGATCCTTTCTTGCAGATCCATCACAGAGATCAATGCTCGAGTCACTTAACAAAATTAAGGGGAGAGAAAACTGGCGTCCACTGGCACCAATCGTTCCAGAAGAGCTTTTTACAAAAATCTTTGATGTCGAAAACACTGACATGTGTGAATTTATGTTGCGAACATTAACAATAAAAGAAAAATGGAGACCGAGACTCCAAGCAGTCTGTCATGTTGATGGCACAACACGACCACAGCTCTTAAAACGCAAAGTCAACCCCCAATTATATGATCTGCTCATGACTTGGTTTGACAGAACACATGTGCCATGCCTCGTGAACACTTCGCTGAACATAAACGGGTTTCCTATTGTTGAAACACCTTATGACTTAAGGTGTCTACAAGAAGAAATTTTATATTTAAATGATGTCCCTAAAATCGTAAGCATCTTCGTCGATGAGAATCAATTTTACGATGTCTCCGCAACTAGAAGAAATTTTCCAATGATTACGGTTAATTAATAATTTATGCCAGAACTGTCAGTAAGAGAAATAGCTTCACTTTTAGGACTAAATCGATTTAGTGTCTTAGATGATAAGGATAATGTTGTCCTCGAAACACAAACAAACACCTACAGAATTCACACACATTGGCTTTCTGACCCTTGCGTAACGTTCAAGAAGATTTTATTGAGCGCTTTTGCAGATGAATATCAAAAGATAGGAGTAGATTGGCGATGTTATTCAATGAAGAAAGGAGAACATGTTCTCATCATTGAGGAGCACGAAAACCTAATTAGCTCTAAAGATGCTCAAATATCACAGGAAGATGCAAGAAGACGGGCTTCAATTATTACACGTAGCGTAGAAAGCAACCTGGGGTTTCATCACTTAATCGCCCAATTGAAGCAGAAATTTGGAATCAACCAAGTTGAATATCTGCGTATTGCTCAAGACACGCTCGTTGAAGATCTCGAGTTTGCAGTTGCTGGTAGCAACGTCATTGAATCAGATCACTCAAGACCCTTTTTGGCAATAGTCGATAAATCAGGAAGATGGAACTGCAACATCCAAGCAGACAGTTTTATGGTCGATACAGCTTTTGGTAAATTTGTTTTTGCGCCTAAGAAAGTGCCACAAGGAGAGACTGAACTTGCTCTAAGACTGCTAGAATCCACAACTCAGTGGTGGCTCTTTCCTTTAGAGGTAGGGAAAGACATGATTGATGAACGCAGAACAATGATAGAAAAATGCAAAAAAATGCATTCTGACAATATGAAAATCCTAACTCAGAACAAAGACTTTCCAGTCATGGCGCTCTCTCTTTCTGTGGAGGACGAAATGAGGTGTTGCTCATGACAGATCGAGAAGGAGAACACTAGAGTGTCGACTGGAAAAGATTTTGATTTTCTTCAAGAAAGCCTAACAATTGATGGAGCAATGAATGCAATCAGTGTTCTTGAAGATCACACCGAAACATCCCTCTCTCCAGTGGGAGTCAAATTAAGAAGCTACACAAATCAAGTAGTTATTGCAACAGATGAATTTGTCTACAAAATTTATGAAATTGATGCACAAAAACAAGCCTTCGACCATATGGTCCGAGTTGCGCTCTCTGAAATCTACCAAGAATTAGGTTTAACATGGAATCTTTCATCATTTAAAAGGGATGGTCGCATCTTTGATTTTGAACAACGCCAAAATCTAGAAGTCTGCAATTCCAACAATTGTGGAGGCTTTGAAAACATACTCTTATCAATTTCTGAAATCTACAAAAAAGTTGAGCAAAATCTTAAATTTGATGAAATTTTAAAGGAATTGAAAAAACGCGATGAGTTTTCTCGCGTCAGCCAACTTAAACTCAGCAGGACCAATTTTAACAAATACAACGATTATGCAATGTTTGGAGAGCAAGCAATTTTGCTGGATGATGCTGAATTTTGCATAGTTCTCTTAGATGAAGAAAACGAAGTCCTCGACATTCAAACAGAGTGCGATATAGAGGTTTCCACCAAGCTTGGGCATTTCTTGTTTAAAAAATTTATGGATGTAGACAAACAAGGCGGGATTTACGTTTCCATCCCAAACTGCGTAGATCAAATTTTTCACGCGTGGAAACTAGTATCTATGGATGAGAGCTATGAAAACACGCTGGCTTGCAACACGATGTTCAATTCACTCTTGCTAACTGAGCGAGATGCTCAACGTGCAATAAGCGTGCAAACTTTTGATTGTCCGACAATTAAAAACAAAGAGATCCAAGAGAAGGAATGTGCTGATGTTAAAAAAGAGCTCACAATAATAGAATCAGACCTCGCAGAGTCTTCCGAAAAGAAAATTTATGAAAAATTAGACAATGCAAAACTTCAGTCAGCAGACGTCGTTCTTTGCACCAGATTAAATCCAGACGAAAATAGCCTCAACGAAAACTCATTTGTTAATTGGGCTTCCCATATGACTACAATTTCCACTCATTATCCAGACGTTAAAAAACAAACGTCCATCTTTCTCGAGGAAGACTTTTGCAAAACTTATCTCGATGGCAACTTTTCGTTTAAGGACTTTTGTGCCTATTTCAAAACGGACCTAAAATTCGAAATTTCAGCTACACCCAGAAGACTAAGCAGAACAACGTTTAGAAAATTTGTCCTAAAACTTGCTCGACAAGACAAGGATCTCCTTGCTCACTTCTTCACAGAAAATAAACATACTGAGAAGAACCAAGTGCACGGATGCAAGAATGATCACGATGAGGCTTTTCGTGCCTATTCTGATGATGAGGGGTGCATTATGTGCGACTTTGATCAAATTATTAATGGAATCAACAATTAATTTAGAGCTTTCCAATAAGAGAACCCATCTCTCAGCTTTTTGAAAAATACAACATTAGATATCCCTCCCCGACATGCAGTAGTCTCAAAATTTAACAAACAATCTTTTCATCAAATCACCATCCAAAATTCACTTCTTTAAACTCTCAGCATAATTTGAAATAGAATTATAATAAAACGAGTATCTTAAAGTAATAAAAGTTTTATGAGTGAATATGTGAACAAAAAATCAACGGAAAGTGAAGAAAAGCTTCTCTACTCGCACAATGTCGGCAAAAAAACTTTTCAGTGGGAATTGTGGAAGTGTTGCAACAACTTATGCTCATTTTGCTACCTTGGAAAGGAAGCTCGACACACTGACAAAAAACGCCAGCTAAAAAGCCTTAGCGACCTCAAATTTGCATTAAGCAATTTGGACTTTAATGAATACAACAGCATCTCTTTGATAGGAGGAGAATTTTTTCAGGGACAACTTAAAGACGCTGATGTGAAAAAAGCTTTTACGGAGATAATCGAGATTCTTGGCAACTATTATTTAAATAAAAAAATTGGCTCAATTTGGATATCAGCGACACTGACTATCGGTGATCAGGAAGACCTCTACGAGACATTAGACTTATTAGAAAAAATCGGGGTTAGGCCCAACCCAAAATATGGCGCGAGCGGGCTTTGGATTTGCACAAGCTGGGATGCCAAAGGGAGATTCCATTCAGAAGACAATAAACTTAACTGGGAATATCACATGAAAAACCTTGGGGGCAAATACCCTTGGATCAAAAAAAACACAACAATCATACTTACCCAAAATTTCTGCGAGGAATACATAACAGGTGATTTTATTCCTGAAGAATTTATGAAGGAATTTGAGACAGGATTGTTCTACAAATCACCTGGTCCAACCGAGGAGATGGCTTATGGCGCAAACGAATTTCGTGGATTAGTTGCTTGCAACGAGGAAGGGAAAATAAATGAATATCTGACATTTATTAAAAAACAAATGACCAAAGAAGCAGGGTTTGATTTCTTTCCAAAAAGATCAACTTTTAGAAAATTCCTAATTAAATATGCAAAACAAGATCCCCAGACCTACGATCGCCTATTTAACATCAATTTTCGAGCAGATGAGCTCTACGTTAATTTCAATGAGAAAGAAGTGCCAGAAATACAAAAGCGCAACAAAATAACAACCGAGGAATCGTTGGAATCAATTGAATCTGTTGCGAACCCTAATTGCCTTCTTAGACCAGATATCAAGAAGCATAATGCTTTCTATGCTGGTTATGCTGATTGTAACGAGTGTATGATATGCGACCGCACGCAAATTTGGAATGCGACGCATCCCTCACATTAAACAGAGCGAACTCCTTGCATTCAAGCGTCTAGTGGTCACAGACATGCCCTCGATTAGACACAAAGAACGTAATTATCTAAAATCTTTTGAAACAATTCTAATCAGTTTCGTAACCCCCTTTCATATGAGCTAGTCAAGGAGCATCCAGACCAAACTTACGGCTAATCGACATCACCTCCTAAGCATCAAAACCATCATAAGTCTTAAGGTCCTTAAATTCTCCCGTGATTATAACTTCTAAATTGTCTGACAGCATGTCTGATAGTTCATCCCTTAAACGACTTCGATCCTGCAAGATTTGCGACGAGTCTTCTGGAAAAAGCCACCACTTAGAGACAGTTTTTAATAAATTTCCGACCGCTAATTTGTTATTGTCGAACAAGCCTATGTAATTTGCAAAATAAAAAGTGCCATACGACATTTTAACTCTTATGATTTGTTCCTCTCCATCCACCCACCATCTGTTTTGCGCATCTATCAGCGCCAAAAAATATGCGGAATCATTCAAACATAAAGCGTTATTCTCATAAATAGCGTAATCTGCTACCTCAAACGAACAATCTCTTGCGATTCCAATTTTATCAACCGCGTCAAATCCTCCTTTATTTAAAATTTGAGAAGCAAGATGGGGGAACTCAAGTCTCTTCTCAACTTTTGTGTTGATTATGGAAGTCATTTTTAAAATTTCATCCGAGGAAAGGTCGACTCCCTGCGTACCCCGTATCTTTTGTTGTTTTTCAATTCTATAAACACAATTCCTGTCGTTAACCATGTATATTTCAAAGTTTAGACCTAGAGCTTTATATTCAGAAACAAAAGCTTGGCGCATGATGTTATCAAACGGGGCTGCTCTGTCATCAGAGCTAAAGGCTCTTATTTTATAAATCACGCTTGAAGTTACCATGGAAGCAACGCTTCCCTGCTTATAAATTCTGCAATCATTAGAAAATTCAGCTTCTGGACTTACGCTGTGAACTAAATCCTTTAATTCTTGATCATTTAATATGTCAATGTTGATGCTCAATATCCACAATCTAAACTAAAATCACCTTATAAATATGCCATTACAGCTCTGCGCGTTCAAAAACTACCATACTATTCAAATGTTGCTGACTATTCGATAAAAGCCTCTTTATCTCAGTCTCCACAATCTCTATGTTGTGGTCCACATTACCAACCCTGCTTTCACGAAGCAGTCGCATGGGTTCATCAGATTGTATGATAGCTTTCTCTTCCTCTGAACGAGTAATGCAGATTTGCGATGCTTTGCAATCTTCTTCGTTCGATTCTTTTAAAAAACACCAGCCATATGTAGCACGATAGACCCCATTTAAAACTCGCTCTATATCGTCCCTTTCGTTCATACTTCCAATAAGATTAGTAAAAATGTAGTCCTCGTCACATACCTTCACTGGAACATCGATCATTTTTTTAAGTTTTATTTGCTCCCCGTTCGCACCAACCAAAACAACATAAAAATCTGCATCATCTAAAAGAATTGCCTGATTATGATAAACGGCATAATCATCAAACTTATTGACACAAAGTCTCATTAATTTAATTTTATCAAGTTCCTTAAAGTCAGAATGTAGTCTTAACGTTTCTGCGACTTTACTAAAGCCAAGCTCATTTTCCACTTTCTCTAAAATTTTAGAAAATGATAGGAGCAATTCTCCAAAATTATCGAATGCGTCACGAGAGCTCTCGAGTTTTTGCCTTTGCTCGAAATCAAAAATCTGACCATCCTTCTCAAAACTAATAATTCTCCAATAGATTCCCAAATCAGAATAAATTTTGGCAAGGCAATTTCTTAAAAGAGAATTAAAAGACCCCAGTCCGCGTGTTGGACGCTCATAAATTTTATAGAAAAAATCATCTGATTCAACAACGATTTGATTTTGGTAACTCTTCCATTTTACTAACATGTCTCCATGTTGAAGGTTTTTATTATCTTCCAAGAGGTTAATTGAATCGATTGCATTTTCTAATGAAAAATTTTCCTTCCATGGTTGCAATGCTGAATCATCCATATAAATTCCCCATTCGCAGTATTGCATGAGACTTTTTAACTTATAATGCAATAATTCTACCTCAAAATCACATCTTCTACGCTTTTCATGCCATTCAACTTTTATCGCCTGATCCAAAGCAATTAAACAGCGAAAGTGCTCTCCTATGGAAAACAACCGAGATGAAGCAAGTCAACTATAATATAATTGCTATTAGAAAAAGCAAACATCTTTAAGAGAGGTCACAATGAATATGAAATTAACCGAAGAAGAAGAAATGATCCTCTACTCAAACAATATGGGCAAAAGATCCTTCCAGTGGGAACTGTGGCAATGTTGCAACAATCTATGTTCCTTTTGTTACATAGGAAAAGACGGTCGCCACACCGACAAGGAACGCCAGCTAAAGAGTTTATCTGATCTAGAACTGGCCCTGAATACTCTTGACTTTGAAAAATACAACAACATTTCACTCATAGGCGGAGAATTTTTTCAAGGCCAATTGGCTGACCCAGATGTTAAAGAAGCTTTTATGAAAGTAATCCAGATGATCAGCAATCTTTACATCGAACAAAAAATTGGTTCCGTCTGGATCGCGGCAACCTTGACGATCGGCGATCAGAAGGATCTCTACGAAACACTCGACATATTTGATCGTGATGGAGTCCGACCTCATCCCAAATATGGAGCAAGCGGAGTGTGGATTTGCACAAGTTGGGATGCCCACGGTCGCTTTCACAGCGAAAAGAATCGGAACAACTGGGGCTATCACATGAAACACCTAGAAGAAAGATACCCCTGGATAAAGAAAAACACAACAATCATATTGATGCAAAAACTATGCGAGCAATATCTCAACGGCGAATTTGTGCCCAAAGAGTTCTCTAAAGAATTTGGCACCGCACTGTACTATAAAGTTCCAGGAATAACACAACACCTAGAAAATGGAGTTAAAGGTCTTCCTGACATGCTCACATGTTCAAAAGAAGGCAGGATTGGGGAATATCTCATGGCTGTCAAAGAGCAAATGGAAAGCGATTTTGGTTATCGCTTCTTCCCTGACAGAACAACTTTCAGAAAATTCCTCGTCAAATATGCAAAGGAAGATCCTGACACTTATGACAGACTCTACAACATAAGCTATCGCGCAGATGAGCTACACAGGAACTTCAATGACATAGATGACTTTGACGACCACCAACGCCTTAAAGATTCAAATCTAGAATCAAACCTATCGATGGAAAGCATCCTAAATCCAGAGTGCTTAATTGAGCCAATGAACAAAAAACACATAACAAACTATGCAACATATTCTGACTGTAATGCATGCATGGTTTGCGATCGACTTCAAATTTGGGAGATGGTTTGGGGCAAATAGAAAACAACCAACCCTTAAAAAAAGAAAAACTTGACGAACAGTTTGTGCAGATCAGATTGTGGGACGACTGCATAAACAAATGCACTTTCTGCTCCCTTCAAAACAGATGCCGAACAACCCCCATCGAATCAAAGAAATGTCGACTTTTAAAGACAACTGAGCTGGTAAAACAACTAAAGTCGAAACAAATCGGGATCCTTGGTGGCGAATTCTTTGAGGGTCAGCTAAAAGGTTGTGAGACTGAATGGATGGACTTAATTGTCACACTGCAAAACACAAATGCACAGATTTACATCTCTGCAAATCTTATTCATAAGCAATACTTCTTAGAAGAAACGTTGCAACAATTACGCAATAATGTGCTCCTATGCACATCTTACGATGAAGTTGGTCGTTTTCACACATCGTCCGCGAGAGCTAACTGGCTTAACAATCTAACGACGCTCCATGACCGAGGAGTAAATATCTTTTGTACCTGCATCCCTACTCAGGAATTCTTTGAAGCAGACTTTACGTTACCCACATGGCTCGGGGTAAATTTATGCGATCCACACCTTGGCGTTGACTGGTACATAAACGTCGATAAAAACCACTATCATGACCATCTGATTGAAGAAAACACGCTCTTTAATTTACCGAAAAGAAAAACCGCAATTAAGTGGATGCGAGCAAACCCACAAATTACCAAGCAATACGCCTCATATGGCCAAACACATTCGGACACAGTTTTCGCCTTTGACAAAACCGACTCTCTGATTAAAGAATTTAATGACAGGATTACGTCTAAAGACTACTCTAACCCTACTTGCGGACATCCCTTCTTTTGTCAATGCTACTCCGATAGTGAAAAATGCATGATGTGCGACGCCAAAAGAGTGACGGAATCAATCAACTAAACAAGATTCCCAAAACCAATTCTCAAGATCATTAATCTTTGCAAAGCCTAGCAAAAATTAGCATGCAGAAATAAAAAACCCAAATCAACAACTTACTTCGTAAAAAGACCCCCGCTCAACAAAAACTGGCATAATAGAACGAGCGCTCTCAATGTGTCCAATCTCCTCAATCAGGTCACAGAAATCAGCTGGTGTTTCGACGATCGGAAACCCATTGATGTTTAGCGAGGTATTGATTAGACAGGGAATGCTTGTTTGAGCATAATATGTCATGAGCAAGTCATAGAGTTCTGGATTAACTTCTTTTTTCAACAACTGCGGCCTTGTTGTTCCATCAACATGACAAACGGCATTCAGTTTGTTCTTCCATTTGCCTTTAATTGACAGTGTCCTCAGCATAAACTCACACATATCAGTATTGCTATCATTAAACAATCTGCCGAAGAGCTCTTCTGGAACAACCGGTGCCAGAGGCCTCCACCACTCCCTTCCTTTAATTCGGTTAATGTCATCCAGCATTTCTTTCTTGGTTGGGTCTGCCAAAAAAGACCTGTGCCCCAAAGCACGCGGACCATACTCTGAGCCATCCTGATACCATAAGACGAGTTCCCCAGAACGGATGCGGTTTGCTATCTCTGAGAGTGGGTTGTTTAAATTAACATAAGATCGAGTCAGTTTGACATGCTCATAAGTTGCTCCGAGATATGCCGTTGTTAGTCGCCTGCTTTCCAATGAAAACCCCTGCGCTTCGAGATCTCTAAAGCATCTCCCAATCGACTCAGCACATCCATCACTTGGCTGTGGGCTCGCGTAATAATGCTCAAACAAGCCCAGATCAACAATTTTAGAATTTGTTGGGCAATTCAAAATTCCCCCACCACTCAAACATAAGTTTTTAACTTTCAGATGCTTTGATTCTAATAATTGATAAAAATAGAGCATTATTTCCGAGATTACATCTTCGAAATTTTTCTGGATTGTGTATGCTGCATTTTTGGTCAACATAACGTTACCATTTTTCTCTGTGAAACTGTTAATTTTATTTATTTCAGTCAAAAGTTGGTTTTTGTCAATTATTATTTCCCTTAAATTTCGATCCCAAGTAACAAAATCGCTGTCAAGGCTCTCACCATAAGGCGCCAAGCCCATTAGCTTACCTTCACAATGCTCCCTCTTGAAAATCTCGCCTGATATCCTGGCATACAAATTACAAAGGGAATCCCTCCGGGGAAACTTTTTTAAAATAAGAGGCTTTGAGCCTTCCTTCATGTACGCTAAAGTTATGCAATCGTCCAAATTACCCATACCATCATTTACTATGACTGCCGATTCATGAAACCCGCTCTGGTAGAAGCACTCATAAATATGATTTAAGTGATGATTTGCCTTGACAATTGCCTTACTCTTTCTAATATCTTTAAAACCCAAGTTATTAACACAATGTTCTCTCATCGCATACTCCGACCACAGAGGAACTCTTACATCGTGTTTTTTCTTTGAAAAACGCTCCATCTCAGACGCGAACACAATCTGTGACCCGTCAAATGCAATGCATGCATTATCTTTTGTTCCAACCCCAGTCAGAGATTCTAGGCAATAAGGCCTGCCCGAACTATCATTGCTAAAAGCATAATAAAGCGTATACACAGATCTCACCTACACACAAGTTATTAGTCGTTCATGCTAGCAAAATGACGCATTCTCATTTCACTCTTGGAGAAGAGACCTACCTCTTCATACACTCCAAGAACGTTTAGCTCTTCTTGAGTTTTGGATAATAAACATTGATTCAAAAAGTATCGTTAAGAAAGCTGACTGATGTGGAAAGTTAATTCCTCACTCCCTAAATCGTTTTCCGTCTTGCTTGCGTCAATTCCTTCTTCACTTCCTTCTTGATCATTTTCAATCTCACTAATTGGCTTTATACAATGTGAAATTTCCTTCCATATTGGGTCATTTAAATAGTCGTCCAATAAATTATCTGCAACATAAATCCTTCCATCTCTCTCCGCTGAATGATGATGAATGCCGTAACTAGTACCCCAAATGTGACATGCGCCGACAAAGGTTTCAGGAGCAATTTTGCACATCTTTTCTTTGTTCGGCAAGACTAGTGTCGCTAGGCGATAACAATCATTAAATGCCTTATCTCCAATTTCTTCAATTTCTGGCAACACAGCAGTCTCAAGGGATGTGCAAAAAGCAAAGGACATTTCACCGACACTCCTCAATTTTGGAAGATTTAGATTCTTTAGACGAACGCATCGGCAGAAAGCCTCAACTCCGACACTCTCAAGCATAGGAGCATCCAACTCTCTAATCTGAAAACATTGCATAAAAGCTCTTCTTGATATGTTCTTCACTGTTGGCAGTTCACTAATGGTAAGTTGCTGACAATCGCAAAAAGCATCCTTCTCGATCACCTGTGCGTTTGGCAAAGCTGCCCGTTCTAAAGAAATGCAAAAATTAAAAGCATATTTGTTGATACGTTCTGCACGATGCAACGTTATCGACTTGAGATCGAAACACTGTTCAAAGGAACTCGCGCCAACTTCAATCGCATTTTCAAACTCTGCTTTTTCGAGCTTTGTGTTGAAAAAAGCCCCGTCACCAATTTTCTCGACGGGAGAATCAACCTCGAAGCACTCAGAACCAGTAAGATAATTGAGATCCTCTAACAATTCCCTCAGTTTCTCGTCCTCTTGATTCAGAAAAGCATCGCTACCCTTTGGGATCTGAGACAGAGGTAAAATTCGTTCCTTTAAAAAACTCCAGTCTTTAGATGATTTATAGCCTTCAACAAGTTCTTCAGGGACATATATGAAGCCAGTTTTATCATTAATTGATTCGATAGACCCTCTTACATGAACTGGTGCCGACCCTAAGTCATCTCCAAATTTCGCAAGCGCTTCACTTTTCGAGTCATATAGAAAATGAATACATTGTTCGAATGCATCCTCTTTCAATGATGGAACACAAAAATTGCTTTCTATGATCAAGGTTTTTAAAGACCAGCATCCAGAAAATGCCTTCTCACCAATTTTCTCGACGCCAGAAATTTTTACAGTTTCAAGATGATTACATCTGTAAAAGGCATATTCCTCCAAAACTTTAAGGTCTGTAAAGTTAACCCTTTCGATAGCTGACATCTTCGCAAACATGGCTGGAGATATAGATTTGCCTAGATAGGTGATCGTGTTTAAATCTCCAGATATAAATTTCTCAAAAGTTCCCAAAACATCTCCTTTATCTAGAGTTGCCAAAACAAACTACCATGTTGAACAGAAAATAAAGATCATACTTCTGTTAAAACCTAATTGCACACAAACGCACCTCATATACTTAGTAATTATAACAAAATTGTTAATTAAATAATCTCAATACAGCAACCCAAGATCGAACAGCAACCAGAGTTAGTCTCCGAAAGATTCGACGACTCTTTTCGCGTCACACATCATGCATTTATCACTATCCGCATAACATTGACTTGAATAGGGGTGATGGCATTTCGGATTGGTTAACTTTGGATCGGTTGTGTAGCTTTTATCTGCTAGGAAAATGTTATTCTCAGAATTAAATTCATATATATTATCTGCATGCGTACTTAAAAAATTCTGATAACTCCATGCGGTTTCCTGATGCTGACGAAACCAATTAATCGCGGTTCGCCTCAAAGGCAAATTAAAAAGGTGATTATCTTTAATAAGATGTTCATGATAATTGGCTTTATCAACTGAGGCATACCAACTCGCACTGACTATGGGTTCTTGGAGATTTACAGGCAACCAGTCTGGCAAAACAACCTTGGTTGTTAAAAAATCTTGTGTGGGAATGCATGTGCAATTCAGTTGAACACCAAGCCTATGTAGATGCTCAACATTCGCAAACCAAGACCTCTCCGCTTCTCTTGTGTGGAATCTCCCTCTCGTATCATAAGAAGTGCACACCATCACATCATTGTCAAGAGCATTTAATGTCTCATCCAATAGATATTGTTCTCCGATGAGGTGTGCCGTAAAAAAGATTTTTGCATCTTTTGTCCTGAGAACCTCCACCAATTCTTGCCATTGCGCTTCACAGGATCTCAATTGACCACTAAAGATATCTCCCCCCGTAAATCCCAGCCATTCCGCATCAAGCTCACTGACAAAGTCTATCGCCTTGAGTATCCTTTCCCTCTTCAGTTCACTTTTAGTCTCACAATCTACTCTATAGCATCTCTGATAACAGAAATCACAGGAATTTGAGCAATCCGCCCACAAACTTAGCTGAGAGAATTTTAAAACATGATTCAATACTTCGTCCGTCTCTTAGATGACCTAATTGGATAACACCGAAATATATGCCTCTTCAGCTTGAATGTATAATTATTAAAATGCTAGGTGTATTTATCTGTTTACCATTATGTGTGCCAAACACAAGAAGGAGCTCTAAAGACTGACTCCTTATTTCCAGCATACAGCCCACCTTTATCATCCGCACAAACAGCCAGAGGTGTTACATCTATGAGATTCACGCCCCATTTTAAGGATCCACTATCCGTGCCAGCTACCTTTGTTCCTGTGTAAGCATAATTTACGCCCATCTTAAGCGACTCAACATCCAATGAAGTCGTCTCCTCAGTTTCTTGATAAGTATGGTAGATTCCTGAAGAATAACTAATGTGCTTGTGTTCCTTTTCAGCAGCTTCTTTTTCACATTCCTCAGCTTTGCACTCTGCTGGCTTTTCGTCAAATACTATATATTCTCTAAGATCTGTTATTTCACCATATAATAATTGATTTTGGACGGGGTTTGCGGAATCTTCCCTAAACTCATCATCTACGTTATAATCAGTCAGATAGGCCAAGCCAGAATTGTTAACAAAAAGAGCCTTCTCTTTCTCAGCAGAATACTGGTCTTTTCCTTGTGCCGTGTCAATATAATCCTTTGTAAATGCGTAGATTGCCTTGGCATCAGGATATTGATCATCTGTTGCGTCATCACCAACCGCACTCGTTTTATTCTTCGTCCTTTCGAAAAGGTTAGGATATTTTTTGTGTTTCTCGATCTCAAAAGAGACCTTCGCTACGTCATTCTTTGTTACATCTGGAACGTCTGCCTTTGCGTCCTTTGGCTCCACCAACTCTGCAACAGAACTCAAAAGCCCAGCAAGCAAATCTCTTCTCGTTGTATCCTCGTTGTTACTCGCATTATTCTCTTTTGCCATAATCACAACTCCTTAAGCCTTAACTAAACATCTTACGGTCCGATGAGTTTCTATAAACAATCTCATTATATCACAAAAATCATTAATTTGATTCAAAGCGTGAAGAATTGTTCTCACTGTCGAGACTTGGCAAGTTCCCAGCCGGATTCCAACCACAACCGCTTTGCAACTTTTTGCATTCGTCTAGCATATTTGTGTAATCGCTATTAGTCTTAACGTCCTTCGCTTGTTTGTTAACCGCAATTTCCAAATTGTCAGCATACATTTTTTGTAGTTCATTAACAAGAAACATTCTGGCTCCTCGAACATCAAAATTTGAGCTTGGAAATAACCACCACATGTTCGTTTTCTCAAAAATTTTTTCAATCGCAACAGAATCTTGTGAAAGCATTTCGAGTCTGGTAAAACAAAAATTACCATAACTTAACTCAACCATAACTTCGGCACATCGCAGTTGCTCTTCCCAAGCCTCATCCTCATTAAGAAATGCAAGGAACCAGCCCGAATCCCCAAGTGAAACAACAGCATCATCATAAACAGCATAGTCATCTGCGCCATCGTCACATCTCCTTGCTAACACAATTTTATTAGTCTTGCAAAAAGTGCTGTTCTTACGGAGCTGAGAGAACAAAAGCGGGAATTCAAGTTTATTCTCAACTCTGTGCTTTATCTCAGAAAAACTCCTGATGGCGTCATCAAATTCTACTCTTTGCTCTGTAAGCGGACTTAATTTCTGCCTTCTTTGGACGGAATAATATTGACCCAGATCCTCGATGATGGAACACTCCCAAACAATGCCCATCTTTCTGTATTCTTGTGCAAATGCCTGTCGAATCATTTCATAAAATGTTAAACTTGGATCATTTATGTCGACATTTCTGAATTTGAAAAAAAAATCTTCAGTCTCAATCACGCAACAGCCCCTACAATTTTTAACAATCTTGTATTCGTTAGCTTTGCACCTGTGCAAACTCGCAAGAGAATTGACTTGTTCAAGCTCGATGCTTAAGTTGTTTTTCATGGGGATCAATAGAACACCTTAAAGTATCAGTTCAGTATGCGCCTCTTGAAATCCTAAATAGTTCCGTTCTGGACACCAGCCCAAATTTGATTTCTGTCACAAAGCATGCAATTGTTGCAATCTGAGTAAGTTGCATAGCCCGTCACATGCTTCAATTCAAATGGCTCAACCAAACAATTTGGATTGATGACCACCTCAGTTGAGGAATTGTTTTCTATGTTGGAGTGCTTATCACGAAAATGATCGCTTCTTTGGCCGATCTCATTAAAATTGCGGTGGAGTTCATCGGCTCTGTATTTTATATTGAACAATTTTCCAAAAGTATCACTGTCATCCTTTGCATATTTGATTAAGAATTTTCTGAACGTGTTTCTGTAGGGATAGAATCTGAAGCCAAACTCCTGTTCAATTTCTGCTTTCACACTTGTTAAATAGTCGTCAATTTTACCATCTCTTTCAAATGCAACGATTTCGGGAATTCCTCCTTTAGTCATGTTCTCCGCTTTTTGTTGCGTCAGGAGTCCAGGTTGTTTATAAAAGATGCCAGTCGAAAATTCTTTCATAAACCTCCTTGGAACAAAGTCTCCATTAAGATACATCTCGCAAAACTTCTGCATTAATATAATCGTCGTATTCTTCTTTACCCATGGATATTTCTTCTGAATGTTCTTCATGTGGTATTCCCACGTTTCTTTTCTTTTTTCATTCAAAAATCTTCCTTCAGCATCCCAGCTAGTACATATCCAAAGTCCACTAGATTCATACTTTGGGATTGGTCTAACGCCTTTCTTTTCAAAAACATCCAACATTTTATATAAATCAGATTGATCACCAATTGTCAAGGTTGCAGCGATCCATATTGATCCAATCTTCTTTTGAAGATAAAGATCGCTAATGATGTCTATTACCTCAAAAAATAAATTATTGACGTCTTTATCATCCATCTGCCCCTGAAAGAACTCTCCGCCGATGAGAGAAACATTATTATATTGGTCAAAGTCAAGAGTTGCAAGATTTTTCTTTAAATCGTTCAAACTTTCCAGCTGACGCTCTTTATCCGTGTGCCTGTTGTCCTTTCCAATATAACAAAAAGTACAGACATTGTTGCATGATTGCCATAGCTCCCATTGAAACGATCTTTTTACAAGATTGTTATAATACAGAAGTTCTTCCTCGTTATAATTAAAACCGTCAATCAACATGATAGCCTCGCAAATACATTAATACTATTAAGAAGTCTATTTAAATTTTATCATACGCTAAGTGCTCAAACCCCTATTCTAAGAGCATCATTCATCCTTGAATAACCTGTTTGATATCGCAAAAAGCACAAACACTTGAATCTTCATAAAAAGAAAAATTCAGTGGATGCCTATCCTCTGCATCAAGTTCTCTACAGAAAGGATTTAGGACTTCTCCTTTAGTTTTCACATCTTTTATCACCCCCACCCGTCGAGCAGCAGAGCCACCCTTTTTGCCCAACGATACAATCGCTCTTTTGTCTCCAGTTCGAGCAAGGAGTATTAACGAGCTGGAATCCTTATCCTCCATCTCATATTTATATAAAAATTTTCTAAATGTGTTCCTTTTTGGCAAATAATTTCCGTTTGTGTTTTTGAACATCTCTGCCTTAAGGTCTAAAAGGCGTCTTTCAATTAATTCGCTATCTGAGTCCATATTAGATTTTGCGATTCTGTCTTGGCGAACTGCATTAGCAGTAGGGTTTAAAATTCTCGGGATGCTGTAACTAATTGAGGTTTTGTAGTTACCAGCAAATTCATGCGGTTTATACTTTCCACTTAGGTAGAACTCACAAAGTCCCTGAGTCAAAACTATATCTGTATGCTTCTTAATCCAAGGGTAATAATTGTAAATGTTCTTCATTTGAAATTTCCAATTTTTCATCTCCTTCGTCGACATAAAGTCCACGGGGTTCCATTGTGTGCACAACCACAAACCATCACTGGCATCCTCGTTTGGAGAATTAAATCCTGAAGCTTCCAGAAAATCAAGTGTGTTATATAAATCAATCTGTGGTCCTTTACTCAAGGGAGCAGTTATCCACAATTGTTTCAGCACACCATCCCTGCGCAAGTCGCAACATTTCCTCATCAATTCACGAAAACCATTTCTCGCCTTTTGTTGCTCCAGTACTCCTTCAAAGAAGTTACCCTTTAAGGCAATTGTATCGCAGCCAAGTTCTTCGAATACATCAAGCTCCTCACTCACTTTTCGCAAGTCTTCAGAAACAATCAATTCATCATCTAAACCAGAACACCGATGTAACCTTTCTTTGCTAATATCAAACCCTGCGTCCCATTCTGCAACGCTTCTCATGCTTTGTTCACTAAAAGGCAACTCGTATATCATGAAAGCATTCTCCCCTGATCTATTTTTATCACTATGAGTGTCGTCCGCATCCGCCCCTATTATGTTTCCTTGCTTCATTAACGCAATGTCATTTATTAATCTTCTTTCAGAACTGCCAGTCATAAGCCTGCTTTCCCGAACTTTATCTGGTGTGACTAATGATAGGAAATTCTTAGATTCTTGGCCACTATTATCAAAATCCACGCTTTTTAAATTCCACCAACTTCCAGCACCAGCAATTGGACACTCCTCAAAGTGATAATTCAAATCCCCATCTTTGATGACATTTACAAAATGATTAACGAACAAAAAATCGCCATATCCTGTGTGAACTCTCGGGGTGAGTTGAGGTTCCACATTCGCAGGTTCTCCATCATAATTGACAAGTGCGATGCACCAGTCAGTGTCGTCAAGCAAGACAACTTGATCATCAAAAACTGCATAATCATCAAATTTGTTTGCTGTCAATCTAATTAGTTTCAATTTCTCAATGTTCGAAAACTCTGGAAGTCTCTTCAATTGCCTTAAAATATCCGGAAACTCCAACCTATTCTCTAGTTCTGCCAAAATCACAGAGAAAGATCTCAGTGCATCTTTAAATGACATCGAGTCCCTAGATAAAACCTTGACCTTTTGTCGTTTTTCAATGTCAGTCGTGATCCCGTCCCTCCAAACTGTCAGGACCTCCCATTCTAGCCCGAGCTCCTCATATAATTGTGATAGGTTGCTCCTGATCTCAGAATAAAACCTAGCAAGCTCGCTTTCATCCCTCTCATAAATTTTATAAAAAATTTCCTCAGTCTCTAAAACCAACTGATGGTTAAATGGTTTGAATTTATGCAACTCATCTTCGCCTACTAACCCATTAGGTGCGTTAGAATTGCGAAGGACATCCAAGAATTGTCCTGTAATTGAGTCACTTTGAGAGTCGTGTCTTAAATCCTCTTTCATATTCCCTAAAATAAAGTTTGTGGCCAACGCCTTTAATTCAGCGATTCTGTTAGACATTTATATGCATCAACTTGTTAGTCAGTAGCAATAATGTCAACATCTTCTTTACCAGCAAGAAATCTAATATTATTTTGTATCATTTCGATAAATTCGCCAACTTTCTCTTGATGGGCTGTCGCAAAATCAATACCATTTTTTTCAAATAGCCACCAATGAGGAGAGCTTTCAACAACTTTATCAAGTTGAGGAATTCCATCAACAAATTCCTCAACCATCCCAAAAAAGAACCCCCCATACGAGAGTTCTACCTCGACCACATCTGGGAGAATGTGAGTTGCTAAATTGCCATCATGATCCAACATCGTCAAAAACCAACCAGAATCTCTCAGCTGGATGAGCTCTTCGCCAAAAAGCGCATAATCAGAACAATCATCTGGCTTTTCACTTGCCAAAATGATAGCTTCTGCCTTACTAAAGGATCTATGTTGCTTCAATTGAGACATTAAAGACGGCAATTCCAATTTTTTTTCTAGTTTTTTTCTCAAGCGTGAACTTTTTTGAAAGAGCTCGTCCGCCTCGAACGGACCATCAGAAAGGGCAACCAACTTCTCTCTTTTTTGGATGGCATAGATAAAATCTTCTCTCTTTAGTAAAGAGAAATCCCATAGTATCCCCATCTCTCTTAAAACGTCAGAATATGCTCTCCATATTGCAAAATTGAAGCAATTGCTAAAGTCGCCTTCATCGCATCTTCTTATTTTATAAAAATGATCCCCTTCTTTAATAACACAACAATTATCCTTATTTTTTATTACCTCGCATTCGCCTTCAAAAGAATAAGTTTCAAAAAGTACATTCTTTATCTCCGTCTCACTCAGCAAGTCCGCATTACTAGTATTTTTGGTGGTATTGTTCAAAATTTGCCAATTCTCATTAGTCTCGGAGCTTAAAAGTGGGTCTATTCTCACCCTTTAGCACATTAAACACCTATCAAGCTGTCTCTAATTTGCAAAAGGTCGCAAAGCATACATTCATTTGAATCATAATATGCCGCATAATTAATAACGTGCTTTTTCATCCTATCTTGAATCCTGCAATTGCTATTGATGACGCATTCGACTGCTGAACTTGAAAAAATGTTTGAACCTTTATTTCTCTCAACATAATCTTCAGCTTCTCCCGTCAAGTTTTGATGCACTACATCCGCCCTTAGAGCATTGTTCATAATGAAGTCAAATGTTTCTAAATCCTCTCGAGCGTACTTAACCAAAAACTTTCTGAATGTCTCCCTTTTGGGATAGAACCGAAAGCCCGTCAGATCCTCAAAATAATGTTTTCTCCGAGTCACAAATTCATCAACAAAAGTATCTTCAGATGCCGTCCCGCTTCTCACCAATTCATCAAAGCCCTTCTCTCCATATATAAACAATCCTGGTTGTTTAAAAGAAAGTGTCGTTTTAAACTGCTCCATAAACTCCTTTGGTCTAAAACTGTTGTTGAGATAGCTCTCGCAAAAGTCTTGCATCAATATGATTGAGGTGTTCTTCTTAATGCTTGGATGTTCATCACTAAGTCTCGTCATATGAAATTCCCAATTTTTCTTCTGCTTATCAGTTCTAAACCTTCCTTTTGAATCCCAACTCGTACAAATCCAAATTCCACTACATGGATTATCGTCTTTGGGCTCAACTCCTGCCTGCTCAAAAATATCTATGGTCTTATATAAATCTGCTTGGTCTCCTGTTGTAAGAGTAGAGGTGATCCATATTGAATCAATTTTTTTCTGCAAATAAAGCTTACATAACATTTCTATTAATTCAAAAAATGAATTTCTGACCTTGGCATCCCCCAATTGACCCTGGAAAAATTCGCCACCTATAAGAGAAATGTTACCGAAAATTGAATAATCTAATGAGGTTAATGCTCTTTTTAAGTTCTCTAAACTCTCAAATTGATATGTGGAATCACTGGACCTTATTGCCTTTCCAAGATAACAGAAAGGGCACATATTGTTGCAGGATTCCCAAAGTTGCCATTGAAATGACTTCCTGCCACATTTTTCTCCATCGCAATTCATTCTCTTCAAATCAAATTAAAACACCGAAACTGTCCACCCTAGCTTAGAATCTATCTCTATTTGCTGTGAAATAATCTTTTAACCTGCAAATATAGCACTCGTCAGCTCGATTTACTAGTTTAAAATTTTCATTATGTCCACACTCAAGTTGCGGAGCTGTTCTCTCAATAAACCCTGAGTCTGAGTGATATTCAAATAATGTCTTGTCCTGATTTAAATCTAGTTGCATAAGATAAGATTCGAGATAGCCAGGAAGTTTTTTGTTCGCCGCTTCGAGTACCTTTATTGTTTCGCTAAACCTAACATCCAACCCTGTGTACCCCTCAATTGGTATATAAGGAATCAAGTTGACCCATACAACCGTATTAGGATAGGCATCCATAAACCACAATGGATCATATTTTTCATCCCTATTCTTAGTCAAGACAGCATCGGCAACAGCCCTCGTGATTATCGTGTTAACGACAACATTAATCTTCGGGTAATTTTCATGGATATAAGCAAGATTGCTCAGCATTTGCTCTCGCCTATCCACAACACAATCAGTTCCATTATGAAGTTTGTTATCAAGATTAGAAGCAGGTTCTGTGTCATATCTTCCTTCAAGATCATAACTGGTTGTGAATTTTAAATGCTCCTCTATCCCTTCAAAAACATCTAATAAATTTTTTAAATTGTCGAGATTCTTGTAGGTCAGGCTTGTGTTCGCATAGAGAAATCGGACTTCTTCCCTCTTGACTTTCTCCGAGATTTGCTCATAAAGCTTTTTCAGTGCTGTATTAACCTTTGGGCCCTGATCAGAATAAACTTCGCCTCCAACTAATAAGAGATCACATCCTTTTGCATTTTTTCTAATCATATCTGAACATTGCTGAATGCACTCCAGTTGCTCTTTTTCGTCCAAGAATGTTGTTTTATCATCAAAAAGCCTCTGCCAACAAAACTTACAGTTATTTGCACAGTTGTTCCACATAATAAATTCGAGTGTCCCCATAAATTACCTCCTTGTCCCACGAACAGCTTCCCAAACTTTGTTCCTATCACAAATCATGCATGCATTGCTGTCGATGTAAGCCGCATAATTAATAATATGCCTGTCATCAGTATCCTCGATCAAGCAATTAGGATTTGTTAGGCTCTCAGTCTCAACATCTGATTCAAGATTTGATTCCTTATCTCTAATTTGCGCGAATTCTTCAAACTCTTGATTATAGTTTTTATGTAGCTCGTCAGCTCTGAATTTAATGTTAAACAATCTTTCGTATGTGTCTGGGTCTTCTTTTGCATACTTAATCAAAAACTTCATAAAGGTGCTTCTCTCAGGAAAAAAATCGAAGCCTATCTCTTTTTGGAGCTTATGCTTAATAAAGGTTAAAAAGTCATCAACATTATCCATGTTCAGACCAATATCTTCGTAATTATCTGGATTTCGTCCCTCGGCATCTGATTCATAAAACCCAGGCTGTTTATAAAATAGCAGTGTCCGAAACTTACTCATAAAATCCCTAGGGGCAAACTCGCCATTTAGATACATTTCGCACACTTTTTGCGTAAGAATAATCGTTGTATTTTTTTTAATCCATGGATAATAGGCATCCATGTTTTTCATGTGAAACTCCCAATTTTCCTCGCTTTTTTTAGAGTGAAACCTCCCTTGAGGATCCCAGCTCGTACAAATCCAAACCCCACTTGCGCCATACTGTGGTAACGGCCTAACTCCTGCTTCTTCAAATATATCAAGTGTTTTATACAAATCCGCTTGATCTCCAAGGGTCAATGCAGCTGTTATCCAGATAGCTCCTATCTTTTTAGTTGTATACAAATCACAGAGCTTATCAATCACCCTAAAAAAAAGAGTCCTTACATCTTCATCAGCAAGCTGACCCTGAAAGAACTCACCCCCTATCAAAGACACCGCATTATACTGCTTATAATCTAAAGAGTCCAAAGCCCTCAAAAGGTCTTGGAGACTTTTAAGTTGCCTCTCTTTGTCTGTGTGTCTGTTTGCCTTTCCCAAGAAACAAAATTTGCACAAATTGTTGCAACACTGCCAAAGTTCCCACTGAAATGATCGCCGTCCTAAATTGTTATGATAAAGAAGTTCTTCCTCAGTATAGTCGTGGTCATTATTCAATTTCTTGCCCTCACTTTCACTTCCATCACCAAAAAAATCTGGGTATTTAAGCAACAACATTTTCCCAAGTGCATCCTCATGTTCAATAAGGCGAATCCCCTGCTGGATATCCGTATGCACTCGACTTGAAATTCTACTTTCACTATTTTCTAATAATAACATGTCATTACCATCAGATTTTAAATTTCGGGAGAAATTCCTCTCTCGAGGGGGGCTTGTCCCTTCCTCTTCCCCCTGAAACAAGAACCACCCATTCACTACTTCATCGAATTGACGATCATATAATTTATTAGAACCATCATTTAAATAATGAACAGCAAGCTTCCTGAAAACAAAATTCCCATACGACAAATCAATCTTCAATGAAGCACGTGGATTCGTGATTCTAACTGGGGATCCCTCCAAATCGACAAGAGCGATGTAGAAATCCGCATCATCCAAAAGGACGACTTGGTTATTGAAATAGGCATAGTCATCGAATTTGTTTACGCAACACCTTAATAATTTTAGATCTGCGACATCTCGAAAAAGTTCATTTTCATGAAGCTGGCTCAAAATATGTGGAAATTCCAAACTGCATTCAACTTTATCCAGAATGTTCGAAAAAGACAAAAATAGTTCGCCAAATTGCCCGTCATCCTCATTGGCGACCCTCAACTTTTCTCGCCTCTCAAAATCATATCTTTGATTTCCACGAACAAAAGTGAAAAGTTCCCAGTTAATACCTAGCTTTTCATATTCAAAGGCTATTGCTTTCCTTATCTCGGTAACAAACGATCCTGCACCTTCAATCGGGCTTTCGTAGATTTTATAGAAATAATTTTCGCTTTCAAAAAGGACTTGATTGTTGTAGTCTTTTCGCTTAACAAGCATCCCTTTGGATAAACCGCTGTTGTCTTCGAGTTCAGCAATTACGTCAAGGGCAGTATCGATAGTAAGATTTCTTCTTAAAAAATTTCTCTCATCATACGCCATTAATCGCCTCAAGGTCACAGAGCATGCACCTGTCACTGTCCTTGTAGCATCTGTAAAGAACACTATGACCAAGTTTGCAGTCTTTGTTAACAACCTCTTTGCCACCAGCATAAATTGGAGTCTGCTCAGCCCAGCCAGTGTCTCCTTTAAAATACAACCCCGTAGGCTTAAAAATCGCTGAGTTTCTCGTGCTTTTGAGGAAGGATTCGAAAAGAAATGGATCCTCTTTCTTTAAGATCCGCATCGCTTTTAAGAAAGATTCCCTCGTAAAGAAAAAACCTTCTAAATTGTGTGAACCCTTAAAATCATTCCCTCTGTGAATGTTATGAGGATATAGTAGAGTCAACTGGTTTCCCGGAAAATTATCTTCAGTAAATTTAGTAGGTCTCCAACCCTCATAAAGAATTCTATCTATTACCTTCTGGGTCAATATCATCTGAACACAAGCTCGATAGTTATACCTCTCATGAAAGCTATTGATTGTTGAGAGCACCGCCTGCTTGTGTTGCTCGTTAGCAAAGCGATAATCGAGATCAAAACTGAAATTAACATCAACATGTGACATTCCAACAGCATCACGTATCTTGTCAACGACAGGATATAACATCCAAGCTGGATCGTAGTAGCCATTAGTGACCGTGGAATATCTAACCTCATGGTTAGGGGAAGGAATTAGGACATATTCAATGACTGCATCAATTACCTCAAGAAAAAGCTCTTTGTACGTTTCATCTTTTAGAAAATATAGCTCTCCACCTAAAAGGGAAATCCCATCAGAGTAAACGTTAGTCCAATTCTCCTCCTGCGTAGCAATAAATTTAATGTTGTCTTTTAAACGTCTTAGTTCATTGTAAATCTCATCCATCGACAGAACAGTTCTGTCCTCAATAAGACAAAACTTGCACGCTCCATTACATTTCGAATGGATTCCATACTGGATCATTGTCATACTAGCAAACCCCTATCTAATTGCTAGCCGACCAAATTCATAAATGCGATAAACCAAGAAGAAGAAGAGCAACTTGATGAACTACAACTCGAACTGCACGAAGAAGAACAGCTGGAGCAAGAACTAGAACTAGAACACGAAGAACAGGAACTAGTGACATTCGGAGTGAACGATGCAGTTGTCAAGAAAGGACTATATTTTTGAGCAACATACTGAAAGTTGTTGGTCAAGCTTTTAAAGTCATCTGCTTTGATCTTGTTATCCTTGTCCTGATCAAGATAGAGTCCTGTATACGTTGGCAACGATGAGCTAAGGCATGGGTAACCATACTGGTCCGTCATATCATTTTTCGTCTTAAATATGATTGTGCTTGTTTTTAAAACGTAATCGATGAACTGCAGGTATGCAAGAAGACCCTTCGCATTAACTGTATCTGTCAAATTTGACACTTTAGTTATAGTTTTTGTGTTATTTTGTAAATATGTCTTTAAGGTGCTAGAAGTCACCACTGAAGGCAAAGTCGCTGCCGTGCCCTTGATTGTAACTTTGACAGTACTCTTCTTCCCTCCGCTATTTCGCGGTTGAGATACGGGACCATCGTTGATGCCTGCTCCCTCCACATTTATTACCTTCTCGTAATTCAAAATACTATTGTGGATCTCAGAAGAACTAATTGAATCTATGTTTTTATAGTAATTTTTGAACTGACTAATCGTGTACTCAATTAATGTATCATATGTAAATTCAAGACTCTCAGCCATACTACATCACCTTTCCTATCTTCCTAAATTCATATATGCAATAAAGATGCTCGAGCTACAGCTAGACGAACAGCTCGAGGAAGAACAGCTTGATGAACAACTGCTACATGAAGAACTACTCGACGACGATGATGAACAACTGCTGCTTGACGATGTGCATGTGTACGTTACAGCAAAGTCTTCTTTCCTTATTCTTATGTTATATACCGAGGAAGCCACTGCACGCCCCATCACTGTGTTGAAATTATCAACAGTAAATTTCGATGCAGCGTCAGTAATCTGGTAATCATAATTTCCTATCGATGAATATTCAACATCACCTTGGTCATATAGTTGAAGCGAAGTTTCCCCAGAAGGATCGACATAAATAACAAATCTAGCACGAATAAAGATCATTACCGTCTGAACGATCGCTTGAATCGTCCTAGCCGAAATGATTTTCCCTTCGAAATTATTTTTTGTCAAACCGTTAGCTTTCAACAATTGTTGAAATTGAGATCTAACAGTATCAGTTGTTACAGCTTTAAGCATGCTCGCAGGAACCCCGCCCGCTGGCTGAAGTTTCCATTGAACAGTGAATTTCTGACTGCCCCAAGTCACACCACCATAAGTGCCAGTCAATTTTGACTGAGGTACAAAGTCGTAACCCTTCTCAGTTAACTGAGCAGGTAAACTTGCTGGACTACCTATATTATCAGCTGGGATTGCAGTCACAGCATCAGTTGCTGATGCTATCACCTTTTCAAAGTCCCATGTTTTCTTAATAGACATATCCTTCACCTTATCCTTATTATTTATTCATCAGTTATTTGTTTAATCAAGTCTGTCATAAAATCCCCCACAAGAGTCGCCTCTGCGCAAATTGAATTTATTACGACATCCCCATTTAATACCTTAGGAAGCTCATCATAATTGACGCTGACCTTTTGCATAGCTACGCTTATGTTCTTCATTGTGTAGGACTGTAAAGCGATAAAGAAAGTGTTCGGTATGTGCTCTGCACCATCCCCAATCAGACTGGCCATAGATTTTAGAGCCGCCAAAAAATATGTCACGATTTGAGTATTGAATTCAAGTATGTCATCGCGCAAGTCAGTGCATATATCCAAGAACTCAATGTCGTCATTAAAGAAGACATCCTCACTTTCATACAACTCTTCCTCAATCAACCTGCCTTGAGCGAGAACTACCAAGTTAGAAACTATCACTGCATTGTCAATGCAGTTGCAGGACAAACACAATTTGAGAAATCTCTTCTTATCTTCAAACTCAAGCCCTTTGACATCAACCTTTGCGACGGGTGAAAGGATTGTTGGATTTAAAGCAAACTTAAAATCTTCCTTGTCGATCTCTTTACCTTTAGCATTCTCCTCAAGCTTCACATCTTGCTTATAGTCAGATATAAATTTATCGTAGTCGGCAGCGTCGAATTTTTCCAATTTGAATACTGTTTCACTCATTACTTTTTAACTCCTTATCTACTAATTTAAGATTCCAATGAATTGAGAAACTGTCCTCTTACCAACCTCCGTAAGGGGCACCCCAAGTACCACCGTTGTCTGCGCTTGTAAATACCATCGATGGATCTGTCTGATTAATAGCCATAAGAGTCGTATCTATTTTTCTAACTGAGAACGATGGGTCCTCATCACCAGCGGATGTAACACCGCCAATTAATTTCCCTGTATATTTGTAGTTAACACCCATCTTCAAATCGTTCAGATCTTTCTTCTCAGTCGTTTCCTGGTAGGTCTTGTAAACACCGCCACTCTCGACGCCATGTTTACTATCCTTTGTTGGAACAAGGTCAAGCTCCTTCAGCAATCGCTTAATATCTTGCAATTCCTTAAATATAACACGATTCTCTACAGGATTTAGGGAAACCTCGCTCAACTCGTCATCGCAGAACTTTGAAACAATGACATTGCCTTCTTCATTCACTTTGAAGATGTATCCTGCATATTCCTTACCTTGGTCGACCTTGACCTTTCCCTCTAGTGCATTAAATGCTGCTTTCGCTGATGGATACTGAACATCAGTGCATGTTTCGTCAATTTTGGTAACCTTATGAGATACAAGCTCAGCATCGTCCGACGACTTGGTCAGCTGCGACAACTCATATTCAAGTTTGGCGATGTCTTGTTTGGTTGCTGCACTTGAGTCACCTGTTTCCGCATTACTCAACAGAGGAACAGCCATAGCACCGCCCGCTCCGACTATCACTGCCGCCGCAGCACCTCCAAGCAATCCCCTTCGCGAAACTCCACTCGAATGCTTCTTTTTCGCGTTCTCTTGTGCGCCCATTTCTTCTTGCACAATCCCATCTTCCGATGCCACATCGTCTGACATGTCAACGCTTGTCTTAAGCTCTTCTTTTACTTTGCTATCCATTTCAAACCCATTCCTTAATCGACGCTTAACTTTTCTCACTTAAAGTATACCACTTATCGTGGTAATTTATCTTTTTTTGTCTTCCTTGCAACCACGAATGCAATCGCTCCTGCAATCATGAGTATACTAACGAACGTAACTGCTATTCCAGTGGGGCTACCGCTCTTCTCATTAGAAACCTCCTTATTGGCATCCGAGACGCCACTTTCTGGTGCAGAAACGCTCTTCACGACAACCGTGTCACTAGCTGGCGTCAGTTCATAGTTATTCATTGCATCAGTCGATTGCGCTGTTATCTCATACCTTGCAGAAGAGGTTGACGCAACGTCTGATAAGTTATAGTCAACATCTTGTGTCAGGACATCACCTTCAACAAGGTTAGAAACACTTACTACAGGCTTCACTGCCTCATTGTTGCCTGCAACAAACTTCTCAGACGATGAATCTCCTTCAACAAAATTGTCTTCATTATTAGCATATGTCGACTGACTCTGACTGGTATCATCAACCACTACCTCGGCCTTACGCTTCCCGATTACAACTGTCTGCAACTCGGAAACTTCGGAATCAACATGTCTCTCGTCTGCCTTGACGTAATAGAAGATATTATAGGTTCCAGCGTTCGTTGCCTGTGGAACCGCCTCGCTCCACTCACTCACTCCAGAAGCTTCCTCTGTCTCAGAAACTCCATAGACAAGCGTGCCTCCGTAAGATTCACCTTGTGTGATAAGGGCCTGTTTTGTTCCGTCGTAAACAAGCCCAGTCTTGACATTCGGAGTCTTCGTGGCTTTTGAGTAGATTGACTCCCAGACCGCATATAAGGTTATTGTTTTACCACCTGTTGTCAAATTTGTTACAGTCGACGAATCGCTATAATCAGGCGTTGTTGCGTTCTTGTCTTTTGCCCAACCCAAGAATGAATTCCCTTCCTTAGTGAAGACATTCGCAGCAAGCTTGGACGTTGTGTCAATGGCAATTGTCTGGCTGTTCATCGTGCCTGATCCACCATTTGCATCAAACTTAACCGTGAAGGTCTGGGTAGGTGCTGGAGGTTCAGTGCTTAGCTTCCAAACTGCAAAGAGAATAATCTTTTGTCCTTGTTTAGCCAAATTGGTAACTTCTGCACCATCGAGCAACGATGCATCAGTTGCATCTGCATCTGGAGACCATCCTAAGAACTCATAACCTTCAACTGGGATATAAGTGTTTGTTGCCAATTTTGTCGTCGTGCCGACCTCAATCTTTTGATCAGCCATCACGCCATTACCGCCGTTAGCATCAAAGCACACTGTGTATGCCTTAGTTTCGTCAATAGGCCTTTCTGACTCGCTCTGCCAAACAGCATATAGTGTTATGGTTTCTCCTGTGTTAGCGAGATGTGCAACTCTTTGGCTATCAGTGAGGGAAGCAACGCTAGCTTCCTTATCAATAGACCACCCTAAGAATCTATAACCAGACCTTACAAAAATGTTCTTTGCTAGGTACGTTACCTTATTCGTTGCAACAAGCTGATCGGACATCGTTCCTGATCCACCATTTGCATCATAATGGATCGTGTAGCCCTCTGTTATTGGCTCAACTGTGCCTTCCTTCCAGATAGCATAGAGTGTTATTGTCTTCCCCTTGTCAGCGAGGTGTGTAACTTCAGCTTCATTGTTAAGCGAAGGAACATTAGCGTCAGCATATGCTGACCACCCTAGGAACGTAAAACCTGCTCTTCTATACATATTTGTCGCAAGCTTGGTTGGGGTGTCTGCATCAATCGTTTGGTCAGACATTGATCCATACCCACCATTTGATTCATAGTGCACCACATATGAATTAGCTGGATCAGGCATTGGTGCCGAATCATCCCACCAAACAGCATAAAGTGTGATTTTTGAGCCCGCGTCTGCAATGTTAAGCACTTCTTGTTCGTCCGTCAATGAAATCACTGTCGAATCTGCATTGGTTGACCATCCCCAGAAAGTGTAACCACTCCTCTTGAAAATGCTCTTGCTTAGCTTCGTCGTCTTGTCGACTGCAATGACTTGGTCAGCCATCATTCCTATGCCACCATTTGCGTCAAATTGGATCGTATATCCATCAACTTCTGGATCGATCGGCTCTTCGCTCGCATCCTGCCAAACAGCGTAGAGTCTGATCGTTTCACCACTTTCTGCAAGTTGCGTGACAACTGCTTGATCTGCTAATTGCGCACTAGTTGCCTCTTTGTACATTGCCCAACCCAAGAATCTATATCCAGTCTTATAGAACAAATTCTTGCTCAATACTGTCGATCTGGTTACTTCTATTACTTGGTCACTCATGGTGCCTTCGCCACCATTTGAATCAAATTTGACCGTGTAACCTTCTTGAGGATCGACGTCGTCTGGATTTTCGCTCCAAACTGCGTAGAGCGTTATCGTCTCTCCTTTTTCAGCTAGATTAAGAACATAGGCTGCGTCTTCAATCGATCTTGTTTCAGCATCTTTATCATCAGACCAGCCGAGGAAAGTGTAACCTGCTTTTGTATAGATGTTCTTAGCAAGCTTAGTTGATTTGTCTCTCTCTATTAGCTGGCTTACCATAACACCATCTGTTCCACCGTTTGAGTCATAAACAACAGTGTAGCACTCCTTCTCGTCAGGTAATGGCTCTGTATCATCATGCCACACTGCATAAAGCGTCACCCTTCCCGCACGTTCAGTTAGATTTTTGACAGCCGCTTCATTAGTCAATGATGGAGCTGTTGCTTTCCTCTCTGTGCTCCATCCGAGGAACGTGTATCCTTCTCGTTTAAACTGATTTGCATTCAAAGGAGTCAGGACGTCACATTTAATGACCTGATCCTCCATTTCACCCTCATCGGCTCCATTTGAGTCAAAACGCACAGTGAAGGTGTCGCCTTGTTTGATGGTCAACACGCCTCTAGAATTAACTATTGAATAATTTTTCATCAAATCCGTATCATTTGCCACAACATTAATTACATAATAACCAGGAGCACTTAGGGATGTCGCGCTACATTGAAGAGTGTAATCAACTCCTAGCTCCGGGACTTCCCCATCAACAAAGTCTGCCAAATTCTCAAGCGTCAACTCTGGCACGCTCTCTCCATATTCCATCTCTTTATCAGCGGCAGCAATAATTGCTCTCTTTTGTGTTATTTCACCTTTCAAATTGTCTGCAACTAGAGGAGATAAGCTGTAGTTGCTTATAAGCGTTCCTTCGCGACCAGCTATCGTTGCACTATCAAGGTTTGGAATGGTTATCGGAATGTCAACTCCAACATTCTTCGTCGCATACTCCGCTGTGAGACCAGACACCGTTAACTGATCAGTTTCAAAGCCTGTGTCCACAATAAACTCGTCTATTTGCGCTTTATTAGTCCCGTCATAAGTTTTCGAGTAGTGAATCGCCTCCTGCGGAATTTCAATCGTTATCGGTCTAGGTGAAATTTTCGCGTAAGCCTCATCGACATTGTATGTTATCTCATAATTTTCTACTTTTGCTTGACCACCAGTAACCGTCACCTGAATATCGTTTTGATTTGTTATTATGACCTTCGTGCTGTCGGATACGTTCTTGTCCGAATACTCCCCCAGCACGTTGTCAAATGACAAGATCTCACCTTCAACACCGCGCACGTTGGATATATACGCCTCAGCACTAGTCGTTGCGTCATATATCTTTTGCTTAGCCTCAGGCACTGCCGTTATATCATACTTCTTAATTTTTTCATCGCCTTCAGCCTCCAAGACATCAGTGTCCTTATGGTTCTTATCACCTTTCGACCAATAATAAACTTTGTAGTCTCCAGCATCAATTAACTTCGGAACTTCTGTCTGCCAAACCCCTTCTGCGTCTTTTTCTGGTGCTTCGTTAGCAACTGCATAATAAGTCGCCTCTGCGCCTTCAGTTTCAGCTGCAGTAACTAGCTCTTGCTCTTGGCCAGTGTAGGTCAGATCCTTTGACTCTGGGACCTCATTAAACACAATTGCGATTTTAGTTATCTCGTATTCTTTCTTGATGTCATTACCCGAATACTGATCACCAATACCTATGACTTGCATTGTGTAATTCCCAGCATCTATGGCACCTTTGTCTAAGTCTGTTATTTCATTTCCTTCACCATCTAGGTAAACAACCTTATAGTCTGTACCTTTTGTCAGGGTAACTCCAGTTATTTTATCCGTAACAACCTCAGTTGGGATGTGATTTTCGCCATCATATGGTATCTCAGTCTCTATGTCTGCGACCTCGAACAAACTTCCTACAAAGAAGTCGCCAGAAGTCAGAGCACCAGCCGTGTCATAAACGAATGACTCTTTCTCTCCACTCTTAATCTGTATCGCATCTAGGTACCACCAACCATGCACACTTAAATCGTCAGCAGGTATTGTTCCAACCCACTGGCTACCATCATTAAACATTTCCACTTGATATTGCAATGTTGACCCAGGGTTGGTGTAATAAGCATACACATGATCAGCCACAGCGTCTCCGCTTCCCAGAACGCTTGCTCGAATCGTTTGTTCCGCTAACGCTATTGTCTCGAAATCTGGCTTAGCAGATCCTGCAACGTATGTCGCAACATTGCCGCTTCCTGCTGTTCCAGAAATATCAAAAGTTTTTGTGGAACCATCCTCTAATGCAAGGTTATACGTCCATTGCGAGCCATCACTGAGCCCTGCTTGTACTGAGGTTAACTTCCATTGTCCAGACTCCATGTCATCTGTGACCGTCATCTGTCCATACCAAGCACCTGAACCCATAGCCATCAGTGAAATCTGCCTTGAATTTGTACCAGAAGGTGATTCAATGTAGGCATAGACCGTCCCAGCTGTTGGAGACTGCCCATCAAAGGCAGCTGTTACTCCAACGTTGCCACCTAGCGTAGAACCCGAACTAGCAAAATTTGCGCTATAGAGTCTATATTCTGGCCTCTTTATGTCTTCAGTGGTGCTAACAACCTTCACGTTTGCGTCTTCATTTTCTTCAAGATTATTGTCGAAGAGCTCTTTTCCGTTTGCGCTCTCCACCTCAACACCATCGAAAATCCACAAGCCCTGCTCTGAAGTGGCATCTATGTTTAATGTTCCTACCCAAACATCACCCGTCATCTCCAAAGGAATTTGATATTGCTTTCCTGTGACTGGCATCGTGTAGTAAGCCCAAGCCGCCTGAACATCGTAAGTTCTCGCTGAGCTAAGATCGATGTAGATCCTTGCTCTGTCACCAGCAGTAGCTTCTTTCTTGCTGACCGAAGCAATGTAGGAAATCTTCGCCTGTGCCTCTTCAGAGCTCTTCGCATTTAAGCTCAAGCCAAGAGCAACAGCACCCGCTCCAACAAGAAGAGCAATCGCAATAACGACCGTTAAAAATTTCTTATTAATGTTTTTCGTATTTAATCTCATAGTTGACATAGAGCACCAAATCCTTAAACGTATTTTAATAATCGTTCCTATTATAGCACAAACGAATTAGAAATTAACCAGAAAATTTGAGAGCACCTGCTATATGTTCGTTATTATTAGTAAATGCAGGTTATAAACACTAAGAATAGTATACCAATGTTGCGGAAATGTTTCAAGGGAGCTATTTTACTAATTTCCTGCAAAAAGCAAGTGCGTTCGAAGCAAAAATCAAACCAACATCAGTTTAAGAGGCTATCAGACACGAACTTTGCGTCACAGATCATACATTTTTTGCTATCCGCATAGCAAAGCCCAAGCCATGGATGATGGCATCTAGGATTGTTGTATTCCTCGCTTTTC
>CAVAWT010000006.1:0-74632 GCA_963592435.1 Oribacterium sp. | reverse complement strand
AACGCCTCCTCAAACCCATTCAATAAAAATTACTCATTGATTTCCAAGAGTTCGGTTACGCATTTTGTGTTTCAGGCTAACGGTGTCAGACATTGTTTGCTTTTTCGTTTCTAAAATGAAAAAATGCTAGAGCGAAATTCATGGGGTCAGACCCCCCCATTTTTACCTTTCGATCCTTATAAAAAAAAGTTGCGCAACTAAAAACCGATCCGTGTGTTGCATAATAATAGTAAGTTAATAAGCCAAACACGGGGGGGAACAGAAATGAATTGTCCAAAATGTGGAGCAAAAGTCAAGGAAGGTGCAAGGTTTTGTGCTGATTGTGGCGTGAATTTGGAAAGTTTTGCGCAACAGAGTGTTGTCTCTGCAGGCCAGCAAATCACTACATCTTTGCCTCAGGTTGCCTGTGCTGGAACTCAAGTCCCCCAAGTTCAAATGTTGCAAAAACGAAATTCTCAAAAGTCAGTTGCAATTGCATGTTTGGTGATCATAGGGATTGTTGTCGCGAGCATCGTTGGTCTTCTCTTTTGGAAATCGCTATCGACAAAGGAGCTCGTTCTGAATTCTGATGTCGTCAAGGATTCGGCGCTCTTGAACACATTGACTGTCACCTACGACAAAGATGGTGACGGCAAACTTTCAGAGGGAGAGCTCGGGGAAGTTAAAGAAGTTGAGCTCGACAGTGGGGACAACTACGACTTTCTTTATCTGTTTACGAATTTGAGCAGCGTAAACGTCAAAAACACGGAGGTCACTCACCTCGACTTGTCGGAGAACACGAAACTTGAAGACGCGAATTTTAGGGATGCAACGAGTCTCGAGGAAATCAAACTGCCAGAAATCGATGATTATGATGACATAGTTCTTCCCGACAAGGAAGACACAGAGGTTGTGTTCCCAAAGAATTCGGAATATGAAGTGAAATATGTCCCGAAAAAGGTGACGGAGAGCACCTATAACAAGACGGAATTTGATTTCCAGTCGATCGAGAAAACAATCACCTACACACAAGATGTTCAATCTGCAACAAGAATTAACAGCTTAACTTCTCAAGAGCAAGGTGGCAGTGAGGAAAGAATCACATATTCCTATGACGATTCTGGAAGAATAACGTCGTGGGGACAAAGCAAAGACATAAAATATGACGACAACAACCAAGTCAAGTCGGAGAACGCAACAATAAACGGATCTAACGTGTTAATGCAGGCAACTTATGGCAACGACGGAAACGTCTCAAAAGTCAGCAATATTGCTGAGGTTAAATATGAGGAGGGAGGAACCTACTTAGTCACTTCGGAGCTTGACAAAGTGAGCACATATTGGAAATGGGACGCAAATAAATTGAACGAAGCCTTCCGTCATCCGAGCACGAACGGTGCATATTATGCGAGGTGGAAATATGCTTGGGACAACAATTCTGTCAAGAGTTTGACATTGGAGTCTTTGATCATTGACACAGTGGGCGCAAAAATGTCTTTAAATTCATTGGAGGAGAGCAGTTCCACGCCCGCTCGCAGAAAGGAGGATGTGACATTTGATTATAAGTCAGGCAATTTGGACAAGGCAACTTACGAACACGGTTTTACACAGAATTTCACTTATGACTCTCACGGGAATTTAAAAAGTGTTTCCTCGACTGGGACATCTTCTGTGATATTCATTGACGTGACGACAGAGTGTTCAGTCGAATATGCTCGTGTTATTTGCAAGAAAGATGAAACTCCTTTGAACTTTATCGTTTTGCCAGGCATTGATAAGAAGGGACTTTTCAATCAGGCTTTGAATGTTCGAGGGATCACTCTTTGTGGCTCGTCGTCCCAATACACTGCCTTTAAGCAGGACTTTTCAGGAAAATTCTGGTGGGATGAAGATAACATCATCAACAACCAAGTTGAGGTGGCAAAGCGCAAGCAAGCAAAGACAGGCAAGTCGGCCGATGAGTCATCCAACGCTAACTCCCAGGTCGAACAAAAAGAGTCCGAAAGTGACAAAATTGCGAGGTTGACGAAACAATTGCAGGATGAAGGTTATGACACAGTCATTCAAGGAGAAATGAAAAGGCATGTCGATGCATCGGAATATGGAACCAACATCATATTCTTTGTTCGTAGCGCCAGTCGCATTTCGTTCACGGCTTATTCTACTGGATCTGGGAGACATCAGGCAACTAAGGACACTGACACTTTTCGCATAGCTTATGGCAAAGTGGGGGACGAAAACGATGTTAAGTATGCAGGAATGGAGGGACATGTCGTGTTGCTCGGGTGCAAGAGTGATGGCAACAACACTTGGCAGACTGACACTGGCTGTTCCCTACAAGGTCACAGCACTGCAGAATGTGAGTTGTTAAATAGCGGTCTCCCTGTTATGCTCAAGGATGTGCGCGTGCTCGATTTGTCGACCTAGCAAACCAAGCGCTTGCGAGAAAAATCGTGACTGACAGCTTCCCTCTTTTCTCCTATGGAATACGCATAAGCAAAGGCGATTGCTACCTAGGATTCTGTAGGGAAAGTCTCTAACAATGCCACCTGAGCACGCCAGTTTGAAAAAAGATGTCTGACACCATGAATTTAGCTAAAGAAACTAAACGCAGCTAAAATGACTAAGAACGGCTAAAGAAACTAAGGTATAATTCACTTGATCGCTTCTGATGAGTCAATTTAGTGTGGAAATCGAGCCAGAAATAACAATCTGCTTTTCGAGGTGCCGATAATTCGCGTGTCTTGCGAGCGTAGCAAAAATCTAGCTACTGTAATGCGATCAACGGACAAAAAGCCATTAAGGTTGAAGAAAATGAAGTGAGAAACAAGCCTGTTCGAGGAGATTCGTTCGAAAACAAAGCTCGCTGACCGACTGGTCGCGCCGTTAGCCCGACTGCGCGTTTCTGGTGAGACAATTTCGTGTGGAAATCGAGCGAGAAATAATGATCTGCTTTTCGAGGTGCCGATAATTCGCGTGTCTTGCGAGCGTAGCAAAAATCTAGCTTCTGTAATGCTATCAACGGACAAAAAGCCATGAAGGTTGAGGAAGTGTAAGTGAGAAACAAGACTGTTCGAGGAGATTCGCTCGAAAACAAAGCTCGCTGACCGACTGGTCGCGGGCTTTGTTTGCAGGACGAAGATTCCGAACAGATTGTTTCGCAACGTGTCAGTGTTGCGATTTTCGGTAGAAAATCGCAATTTTGACTGGCGGAGGAGTAGGGATTCGAACCCTAGATGGGCTTGTGGCCCATACTCACTTAGCAGGCGAGCACCTTCGGCCTCTCGGTCACTCCTCCGAACCGTTTTTAATTGTAACTTAAAAAACAATGTTTCAACCCACGAATTAAAACATTTTTTGTGTGTGCTTTGTGCTATCTTATATGTGTTAGCTTTTCACATTTTATGGAGGAATGAAAAAATGACAAAAATTGTTAATTCATGGAACGACTGGGATCCGCTGAAGCACGTCATCGTTGGCAGATGCGACAATGGTATGATTCCACCAGAGGAGCCAGCAACTTCAGAAAAAGTGCCTGTTGATTCAGACATGCGAGGCATGTGGGGACTTCGTCCTCTTCGCACCGTTGAAGCTGGAAACGCTGCTCTTGATCGCTTGGTTAAAATTTTGGAAGATCGCGGAATCAAGGTCGATCGTCCAACACCTTTGCAGTGGAATCAAAAAATCGCCACTCCAGATTTCACAAATGACTCGATGATGGGTTGCATGCCACCTCGAGACATTCTTTTGACTGTCGGCAACGAAATCATGGCTTCTGCAAATTCGTTTAGGTGCAGATATTTTGAATATCTCGCCTATTGGCCACTGATGGAGAAGTATTTTGAGGAAGACCCTGAGTTCAAGTGGACTCAAGCTCCACGTCCTCGCTTAACTGACAAGTCCTATAAACACAACTATTATGACGAGTCAATTTCTTTGGAAGAGCGCCTTCAAAGAACAGCTGCAAAAGACTTTGTCACAACTGAGGTTGAGCCGATGTGGGATGCGGCAGACTGGATGCGCATGGGCAAAGACATCTTCGTTCAGCACGGCTTAACAACGAATCGCGCTGCAATGGACTGGATGCAGAGATATTACCCTGACCTTAGAATTCACGCTGTTAATTTCCCAGGTGATCCTTACCCAATTCACATTGATGCAACGTTTGTGCCACTTCGCCCAGGCCTCATAATCAACAACCCTGTGCGTCCGCTCCCTGAAGAACAACGCGCGATTTTTGAAGCAAACGATTGGCAAATTGTTGAGGCTGCTCAGCCAGCACATGATGAGCCACCTGAGCTTTGCTATTCAAGCGTTTGGCTTTCGATGAACTGCCTCGTTCTCGACCCGAAGACTGTCGTTGTTGAAGCATCAGAGGTTCATCAGATGGAGCAGATGGACAAGTTGGGAATGAATGTCATTCCTTGCGATTTGCGCGATGCCTATCCATTTGGTGGCGGTCTTCATTGCTGCACTGCGGATGTCTATCGCGAGGGTGGTTGTGAAGATTATTTCCCAAATCGTGTCAAAGACACAACGCTTGTTCGTCCTGAAATGTGGGATTAATTAAACAAAGTCACATTTTAGAAAATAACGCTGTATAATGTTAAGGGTTCTATTAAATTTTTAGAACCCTTTATTTATGGCAGATGTTGCAAACATAACCAACGAAGAAAAGCAGGCAATGCTTAAAAAAGTTGTTTTGTCGAGCTTTCTTGGCAACTTCATTGAATGGTTTGACTATGCAAGCTATTCCTATTTCGCTGTGACGATTGGAATCGTCTTTTTCCCTGAAGGAGACCCGCTTGTCAACACGATGATGGCGTTCGCCCTTTTTGCTCTTTCGTTTCTCGTGCGCCCGATCGGTGCTCTTTTCTGGGGAAACTTAGGAGATAAAAAAGGGCGAAAATGGACGCTTTCTGTATCAATTCTTGTCATGACAACTGCCACGTTTTTGATGGGGTGTTTGCCAGGATACGCAATGATAGGCTTGATTGCGCCACTTCTTTTGTTGTTGTGCCGTTGTGTTCAAAGTTTTTCAGCATCTGGAGAATATGCAGGAGCTTCGACCTTCATTGCTGAATATGCGCCTAAAGAAAAGCGTGGACTCTACGTCTCAGCTGTGCCTGCGTCCACAGCCACTGGTCTTTTTGTCGGCTCACTCTTTGCTATGTGGATGTTTGCAGCATGTGGCGGGTCGGATGCCGAATTTGTTTTGTCGTGGGGCTGGAGAATTCCGTTTTTGCTTGCTTTGCCTTTGGGCTGGATAACAAACTACATCCGTGTTCACTTGCAAGATTCCCCAGTTTATGAAAAAATGGCAGCAGAAGCTGAGCATGGAGAAAAAACGCAAACTAACACGCCTGTCAGAGACGTTATTTTCAAATATCCAAAAACGACGCTGATCTGTTTTGGAAGCGCCATGTTAAACGCCATTGGGTTCTATGCTGTTTTGACTTTTATGCCTTCCTACCTCGAAACTGTCGTTAAATATGATTCAGTTTCAGCAACGCAGATAACAAACATCGTTTTGCTTTCCTACATCGCGCTAATTTTCGCATCAGGTTGGATCTCGGATCATTTTGGCAGAAAACGCATGTTGATCGTTGCAGCGATTGGTTTTATCGTTTTCACGGTGCCGTGCTATATGCTCCTAAATTCGCAAGACTTCTTCTTAATTCTTGCTTCCGAGCTCTTCATGGCGTTGCTCTTGTGCATAAACGACGGCACTTTGGCGAGCTATCTCTCAGAGCAATATCCAACTGAAGTTCGCTTCACGGGTTTTGCATTCACATTCAACTTGGCGAACGCCATTTTTGGTGGCTCGTGCTCCGCAATTTCTCTAATGCTGGTAAATTCAACTGGAAACGAGCTTGCACCAGGTTTTTATTTCATAGCAATCGCCGTCATTGCGCTCATTGCAATTCTTTGCTCAAAAGAGCACTCTAACACTGAGCTCTCAGAAGTTTCAATCAGCAACTAATTTTTAAATCGTCATCTAAGCGTCAAGCGCGCAAAGATCAGAATATGTCTCGCGACGAACTGAGACGCGTGATTGCCCATCGCGGATTGCTATGATTGGAGGGCGAGGAACGCGATTATAATTTGATGCCATTGAATAGTTGTATGCCCCTGTGCAAAGGACAGCCAAAATGTCGCCACGAGTTGGTTTCGGGATCGTGACGTCTTCTTGAATCAAGTCTCCACTCTCACAGCACCTTCCAGCAATTGTGCATGTGAAGTCAGCCTTTTCATTCATTTTGTTTGCAAGAAGGCAAGTGTAGGGCGATTGATAAAGTGCATACCTCGGGTTGTCGGTCATTCCACCGTCCACGCTTGCATAGTTTTTGAAGCCTTCAATTTCTTTAGTCGCTCCAATTTCATAAATCGTAGCTCCAGCAGCCGCAACAATTGAGCGCCCAGGTTCCATCAAAATTTTAGGCTGAGCAATTCCGAAGTCGTTGCAGTGACCTTTAATTTCTCCAGAGAGCTTCTTGATTCTCTCTGCATAATCAATTTGTGGGTCGTTTTTAGTATAGCGAACACCAAAGCCACCACCAAGGTTTAGGTACTCTGTGTCGAAGTTGTGCTTTTCTTTTAGCATTGCGACGAACTCAAGCATGATCCTCGCTGCGTCACTGAATGGCTCAGTCTCAAAAATTTGAGAACCAATGTGGCTGTGAAAACCACGCAAACTAACGTTTGGCGTTTCCATGACTTTTAAGAAAAGTTTTTCTGCCATTCCTGTTTCGATTGGAGCCCCAAACTTTGAGTCGACCTTTCCAGTGTTAATTTTTGCATGTGTGTGTGGGTCGATGCCAGGTGTCACTCGAAGCAATATCTTTTGCGTGACCCCTCGCGCTTTTGCTTGATCGCTGATTTCTTCAAGTTCAAAGACGTTGTCGACGATGAAATAGCCAACCCCTTTTTCTAAGCCTAAAGCGATGTCGTCGTCTGTTTTGTTCGAGCCATGAAAAAAAGCGTTTTCAAGATCGAAGCCTGCTTTGTCTGCTGTGAAAAGCTCGCCAGGAGACACAACATCGATGTAAGCATCAACTTCACTCATGAGGCGATATATGTCGCAATAGGAAAGAGCTTTGCTCGCAAAGAGTGGTTTCGAGCCTTCTCCAAAAAACTCCTTCATCGCTTTTTGGTAAGTCTTAATGTTGTCTAAGACCATGTTTTCATCGATGAGATAGGCAGGAGTGCCATACTCATTGGCGAGATCAACAGTGTCAAGTCCTGCGAATGTTAAGTGTCCTACCTCGTTAACATCTAAGTTATTATGCAACATATTATTATCCTTATTATTACTGATATTATCTATAGAAAAAATTTACAAGATTTTGTCTAGGCGAGAAATTGCTTCGTCGTAATCTTCAGCCTTTCCAAATGAAGTCAAGCGGAAATAGCCTTCGCCCTGAGATCCAAAGCCGACTCCAGGGGTGCCAGCAATCTGAGCTTCGTTTAACATCAAGTCGAAGAAATCCCAGCTCTTCATGTTGTCTTTCGTTTGCATCCAAATGTAGGGAGAATTGATGCCTCCTGTGAATTTGTAGCCTTTATTGCTCAAAAAGTCGCTCAATTTTTTAGCGTTTTTTTTGTAGTAATCAATGTTTTCAGCGCAAATTTTCATGCCTTCAACGCTTAACACTGCTTGTGCTGCCTTTTGGATGACGTAAGGAACACCATTAAAGCGTGTGGATTGTCTTCTGTTCCAAGCGGCGTTGAAGTTAAGTCCATGGCTTTCCATGCCTGTTGGAACGATCATCCATCCGAAGCGAGTTCCTGTGAACCCAGCAGTTTTTGATAGTGAGCAAATCTCAATTGCGCAATTTTTCGCACCCTCGATCTCAAAAATTGAGCGAGGGGAAGAATCCGCCACAAAAGCTTCATACGCAGAGTCAAAAATGATTAGGCATTCCTTTTCGTTTGCGAAGTCGACCCAAGTTTTTAATTTCTCATGAGAGTACACGCTTCCTGTCGGGTTGTTTGGAGAGCAGATGTATATGACAGATCCACTTGATATCGAATCGTTTGGCAATGGAGCAAAGCCATCTTCAATTGTGCCAGGGACGTAGTGTATGTCGTTACCTGCCATTATGTTTGCATCAACGTATGCTGGATAAACTGGGTCAGGAACATAGACATCGACATGGCCCAGAAGGTCAAGGATGTTTCCGCAGTCGCTCTTTGCACCGTCAGAAATGAATACCTCGTCGCTCGCGACATCGACGCCTCGACGTTTATAATAGTCGGAAACAGCCACCCTTGAAAATTCATAGCCACTTTCAGGCGCATATCCCATGAAAGTTTTTGCGTCAGCTTGCTCATCAACTGCCTTGTGAAGTGCCTCAATTGCAACACTTGGCAGTGGCAATGTGACATCTCCGATGCTGAGCTTTATGACGTTTTTGTCGGGATTTGCTTCTTGAAAAGCGCCGATTCGTTTTGCACATTCGACAAAAAGGTAGTTATCTTCAAAGCGCTTAAAGTTTTCATTTACGCTAACATTCATATTCAAAAACTCCTTCATAAACTTTTTTCGCTGGTCCAGTCATTTTTATGTCGTATTCATCTGAGCATTCGATTGTCAATGTTCCACCAATGAGCTCAACTTGAACCGGAGTGTTTGGCTCACAAATTCCATTTTTAACGCACGCTGCAACCGTTGCACAAGCACCAGTTCCGCATGCGTAAGTCTCGCCACTTCCTCGCTCCCAAACGCGCATCTTTAAATGAGTGTCTGACACCTGTTCGATAAATTCAGTGTTGACGCGCTCTGGGAATAGTGGGTGGTTCTCAAATTGAGGTCCAATTTTTGCCAAATCGAGTGAGTCGATGTTATCCGTCACGATGACACAGTGGGGGTTTCCCATGCTAACTGCAGTAATTTCCCACTTTTGGTTAGCCACTGCTAACTCTTGTTTCAGCGCTTCCTTATCTTGCGAAATTGGAATGTCTGATGGCTCAAAACTGGCTTTGCCCATCTCTACTGTCACTTGCTCAACAGAGCCGTTAGCTATTGCTAACTTCAGCGTCTTTATGCCACTTAATGTCTCAATTTTTATCTCATCTTTTTTTGTGATTTTGTTGTCGTAGAGATATTTTCCGACGCAACGGATGGCATTTCCGCACATCATGCCTTCAGAGCCGTCCAAATTAAACATCCTCATCTTCGCATCAGCCACGTCGCTTGAGCATATGCAAACAAGACCGTCTGCACCAACAGAAAAATGGCGCGGACTCATGATTTTGGCGAGTTCTTCTGGGTCAAAGTCGAGACCATCCAAGCAATTTATGTAGATGTAGTCATTTGCGCATCCGTGCATTTTTGTGAAATTTATGCGCATAACAAATCATCCATTCCATATAGCCCAGCTTCTTTTCCCTGCAAGAAACGAGCAGCAAAAAGCGCTCCATCAGCAAAAAGAGAGCGATCGTGAGATGTGTGTTTGATCTCAATCTGTTCTGATCCAGTGTCGAAAATGATTGAATGTTGCCCAACAATGTTTCCGAGTCTGACTGCAGAAATCCCAATTTCATCTTCGCCTCGTCCGCACATTCCAGCACGTCCGCAAACAAATTCGCCCTTACCGCGCGTTTTTTTGATGTCGTTTGCAATCATGAGGGCGGTGCCTGATGGTGCGTCCATTTTTTGGTTGTGGTGAGTCTCGATGATCTCACAATCAGCATCTGGAAACATGGAGGCAACTTGGCAAGCGAGTTTCGACGTGAGACCAACGCCAACGCTCATGTTTCCTGCAAAGAAAACAGGTGCAAACTTTGAAGCTTCTTCAATGGCTTCTGTTTCTGCTTCGTTGTGCCCAGTCGTTGCAATGACTGCTGGAATTTTTTTCTCTTTTATAAATGTTGAGATTTCAGGGGCTGAAGTGTGGAATGAAAAGTCGATTAAGCAATCAGCTTCGCCACCAAAGTTGCTAATTGACTCTTCGCAACCCTCAACATCTTTTGCTCCAGCATCAACCGCATAAACGAGTTCAAAATCTTCTGCTCTTTCAATTGCCTCGATCACTTTTTTGCCCATTTTACCGAGGGCACCAACAACAATTACTTTATTCATTTAAATAACACCATGCTTTTTCATAACGTCGAACAAATGTGCTTCGTTCTCGCTTGACATTTGTGTCAGTGGCAAGCGGAGCGAATTTTCGCACCATCCCATTTTTGCGCAAGCCGACTTGACAGGAATTGGGTTGACTTCAGAAAAGAGAGCTTTGCAAAGATCAAACCACTCAATTTGAAGTTTTGCTGACTTTTCAAAATCTCCTTCAAGTGCTGCGTGAGCCATTTCGGCGGTTTGCTGTGGTATTACGTTTGACAAAACTGAAATTACGCCTTTTGCGCCAAGCGACATCATTGCCGTGATCTGGTCATCGTTTCCTGAATAGACTGTCATTTTGTCGCCGATCAAACTTTTGGTTTCTGCAACTGATGGTATGTCGCCGTTGGCTTCTTTTATTGCGGCAATTTTTTCGTTGTCACAAAGTCGAGCATATGTTGAAGGCAAGATGTTTACGCCTGTGCGTGATGGCACGTTGTAAAGTATGATGGGTTTCGTGCTGACTTCAGCAATTTTCTCAAACGTTTCAACCAAGCCGTCCTGTGTTGCTTTGTTGTAATAGGGTGTGACGACCAACAAGGCGTCAGCTCCAAAGTCGCAAGCGGCGCGTGACAAATCGAGAGCATAAGCTGTGTCGTTTGAACCTGTGCCTGCAATAACTGGAACGCGTTTGTTTGTGTGTTCGATGACGAATTTGATGCACTCTCTGTGCTCTTCGTCTGTTAGCGTCGAGCCTTCGCCAGTTGTTCCGCAAACAACAAGAGCGTCAACGCCACTTTCAATTTGCCAATCGATGAACTTACCAAAAGACTCAAAGTCAACTTTGTCATCTTTAAAAGGTGTGATCAGAGCTGTTGCCACGCCTTCAAAAATTGGAGTTGTCATAAAAAAATGCCCCCTTACAATAAAAGTTTTGATTGTTCTTAAACTTAATTATAAGGGAGCAACTGATAATTAATAAAAATTATCGCTGTTTATATACCTTTAACAATTTTGTTAAAAAAGAGATTTTATTATTCTTCCCACGCCTTTTTAAGAGCCTCCAGGAGCTCGTCATAAGTCTCTGTTGTTGGGATTTCTGGGTATTTCTCTTTGATTTCGTCGGTTGTGTTAAAAAGAAAACCGTGCTTGGAAGCCTGGATCATCCCGAGGTCGTTGTAGGAGTCGCCAGAGCAAATCGTTTCAATTCCAACGCTTTGGAATGCTTTGACTGTTGTTAATTTCGTTTGATCACAGCGCATCTTCCAACCGACGATCATATCGTTTTCATCAACAACAAGTTCGTTACAAATTATTGTTGGATAGCCCAACTTCTTCCTGATTGGAGGGGTGAACTGGGTGAATGTGTCGCTCAAAACAACAAATTGCGCGAACTTCTCCAATTCCCTCAAAAAATCAACAGCACCCTCCATTGGCTCCATTTTTTCAATGACACCAAGAACAGTTGAAAGGGTGATGCCATGTTGTTGCATATATTTTGATCTCATTGCATAAAGCTCATTTGTGTCTGCATAATCACGAGTTGTCTTGGCGAGCTCAGGCACGTTCGTCTCCTTTGCCACCATCGGCCAAACCTCAGGCCACAAAACATTTTCCATATCTAAACAAACAAGTTTCATGTCTTCTCCTTAAATTTTTATTTATAAAACAAGGCTTGTTTAGTCTATCATATATTAATAAGAATTAAATTGCGCAACATTTAAAGCGCAAGATGCAGTGCGAAAGGTAACATGAAAAAAGCTCTATTAATTGTTCTCGGGATTGTTGCAGTCTGCTTGATGTTGGCAAATGCAGACTTTCTTTCAGATTTTCTTGACACAATGGCGACAGGGTCATTGGTGCCAATTGTCCTATCAATCATTTTAATGCTTGCGCGTCACATCGTGCAAGCGTTTTCCTACGACGCAGCTTTCGATGCTGTCGGACATCCAACTGGAATTTGGCACAACATAGTGCTCATTTTCTCGCTTGTGTTTATCAACACATTCTGCTTGTTTTCTGGAGCGACAGGCGTTGCTTTCATAATTGATGATGCTCACAGAAAGGGCCTTGACGCAGGTCAGGCAACAGGTGGAGCAATTTTGTCGCAGATAGGATATTTTGCAGCGGTCTTCGTCATTTCGGTTCTTGGTTTCTTAACGATGTTTTTCAGCGGTCACACAAACACAATGTTTGTCATCGGTGGTCTTGTGCTTGCGCTTGTCCTCGGATTTTTGTCAAGCCTCTTTTTCTTTGGGCATTTCAAGCCGAAAGTCCTCTACCAAATTTTTATGAGGATGGAAAAGATAATCAACAAAGTGCTCGGAATTTTTAAGAAAAGCTTGAGAGAAACGTGGGGTCGAGAAACTGCACATTCTTTTGTTGACACATCAAATTTGCTTGCAAAAAACCCAAAAGGAACTGTGATAACTGTTGCATATGCTTCGCTATCTGCAATCCTCAACATGGCTTGCCTCGTTGCAATTGGCTATGCCTTCGGCTTTGAGGCAGTCGAAGGACTTGTTGCAGCGTTTGCTGTCGCTGCAATTTCTGTCATATTGAGCCCAACGCCACAAGGAGTTGGAGTTGTTGAGGCGGCAATCATAGCAATTCTTTCAATTTATGGCTGTCCGATCGGCGCTTCAACTGCAATTGCGCTTGTCTATCGCGGTGTCATGTTTTGGATTCCATTTGCAATTGGAGCCGTTTTGCTTTCCCAATCAGGCTTTTTTCAATCGAAAAAGACAGAAACTGAAGAGCAAAAAGCAAGAGATATCGCCTGGATTGCAGGCACGCTCGTGTTCATCGTCGGTGCTGCAAACATAATAATGACTTTCTTTCCTCAATTATTCACGCCTTTCACGATGCTGACTTCGTGGATCGACATGTCAGTGTTCGTCGTCGGTGTTCCTCTCGTGATCATGTCTCTGCTTCTTGTTTTGTGCGCTGTGGGACTTGTTTTGAGAATCAGAACAGCTTGGGCAATTTCACTTGCTCTTCTCATGACTGTGGGCGGGTGCCTCTTCTTGTTTGCAGGAACTTGGCAGGTAGGATTTGTATCGCTGTTTTTGGCAGGTTTTCTTTTTTGGCAACGCGAAGTTTTCGACAAGCCTTTTGATTCGCTTAAAGCTGTCGAAGATGACGAGCTTGAGTGGGAAGCAAAAGCCAAGAGTGGTGAAGAAATTCGCGATAAATTTATGACCCAAGGGAAGCGTGAAGGCAAACTCTCAGAAAATAATGAAGATGAGCAACTGCCAAAAGAAGAAGAACAGCAAGAACCAAAGACGGAAAATTTGGAAGGATAAGAAGAAAAAATGGCAAACCATTTGACAGAAGCTGATGTCAAAGACATAGCGAAATACACACGAATCGGAGTTGACGATTTTGAGCTCGAAAAGTTAACAGATGAGCTAAATTCAATCATCGATGAACTTGCTCCAATTAAGGAGTTTGACTTGGAAGGCGTTGAGCCAACGTTTCATCCGATAGGTTCACTTTCTAACGTTATCCGCCCAGATGAACCGAAAATGAGTTTCACTCAAAGTGAAGCATTGGCAAATGCGCCAAAAGAAAAGGACGGCTCGTTTCTCATTCCGTCCATCTTAGGAGACGCGGAAGGGGCAGCATAGATGGGTTATAAATTCGACACAAAAACTTTCACTGCCAAAGACTATCTCATTCACTTGGAAGCAAGAGCCTTTCGTGCAACAGATGTCATCGAGAACACATTCGATGCGATTGAGGAGCTTGAACCGAAACTTAATTGCTTCACTGAAACAACAAAAGAGATGGCGCTCGATGTTGCTAAAAAAACTGATGCGCGAGTCAAAAATCATGAATACGCGAAGGACAACAGTTTGGACGGTGTGCCAGTCGCATTCAAAGACAACATGAATTTAATCGGCACTTTCACGACTTGCTCTTCGCAAATGCTAAAAAACTACAAATCGACATACACTGCCACTTGTGTTCAAAACATGCTTGATGCTGGTGCGTGCCCTGTCGGAAAGCTCAACATGGACGAGTTTGCTTTTGGATCTTCCACTGAAACGAGCGTGTTTGGGCCGAGCAAAAATCCGCACGACACAACTCGTGTTCCAGGTGGCTCATCTGGTGGTAGTGCAGCTGCTGTCGCGTCGGGAATTGTTCCGATCGCGTTGGGGTCTGACACTGGAGGCTCAATCCGTCAACCAGCATCACTCTGTGGAGTGATCGGGATCAAGCCAACATATGGTCTCGTTTCACGATATGGTGTCGTTGCGTTCGGAAGTTCGCTAGATCAGGTGGGACCATTTACAAAAACGATGGAAGATGCAGCACTTGCGATGAACGTGCTTTGCAAGCGTGATGAAAAAGATTGCACGTCTCAAGGATCAAACGTCGATTTCACAAAAGTTATAGATGGAGACGTTTCAAGCATGAAAGTGGGAATCGTTAAATCGTTTTTGGAAGCAGAAGGTTTGACGAGCGAAGTCAAGCACAAAATCGAAGAAGTGGCAAAAGTTCTGAAGGAAGCAGGCGCTGAAATCGTTGAGGTTGAGTTGCCACACGCAAAAGCTGCTATTTCGGCATATTATGTGTTAGGTCCTTGTGAAGCTTTCTCAAACCTTGCTCGTTTCGATTCTGTCAGATATGGACACTGCGAAGAAGGTCATGCAGACTTGGCAGGGCAATATGAAGCTAGCAGAAAGACAGGATTTGGCGAAGAGGCAAGGCGCAGGATTTTCCTTGGAAGCTATCTTTTGAGCGCTGGTGTCTATGACGAATACTATTATCCAGCGCAGCAGGTGAGAACTCTCATAACAAACGATTACGAACAAGCATTTGAAAAGGTTGATTGCATACTTGCGCCAGCCTCTCCTCGAACTGCTTTTAAGTTTGGAGAAATTACTGACCCTGCACAGATGTATCTATCAGACATGTTCACAATTTCAATCAACATTGCAGGAAATGGCGGAATGAGCTTTCCTGTTGGACTTGGTGAAGACACCAACCTTCCAATCGGTGCTCAGCTGATCGCGCCTGCATTTAAAGACGAAAACATGATGCGAGTGGCAAGTGCTCTTGAAAATCATTATGGACCTGCGAAAATAGCGGAGGTAGCCTAAAGATGTATAAAAAAATCGAAGAAGTTTTGGAGAAGTGGGAGCCTGTCATTGGTTTGGAGGTTCATGCTGAACTGACGACTTTGAAAACGAAAATGTTTTGCGGATGTGAGCTCAGTTTTGGAGACGAGCCGAACACTCACACTTGCCCTGTTTGTTTAGGAATGCCGGGAGCCCTTCCAGTTCCTAACAAAGCTGCAATTCAATCGATTGTTTTGGCTGGGCTTGCAACAAATTGTGATATAGAAAAACATTCGATGTTTTATCGCAAAAACTATGTCTATCCTGACATGGCGAAAAACTTTCAAACGACGCAAGGTCCAGTTGCTTTTTGCATGAGAGGTCATCTTGATTTAGACGTTGAAGCAAAAAATGCTAGCGAGCGTTTCGGAGTTGAAAAGCTCATCGTCGGCGAGAGTTCTGAAAACATCACGAAGACTGATGATGGCTATTGTGCACATGTCGGCATCGAGCGCATTCACATGGAAGAAGACGCAGGAAAGATGGTACACATAGGTGGCGGTGAAGGAAGAATCGCAGGGGCGACAAATTCGCTTGTTGATTATAACCGTGCTGGAACGCCACTGATCGAACTTGTCACGATGCCTGATTTGAGAACACCAGAAGAAGCGCGTCTTTTCATGCAAAAACTTCGACAGATCTATCTCGCGATCGGGATAAGCGACTGCTCGATGGAAAAAGGCTCACTTCGTTGCGATGGCAACGTTTCTCTTCGTCGAAGAGGAGCAAGTGAGCTTGGCACAAAGACTGAGCTTAAAAACATAAATTCGTTCAAGAGTTTGCATGATGGTCTCTATTATGAAATTTTGCGCCAGGCACAAGCTTTGGAAGACGGGGAGGCAATCCGTCAGGAAACGCGTCACTGGGATCCGAGTGCAAAACGCACGATTGTCATGCGCGTCAAAGAAACTGCTGATGATTACCGTCTTTTCCCTGAGCCAGACCTTGCACCTTTTGATTTGAGCGATGAGTTCATTGAAGATGTGCGCAAACGTTTGCCTGAGCTACCCGATGAAAAAGCAAAGCGCTTTGAAAAAGATTACGCTCTCACACCTTATGATTCAAGGCAGCTTGTCGCAAGCAAAGAGACTTGTGAGCTTTTTGAAGAAGCGATTGGGCTTATTAAAGACCCGAACAAAGATTACGCAAAAAATCTTGCCAATTTGGTGATTAATGATGTCTCAGCTTGGCTTAACGCAGACGATGAAAACTGCCTCAAGACTTCACCTTTGAGCGCAAAAAGAGTGTCCGACTTAATTGAACTTTCAACTTCAGGAAAAATTTCAAAGTCGCAACAAAAAACAGTTTTTGCTGCCATTTTGGAAGAAGACAAAGACCCTGATGTAATCGTGTCAGAAAAAGGCTTGGAGCAAGTGAGCGACACTGGAGCCATTGAGAGTGTTGTTGACAAGGTGTTGCAAGCAAATCCAGACAAAGTTGAGCAATATAAGGGTGGAAAAACTGGGCTTTTGGGCTTTTTTGTTGGGCAGTGCATGAAAGAAATGCAGGGAAAAGGCGATCCAAAAATAATAAACCAGTTGCTTTCCAGCAAGTTGGGTTAGAACGACCAGGGTGATTGAGTTAAGTTACAATGTGTAACTTAATAAAGTAAAAAGATCCGTGGTATAATGAAAAAGCTTTCTCATGCTTGTAGTTGCGAAAGGAAGACATTTTTTGTTTTCTCTTTCAAGTCCAAGGCAGATGCGGTCAAAAGGACCCACGTAAGCGGCAGAAATGTCGTGAGCATGGCGCATTCTAGATGTAAGTCGCACCGCCTGAAAAGAAATGAGCAAAAGTTGCTCAGCAGGCGAGAGATTAATAAGGTAGCAAATTTTGCTGACTAAAAAGTCCTGTGCGCGAGTGTGGGGGAAAAGACTAGGTCAAATGAGGAAGCGCTATGAAAACTGATGACAGAGGAGTTTTGAGTTTTGAAGTTAAAAAAGACTAAATTAGCATTTTCACTGAGTGTTGCTTTTGTTATGTCAATTTTGTTGGTCATGTCTTTGAGTGGATGTTCAACGACTGCAGACAGCGCTCCGACACTTGGGGAAGCAAAATTGAGCTCTCCAACAATCAAGGAAAACGGAACTTTGAAAGTTGGTGTGAACACTTCGCAGTCGCCACTGGCAGGAATGGGAAATTCAAAGATAATCGGCATCGATGTTGACATTGCCGCAGCTCTCGCCGATTCGTTAGGATTGAAACTTCAGATCATAGACACTGGTTCAACGCCTTCAAAGTCTCTGACGAACGGAGATGTCGACATCGTTTTCGGGATTGAAAAAAGTGATGCGCCAAGTGGAGTCAAGCTGACTGACCCCTACATCCCAACCGCTGTTGCCTACTACAAAAAAGCAAACTCTTCACCTGTTTCGCTAACAGGTGAGGCGACGCCGAAAATTGCAGCACAAGGTTCTTCAAAAAGCGCCTGGGCAGCGACGAACGCTTTTGGAACTTCGGCTGTGACATCGACGACTGACCTTGCAAGTGCATTTCAATCGCTTGCAAATGGAAGCGTTGACTATGTTGCATCTGACGCTGTCATCGGGATGTATGCTGCAAACAAGGCAGGAGTTAAAGTCGAAATCGCTGGCATTGCAGACGCGGCTTCAGGATATTGCGTTGGAATTTCCGACAAAAACACTGCTTTGATTTCTGAAATTTCAACTGCGCTTAAAAATCTTGTTGACAACGGAACGGTTGCCACGATCGAGCGAAAGTGGATGGGCGATGAAGTGTCTTTGACTGGAGTCCAAACTGTGCAAAAGAAATCTTCTGGAGATTCGAGCTCATCAACTGATTCATCAAGCTCAAGCAGCTCAAGCTCATCTTCATCGAGCGGATCATCGAGCGGAACAACTGCAACAGATGCAAATTCGGTAACTGACACTTCTGGATTTTAAACGAGTAAACATGGAAGCAGAAAAAAATGTTGAAGAAATTGCCGTAAAACGTGGTTTCAGGGTTGTAAGAAAAGAAGAAATTAAGGAAATTGATGGCGTTGCTTGGGTTTTGAAGCACGCTGTCAGCGGAGCCGATTTGCTCTATCTTCAAAACGAAGATGAAAACAAGTCGTTTTCTATTGCATTTAAAACGCCACCAAAAGATTCAACTGGCGTTTTTCACATTCTTGAGCACTCAGTTTTGTGTGGCTCAAAAAAATATCTTGTCAAAGAGCCATTCGTTAATCTTCTTAAAAGTTCAATGCAAACTTTTTTGAACGCAATGACTTTTCCCGACAAAACTGTCTATCCTATTGCGTCGACAAATGAACAAGATTTGCTTAATTTGATGAATGTATATCTTGATGCCGTTTTCTATCCTCGAATTTATGGGGCAGAAGAGATTTTCTTGCAAGAGGGGTGGCACAAAGAAACTGGCGATGAGGGCAATCTTGTCTATTCTGGAGTCGTCTATAACGAAATGCAAGGAGCTCTGTCAGATCCTGATTCTGTTCTTTTTGATGCTTTGTGCGAGCGACTCTATCCTGATTCTGCATATTCTTTTGAATCGGGTGGCGACCCAAAAGTGATCCCAGATTTGACTTATGAAGAATTTCTGAAGACTCATGCAAAACATTATGTTCCAAGCAATTCTAAAATTTGTCTTTATGGCGACTTGGACATTGACAAGTTTTTAAGTGTCATTTCAAATGACTATCTTTTGCCTGTTCAAAATGAAATTCTCAACAATAAAAGAGCGATTGGCGACCCGCACAAAACAAACCTTTTAAAACCTGTCAACGATGAAGTGTTGGTTAAGGAGATGGACATTGATTCTTCTCTTTCAACACAAGCCATCGCGTTTCGCTTATGCGATGCTCAAGACATCGTGACAACGCAGGCGTTCAATTTGTTTATGGATGCTGTCATGTCGTCAAACGTTTCTCCTTTAAAGGCGAAGTTGCTCGAGACTGGTGTTGCAGATGAATTCTACTATTCTGTTATTGAGCCAGTTGAAAAGCCAGCACTCATGATAGCATGTCAAGGAATAAATGACGCTTCTGCGCTTGTAACTCTGGAAAAAGTAACGCTTGATTTCTTCAGAAACTGGCCGACATGTGAAAACGACATTAAGCTTATTGAAGCCTCAATTGACCATGCTGAGCTTGTTATGAAGGAACATAATTTTGGTACTGCTGACGGCGTTGTTTATGCTCTGGATGCACTGTCAACTTGGCTCTATTCTGACGATTGTGTTTTTGAGGCACTCAAGTTTGAGAAAATTTTTGAATCCTTAAGGAGCATGCTTTATTCTCGCGGTTTTGAGGAGCTGATCAACCTTCACATTTTGAAAGCAAATGGCATTGCTCGTGCGAAGGTGGTTGTTAAAAGCGAATCTTTTGAGGGCGAGGCTGAACACCAATTAACAAAAGACGAACAAGAAAAAATTAACTCTGAACTCGAGATCTTGCAAGAAAAGCAAAACGAACCTGACTCTCAAGAGTGCCTCGCCAAGTTGCCCTATCTCAAAAAGGCTGAAGTTAAAGACAAAATGAAAAAACACACGTTCGAGGCGGTTCAGCGAGAAGATGAGACAATTTTGTTTCATAAAAATTTGAACACTTCTGACCTTGTTTATTTTAATAATTATTTTGATTGCAGACACATGTCAGAACAAGACTTTTTCTATCTTGCGCTCTTGGCTCACTTGTTGGGCAAATTCGACACTGATGATTTCACAGCAGAAGAGATTGATTTGAAGTCAACAGAGTTGTTCGGAAAATGCAGGTTTGGAATTAGCGTGCCAAACAATTTGCGTGACGTGAGGCTGCGCTTCTTTACTGTGTCAGCGAGTTGTTTGCAAAACAAAATAGGTGACGCTGCGCATCTTCTCGGTAGCATTTTGAGTTCTACCAATTTTGACAATGATGAGCGACTCGCACAAATTTTGCAGATGATTAGAATTGATATGCAACAGTCGATCATTAATTCTGGTCACACTTTTGCGAGAAAAGCTGCTGATTCAACTTTGACTTGGCAGGGTTTTGCAAGAAACGAGATCAGTGGAATTGCTTTTTATGAAGAACTTTGTCGCGTTTGTGACAATTTGGAAGAGAAATTGCCAGAAGTGAAGAAGAAGTGCAAAGAGCTTCTTGAAAGAATCGCTGAAGATCATTCCTATCATTCAACCTCTGCAACTCAGGAGGATGTCGGCAATTGGCTGACTAGTCTTAAATCGGGCTTTAATAAAGTGACCGGAACCTGTGAGTGTGAGCAACAGATGCCAGCAAGTTCTTGGATACCAAATTTTTGCACGGAAGCTTATGCAGTGAAAAGCGATGTAACATTTACTGCTGTCAGGAGCAATTTTGATTGTCTGAATAAAAAACGTGAATATGATGGAGCATGGGCAATTGCATCAAGGATGCTGACGTATGAACACTTGTGGAACACAATTAGAGTTCAGGGTGGAGCATACGGTTGCGGTTTTTCTGTCAACCAGTTCGGTGCTGGCGGTTTTTACACATACAGAGACCCAAAAATCGCTTCTTCGATCGAGACGATCAAGGGCGCAGGAAAATGGTTGGAAAACTTCAATCCAACACAAAGAGAGTTTGAGGGCTTTGTCGTCAGCACTGTTTCGGAATTTGACAAACCCGCAAAACCAAGCGCGTTGATTGCAAGGGGAGATGCTCAATTTTTCTCAAAAACAACAGAAGAAGAAAGAGAAAAATTTAGAGAGCAAGTTCTGTCTGCCACCCCAGAGGGCGTGAGATCGCTTGGTAAAACTATTTCTCAAATGGCAGAAAAATCAAGCATTTGCGTTGTTGGCGATAAAGATTCGATTTGTGAGTGGGGAAAAGCTGAGAGAGTCACAGAACTATAATTTATAATTGAATTTATGGAAGAAAACAAGACCGAAAATAGTTTAGAAGAAAAATCAGCTGAAAGCGCCAGAGATTCTGAGAGCTCGGTGGTTGACGAAGGCTCTTCTGGGGGCGAAACACCAAGGCGAGCGAAGCATGCAAGTGACATTCCTGAGTATTTTGAACATGATCAAAAAATCAAGCGAAACTTAAAAATTGCAATCGTTTTGTTGCTTGTTCTGATTTGTGTTGTTGTTGGACTCTTTGCTTTTTATTTTCTTAAAATTCAAAACGTTTCTGTTCAGCAGACTCAAGTCAACTCGGGAGAAGTTGGAAAGATTGAGAACACCGACCCTTCGCAAAATTCCCAGAAAAGCTCAACAGTGCCAGGACTTGCGTCGTTAATCGGAACAAAGGTTGACGAGGTTGCACAAAACATCGGTCACGGTGCTCAAGTGACGTCTGACGAACACAGAGATTCTGAGGAAGACCCCATAAAGAGGGTTGTAAAGTTAACGTTGACAAACGACATTGGCAGTGGCTCTTCAGGAAACCCAACAGTCACAGTAAACGGTGATTCTGAGGGGAACATCACTTCGGTGACATATCAAGCGTCTATTAAAACTTTGGGTTATGGAACGATGAGTTTTTCTGACGCAGTGCAAAATGAAAAAATCATTGAAAAGGTTTTAAAGGAAGCGGGATTAAGCATAAATTCAGCAGACGTGACTTTGCCGGAAGACAAATCTTCGTGGACTCAATATAGCGAAGATGGTAAGAGAATTTCAAGAGAAGAGAAGGAGTTTTCTGGCGAGGCAGACGGCAAAAAATGGAGTGCGAAGCTCGTTTATGACTACACAGTTTCTCTTGCAACAGACAATTTGAGCGACACTCTCAGAAACATTACGATAACAATTTCAAGCTAGAAAGAAGATTTTAATAACATGACAAAAGACCATTTTTACATCACGACACCGATTTATTATGTCAACGCAGCCCCGCATCTTGGAACTGCCTACACAACGATTGCTGCAGACTGTGTCGCGCGCTTTCAACGCATGAATGGCAAACAAGTCAGGTTCATAACAGGGTCGGACGAACATGGTCAAAAAATTGCTGAAGTGGCAAAAGAACACGACAAGTCGCCAATTGAGTGGTGTGATTCTCAAATTCCTGCTTTTAAGGAAGCTTGGGAGATGCTCGATGTCACGTTCACTGAGTTCGTGAGAACTTCTTCAGAAGCTCAGGAAAAATCTGTTCAGAAGCTATGGAATGAGCTTTATGAAAAGGGCTATCTTTATAAAGGATCTTATGAAGGCTGGTATTGCGTTCATGAAGAAACATATTATGCAGAAAGTGACCTTGAAAAAGATGAGGAAGGGAATTTTGTTTGCCCTGAGTGCAAAAGACCTGTTAACAAGGCAAGTGGCGAGGAAAATTGGTTTTTTAAGCTAAGTGATTTTCAAGATGATCTTTTGAAATTTTATGAAGAAAATCCAGATTTCATTTTGCCGAAGACGCGCAGAAATGAAATCGTCTCTTTTGTTGAGAGAGGCTTGAAGGATTTGTCGATTTCACGTTCAACTTTTGATTGGGGCGTGCCATTTACCTTCGATGAAGGTCACGTAGCATACGTTTGGGCGGACGCTCTGATTGCCTACCTAACAGGAATTGGCTATGCAAATGAGGAGAGGAAAGAAGAGTTTGAAAGCTTTTGGCCAGCAGATTTTCACTTTGTCGGCAAAGACATAACGCGCTTTCACTGCGTCATTTGGCCTGCGATGTTGATGGCAGCAAACATTCAACTGCCTAAGCACGTTTTCGGGCATGGCTTTTTGCTGACTAAAGGCGAAAAAATGAGCAAATCGAAGGGAAACGCGTTGTCGCCAAAGGAGCTTGTCGAGATCTTTGGCGTTGATGCCTATCGCTATTATTTCATGAGTGACGTTTCGTTCGGTTCTGATGGCTCAATTTCAATCGAGAGAATGTGCCAAGTTTACAACGCTGATCTTGCAAACACTTGGGGTAACCTTGTTTCACGCGTCACGAACATGACAAAGAAATATTTTGACTCCGAAGTTCCAGAGCCTTCTTCTTCAGCCAAAAATAATCCGATGGCAGAGATGTTGCCAAAAGTCAGAGAAGATTATCTAAATTGCATGGAGGCAGTCGATTTTTCTGGAGCTGTTGGTTCTGCGATGGAGCTTGCTCACAGAGCGAATCTTTATGTTGAGGAGTCGGAACCTTGGACGCTTGCAAAAGATGAAGCGAGACGTCAAGACTTGGCAGATGTCATATACAACGCGCTGGAAGCAATTCGGTTGATGGCTGTCATGCTTTCGCCATTTTGCACACGGACATCTGCTGAAGCTTGCAGAAGAATTGGCGCGCAAGACTCAACCTGCACAAAAGATCTGAAAGATGAGCTCGATTGGGGAAAGTTAGCATGTGCTAACTCTGTTGAGATAGGAGACCCGCTCTTTCCACGCTTGGACGAAGATAAAATTTTGACGGAAGAATAAAGACCGTCATCAAACGCAGAGCAAGCTGAGCGAACTATGTCAGATTTCACAAGTCCTCCAGTTAAAGATCTATATTTTTATAAGAAGCCAAAAAAACATGGGCGCGATTGGATCAAAGTTGAACCTCCTGCCTTGATGCAAGGTATAGAAATTGCAGACACACATGCTCACATCAACATGTTGAACGATGTTGCGCTATCTCTGGCGCAAGCAGATGTCAATAACATAACGTTCGTTGAGGCGATGACTGATCCTCTGTCAACCGAAGGCGTTGGTTTTTACGACGACTTGCCAAAAATCCTTGATGAAGCAGTTGCAGTAAAAGCGCAGATGGGAGAGGCTTGTTCTTCTGAATTGACTTGCAAGGTGAGACTTTCTTGTGGGGTTCATCCTCATTATTCGAAAAATTATTCAAAAGACACAGAAGTTGTTTTGATTGAGAAGTTGAAAGATGAGAGAACGAGTGCTTTGGGTGAAGTTGGGCTCGACTATCACTATGACTTTTCACCAAGAAAAGACCAGGTGCAAGTTTTCGAGCGACAAATCGAAATAGCAAAAAAGGCAGGGTTACCACTCATTTTGCACGTTAGGGAAGCTTTTGACGATGCTTATGCTTGCATGAAAAATGCTGGTTGGAACGAGGCAGGAGTGCTTCTTCATTGCTACACTTCCGACGAAAAGGAGATTAAGCGATGGGTTGATGCAGATTGCTACGTTGCATTTGGTGGTGCTTTCACCTTTAAAAAGTCGACTGAGATAAGGGAAGCCTCAAAGCTTGTTCCCTTGAGCAGACTTTTGACTGAGACTGATGCGCCTTTCATGGCACCTGAGCCTCTTCGCAGTTCAGAGTGTGTGCCTGCGCACACGATTTTCACTGCTGATGCCATGTTCGAGTTTTTGCATGCGGGCAGTGATGAAGTGGAGCGACAAAAGTTTTTCTCACAACTTGCAAAAAATGCACGAGCGCTTCTTGATAGAGAACCAACTGCTTGGCAAAAAGGTGAGTGCTAGATGGGAAGAGTATCAATCATTTGTGGATCTCCACGAGAAAAAAGCAGATCTCTTGATTTTGCGAATAAGCTATTTGAAAAGACGATCGAAGAAAACCCTGATCGTGAAGTAACGCTCATTTCAATTGCTGACATGGACATCTCAGGTTGTGTTGGGTGCGATTGCTGCAAAGAAACACATGAGTGCGTCATTGAAGATGACATGAAAGATGTTTTGGAATGTGTCAGAGAAAGTGAAGAGATCACGATCATATCTCCAATTTATATGGCAGGATTGCCTTCGCAGTTAAAGGCGGTTCTTGACCGTTTCCAGCCTTTGTTCTGGGAAGATGTGAGACACGAAATTAAGGAGATGAAAAAGGCAGCGCTTCACTTGTTTGGGGAAGGTCACGATCCATATGGAGCAGATGGCGCAATTTTGAGTGCCAAGTCAGCGTTGCATGTCGCAGGATTTGAAGTGAGAGATGTCGAGCTCCACATTAACTAATCCAAAAATTGTTAGTGAGCTTCTTGAGTCCGAAGACATCAAGCTCTCGCATTCACTGGGTCAAAACTTTCTTGTAAACAAAGCGATAATTGAGAAGATAATTAAGTTAGCCGAGGCTAACTCAAGCGATGAGATTTTAGAGATTGGTCCTGGCATTGGCACGCTAACTTCTGCTTTGCTAGGAACTGGTGCAAAAGTGACAGCGATTGAAAAGGACGAGAGACTCAAAAATTTGCTCTCTAAAAATGTTTCTTTTGCAAACGACAATTTCACATTAATCGAAGGCGATGCCCTCAAATGGAAAAATTATGTTATTAAAGCGCCTAACAAATTGGTTGCAAATTTGCCATATAACATCGCCGCAACTCTTGTTTTGGACTTGTTCCAAAATTTGGAGAGCCTTGAAGCTGCAACTGTAATGGTGCAAAAAGAGGTAGCAGACAGAATGAATGCAAAAGTTGGCACAAAAAATTATGGCGCATACACTGTCAAGTTGCGATTATATGCAGAGTGTGCAGGGTCTTTTTTTGTTTCAAGAAACAACTTTTTGCCTGCTCCACGCGTTGATAGTGCAGTCATTCGACTGAACAGAAAACAGGTGTCAGACTTCTCTTCTGAAATTGGCTCTCAAGAAAAGCCACTAGATTCAAAAACGCTAAAGGATGCTTGCAAATCAGCAGACGCAGCTTTTTTTAACAGAAGAAAGACTATATTTAACTCTTGTAAGGCATATTTTGAAAACGTTGAGCCCAGCAGAATTTTGCGGTGGCTTGAAGAGAGTGAAGTTGACCCAAGGATAAGAGGTGAGAAGCTAACTGAGAAACATTTCATAAAACTTGGAATTTCGTTTGAAAATTTATTATATTAGTGTAATAATGATTAATTGCGTAAATTTTAGGAAAATGTTAATTTTTGAGTATTAAGGAGCCAGAATGGCGCTTTCAAGAGGCAACAATTTGTCACTCGATGACAAAGACAAAAAGCAACACGACAAACAAGTCGAAAAGGACAACAAAGAAGCTTTAAAGAACAAAAAGCAGCAAGAAAAAGCTCGCAAGAAAAACGCTGAAAAGAAAGCGAAAAAAGCAAAAGCAAGCAAACATAGTCCAGCAACGAGAAGAAACATCTGGTTGCTCATCATAACAACGATTCTCGTTGCGGGTTCTGTTTTCATGTTCACTCCGCCGAACGAGAAGATCAATCAAGGTCTTGACATCCGCGGTGGCTTGTCTGTTGTGTTGACTGCTCACACAAATGACGGATCAGCGCCAACAACCGATCAAATGGAGACGAGTCGCTCCATCATTGAGAGTCGTGTTAATGCTCTTGGTGCGAGTGAGGCCGTCGTTCAGTTGCAGGGAACAGATCAAATCCTTGTTCAAATTCCTGGGCTGGAAGACACTCAGACTGCTCTTGACACAATCGGTAGAACTGGTCAACTTTCTTTTGCCCGCCTCGATTCGTTCACTGACGAGGATGTTAAAACAAAAATCGAAAATGGAAATTATGGTGAATACACAACAAAAAGTGATGGATATGGAAACTCGTTTAAGGTTGAGTCAGACACAAAGCTTGAAGTGCCAGAAGGAACATACACGCCTCTCTTCACAGGCTCAAACATCACAAAGGTGACAGTTGACAAAGAAAGCCAAACTTCGCAATACTACGCTGTCAACATCGAGCTTGACTCAACGGGAACTCAAGCATTTGCAACTGCTTCTCAGGAACTCGTTTCATCAAATGGGCAAATTGTCATCATATTAGACAACCAAGTGAACAGTGCGCCAACTGTTCGCTCTGCAATCACTGATGGCAAAGTTGCAATAACAGGAAATTACACAATCGAACAAGCAAAATCGCTTCAAACTGTTTTGGAGAGTGGCTCATTGCCTGTCAGCTTTGAATATTCAACATCGCAGGTTGTTGGACCAACTCTTGGTCAAGATGCACTCTATGGCGCTATGATCGTTGTTTTAATCGGTCTTGCACTTGTTATGCTCTACCTTCTTTTCTTCTATAAAGGACTTGGCATCATCACAGCAACTGCAATGCTCGTTTTTGCAGCTTTCTATCTTGGAATTCTTGCAACACTTTCTGCATTCGGAATGTTCTCACTCTCACTTGCAGGCCTTGCGGGCATCGTGCTCACGATCGGCATGGCGGCAGACTCATCAGTTCTGACTGTCGAGCGTTTCCGAGAAGAAATCAGGATGGGCAAATCGATTCGATCTGCCTCAATTTCGGGCGTTAAGCACGCAATCCAAACTTCAATCGACGCTGACCTTGTTTCCATGGTCTCAGCTCTATGTTTGTTCTTCCTTGCTTCTGCCACTGTCAAAGGCTTCGGTCTCACGCTTGCGCTTGGCATCATCTGCGACATTATCATGATGCTCATGTTCAAGGCGCCACTCATTCGCTTGATGGCACCAAGAACAATTAAGAAGCATCCGAAATTCTGGAACGTTCAAGATTGCTTGGATGCAGCAGCAATCGAAGAAGAAGAGATAAAAGAAGAATCAGAATCTCACGTTGTTAACGCTGCTAAAAAAATCAAGGGAAGGTTTATCAAAAAAGACATCAACTTTGTTGGTTACAAAAAAGTGTTCCTCTCAATTTCTGGAGTAGCGGTTGTTGTTCTCCTTGGATTTGTTTGTGTTAGAGGATTTAACTTCGGCATCGAATTTGTCGGCGGTTCTTCGATTACCTATGCTGACTCAAAAGATGTCACAGTTGAAGAGTTGAGAAGTGCTTTTGATGAGGTGGGTCAAACGAACGCCACAATTCAGACTGCAACTTCAGATGGTCAAGGTGGATTCATTGTCAGAATTCCTTTGACTGATTCAACTGAAGCAAATAACATCGCAACGACTGTTGCTGACAAATTTGGTTTTGAGTCTCAAAACACCAACGTAGACGTCATTGGACCAGACTGGGGTGCTAGCGTTGTTCAGTCGTCGCTCATAGCATTCCTCGTTTCACTTTTGCTCATCATCATCTACATCGCGATTCGTTTCGAGTGGAAAATGGGCGTTGTCGCTGTCATTGCGCTTTTGCACGATATCATCATCGTCATGGGCGTTTATGCCATTGTCGGGCGTGAAGTCAACCCTAACACAATCGCCGCGTTGCTGACGATCTTGGGTTATTCGCTATATGATACAGTCGTCACGTTCCACCGAGTCAACGACAACATGAAGGGCGAGGGAATCAAATGCACGTTTGCTACGATGGCAAACCACTCAATCAACCAAGTTTTGATTCGTACGATAAACACGACAGTCACGTCGTTCGTGCCTGTTTTCTTCATGCTGTTCTTCGGTGGAGAAACACTGAAAGACTTTGCTTTCGCTATGTCGATCGGCCTCATCGCTGGTGCTTATTCATCGTTTGCTGTCGCTGTTCCGATCTACACAATTTGGAAAACAAGCGAGCCACGCTATAAGAAGCTCGAACAGAAATATGGCAAAGAGATCAAACTTTTCGACTTTGATGCATCGTACCGTGGCGGTCTTGAGCAGGTGCCACTGGCTCGACTCGAGGCTCAAGCTAAGAAACAAAATGCACAAGCAAAAGCCTCACAAGATGGCACAACTGTCGATTTAGAATCAATTCCAAGTCCTTCTGCTAACAAGGGTGAGGGCTCGCATAAGTCGCAAAACCAACCAAGGACGGAAAAGAAAATCAAGCGTCCACAAAAGAAGTAGTTTTTTAAAAATTTGTAGAGGTTAAGAAGGCGATCCACCTGCTTCATTTGTGGTGGGTCTTCTTTTATAAATGAAGACAGGTGACCATAAAAATGAATGAAGCAACATTTAAAATTTTTGGAGCGGTGAGCATCATTGCGTTTGTCGCATCAATCGGAATATCGCTTGCCATGGGAGGTTGCGGGTCGCCAGTTGAGCTCGCGTCCGGGTCTACAATGCCAATGAAATGTCATTGGACGTTTCAGGCGGTGGCACTTGTCTCAGTCCTTGGTGCTGTAGTCAGCGCGCTTGTTTTGTTCTCAAAAGACAAGATGGCGGTTGCTGGCTTGTTGGTCGCCAATGCTGCAACCGCGGTCGTTGTTTGTCTTTTGATGACAAATTTTGTTATCGGAGTTTGCACTCATTCAGGTGCGCATTGCCACACGACAAGAGTTTTGATTCTTGTTTGCATGATTGTTTCGCTCATCTCATCAATTCTGTTGGCAACACTTTTGAGAAAATCTGATGTCGATGTTGAAGTTCCAAACAAGACACTCTAAATCAATCTCGCCAGATTCTGTTTGCCTTTTAATTTCAAAAGCAGATGTTTGACACCTTAAGGACATGACGCAGACAGGCTTTCTTGATTTAAGGTAGTCAAAGTTAAGCTCAGAAGGACTGGGTTGTTCTTTTATCATATTTCTCATTCTCTGTTTTAAAAACATTTGGTAGAATGTATAGGTTATTTAATGAATTGAATAAATCGTATGATTGGTTAATAGTATAATAGTTTAAAATTTTGCGAGCATGGAGCCCATTTTTAGTGTTCTTGCTTGCAAGGGAGCATATAAATAGAATTAGTGGGTAAGGACAAGCAAAATAGTTCGGTAGTGTATCTTTTTTTTAAAAGGCTCGGTGACCTTTTATTTTCAATTTTTATCCTTGGGCTTTTTTTGCCTGTGTGGCTAATCATTGCCGTTGCCGTTGTGATTGACACGAAAGCAACACCGCTTTATGTGCAGAAACGCGTTGGAAAGAAAGGTAAGCCTTTCAATATTTTAAAATATCGCACAATGGTGAAAGATTCCGACAACGTTGAGAAATATCTTTCGGGAGAAGATTTGGAAACATGGAAGCGCGAGCGTAAGGTGGATAATGATCCAAGAATAACTTGCGTCGGAAGGTTTTTGAGGAGGACATCATTGGATGAAGTCCCTAATTTCCTGAACGTTTTGATTGGGGAAATGAGTGTCGTTGGTCCGCGCCCCATTACGTTTGATGAACTTCAATCCTACGGTGACAATCAGTCAAAGCTTCTTTCTGTCCGACCTGGAATCACGGGTTGGTGGCAAGTTGAGGCAAGAAACGATGCTGACTTCAAGTCAGGTCAGCGACAAGACATGGAGCTTTACTATGTCGACAACGCATGCTTTAGGCTTGATTTCCAAATCTTTTTAAAAACATTTAAAGCCATGGGCAAAGGTCAATAATTAATCATACCCCCTAACTTCTTGTTATTTGCGCACACTCCTTCACTCTGTTATACTTAAACACATGGCACAGTTGAGTTTTCGAGAATCATTGCAACCTAACAAGCAACGTATCATATATCCCCTCTAAAATACTTCTCCAATTCCCTCTATTTTACTGATATAATATCCTCTAAAATGCGTAAAAGGGGGTGTATGCCTTGGACGATGTGAACATTAAACCCGCAGGTTATTTACCACGAATTATTGACAAGAAATTAGAGAAACTTCTTGGAATGTTTGGGGCTGTGGAAATTGCAGGCACCATGTGGTGTGGAAAAACTTGGACTGGACTTCACTTTTCTGAAAGCGTAACTCGAATTGGCTCGTCTGGCCCTCGAAGTGCTGCTGAGGCGGACCCGTCAACGGCACTCATTGGAGATAAGCCACATTTAATTGACGAATGGCAAGACGTGCCTGCAATTTGGGATGAAGTGCGAATGGCGGTTGACGCTCCTTCCGCCAGTGCTGGTTCTTTCATTTTAACAGGGTCGGCTCAGGCAAACAAGGAAAGACTGCATCATAGCGGAGCGGGCAGAATTGCAAAGGTTCAAATGAGCACCATGACACTGCAAGAAATGGGGGCTTCAAGTGGAATTGTTTCGCTTGCAGGGCTTTTCGAAGGGCGTTTTGAGCCTTGCCAAGTGAGTCAGCAGCTTGAACCCCTTGCGCATTACGTTTGCAAGGGTGGATGGCCGGCACTTGTTGAAGTGGAAAACACGAGCAGTGAATATGTTGATTCCTATTTCGACGCGCTTTTTGACGTGAGCATTCCTCGGAAAAGACTTTCTGGCTTGCAATCTCGAAGGGTGGCGCAGTCGCTCGCGCGAAATTTGGGTTCCGCTTTGAAACTTTCAACGGTGGCGCAAGACGCGCAGATTTCTGCATCGAATGCAAAAGCTGCTGCAGAAAAGGCGGCACAACACATTGAAGCGCTTGAATCGCTTTATGTTATCGACTCTCTCCCAGGATGGGACGCTCCAATTCGCTCCAAGAGCAGGTTGCGAGTTAAACCTAAGCGCTACTTCGCTGACCCTTCACTAGCGGCGAGTTTGTTGCAAGTCACGCCCGCCCGTCTGCTAGAAAATGGGCAACTTTTCGGAATGTTGTTTGAAGCACTTGCAATTCATGACTTAAAAATTTATGCGTCATCTTTGCTAGGTGCGCAGGCACAGCCTCTTTTTTATTACAGAGATTCTGACGGTTTGGAGGTGGATGCAATCGTAGAGTTTCGCGATGGTCGCTGGGCTGGCTTTGAGGTAAAACTTGGTGAAAGCAAAGTGGAAGAAGCTTGCAGATCGCTAAACAGGCTTCGCAGAAAAATTGCAGCAAACCCAGCAGCCAGAAACCCCGAACCAGCCTTCATGGCTGTCATTGTTGGAGCAGGTGAATTTGCCCGTTATGTCAAAAACGAAGACGTGTATGTCATTCCTTTGACAGCGTTAGGCGTATGAGGTGAAATCCATCCCACTCTGCTATACTTAAACCCATGGTACAGATGAGGTTTCGAGGATTGTAAGAGGTCTCAATTTAGACGGGGAGCAATCATGGTAACCATTAGTGGTCATGGGTGAACTTGGAGTCAAACATCTATTCAATGCATCGAGTAATTATCATAAGTTTAATATATAATTAGTGCAATAATTAAAAATATGATATTTAATTTATGAAAACACAAACAGTAATTAACAGAAACCTTCGAGAACTTGGAAATAATTGCGCAATTCAACGCAAATTGCTTGAGTTGACGCTTGCCGATGTTGCAACAAGAGCAGATGTGAGCATCAACACTGTGCGAAGTGTGGAGGCTGGAAAACCCGTGCGTTCCGACTGTTTGTTCGCCATTTTAAACATTTTGCAGTTGTTGAAGCCTGTTGTGGAGGCTTCGAACCCCTACGCCACCGCACTCGGGCTTGCTCGCGCGCACATGACGTTGCCACAAAGAGTGAGACATTAAGTGGTAAAGCGAGGAGAAAAGATTGCGGTCACAGCCCCTGTTTCTGGAGAAGAGGTGATTGCGGGCACCATTTTTTCTCATGGCGACTCGCTAACTTTCGCCTACGGTGAAGAATTCGTCGCCAGATCTAAAAGCTATGACCTTTTTCCAAGTTTACCAAGAACATCTTTTGCGCCATTTCATTTTACAGGTTTAGGACCTTTCTCCGATTCTGCGCCTGACCGATGGGGTCGCACTTTGATTAATCGAACGTTAAAGCGAAGCAGGGTGTCAGACATTGAATATCTCCTGAACGTGGATGATATAGCTCGGCAGGGTGCATTGCGATTTTACATTGATGGAGTTGCCCAAAGCGCAGTGTCAGACATCCCTCTTGTGAAGAATTTACCTGAGCTCTTAAACATTGCGGACGACGTTGTTCTGCAAAACGACATCACGGACGAGAACGCTTCTAAGCTGTTTCACGCCACAGGCTCTCTTGGTGGGGCTCGCCCGAAAGCCTGCGTTAGAGATAGAAATGTCACCTATGTTGCGAAGTTTCCGAAGCCACAAGGCGACGCGTGGGACGTGATAGGTTGGGAATTTGTGGCGTTGAAGCTTGCGGCTAAATTCGGAATTTCGGTGCCTGAAACTAAGATTGTTACTGTTAAAGACACTCAAAAAAGAAGTCGTAACGTGATGCTTTCTCGCCGTTTCGATCGTAGTGCAGGAGGTGAGCGCATTCACTACATGTCGGCCATGACTGCACTCCAAATGAGCGATGGCGAAGGAGGCGACTGGCAAGACTTAGCAGAAGTTACGAGAGAACTTGGAGGCAACCTTAGTGAACTTTGGCGTCGAGCGGTTTTCGGTCAGGCAGTTGGCAACCTCGACAACCACCTTCGCAACCACGCTTTTCTTATGACGGACATAGGCTGGGAACTTTCGCCTGCGTTTGATATGAATCCAGAACCTGTGAGCAAGGCGTCAGACATCTTCCAACTCTCGCTCTTTGGCGAAAATGAGCTTGTTTTAGAAAATTTCACAACTAAAAAAGCACTTGACCTTTTCGGCATAACGCAAGATGAATGTGAAAAAGAAATTAGCAAGTTGAAAAGCGTCATGAAGGATGCGGTGAAAGAGGCATGCAAGGTTGGTCTTGACACGAAGTCAATTGAGGCAATTGCAAACCGGTTTGCTTAAGATGTCTCACCCCTCCCACTCTGCTATACTTAAACCTATGGAACAGTTGAGTTTCCAAAGAATTGCGGTTGCCACGCTTTATTCTGCCATCAGAAAGTGCTTCAAGCCCACTGTTTCAATCCCGTCTTCGTCGAAGCGAGGTTTTATGTCATCTCCAACAACAATCATCTTCTTGAAAAAATCCGACACTTTCAGAAGCCCTCGTCGTTCAGCGTGAATCTTCTCCTCCGTTTTCATTTCAAGCGCCGACTGAACGTAAAGTTTTTCGGCACCTTTAGTTGCAATGAAGTCGACTTCCAGCTGTTTTTTCTTCCTGCGACCATCGCTTCCGTTTTCTGAAACTTCAAGCATGCCAACATCAACCGAATAGCCACGAATTCGCAGTTCGTTGTAAATTACGTTTTCCATCAGATGAGTTTCTTCAATTTGGCGGAAGTTCAGTCGCGCGTTTCTTAAGCCCACATCCTCAAAATAATACTTCGCTGGCGTTCCAATGTATTTCCTGCCCTTGATGTCGAACTTTTTCGCCCTGTTCACAAGGTAAGAATCCTGAAGGTAGTCGATGTATTTCTTAATGGTTTTGTCGCTGATTTCGGAATTGTGTCTCGATTTAAACGTTTTCGCAAGTTTGTTCACACTCGCATAACTTCCAATGCTCGAAGCCAGAACGTCAACAAGTTCATCCAGCTCAACAACGTTTCGCACCTTGTTGCGCTCCACAATGTCGCTAATGTAGACTTTCTCAAACAGGTTCATTAAATAATTTGCCTTGTCTTCGGGCGCGTCGAAAGAGAGAACAAGCGGCAGTCCGCCGTAAACCATGTAGTCGTCCCATGCCTGCTCAAAAGTGCCGTCGTGTGCTTGCGAAAATTCGGCGAAAGAAAGCGGCCAAACATGAATTTCATCGCCTCTGCCTCGGAATTGCGTGACAACGTCCGACGAAAGAAAATGCGAATTGCTTCCTGTCACATAAACGTCAACGTTTTTAATGTGCAAAAGCGAGTTCAACACATCTTCAAAGTCTTCCAGAAATTGAACCTCATCCAAAATGATGTAGTAGTCGCCATCGTCAGAAATTTTATTAGTGATGAAGTCGAGCATGTTGTCGGCGTCGCGAAGTGCTTTGTTTCGCCTGTCATCAAGAGCGACCTGAATGATGCGTTCTTCTTTTATGCCTGTCTCTATAAGATAATCGCGAAAAATTTCAAACAGAAGATACGACTTCCCGCAACGCCTAACGCCCGTCACAATTTTAATGAGTCCGTTCTTTTGTTTTCTAACAAGCTTTTTAAGGTACGCATCCCTGGGGATTCTCATCACAGTCTCCATTCCGAATTAAGGTTCATTGTCACTGCTTTTCGGAATTATACCACACTCCCTCCCACTCTGCTATACTTAAACCTATGGAACAGTTGAGTTTTCGAGAATCAAAAACCGCGTTTGTTGTTATTGCGTGGAATTCTGAAGCGTATATTAAAAAGTGCGTGGAGTCGGTGCTTTCTCTTGAATGCGAGAGGCTTGACTTATTTGTTGTTGACAACGGCTCAACAGACGAAACACCTGCAATTTTGGCGGAAATTGAGAAAGAAGACGCGCGACTTCATGTTATAACAGAAGAGAGAAACTTGGGTACTACCGTTTCTCGAAACGAAGCCTTGAGACGCATTTCACCTGACACAGCTTACATTTGCATTCTCGATTCCGACACTGTTGTCAACCAACCTGCTTTCGAGAGCATGGCCGAAGTTTTGGGAGACGAAACAATCGGTGTTGTTGGACCAACAATGGCAAATTCTTCAGGCACAGAACAACTTTCTGGCAGAGTTTTGCCCACTTTGGGGCTTAAACTTAAAAAAGCTGTTCCTTTTGGCAAAGTTTCTGAAAAGGCTCATGCGACCGAAAAACACGAAACGCCAATTGAAGATGGCGTGCAGGATGTCGGCTACCTTCTTTCTGCCTGCTGGTTAATGACGAAACACACGCTTGACAAGGTCGGGCTTCTTGACGAAAAGATCTTCTATGCCCCAGAAGACGTCGACTGGTGTTTGCGCTGCCACAAGGCGGACCTGCGCGTTGTTCGTTGCCACGATGCCCACATTGTGCATGAATACCAGCGCCTTTCTCACAAAAAGTTGCTCAGCAAGTCAAACTTTGAGCACGTCAAAGGGCTTGCGCACTATTTCCGCAAACACGGCTACGTCTTCAAACCACCATTTTAGGAAAATAGCGCCAGTTTTTGCTATAATTGATGTAGAAATGTAGATTAATAAGGAGCATTAACTTTCAGTGAAAACATACTTTGTTAACCCGCCTTTTAAGGCTGAACACGGGCGTTTTGCGCGCGAAAACAGAAGTGCTGCAATAACGCGCAGCGGCACGCTTTACTATCCTCTCTGGCTCATTTACGCTGCAGCTGTTTGCGATAAAGACGGCTTTGAAGTGCAGTTTCTCGACGCGCCAGGCTTCCCAGGTGCTCCCTTAAATGAAGAACAAGCTTTTGAGGAGATTGAAAAACACGCGGAAGGCACAAAGTTGTTCGTCATTGACACGTCAACGCCTTCAATCTATTCAGACATCCACTTTGCCGACGTGTTAAAGGAACTTCACCCTGACGCTTTCGTTATGCTCGTTGGAACACACCCTTCAGCGTTGCCTGAAGAAACGCTCAAAAATTCACTGCAAGTTGATGCTGTTGCACGTCATGAGTTCGACTACATCGTTCGCGACGTTGCACGTGCCTTGCGTGATAGAAAAGACCCTCGTGAAACTCTGGGCTTAACATACCGCACAGAAACTGGCGAAATTGTTAACAACGAGCGTTACCCTTACATCACAGACTTGGACGAAATTCCATTTGCTTCTGAGTTCATCAAAAAGCATTTGGATCCTAAAAACTACTTCTTCGCGGCTTCCGCATTTCCTGAAATCCAGATCTTCACTGGTCGCGGATGCCCTGCTCAGTGCACGTTTTGTGTTTACCCTCAAACGATGCACGGGCATAAATATCGCCTGCGTAGCGCGAAAAACGTTGTTGACGAATTCGAGTTCATCGCAAACAATTTTCCAGACGTTAAAGAAGTTGTTATTGAAGACGACACGTTCACTGTTCTGAAAAAGCGTGTGAAAGAAATTTGCGAGCTTTTAATTGAGCGGGGCTTAAATAAAAAACTTCGCTGGCTTTGCAATGCGAGAGTGAACCTTGACTACGAAACGATGAAAATCATGAAGAAAGCAGGGTGTCACCTAATCATTCCTGGCATTGAAAGTGGCTCGCAAGACGTGCTTGACAACATCAAAAAGGGAACAACGCTTCAACAGGTTGATAAATACATGAACGATGCGAAACGTGCGAAAATTAAGGTGCATGCGTGTTACATGGTGGGCAACAAGGGTGAAACCAAGGAAACAATGCAACAAACGCTTGACCTTGCAATGCGTCTTAACGCCGACACTTCCCAGTTCTATCCTCTTCTTCCTTTTCCTGGCACTGAGGCTTATGACTGGGCGAAGGAAAACGGCTACCTTCAGGGCGACTATTCCGACTACGTCAAAGAAGACGGCACAATCAACTCACTTCTTGAGTTGCCTGAAATAACATCCGACGAAATGGTGCAATTCTGCGACGACGCTCGCAAGAAATACTACTGGCGTCCGTCCTACATTGCACATCGCCTTCGCGTAGGTCTCACCGACCCCGAAGACCTCAAGCGTTCAATCAAAGCGTTTGGTCGCATAAAAGAGTTTTTGTTTAAGAAGTAATGAGCTCGTTACATCAAATTGACCAGCCTTTAGAGGGACGCTAGAAATGACACTTTCCACATTTGAAGCGATGAAAAACGTGCCTCTTAATGGTTCTATGAAGGTGCTCGACACTGAAGAGATTTCTCAACTGAAAGAAATACTGCTGGAAATTCTGCTTGACGTCCATAGCTTTTGTGAGGCGAAGCACCTAGAATATGCCCTTGGCGGAGGGTCTTGTTTGGGGTCTGTGAGGCACAAAGGTTTCATTCCTTGGGACGATGATGTTGACATCATGATGCCTAGGTGCTCGTATGAAGTTTTCTTGGAGACATTTGAAGGTGCCTATGATGGAAAATATGTTCTTAACATTCCAGGAAAAACAAAAGGTTATGCACTTGGCATGGCACATGTTCGTAAAACGGGGACAATCTATAAAACCCATTCTGACTTTGAAATCGCAAATGATAAGGCAGGAATTTTTATAGACATTTTCCCCATTGAAAATGTTCCAGACAATTGGTTTTTGAGGAAGATTCATGAGTATGGTTCACTCACATTGGGGCTTTTAACTTCGTGCAACCGTTTCTACAACTTAAAAGAGCAATACCTCAAGCTCGCAGAACACAGTGATGCGTTAGAAAAACAATTCATGAAGAAAATCAGAATTGGGTCGTTCACAAAAAGGAGATCCATGGAAAATTGGGCAAAGAAGTGGGATTCATGGAACTCTAGGTGCAAACAAGCGAATTCCAGATATGTGACAATTCCAAGTGGAAGAAAGCACTATAACGGAGAACTGCTTTCAAGAGAAGTATTTTTTCCTGCCGTGGATGCCGAATTTGAAGGACATAAATTAAAGATTCCGGCCAATGCAGATGCATATCTTAAGTCTCTCTATGGAGATTACATGAAGATTCCGCCCGTTACAGAGCGAGAAAAGCATGTTGTGCACGAGTTTAGCCTTGGAGGCTGTCCGAGCGAAGAGCCAGAGGTAACCAAGAAATGACACAATTGAAAACAGTTGCCGTCATTTTCGCAGGTGGCGTGGGAGAAAGAATGCATGGCGCCAAGGTTCCTAAGCAGTTCCTTCGTTTGGGAGGAAGACCCATCATTCTTCACACTTTGAAACATTTCGAAGACGCCGAGTGTGTTGACGGCGTTTATGTTGTGTGCGTTGAGTCGTGGATTCAAGAATTAAAGCACGCGTTTGAAACTGAACCATTAAAAAAAATTAAAGCAATTGTGCATGGTGGAAACACAGGGCAAGAATCAATTTTTCATGGGCTTAAATGCGCAAATGAATCAGGAGAATTGGCAGATGACGCCGTGGTTTTAATACACGACGGCGTTAGACCTTTGATTGACGAACAAACAATTAACCAATGCGCAAAATCGGTTCGAGAAAACGGATCAACAACAACAGTGTCGGATGTCGTTGAGACTGTCATGCATCTTGAAGATGGCAGGGTGGTTGATGTGTATGACCGCGCAACTTGCAAGTTAGCACGCGCTCCACAAGGCTTTCTGTTTAAAGACATTTACGCTGCGCATTTAAAAGCGCAAGAAGAAGGTAAAACTAATTTCATAGACTCAATTTCTCTTATGAGTTACTACGGGCACCCCATTTTTACTGTGGAAGGTCCACCTGAAAATATTAAAATCACAACACAACAAGACTTCTTCACGTTTAAAGGATTTATGGATTCCAAGGAGTTGAGCCAGCTTTGGGAATAGAATTGCTTTGGAGCTATGCTGAGCAAAGCGCAAAACACTGCGCTCAAGATGTTGCGAGTCTGAAAGGAAAAACCTTGCTTGTTACTGGTTCGACTGGCTTAATTGGAGCCCAGTTGGTGAGAACCATCATTTCAACACAAGAAGATGTGAAGTTACTGTTGCCTGTTCGTAACGTTGAAAAGGCAGAAGGTCTGTTTAAGGAGCACAGCAAGAACATTGAAATTTTCGAATGGGACATGTGTGACAATTTTAAGGAGGGTATGCATTTTGACTTCGCAATTCACCTTGCTTGCACAACTTCCAGCCACGATTTCCTAAACAAGCCCGTTGAAGTCGTCCATTCTGTATATCAAAGTGCGCTGGAGGTGCTCAAAACGGCAACTGAGTGCAATGCGAAGGTTTTGCTTGCCTCCACAATGGAAGTCTATGGTGAAGCAGAAGGACTTTTAGCTGAAGAAAACGTGGGGAAAATTGACCCAGTGGTACCAAGAAACAGCTACCCTGAAGCCAAAAAATTAACGGAATGTTTGGCGGCCTCGTTCGCATCTGAATTCAACACAAATGTGAGCATTGCGCGCCTTGCTCAAACTTTTGGAGAGGGTGTTTTGTCTAACGATTCGCGGGTTTTTGCTGAATTTGGCAGATGCGTATTGAACAGAGAAGACATTTGTCTTGTTTCTGACGGTTCCTCAAGCGCCACGTATGTTTCGGTGAGCGATGCGGTTTCTGGCATCCTGCGCATTCTTTCCCAAGGACAGGCTGGTCAGGCATACAATGTTGCAAACGAAAACACCTTTTGCACTATAATGCAGATGGCCAACTTAGTTGCAACGCAATTGGCAAATGACGAAATTGCAGTGAAGCATGTTCAGGATGCAGAAAGGCTTTCGACATTTCGCAATTCAAAGAGTTTGCGACTTGACAGCAACAAACTTAAAAGCCTTGGTTGGCAACCACAAATTTCACTTGTAAGTATGTTTGAACGAATGCTAAGTGTTTGGGCAACTAGTCATGTGGTGCACCTATGAGGCAATGTCACATCTTTTAAGATGCCAGCAATGCAATTAACGCATTTGGTTTTGACTTTTCTTCGTAGTAACGCGCGTCGTTTTGCATAAAGAGAACATCGGTAATATTGTATTCGTCCAACAATTCTTGGATGTTACCTTTAAACTTTTCTTGGTCCACCGTGATAACTTTGTCAAAAGAAAAGGAATAGAAACGGTCGCAACTGTTAAGATATGAATCTCTAAAAACAAGCAAATTTCTGTTGCTGCTGTTGTTTTTTTCGTATGTAACTAATCCATTGTTACCATGAAAATAGTCGCCATGTCTGTCTTTTAGCTTTTCTTTTGTGTAGCTTTTATTTACGTACGATTCAACGTCTTCAACTTCATCGGAGGAAACTTCCTTGCCATTGAATTTGATTGTCACATCCGACAAATCGGTTATGTAGTCGGTGATTAAATCACTTTCGTTTGGAATACAGAGCCCCAAACGGGAAGCCGTGCCATAAAATTTCGGGGTTTGATAGGTAACCTTGCTGTTTGGGTCAAACTCTATGGCTTCAAGTTCAGGATAACTCGACCCCATGACCTTTCTGAAGGACTCATAGGCTCCTTCAATGTTCCAGTGATGGTCAGTCCTAAAATACTTATTGTAATAGTCACTCGAATTAGAGTAAGACAAATCAACATATTTGATACGCTCATCAAGTTTATCTACGAATTCAGAATGTCGCCATTCGTCATCAAACGGTTCGGAAACCAAAGAGAAAGAGGGGTTTGCTTCACTATGACAGACTCTGTCTGGTATCGTCAAAGTGTAAGACAAATTTGGGTGAGTATCAACGAATTTGTTAATAGCTTCGGCGCATTCACCCATTTTCTGAGAAATATCCTCACTCTTTTGAACTGAAGTGGCAGCAACAACATTAAGACTTTCTGTGTAAGAGTATTTGGAGCCAAAATAAGTCGGAATTGCTTCGAACCCTATTGCAATGTTTGCAACCGCGATGGCACCTCTTTGAGCCCTCGCATTAAACAACATAACTGAATCGCGTTTAGGCACCTTTGTTGTAATCCACTTTTCAGTCTCCGATTGAAACTTGCCGTTTTTTATGTTTTCAAGCGAAACAGAAGGTCTGCCTTGCAGCTTCGCGCCTTCGAGGGTTGAATAGGTTGCATTAATAAAACTAGCTGGTAAAATGTGTGTAGCTTTTGCACCAAGGTAAATGAATGCAATTGAAAACGCGCAAATGCAAACACTGATGAAGATTATGTTACGAAGTTTAGTTGTCATGGTCTAAATAAGAAACAATTGTATTATATATGAAAGCGGTTAAGTGTATCTTTGAAAGCCTTTTAAGTTGCATATTGTTATTTAAAGACCTAGCGACACACTCTTTATTTTTCGTTGTGTCAGTGCTATAATTAAGGCGTATGTGCAATTTAGATAAAACAAGCGACTTGCCTCGTGTTTTCGTGATGATGGCAACGTATAACGGCGAGAAATACCTCGCAGAGCAAATTGACTCAATTCTGGAGCAACATGGGGTTGATGTTACTCTTCGCATTTGCGACGACAGATCCACCGATGGCACATTTAAAATAGCTTCAGAATATGAAAAAACTCACACTAACATTATTGCGACTCGAAACGAAACTAACCTTGGTGTTGGCAAAAACTTTATGCAAATGGTCTATGAAGTTAACGCGAATGATTACGATTACTTTGCGTTTTCAGACCAAGATGACGCTTGGCTGCCTGAAAAGTTAAGCGTTGCAATTAAGAAAATTAAAAAAACTGAAAGCACTGAAAACCTAAAAACAGTTGAAGGGTTTGGCACTCCCATTCTTTACTGTTCCGACCTTCAAAATGTTGATGAACATTTGCAGAACCCAAAGCGGGAACTTGCTCAAATGAAACTGGACGAAACCTTAAGAGCAACGCCGATTTTAAGAAATTGGCATTCGGGGTGCACATTTGTTTTTAATAGATCACTGTTAGAGTTGTGCCAAAATGCAAAAGTTAAAGACACTTACAGAATTCATGATGTTTGGATCTATTTAATTGCCTTTTATTGCGGGAACATAATTGTGGACATGGAAAACGCACTAATTCTGCGACGCATAACATCTTCTAACACGGTTGGTGAAATTGGAGCAGGGTCCGATGTGAAAAACGCAAGCATTGCACACCTTGCACAGCGACCAAAAAAGCATATGCAAAAGTGTGCAAAGGTGCTTTATGAAGAATATAAAGAATACATGTTGAGTGCCGATAGAGCAATGATTGAATCATTCTTGAAATACGATTCTTCCGCAAAAAATAGGTTGAAGTGGGCGTTTTCTAATTCCTACAGTTCTCTGTCTCGCAGAGACACATTGCTACTGCGAGCAAAATTGCTGCTAGGAAGGCTTTAGATATTAATCCAAATTAAGATAGGAAATGTAAAACAATGAAATTTAAAGAAAAAATTAATGTTCTCTACGTGACTGATTCTGCAGGTCTTGCAGGCTCATCAAGGTCACTGCTTGACATACTAAGTGGTCTTAATCGCGAAGTCGTACATCCCCATGTAGTCCTATCGAAACATGGACCGATGGAAAATAAGTTAAAACAGCTTGGGGTGCCGTTTTCGATAATTCCTTACACCAGAAACGTTATGGATAAGGACTCAGTTTTACCTCCAAGCATCAAGTTTATAATAAATCGTGTAGCAATTCGGCGTTTTAAAAGGCTATTTGTTAGGAAAGATATAGATGTGGTACACAATAATAACATCATTGTTGACTCAGGAATGGCAGCAGCGCGAGATGTTGGAATTCCGTATGTTTCCTATGTTAGAGAATGCGTAAAAGAAGACCACAACCTTGTATTTATTAATGAGGACGAAATTAGATCTTTCATGAATAATGCAGCAATGAACTTATTTATTTCTAATTTTGTTGCGAAGAAATTCGAGGTTTGGACTGGCGATGCCAAAAAAGAGATTATATATAATGCCGTCAGTTTGAGCGGTCAAATTAACTACGGTCGAGAAACGTTTACAACAGATGTCACAAAGATTGTTATGTTGGGTTGTGTTGTGCCTTGTAAAAGACAGTTGGACGCAATCAAGGCCGTTAAGAAAGTAAAAGAAGAGGGGTATTCTGTTTCGTTGAAAATTGTTGGCATATTAAAACAAAATGAATACGTTACACAATGCTTAAGTTACCTTGAACAAAATTCAATGGAATATGTCACCCTAGAGCCTTTTACTGACGATGCTACGGCAGTTTATCAACAGGCAGACATTGCCCTCATGTGCTCGCATGCAGAGGGGATGGGACGTGTGACAGTTGAAGGCATGATGTGTGGGTGTCTTGAAATTGGCGCAAACGCTGGAGCAACTCCCGAGTTGATTGAAAATGGAAAGAATGGTCTGCTTTATGAAAGCGGAAACTCAGAAGATCTGGCTTCCAAGGTCATCTGGGCAATTGAGAACAAAGATAAAGCTAGAGGAATTGCAGAGTTTGCCCAAAAAGAAGCACTGGCAAAATATGACAAGAAAGCTTACGCAAGAAAAATCACACAAATTTATCAGGAAATTGCCAAAAACAGATTATGAACCTAAAAACATCGTCATGTAAAGTGGAATGGTAATCTTTTTACCAACTCGACCAACATTTCCATCGATTAGTTTGTAACCCAGCGTAACATCTTCGCGTTCGAGCACTGCATTGAGTGAGGCGGTGGAACCTCGTCCTGCCTTCACCCCAATGGGGACAATGCTTGAGTTTCCGTCCATCAAAAACTCAATTTCGCGCTTTGTGCAGCCTTTTCGCAGAACAGGAGTCAGAAATGCAACTTCTCGCCAATGGAAAGAGTTGTATGTCAGGTGCATCCCTTACTTGGCAAAATTAATGGTTAGACATTAATTCATGTCATTTAAAAGATAAGGATGCTACATAACAACTAACCTCTATACTTTGTTCCTCGTCCTGTTCCAACGACTTCAACGTATCCTTTTGCGTTAAGTTTTTTCAAGATGTTATGTGTTTTAGTCTTGCCAAATTGAGCTGGTCCAGAAATTTCGCTGATTGGTAGTGTTTTCCCTTGAATAATTCGGAAGACCTTTTTCTCGTCAATCGTCAAGTTGTTGCAGGTTTCCAACAGTGGCAACACAATCCTTATTGAATTTTCAGAAACAAAAAAAGATGGCTTTGCGTCTGAGGTGGCATATGAATCCTTAATGCGCACAACGCCTGTTCCAAAGCGTTCTATGATTCCAAGTCTAAAAAAAACATTACCCAAAATTGGGTTTCGTAAAATTGAAATTTGTCCAGTAAGATATTCCTTTTCAGAAATATCGTCTGGTAGTCCTCCAGGAGATACGACCTCAATTTTATCATCAAACATAGACACTCTGATGTGTGCAGTCGTATCCCATTGTCTGTGAACAAGTGCATTTGCCACGGCCTCGCGGAATGCAACTTCCGGAATCAGTTCGTGCAATACTCGTTTTTCATCGCTAACAATCTCATTTCTGTAGTTTCTCCTGTAGACATCAATGGCTTGCTCATATTGCGTTATGACTGATTGCTTTTCAAGGGTGAGCCTTTCTTTAAAAATGCTAATGCTGTTGCCAAAACGAGCAATGTCAATTCCGGGAAAACTGTTGATGTCTGACAGAAGTTCTGCTGCAACATTGAATTGACCTTTCGCATCTTCAAGTTCAAGGGTCTTGAGATTGTCGTCATTAATGGTGGTTATTCCAAATGATTCCTTAGCTCGAGACTCTAATGTCTTAAATGATGGTTTTTTCATGTGTGATGGAGTTGCATCGAAGGTTAGATTTTCTCCAAGCAAGACAAGGCGATTCAACTCAAGTTTGCTGACTTCTACAGTTGCGGTGTCGCTTCTCTTATATGCTTTTGCTTTATAAAAATATGGTTTGTGAGGCCCAGTGGAAACTTTTAGCTCAATGGTTTTGTTTTCTGAGTTGGGGGCTAAGGTGAAATCGGGAGTCGGAACTATTGAATCGTTTATCTTATTTTCTATTGCAAGGCAAGAGCCTTTAAGATCTTTAACTCCAACAATTTCTCCATCATCTCTAACTCCAAAAACAATTTTCCCTATTCCATAATTTGCAAATGCACTCACCGTTTTTAAAAAGGAATTGCTGATTTCCTCTTTAAACTCTAATTTTTTTGTTTCTCGCATCATGTTCCAATCTTTCGGACTTTTATATATTTTAGCCTTATTCGGTCGTAAAAGCAAGCGTAAAATTTTACGCTCGCATATGCGTTTGAAAACGCATTCTAAACTTGCATGCCTTGTATTTGAATGTGCCTTGTAATTAATGAATAACAATAAGAGTTAATCAGATGATTTGAAAAACCTTTATAATGGATATTGTTGTAAACGATTTAGAAAGTTGTTTTAATGAAAATTGCAGTTGCAGGAACAGGGTACGTTGGTTTGTCGCTTGCCGTGCTTTTGGCAAAAAATAATGAGGTGTGTGCCCTTGACATTGTTCCAGAGAAGGTTGAAAAAATTAGTAAGTTTGAATCTCCAATTCATGACGAGGAGATTGAACGCTTCTTTTCTGAGGCAAAAAATAACAAAAGGAATCTCAAGTTATCTGCCACAATCAACCCACAAGAAGCTTATTATGATGCTGATTTTGTTATTGTTGCAACTCCAACAAATTATGATCCCCAGAAAAATTTCTTTGATACAAGTTCTGTTGAAGATGCGATTTGTGCTGTGCGTGAGGTTAACCCAGACGCATGGATTGTTATCAAATCTACGGTCCCTGTTGGATACACTGCTTCAGTGCGTGCAGAATTGTCGGACGATAAGATTATGTTTAGCCCAGAGTTTTTACGCGAAGGCAAGGCACTCTTTGACAACTTACATCCAGCAAGAATTGTCGTCGGGGCAAATAAAGCCAACAAAGATGCGATTGTTGCAGCAGAAAAATTCGCAGAATTGCTCTCAGAAGGCGCAGAAGATGAGGCACCAACTTTAATTTTAGGGGAGACAGAAGCTGAGGCCGTGAAGCTTTTTGCAAACACATACCTTGCCCTTCGCGTTGCATATTTCAATGAACTTGACACCTATTGCGAAGCAAGAGACCTAAGCACTGCCGATGTTATTAAAGGTGTTTGCCTGGACCCTCGAATTGGCAAACACTACAACAACCCGTCATTTGGTTATGGTGGCTATTGTCTGCCAAAGGACACAAAACAGTTGCTGGCAAATTACGAAGATGTGCCACAAAGCCTTGTTGGCGCAATTGTTGAGGCAAACAGAACACGCAAGGACTGGATTTCTGAGCATGTCTTAAAACAAGTCCAGGAATTAAAAGCCAAAGGAGTTGATAAGCCCTTGGTTGGTGTTTATCGTTTAATCATGAAAAGTGGCAGTGACAACTTCCGCGCCTCTTCAATTCAAGGCATCATGCGACGCATAAAAAGCAACGGTGTGCAGGTTCTCGTCTATGAACCCACTTTGGGCGATGCTGAATTTTTCGGCAGCGAAGTCACACACGATCTCGCAACATTTAAAGAGCGTTGCCACATAATTCTTGCGAACCGCTGGAATGAAGAACTCGCGGATGTTTCTGATAAGGTTTACACAAGGGATTTGTTTAAGCGCGATTAGTCGCAAAATATGAGAAGCAACCATACCAATAAAACTTCCATGCTCGCAGCGCTTGGCATGCAACTTGTGTCGAAGTATGCAAACGTTGTTGTGCAACTTGCAATAACTATGGTGCTTGCAAGAATTTTAACGCCAGAAGAGCACGGGACTGTTGCAGTTGTTACGGTTTTCACGTCGTTCTTTGCAATTCTGGCAGATATGGGAATTTCTACTGCAATTGTGCAATATAAAGATTTGCAAAAGAGAGATTTCAGTGCACTCTTTTTCTTTTCAGTTCTCCTTGGTTGTGCGCTAACGGCTCTGTTTTGTGCTATTTCCTATCCGATATCAGTGATTTATAACGATCATCAGCTTCTGCCTTTGTGTTTAGTGGCATCGCTTTCGGTTCTATTTAACACTTTAAACATGGTGCCCAATGGTGTTTTGTTGCGAGAAAAAAAATTCAAAACAATTAGCGTCCGTCTTGTTGCTGTAAGCGTCCTTGCAGGAATTTGTGCCATTGTGCTTGCAAAATGTGGTTTTGGGTGCTATGCACTTGCTTGGAATGCAATTTTGACGGCCATGTTTGTGTTTTTATGGAACTGGGCGACAACTAAAATTCTGCCAACCAATGTTCATTTCATTGCTCCTTTAAAAAAAATTTTCAGATTCTCTGCCTTTCAAGGGGCATTCTCGATTATTAACTATTTTGCTCGTAACTTCGACAACATTCTTATTGGTGCAACCATGGGTGCAGCAAAACTGGGGTATTACGACAAAGCATATAAGCTCATGCAATATCCTTTGAACTACCTGACGGGAATTTTTAGTAGTGTGCTACAGCCCTACCTTTCAGAGTACCAAAACGACATGTCAAAATTATACTCAAGTTGGCTTGGGATCTGCAGAATTCTGGCTGCCGTGGGGATGTTTGTTGCTGCGTTTTTCTTCTGCTTTGCAGAAGAGATCATCTTTGTCATGTTCGGAAATCAATGGAACTTCGCAGCTTCAGCCCTTGTTGGTCTGTCGGTTTCTATTGGAATTCAAATGGTAAATTCCACTTCTGGAGCAATTTTCCAAAGTGCTGGTCGTACCGATTCCCTTTTTAAGTCGGGCTTAATTTGCACTTTTATTTCTCTTGTTGCAATTGTCGCTGGAGTTGCTTCGGAGTCTATTGAAATTTTAGGTTATTTCATCTCGCTTGCCTATTTCTCGCATTTCTTGCTAACAACTGAGCTCCTTGTTCATGACATTCTCAAAGTGTCTCGTCTTGAGTTCTTGAAAAACTTTCTTCCAAGCATCATGGCATCAATTTTGTCTGTCGTGGCATGCATTTCGGTTGGTTCTGCTATTAATTCGCTTCCTTTTGTGGCAAAATTAATACTACGAATCGCAACCCTTGTTGGCGTCTATGCCCTCGTGATTGTTGCTACAAAAGAACACCATGCGTTTAAGGCTTTTAAAGAAATGAAGAAGATTGGAGTTTCTTAAAAATTGAGCAATGTTAACACCAAAGTTGCTGCTCTGGTTGTGACTTATAGCAGAAAAGAACTTCTGCGAGAATGTTTAAGCGCAATCCTAAGCCAAAAATTTCAGCCTAGTAAAGTTGTTGTTGTTGACAACGCCAGCACCGATGGTACATCCAAGCTGTTTGAAGAAAACGCTGAGTTTTCGGGCAACTCCTTGATTGAATATCACCAAATGGTAGAGAACCTTGGAGGGGCTGGGGGGTTTAAGGAAGGCTTAAGGATTTGCTCAGAGACCGACTGCGACTGGGTGTGGCTGATGGACGACGACTGCATTGCTAAGCCAGAAACGCTTTTCGAACTTGTTAATGCAGCAAAATTTGTTATGGAGACTCAAGTTGAGCCATCATTCTTCGCAAGTTGCGTTTATGGCATCAACAATGAGCCAATGAACGTCCCAACAGTCGACACAAGATCTACGAAAAATGGTTATGCAGACTGGTATTTTGCTCTGAATAAAGGGCTTGTCGAAATTGAAAGTGCAACTTTTGTGTCTCTTTTAATTAACGCAAAGGCAATCAGAAGGCTTGGACTTCCAATTGCAAGCTTCTTCATCTGGGGGGACGACACAGAGTATACAACCAGACTGACGCATCATTTCGGCCCCGCTTTCCTTGTTGGCTCAAGTGAGGTCGTGCATAAGCGTGCGAATGCAAAAAGTTTGAACATTAAACATGAAACAGACCTCAATCGAATCTCAAATTTCCACAGGTTATACAAGAACAATCTGGTTGTGCGCAGATTTCACCATGGGAAAAGCAAAGCCAGAAAAATGGAGCTTTTGTATGTCAATGAAGCTTTTCGCAACCTAAGAGCTAAAGATGTTCCTTGGAAAATTAGAAAAGCGCGAGCATCTGCGATATTTAAAGGTGTTCGAGATTACGCGTTTAAAAGATACGATTTGGAAGATCTTGATGCTTTCAAGAAGAATAGGTAGTTTTTAGATGCTTGGCAAATTGGAGCAATTTATAAAAGGAAATGAAGAGAGAATTAGTCAACTCTCAGAAGTGATGTTTTTTTGTGGCTATCTTTTGTGGTTAGTTTGGAAGTTTTGGTGCACCACCGTTCTGTCTTTTCCAAGCGAGTCCCCAATTCATTCAATATCACATCGCATAAGTCTAGTGCTTCTTTTGTTTCCGTTTGTATATGCACTAAAAAACAAGAAGGCACTTCCTTGGATTATTTCCGGATTAGCTGTTGGGGTTGGTGTTAAATTTTGCACTGGAGAGATACTTCTATGTGACTTAGTTTTAATTTTATCTGCAAGCACAACTGTCCCTTTCAAAAAGACTGCAAAAGTTACTCTCTGCGTAACATCAATCTTGACGGTTGCTGTGGTTACACTCTCCCTGTTTGGTGTCATTGTTGATTACCCTTTCGCGCGTGGCAATGAAGTGCGCCATGGTCTTGGATTTCTGTATTGTGCATTTTCCAGTCACTTATTACTCTACATTTCAATATTGTATTTCTACTTAAAAGACAAAAATGCTCCGTGGGCATCGTATCTAGTTTTCGCTTGCGTAAACATCGCTCTTTACGTGTTGACCGACACAAAAAGCTCGTTCGCTCTGCTGTTTCTGGTCTGCATTATTTCAATTGCTCGCAAATGCAAGGGAATGAGTTCATCTTTTTCGAAGAAATTAAGTTCAATAGTCAAGTTCTTGCCCATTGTCATTTTGGCTGTTAGTTTAATATGTTCAATTTGCTATGACTCTAGCTCCGACGTTTGGAAGAATGTGAACAAGGCTACATCATACAGAATTAGTCAAACACATAAATCGTTATTAGAATATGGAATTGAGCCTTTTGGTCAGAAGATCGATTTTGTTGGACAAACGCTGGAAATGGGCAGCACAACTGAACTCGCCAAGGAGATAACATCTGATGCGGACAGAAATTACATTGACAACTCTTTTGTGTCAGTGCTTGTAAGGCAGGGTTGGCTGGCAGAAGTTTGGCTTCTTGTTTTCCTTTACTTTGCAGGCAGAAACGCACATCTCAAAAAGGAATACCTCGCCTGCGGATTTTTGATTGTTATATACCTGCACGCGGCGTTTGACCCGCGCTTGCTTAATTTAGTCTACAACTCTTTCTTGTTCTTTATGTGGAAAATGGCAATTGAAACCGACGTTAGAGTTCCTTTTCTGAAACCACCTGTCGAAGTTCGTGCCAAGCATGCAAGACGACCATTGTAGTTAACTAAGAAGTGTCGTTTACGATTCAAGCAACTTCTTAAACTCATCATTGTGTTAGCCATGAATGTTTGCTGTCCAATATGCAGATTATGCAGCTAAGAAGCCAATAACTTAGTCAGATTTTCAACAGAGTCGCTTTGCCAATACTTGTTACTTCCCTCTAAAATAAGAACATCTGTGATGCAGTTTTTTTCAATAAGTTCCTCAAGGCTATCTTTGAAATAGTTTGGGTCAACATGAATTACTTTGTCAAAGGAAGGTACATAGAATCTTTCGCAGTTGTTTAAAAATGATTCTCCAATGAGCAATAAATTTCTGTTTGTTTGGTTTTGTGTAGTGAATACAATCTTAGCTTGATTTGAGTGAAAATAATCACTATATAGGTCATAAAATCTATGTTTTGAATAAAGACGATTGCCATATTTTTCAGTGTGTTCCACATCCTCCCATGTTTTATCGTCATCGTCAAACTGAATAGCAACTTCTTGTAAATCAATAACGTAATCTTCAATTTTGTCAGAACTCTTAATTTCAATGGCTCCTCTTCTTGCGTAAGAACCATTGAAGCCTATTTCGTCATATTTAATTTTGTTGTTGAATTCAATTTGGTTTAGGTCTGGAAAACAGCTTTCCATGATTTTTTTGTAGGCATCTGTGGCTCCTGAAATGGTCCAATGATGGTCTGTCCTGAAAAAGGCACTTCTCCAATTGCTTTCATCTGAATAATATAAGTCAACATAATTTATAGATTCATCTAGCTTTTCAATGAAGTTATTGTTTGTCCAAGAGTGATCAATTGGGTTGCTGATTAGTTTAACAACTGGATTGAACTCTGAATCATCTGTTTTATAAATAATTCCAATGTTGACACTCAGGTTCTTGTACTTTTTGGAAAAATTGTTAAGCTCGTCGGCGCAATTTTCATATCTCCGCTCTTGGTCATTGCTTTGCTTTGCTGGAGACATAAAAAGCGCGTCATCGATCGCATAATAGTAGACGCTAGACCCATAAAACGTCGGGATCGTCTCAAACCCGCATGCCAAATTGGCAGCTCTAATCATCCCTCTCTGCACTTTCGCGTTGAATAACATCACAGAGTCGCGCTTCGGCACTTTTGTTGTTATCCACTTTTCAGTTTGGGACTGGAACGTTCCTTTTTTGATGTTTTCAAGTGAAACCTTCGGACGTGTTTGCAACTTCGCACCTTCAAGGTAGGAATACGTGCCATTGTTAAAGCTGGAAGGTAAAACATGCGCCACTTTCGCCCCTTGGTAGATGAACGCAACAGAAAGCGCGCAAATGCAAATGACAGTGAAAATTATGTTGCGAAGTTTGGTGGGCATGAGTAACTATTCCTTGTCTTCCCCCTGTTGCAAGTAAAACATAGCCTTTTGCGCTTCAATTTCTGTCCGGAGTTCTTCTTCTGTTGGCAAGTATAACTTGTACTTAGAAGCGAATAGTTGTTCATTACCCTTCATTACAGAATAATGTGCAACGTCGTCGTCAGTGTCGGCACAAAGCACAATGCCAATTGTCGGGTTGTCGCCCTCGCCACGTTTCAGCTCATCAAACATGCGAATGTACATGTCCATTTGCCCCACGTCTTGGTGAGTGATTTTCTCGGTCTTCAAATCGACAAGCACGAAGCACTTCAGAATGTAATTGTAAAACACGAGGTCAACGTAATAGTCCTGCTTTTCCGTGTGAATGTGTTCTTGACGAGAGACGAACGCGTAGCCTTTTCCAAGCTCCATAATGAATTTCTGCAAGTTTGACAAAATGCTCTTTTCTAGGTCGCTCTCGGTGAAGTCTGTGTTTTGAGAAAGCCCAAGAAACTCAGCAACAACTGGGTTCTTAATGAATTCAAGTTTGTCATTTTGAAACTGCGAAGTGATTTCTTTCATTTCGTTTTCCACAATTTCTTTGTTCTGCGTTTGAAGCATTCGATAGTAATATTGCGACGAAATGTTGCGTTGTAGAGTTCGCACGCTCCAAGTCTGCTCTGCAGCTTCATTGGCATACCAGGCTCGCGCTTCGCTATCATTCACCTGCAGGAGAGTTCTATAATGTGTCCAAGAAAGAAGTTGTTTGGATTTTGGACTCGCTGAGTCCAAAATGTTGGGAAATTCTTTGTAAAAGCGAACAAATTTGTAGAGGGAACTATAGTCGTAGCCTTTCCCATATTTTGCAGTTAACTCTTTGGCTAGCCGTTTAATGATTTCGGCACCATATTCTGCTCTGTTTTCGCCCTTCAATTCTTCGCTTGCAATCCTGTAGCCCAAAGGCCAATTCCTCTGAACAAGCAAAGTGTTGACAGTTTGATGCGCAACCTTCTGCGACTCCTCAATAATTCCACATAAATCCGCCATCAAGTCGTCACTTTTAGAAAAAGAACTTACAAGTTTGTTTTGTGCAACGTCTTCCATCTGCCCTCCTCCGTTCTCATTTTTTTATGCTTTAAAGTATACCTAAAACCTAAAGTAAATAAACGGGTTAAAGGAGCCTGAGACGATAGAGAAAATGCAAAGAATGAGCAAGCCAATTAGGAACAAGTCGATGCAGATGCTCAGGAGTTGATAGACAACAATGGCACCCTTCGACTTTGGTCGCACCTCAACGTTGCAGAGTAACTCGGTGCTTAGGTTTTTGCGTGCTGGCAGGTCTTTGTCCCAGAAGGTGTCAGACATGAACTTTTTGCCTTCTAACGCAGCATAAATTCTGGCTCGAAGATATGGAACAATTGGAGTTGAGGCAACAGCGCAGATGATGAACACTGGCCAATATTCCCACGCGGTGAGTTCCCAGAAAGTGGACGTGCCAGTTTGGCCGAATGCTCCGAAAAGTGCTTGGAGGTATGGCCAAAAGACGCTTGGGTCTTCAATCCAGAAGATGAGCCAGCCGAAAACGAAGAGGATGATTGCGTAGACGTGTTGCAAAAGGCTCGGCACTTTCTCCATGAATTTGGCGATGAAGAATTTCTCGAGCATCAAAAGCACACCCCAGTAAACGCCCCACAAAATGAAGTTCCATGCAGCGCCGTGCCAAAAACCAGTGAGCGCCCACACGATGCAGATGTTAAACACCCAGCGCTTGGAGCTCACACGCGAACCGCCAAGTGGGATGTAGACGTAATCGCGGAAGAACGTTGAGAGCGAAATGTGCCAGCGGCGCCAAAACTCAGTTGCGCTTTTCGAAATGTAGGGGTAGTTGAAATTGCGCAGATACTTGAACCCAAACATCTTGCCCATGCCAATTGCCATGTCGGAATAGCCACTGAAGTCGAAGAAAATCTGGAATGTGTATGCAATGAGTCCTGCCCATGCACCAACAACTCCAATTTGTTCGCCACCGAGTGAGAGCATCTTCGTTGCCAGAATTGCAACTATGTTTGCAAGCAACACTTTCTTTGCAAGTCCAACGATGAAAAGCCTCATGCCTGCGCTAAAATCCTTAAGATTTTCCTTCCTGTGCAAAATTTGATCTTGGATTGTTTGGTAGCGAACAATTGGTCCTGCAATCAGCTGAGGGAACATTGCAACATACATGCCCAAATAGAGTGGGTTTCTCTGCGGAGGAACTTCGCCCCTGTAAACGTCGATGACGTAAGAGACAGTTTGTAACGTAAAGAAAGAAATGCCGATCGGCAACGAGAGCTCTAGGTTTGGAATAACGGTTGTTCCGAACAGGGCGTTTACGTTGTTCGCTAGAAAGCCTTCATACTTAAAGAACCCGAGTATTGCAAGGTTAACGACGAGCGATGCAATAAAAACAGCGTTCTTTTTCGCACCTTTTTGTTTGTCAATTGCAATCGCGAAAAGCCAGTTGAATGTGATTGACGCAATCATCAGCAAAACGTAAACTGGCTCTCCCCATGCGTAAAACACGAGCGAGAGCGCCAGAAGCACGATGTTTTTTGCAGGTCGTGTTGGCACAATGAAGTAAAGCAACAACGTGAGCGGCAAAAAACCAAGCAAGAATGTGGCGGATGAAAAAACCATGAGTTATATTATAGGGGAAACGGCGATGGTAATGTTGTGTGATTAACCCCGTGGTTGCCATAAATGTTTCATCAGGGTAGGCCACCTTTCCAGAAAATAAGTTACAGCGTGTAAATAAACGCGACAGAAAGCATGCAAATGCAAATGATGATGATAATGAAAACTATGTTGCGAATTTTTGTTGGTATGGGTTAATTATGTCTCCTATTACTACCGTCATTGTTGTCTAGTTCTTGTGATGCTATAAGAAAGATTTTTGTTGGACACACGTTTATACCTTCGGAAGAGTAGGGCTCGTCAACTCGGCATATAACAGTCATCTTGTTCTCATTCACCCCAATTTCATCCCCAACTGTTTTCAGATGTTTAGCGAATTTGTTACGATATGTCCTTGAGGATTTAATCTCGTAGGCCGCTAAACTTTTCCGATCTGTGAGATCCAGCAGATCAATTTCTCGTTTCGAGTCGTCTCTGTAAAAATGAAGTCTAGGTTCTTTTCCTGCATTGATGTGTTTTTTCGCAATTTCTGAAATAATGAAATTTTCATAAATTTCCCCTAATGACTGGCTATTTAGTAACTCTTCACATGAATCATATCCAAGCAAATAGCACAAAAGCCCAGTGTCCCAGAAATAAACCTTACTTGTTTTTGTGAGTTTCTTTTTTGAATTTGTGCGATAGGGTGTCAAATAAAAGGTTATGTAGCTTGATTCTAGGATTGATAACCATGATTTCACGGTTTGGAACGAAACGTCAAGTTCGTTTGATAGTTTCGATGCATTGATGAGTTTACCAGCGCTGTGGGCAAGAACTCTCAGAAACTGTGTGAAGGTTTGCTTGTTTCTAACATCAAGATAGCCTGCGACGTCACGCTCGACATAGGTTTCTATATAATTTTGGAAAAGCAAATCACGCGGAATGTTGTCGGAATAAAGTTGAGGGTAGCCTCCTTGGAACATGAATTCGTCGCAGTCAATTCCAAGTTTTGCGTTGCTAATTTCTTTGTACGACAGAGGAAACAGCTTTGCAATTCCAACTCTTCCTGCAAGGGACTGACCGATTTGTTTTAACAACAGGAAATTTTGCGAGCCACTCAACACATATTGCCCAGCTTCTCTGTTTTCGTCACACACGATTTGAACCATTGAAAAAAGTTCAGGTGCAAGTTGAGCTTCGTCAACAATTAGCTTGCTTGGGTTGTCACGAATGAAGCCAACAGGGTCATCGTTTGCCCTGCCTCTCGTCTGAGGGTCTTCCAAGTTCACATAGGCATGTTCGGACAACATGTTTTTAAGCAGCGTCGATTTTCCACTTTGGCGTGGCCCTGTGAGAGAAACAACAGGGAACCACTTTAATAACTCCAAAATGTTAGCTTCTTGTAGCCTATTTATGTAAGCATTACCATAATTCATAACTAGAGTTTACCATATCTCTAAACTAGTGATTACCATATTATTAAAGTAATAGGATATTATGTTGATGCTCCATGGCTGCCGTAACTGTTTTTGTTCAAATTTGCAGAGTATTCAGGCATTCTACTTGGATTATGAGAAATGCCAGTCACTGTCTGGCAAATTGAATTGGTCGCACTATTGTGACATTGCAGGCAACACATGCGCCACTTTCGCTCCTTGGTAGATGAACGCAATTGAAAGCGCGCAAATGCAAATGATGATGAAAATTATGTTGCGAAGCTTTGTGGACATGGTTAATTATACTCCACACCCCTACCTGCTCTTTTCACAAAGCACGCTTGTCATCCGAAGCGAAATGCCTAGCGTGCGAGTGGTGTGAAGGAGGATGCAAGGGAGGTGCCCACCTTTAGGCGCACAGTGCATCAAAAGCAGCATATATGCAGCCAACTTCTGGACCAGTTGTTGGTGTACCAAAACCATAAATGACCAACTTGCAGACTGGCGACTTGTTGCCTGCACCAGTTATTTTCCGAACAAATTTGTCAAGATTAGCCGAAGCATTATCCGCTTGCACGGCACCAAGTTTAATCTCAATTGGAAGCCAGTCTCCATTAGTTTTCTCAACAATCGCGTCAACTTCCAAATCAGAAGCGTCGTGATATTGATAAACTTTTGCGCCACACATGCTTGCATAGATCTTCAGATCATGCAAAACAAGCGATTCAAAAAGGTATCCTAATGTTTTAAAATCGTTCAGCAAAGCGTTAACATCTGCCCCCAGCGCGGCTGCCGCAAGCGAAGGGTCGGCCAGATGCAACTTTTTGGCTTCGCGAATTTTCGCAGGCGATCTGAGTGCGGGGTACCAAGCAGGAATCCCATCGCAAATGTGCATTCTTTGCAGAAGCGCAACATATTCTGCAACAGTTTGACGCGTCACTGCAGTGCAAACATCGCGCGTAATGGCGTTTAATGACGCATATGTCGACTCGTTTCTTGCAAGTGAAAACATGAGCGAGCGCACTTTGTTTGGGTCCCTTTTAACGTTGTCGATTTTTGAAATGTCAATTTCACAAATTGCTTGCACATATTCCTCAGCAGTCTTCTTGGCTCTCAAAGTTGGCAGGTCAGCAGTACCTGGCCAGCCTCCGCGCACCACCATTTCCGCAATGTTTCCAGCACTCAGGCCTCCTAAATATACAGGGTTGAAGGATTTTACGCTTCCCTCTTCAAAAAGTGCGGAAAGGCTCAACGATTCCTTTGAAATGCCCAGCTCTTGAGAGGTCAGCGTGTCCATTTTTACGTGCCCAAACCGACCTGTGCCAGTGTGCATTGGAGAATTTGCGTCCAAATGCGTGGCAGAGCCCGTCAAAATGAACATGCCTTTTTCGCCTGCCTCGTCTGCAACAAAACGAACAGCGTCCCACAACTTTGGCACTTCCTGCCATTCGTCAAGCAGGCGCGGTGCGTCACCTGTAATGGCGAGTTTTGGGTCGAGCTGCGCTCTTGCCTTATTTTCAAAGTCGTTCGTTGGGTCGGAAAGCATCAATGAAGAATTTGCAAATTGCTTTGCCGTTGTGGTTTTCCCACACCATTTTGGTCCATCAACAACAACTGCACCAAAAGTGTCAAGTGCCTCCTTGATTTCAGTCTCAATATGTCGTTGAATGTACACCAGTGTAAACACTCCATTTAACTAAAAATTGCATTTTTAATTAACTATATGTTGAAGTTCTATTTTACCATATGCTTAACTGCAAGGTTAACCTCCTCCTGAACTGTCACTTTCGCCCCTTGACAGATGAACGCAACAGAAAGAGTGTAAATTACACAAACATGAGCATGTAAACTGGCATTGTGACTTTTTTGCCATCCACACCAATGTTTTGTGAGCCGAATTTATAGCCGATTAGCACGTTTTTCGATTCCAGCACTCTGTTAAGCGACTTAGTTTTTGTCTTTTTTCCAGCTTTAATCTCCAATGGAAGTGGACCGTTCTCGCTCTCAATCAGAAAGTCTATCTCGACATTTCCCTGTTCATTGCGGTAAAAATACACAACTTCATTACCATTTTTAAGCAGAATGTCTGCCGCAAGTGCCTCATAAATGCCCCCCTTAGCAATTCTGAGCACAATGTTGTTTTCTGGAACCGCTTCAATTGATGAATCGTTTAGGAGTGCCTGCTTTACTGAAAGGTCGAAGGTTGAAACATAAAGACCAACGTCATTCATGTAGAGCCTGAAATTGTCATCTCGGCGAAAGTTTTTCAGTGGAAATTCAATCCTAGATACGTTGAAAACACACTGCGCCAAATGCGCATTAACCAACCAGTCCACGCTTGACTCAAATTTCCTTGCAGTGCCACGCTTTTCAACTTTAGAATATTGAAACTTGTGATTCTCTTTATCCAGCTGTTGCGGAATTGAACGATAACACCTTTCTGCCTTTATTTTGATTTCTGGACGAGAAAAACGAGCGATGTCATTGACATAGTCGGAATATATGTTTTTTTGAAGAGAATGCACAGCGCTCATGTCGTTGCTTTTAACGTAGCACTGAACAACCTCGGGCATGCCACCGACAACCAAATATTCTCGCAAAAGTTCCATCATTTTGTTGTGAATTGCTTCTGGAAGCGCCTCTCTCGTGTCATAACGATTTCCCAGCATGTTAATCATTTCGGCTTCCACACCCTTCGCCCACAGGAATTCTTCAAAAGAAAGGGCGTGCATGGTAATTCCAAAAACGCTCCCAACTGGAAATGAGGTAACTGATTCGTAAGCAATTCCAAGTGCCGAACCCGTTGCAACCACGTCAAATCGTTCATCCTTGCTCAAAAACTTGAGCGCGGTGATTGCTTCTGGGCACTCTTGAATTTCGTCGAGAAAGAGTAACGTTTTTCCTTCAGTAAATTTTTGCTCCAGAAAATTTAGCCTTATGCCAGCCAAAATTGTCTCGGAATCAAGCGAGCCTGAGAAAATGCTTTTCAACCGTGCATCTTCTAGGAAATTTAGTTCGTAGACAGTTTCGTAGTTAGCTTCTCCAAACTCCCTCACAGAAAAAGTTTTTCCAACTTGCCTTGCCCCATTAATCAAGCAAGCCTTGCTGTTCCAGCTGTTCTTCCACTTCAGCAACTCGTCATATATCTTTCGTTTGAGCACACTAAACCTCCAAAAATATGCAACTATGCATATTATTATACAAAAAAATATGCAACGTCGCAGAAATTTCTTCCCAGAAATGACCCCTTCAATCAACCCCATGACTGCCATGACTGTTTTCTTTGTTGGCATTGGTTAAAACTTGAAGTAAATAAACGGGTTAAACAGCAGAAGGGGTCAGACCCCAGTTGCGCTATCGCGCAACAGGTTTTAGGGAATAGGTAATAGGGATTAGTAAAACCCCATCATAGTCATTAAAAATGGATGGTGTCAGACACCAACCTAAAACCTAAAACCTCAAATTACGATTGGGTTGATTTTTTGTGTTCGCGTGGTGTTTTGTGTTTCAGTTCAATTGTGTCTCTATTTTTTATGGGGTCAGACCCCTAAAAAAATGGCACTTGAACTAGGGAAACTCTAAACTTTTATTTTAAAATCATTGTTCGTTCATTTTTAATATAAAAAAATGCAAGACTAAAATTTTGATTGCAAGTTAAAATATGTCTATGTCAAATTTTAAAGTTGCAATTTTGGGTCGTCCGAATGTGGGCAAATCAGCTCTTGTTAACCGCTTGTGCGAACGCGATGAAGCGATCGTGCATGAGCGTCGTGGAGTCACACGCGACAGGACTTTTCATCCTTGCGAGTGGCGAGGCAAAACGTTTGATTTAATCGACACTGGTGGCCTTGAAATTTCTGATGACGACGTTTTTAAAGGCGAAATTCGCAACTCGGCTCTTCTTGGAGCGAGCGAGGCTGATGTTATCGTTTTTGTTGTGGATGGGCAAGTTGGCATTCAGCGCGACGATGAAGATGTCGCCAAGTTGATTAGGAAGACAAAAAAGCCAGTCATTTTGGCTGTTAATAAACTTGACACGCCAGGCGACGACAGTGCCATGTGGAATTTTATGTCGCTGGGCTGTGGTGAACCAATTGCAATTTCTGCTGTTCATGGTCATGGGACTGGTGATCTGCTAGACTTAATACTTTATAATTTTGAACGTGTTCAAAAAATGGAGTCAAACGAAGATGCAGAGGTTGTTGATGATTGCATCAGCATTGCGATCATCGGTCGCCCTAATGCAGGGAAGTCAACTTTGACTAACAAGTTGACTGAGCAAAATCGCTCCATTGTCAGTGATGTTGCTGGCACGACGCGCGATTCAATCGACACATTTCTTGAGAGGGATGGTCAGCTCTATCGCATTATCGACACTGCAGGACTTCGTCGCAAAGCCAAAATTGATGACGACATTGAATATTATTCCTATGTTCGAGCAATGAGGGCAATTGATGAGGCTGATGTCGCAATTCTCGTCGTCGATGGGACTTTGGGGATAACAAATGAAGACCAGCGCGTCGCAAATTATGCAAGCGAAAAGAATTGCGCAATGTGCATCGCACTTAATAAGTGGGATGCGGTGGAAGGCGCGGAACGAAAGAAAGAAGTGAGAGAAGACTTGCAAGAATTCATGCAGTTTGCAAGTTATGCACCAGTTCAATCGATAAGTGCTTTGAGTGGAAAGAAGGTTGATAAAATTTGGGATGCAATCAATGGCGCTTATGAAAATTTTTCAAAGAGAATCTCAACTGCAAAGTTGAATGAGTGGCTGGCTGACATTCGAGAAACAGGTCACACAATCAGTTCTGGAAAAGCAATTTTGAGAATGAAATATATGACGCAAGTTGGCGAGAAGCCACCGACTTTTCAGATTTTTTGCAATCGCCCCGACATCGTGACTTCAAATTACAAACGGTTCTTGGAAAACAAACTGAGAGATTCGTTTGAGCTGAAAGGAACGCCTGTCAGGATTTTTTTGAGAGGCAACAAACAATGAGTGCAACTGGAATTCTCGTTTCATTCGTCACAGCTCTTCTCTCTTTTCTTCTTGGATCAATTCCTTGTGGTGTCATTGTTTCAAAGGTTTTTTTTGGAAAAGATGTGAGAGAGTCTGGTTCTGGGAACATCGGCTTCACAAATTCTCTTCGATCAATGGGAAAAGTCGGCGGTGCAGTCGTTTTTGTTGGAGATTTCGCCAAAGGAGTTTTGGCAGCTTTGCTGGGTTTGCATGTCTCACCACTTCTTTATTCGGGCAGTGTGCCATTTTGTGCCAACTCGATTGATTTTTTAGTTGCTCTTGCAACTTTTTTTGCGACGATGGGTCACATCTTTTGTCCTTGGCTCGGCTGGAAAGGCGGCAAAGGAATATCAACTGCCTTTGGCGCAAGTTTCGTTTCCATGAACCCACTTGCGGCGTGCATTCTGTTTGCATCATTTCTGCTCGTCGTCGTTTTGACTAAATATGTCTCAGCGGGCTCAATAACAGCTGCAGTTCTTTATCCACTCGCTGGCTTTTTCACGCGTGGGGAAAGTCCGCTGGCTGTCGCGTTGCTTGCGATAACAGGACTTGTTGTCATTTGGGCACACCGCGAAAACATTTCAAGATTGATGAGCGGAACAGAGAGAAAAATAACAAAAAAATAAGAGGGAAGTAAATCTATGAAAATTGCAGTCATAGGAGCAGGATCGTGGGGGAGTGCTTTGGCGCAACTTTTTGCAAAAAACGGTCATGACGTTTCTTTGTGGGCGCTTGAACACAAGATTGTTGAAGCGATTAACTCAAATCACAAAAACCCTGTTTATTTAAGTGACGTTGAACTCGATGAAAAAATTGTTGCAAGCACATCTTTTGAGGAAGTTTTTAATGGAGCAGAAGTCTGCGTCATGGTCACCCCTTCGCAGTTTTTGCGCTCAACTGCAGACAAATTTAAGCAATTTGTGTCAAGCGATTTGCCAGTTGTAATTTGCTCCAAAGGTGCTGAGCACGACACAGGCATGTTGGCAAGTGAAGTGTTGACTGATGTTTTGGGGCACGAAGAGCGCGTGGCTGTCTTGAGTGGGCCAACTCATGCTGAAGAAGTCATAAAGCAGATTCCAAGTGCTGCAACTTGCGCATGCAAAAACATCGAACTCGCAAATCACATTCGCGACCTGTTCTCATGCCCACATTTCAGGATCTATACTTCATCGGATGTTTTGGGAGTTGAGCTTTGTGCCACTTTCAAAAATGTTATAGCGATTGCAGTGGGGCTTTCCTATGGTCTTGGCTTTGGCGACAACACGGCAGCGCTCATGATAACGCGAGGTGTTGCAGAAATGAGCAGGATGGTTGAGGCTGCTGGAGGATCTGCAAAAACATGTCAAAGCTTGGCTGGGATCGGCGACATGGTTGTCACTTGCATGTCGAGACATTCAAGAAACAGGCGTTTTGGTCAGGACTATCTATCTGTTGGAAAGACGCTCGATGATTTCAAGGCAGACACTAGCATGGTCGTCGAAGGCGCAGTTGCTGCAAAAAATCTGCAAACTCTCTCAGACAAGTTTGAAGTCGAACTCCCGATAACAAATGTTATTAATGACATAATTTGGAACGGCGCAGACGTTAAAAGTGCAGTTGACGCTCTTGCTTCGAGACCCCTAAAGGAAGAGTTTTAGAGCAAAGCATTTATAAATTCCTGTCAGCAAATCACGCGCAAAGCTTACTGATCGATTATACTAATTCTAGGATAATTTAAAGGGGTTGCAGGAATTGCAAGAAGAGTCAAAAAAGACTTATAGAAAGAACGAGACACGAGGCTCGCTTGCAATTTTATTGTTAGCAATTTTTCTAATTTTTCTGATTATTGTGTCATGCATGTTAGGCAGGTTTTCGATTGATCCAATAAATGTTATCAAGATAACTTTCTCTGGCGTTTTTCCAATTGAACAAACGTGGACGAGTCAAATGGAAACACTTTTGATGAATGTGCGCCTTCCTCGAATTTTGATGGCTGCAGCTGTCGGATGTTGTCTTGCGTGCGCTGGCGCTGCCTACCAAGGAACTTTTCAAAACCCACTCGTCTCACCAGACATCCTTGGTGCATCTCAAGGGGCAGCTTTTGGAGCGGCAGTCGGAATTTTGTTACACTTTTCAAGCGCAGGTGTGAGCGTTATGGCTTTTGTTTTTGCACTTGTTGCAGTTTTTCTCGTTGTTATGATTTCTGCAAAGGCGCGAGGAAACCAACTTTTAGTCATTGTTTTGTCGGGAGTCATGATTTCATCTCTTTTCAGCGCGTGCGTTTCTTATGCAAAATTGGTTGCAGACCCTTCAAACGAACTCGCCGACATAACATATTGGCTCATGGGAAGCGTGACGAGTGCAACGTTTGAAAAGCTTTTGAGCGTTTTGCCCATCATGGTGCTTGGCCTTGTAATCTTGTTTTTGGCGAGGTGGAAAATCAACCTTTTGACGATGGGCGATGACGAAGCGTTCACGATGGGCGTCAATCCGCGCCGTCTTCGCATGCTGATAATTTTTGCTTCAACAATAATAACAGCTGCAAGCGTGTCAGTCACCGGAATGATTGGATGGGTGGGGCTCGTCATTCCGCACTTTTCTCGGATGATTGTTGGTAGTGACTATAAAGTGATGCTCCCGACCTCGATGCTTTTAGGTGCAAGTTTTCTTCTCGTCGTTGACGACATTTCCCGCTTGCTGACTGCAACAGAGATTCCGATTGGGATTTTGACAGCTTTCGTCGGTGCGCCGTTTTTTCTCTACCTCATAACGACGAGGAGAAGCGCATGAGCATAAACATCAAAAATTTAAGTTTTTCCTATGGCACACATAAAGTGCTTGACGACATTTCTTTTGAGATTGAGGATGGTTGCCTTGTTACTCTTCTGGGGCCAAATGGCGTTGGAAAATCGACTCTTTTTAAGTGCATTTTAGGTCTTTTGAAAATTGGTTCAGGCACAATTGAGATTAATGGTAAAAACATCAAAGACATGTCAACTCGTGAGCGAGCGCAAAATGTTGCATACATTCCTCAGGCTCATCTGCCAGTTTTTGACTACAAAGTGAGAGACGTTGTTTTGATGAGCACAGCTTCGCAGCTCTCGTCTCTTGCTAGTCCAGGCAAAGCGCAGATCGAGCGTGCCGATGAAGCTCTTGAAACTGTTGGTCTGCTGGAGCTTCGGGATCGCACCTACACACAAATTTCAGGTGGCGAGCAGCAACTAGTCTTGATTGCGCGTGCTCTTGCCCAAAATGCCAAGACGATAATAATGGATGAGCCAACATCAGCGCTAGATTATGGAAACACTGCTCGAGTTTTGACGGCAGTCAAAGATTTGACTGAGCGTGGTCTTTGCATTTTTCAATCAACGCACAACCCAGACCATGCTTTTTATTATTCAGACAAAACTCTTGCATTAAACGCAGGCAAAATTGTTGCCTTTGGTGATCCGAAGGAAGTTATAACGCGCGAATTGATTCGCGATCTTTATTCAATCGATGCAAATGTGGTCTCTCTTTTTGAAGACAAAATCCGCGTTTGCATCCCGGATTATTTTTCTTAGAAAACAAGGAGGCAGAAATGAACTTTTCACTTAAAAAAACAGGGGGTCAGACCCTATGTGCCAACACTAAACACAGGGGTCAGACCCTGCTGTGCCTGTTAATTGTTATCGCGATAACATTTGGGTCTGCCTGCGCACTTTCTGGTTGCTCTCGGCAAAGTGTAACGAGCACGAGAACGAATGAAACTGCAGGAATCGTTTCGGGGAGCGAGAACGAAGATGGGAACACTATCGAGTTCGTTGACTCTGCTGGAAGAAAAACTCGCATCCCAAAGAACATAGAAAGGGTTGTTCCTTCTGGCCACGTTGCGACGATGGTGCTTCTTGCTTTCGAGCCGAAAAAGCTCGTTAGCGTTGGGACGTCGGTGGACGAAAGGTCACTTTCCTATTACGCGGATGCTGAATACATCAAAAGCCTGCCTGCAACCGGAGCTGTTTTTGGTGGAAAAGGAGATTTAAACAAGGAAGAAATTGCAAATTTGAACCCACAGATTTTAATTGACGTTGGAGAGCCAAAAGACGGAATTGCCGATGACCTCGATGAACTTCAGAAACAACTTGGGATACCTTGCATCTTCATCTCAGCATCGTTGGATGATTATGCTTCAACGTTTAATCTTTTGGGACAAATTTTTGGAGAACAGATGCGAGCCGATGAGCTTGTCAAATTTGCAACGAATGCATATCAGCAGGCAAAGGAGGCAAAAGCTAATTCCACAAACGTTCCAAAAATTGCCAACATTGTTGGTACTGACGGGGTCAACGCGATAGCAAAAGGCACATATCAATCTGGCGTCATCGACGTTGTTGCCGAAAATGCAATTGTTGTTGAAAATGCTGTCAACAAAGGAACTGGAAACGCAATTGACTTGGAGCAGTTAAACAATTTTAACCCTGACATACTCTTTTTTCAAGATGAGGAGGTTTTAAACACTGCCTTAACTGAGCAGGGTTGGAAAAGTTTGAGCGCGATTCAGGAAGAAAAGGTCTACCTCGTCCCCGATGAGCCCTATTGCTGGTTAAACAACCCTCCTTCGGTAAATCAAATTCTTGGTCTCACTTGGTTGAGCCATCTTCTCTATCCTGACCAATTTGACGATTCTGTGGAAGATGCCGTTAAAAGTTTTTTCTCGACTTTTTATGGCAAAACACTAGACGATTCACAAGTGTCAGACTTGCTTTATCGGGCACGCTAGGGTTTGTCATTATACTTTAGTTAGAATATAATTAAAGCTCGCAAAACTTTTTGGTAAGACTTTTAGGGGTTAATAAGAAGTTGTGAGAGACAACAAGTTACAGAAGTCGGGCACCTCTTTGCAACCTGGACGAGCTTCAGGCTTTTCGCTTGAAAAGTTCATCTGTGTTTTTTTAAGCGTAACGCTCGTTGTTTCTGGCGTCTATCTTGGATGGGCGAACGATTTGTTGGGGCAACTTCATGACGCAATTTATGGCAGCGATTCTCCTGTCGCTGAGCAAAAGACCACCTCAACATCATCAAATTCTCAACCAACAAATTCACTTGCAAGTGCTTCAACGGGCGTGTCGTCGGCGACAGGTACGGCATCATCTTCTGGCTCAAATGATGCTAATGATGCAGTCAATTTCGCAAGCTCTAATGCGACAGAAGACGTTGTTGTTGACGTTAAAACAAAGAGTAAAGAAAAACACACGTTGTCGTATTATTGGTTTGGGCTTCCAGATGAAGATGTTAACTTCTATGACGCACATGGTTCTCGAGTTTTTCCAACTCTACCAAACGAAAGGCAGGTTTGGGAAGGGGATGGCTTCAACGTCGATTCAACATATAAGCAAGGTTTTAAGGTTTATACTCATGAGGACAACGCTGATGACGGTGAAACAATCGGCGTTTACACTTTTAGTGGCTGGTATGAGTTTGTTGAGGGCGTTATGCCTGAGAGTGATTATGTCATTTCAGGCTATTGGTATTTTGAAAACGTCGATGCGGACGGCATTTCAAAGTGTAGCATAAGCTACGCGTGGTCGGGAGTTGTGCCAGTTTCTAATGTCATCTTGAAAAATTCCGACGGCGAAGTTGTCACTGTCAAGTTGCCTGATGCAAAAAGTGTCGTTTTAGGTGACGATTACACTGTCGATTCAGTCTATAAAAAAGGGTATGCGCTGGATGCTTATAACAGTGCAAACAGGAAGTTAGGGACATACACATTTTCTGGTTGGGACAAAACTGGAACTTTTAAGACGACAAGCAGGCAAGTCTCAATTGAAGGTTCATGGAACTATGACGGAGAAGAAATCGACGAAAACCCAAAGCCTGACAACGATTCTCACACCGTTGGTTATGCGTGGACTGGTGCTCCTGACTCAACGCTTAAGCTTTCTAAAAAAGTTGAATTGCCAAAAACAGAGATCGTAGATGACGGAGATGCACATGTCAAAGATTCAGCCTACACAGAAAAAACAACAATAGACTGGCTTGGTGAGAAGGGTGAAGTTAAAGGGACGTTTAAGTTTTCTGGCTGGACAAAAACTGAAACTGACATTGGAAACATAGTCTATCTTGGTAGCTGGAGCTTTTTGCCAAAAGAAGCTGGTGACGAAGGTGATGAAGAAGAGACGAGAGATGTGCCAGCGACGACTAACACAGTTTTATATGTGTGGAAAAATGTGCCTTGGTCTGGGATGGCTCTCTATGACAAAAGTGGAGCAAAAATCAATTCTCTGACTCTGCCAGAAAGTTTAGAGTTAGCATATGCTAACTCGTTTGAGGTCGATTCGACTTTTAAGAGTGGAGACGAAGTTTACATTCATGACGCGAACGGCAGAAATTCTGGAAAATATGTCTTTAGTGGTTGGAAGCTAAAAGGCAAAGAAGTTTCTTCTGCCATTGAAATGGGAGAAGAAGCGATCATTTTAGAAGCTGAATGGGACTATGTCGCCATAAGAGAAGTTGCGAGCGGGATTACTGGAAAAGGCAGTGTCACCGTCAAAACTGAGGAGAGCGAAAAAACTGTCACCAACAATTCTGATGGTGAAAAGGCGCCAGAGTCAAACACAACTTCGAGCAAAGAGGCAGTTTTGGTTGAAGGGGAGGCTGGAGAGACAGTTAGCATAAAAGTTGCACCCAAGAGTGGCTGGTACGTTGCACAAGTGAGATACGCCGCAACGCCAACTGGTTATGTTTATGGAAGTGCGACGCCGCTCGCCTTCTTCGCAATTTTGCCGAACAGCAAAGGCGAATATTCTTTCATAATGCCTTCTAACCACGTTACCATATATGTCGATTTTGTTTCAATTGTTTGGGATGGAACGATCGATTTAACGTGGTACGACAAAAACAAGACGACTTATGATTTGAAATATGCCGCACAATTTGCAGGGCTTGCTGCAATCGTAAATGGTCTTTTCACAAATTACCCAACTACCAAGCAGGTCGTTAAAGCATCTGATGGAGTCCATGAAATCACAGTCGACATGCCAGATTATGAAGCTTTCAAAAAGAAAATGGGAGTCAGCGGAACAAATTCGGAGCGCTACGGAACGTTCACTTCCACCTATACCGTTGCCGATTCTCAAAATGAAAAAAATCGTTATTCGAGAAGTTCTAAAGTAACGAGAACACAGCGAGTGATTGGAGACCCAAGCGCAATTGTGTCAACGAAGAAAGCAGACAGGGAGTCAGGCTCACAAAACTTAACAACTTGGAGTGGCTATTGGTTTGGAGCTGACTCTTTTAAGGGAAAGACGATTTACATAACATCAGATCTCGATTTCGGAGCTAAACGAGATTCTCAAGGTAAATGGCTCACCTCAAGTCCGCTTTATATGCCAGTGGGAGGGCAGTATTGTGTTTTGCCTGGGTTAACTCAAACTAACGCCTATTCAAAATTGTCAGCCTCTTTCTGCGGAACGCTTGACGGTCTTGGTCATGAGTTCAAAAACGTCTATGCAGAGTATTACGCAGACACAAATTATGGAGATTCTGAAAGCGTCGGCTTGATTGGAAGGTTGGGGTGCCACGACAACGATAAAGCAGCACTGTGCCCAACAAATCCAACTGTGAGGCAAATCGTGTTAAAGTCAGGATATGTCTCAGGCAGAAGATCGATCGGCGGAATCGTTGGCAAAACTGGAAAAACAACTTCTGATTATGGAAAAGGAAACGATGGCTCGACTGGCGCAATAATTGAGATGTGCATAAATTGGGCAAGCGTCACTTCTTCTGACAAAAAAGGGTGTGGAGGAATTGTCGGTGCGGCTTGGAACAACGGAATTGTTCAATACTGTGCAAATTTTGGAACAATCGTCAGCAGAAACATCCAAAACCCTACTGGAGGAATTGCTGGATCGAATGAAAAGGTTGTGAAGAATTGTTATAACGTTGGCAGAGTCATCGCTTTTGACACTCGTTTTGCTTCGGGGATTGCAACAAACAACGGTGGGCAGTCGTCAGTTCAAAATTGCTATTGGTTGAGCGGTTCTGCAACAGAAGGTTATCACGATGGAGCGAAGTCGGACACTTGTTATGAATTTGGAGGGAGCCTAAAAATTTCAGTTTTGACGCCTGAACTCCTAAACGCGAAATCAGACTCCATTTGGGTTGACGGTTCAGGCGTGTCTGATCACTTTAATGGAAAGTATTACTATCCAATTCTCTTTTTTCAAGCTAGAAAGCTAGAAAGTTAATTTACAAATTGTCACTTATTTTTAGACACAAATTCTTCTTCTTCTTCTTCGCTTTCTGCTTTTTATTCGCGTTTGCTAATTTAAATGTCGCTTATGCCGACTCAAGCCTGAGTGTCTATGTTGGTTACACAGGTGGACCCTATTACTTAAAAACTAAGATAAGCGAATCTGAAATCAAGGCGCTGAGTGACGGTAACGTCTTTGAATATTCAACCTTTGACTCTGGCGGTTTTCTTGTTAAAGGAGCTGGCAGGGGACCTGAGATTTCTTCAATTTTTTCTCGCGCCGACATTGACACTGCCAACTTGAAGCGCTTCTATTTCGCAACGAGCGATGGTTATGTCAACGATGATGGTGGCGAGGGAACGAACGCTTGGTATTATTCAACTTTGAGCGAGACGAGATACTACTATCCAAAGCTTGCTCACTATTGGGATTTTCAAGAAAAATCTCTTGTTTCACCAGAGGGTGTCGACATTGATAAGGAAATAAATGCCAGCGCAGTGGCAACAAAAAGCATTCTCGCCTATGAATCAAGTTTTTTTCGACCTAAGAATGAAGAGGAATATGTCGCGACTCCGACTCTAACGAAATATGAAGGGCTTCGATTGATGATGGGTCAAACTTCATTCAAAAAGGGAAACGCCTATTATTTCGCGCAATCGATCAAAGCTATGACTTGCATTTTTGGAAAGACTCCACAGATTGAATTGGAGGTAAACGGTCAAACGGGTGGGAGCTTCACGGCTGACGTATGCGATACGATAAAAATTAAGCCAAAGGTCGATGCTGACGATCCTCTCATTTCAAAATATGCAGTTTATGACATCCGCTGGACAATTTCTGACCCAACTGTAGCCGATTTTGTGAGAGATGCTGATGGAAACGTCGTTGTTAACGACGATGGAACAGTGAGCATCGTTGTTTATGGAAAAGGAAACATCGACGTATGCGCGAGTTATGGAGATTCTCCCTATTCTGAATATGTAACGACCACTTCAGTTTCAGGTTCTGGCACTGGCGAGGGCGGAGGAAATGGAAGTGGAAAAGGTGAGTCAACAGGTGACGGCGAAGGAGAAGTCGAGGGAAGCGGAACTGGAAATTTAGACGGTCAAGAAGCGACTCAAGTCACCTTTGAGTCAAAAGCAGAAGTCACGGAAGGAACTCAGGAAAGCTCGCTTGGTTCTGGAGGAGGAGGATCGCAAGCGATGGCTGCTGCGTTTAAGCTAAATGTTTCTCAGAACAAACAAGAAGAGGAATTAAACGAAGCAATTCAAGCGCTTATGCTCGACTTTAATGCCTTTGGAGTGCCAATCGTCTTTTTCATTTTTGCATGCATCACCTTCGGAATCGTCTGGAGAGTTAGGAAAACAGAGGCAGATAAAGACCCATTTATGAATATGGATATTAACGTTAATAATATAGGTGTTAATAAGAGTTAGAAAAGGGGAGTGATTTTGGATTTTTCAACAAGCATCAGCGAGGTAATGAGAGCAATCGTCAGTGCATGTCAAGTGCCTGTGATTGTGCTCCTCATTTTGGGATCTGCTTTCATCGTCGTTTTGCTCGGTAGTTTGATTGGAGAAAAAATTTCAGAGAGGCGACATTTCAAAGTTTTCTTACCGAGACTCTTGGACGATTTAAAACAAGCTAAAAGCAAAGATGAAATTAGTGATGTAATTAAAAAAAGCGGGCTTTTGCTTCGACAGAAAAAAGCGCTTCTTGAGTTGACGCGACATGGAAGTTCAACGCCTGTCATGCTGGAATCGCTTGCAGCTTCAATTGATTATGCTGAGCAAAAAAGATATGACTCAATCGTCAAAGTGAGTGATTTGACAGCAAGAATTGCGCCGATGCTTGGTCTTTTGGGAACGTTGATCCCACTTGGCCCTGGAATTTTGGCTTTGGGAAGTGGCGACACTCAAACGCTTTCGACTGCGATAATAACTGCGTTTGACACAACTTCTTTAGGTCTCATAATCGCAGGCTTTGCGCTTGTTATCTCTTCTGTTCGCAAGCGTTGGTACAAAGATTACATGGTTGCTTTCGACACTGCTATCGAGTTCGTTTTAGAAGCAATGAAGAATGAAAGTGACAAAAATGATTAAACGTCAAAACACTTTTCAATCTTCGCGTTTTAAATCGCTTGAAATTGGCGAAGAATCAGTTAACCCGATGGAGACTGTCGCTAACCTGTCCGATGTCATGCTTGTTTTTGCAGTTGCTCTCATGCTTGCACTCATTGCTCATTGGGGAGTTTCTGTGACTTCTGCTACGTCTTCAGAAATTGAAGAATCACAGCTTGAGCCGATCAATTTGTCTTTGGAACAAGTGTCAACCATGAAAGAGGAGGCAAGTGGGTCTTCCTCCTATGAAGAAATAGGCAAAGTCTACAAAGACACAAGAACTGATGAGTATTACGTCGTCAAGTGACAAATGCTGAAAAAAAGAGAAAAAGACTTACTCGATGCTGGCCTTGACCCTTACGCCTTGGAAGACCCGACGTCAGATGAGGTGGAGGCGCTAAATCGAAAGGAATTCAAGAGAAGAGTTGCCTATGTCTTCTCTTTTTTTGCTCTTGTCGCTTTGATCACCGTCGCGTTCCTCGTTTTTAAGGCTTTGCAAGGACCAACTTTTAAAGATTACGCAACGCAAACAATCCACATCGTTGGCTTGGCAGATGAAGAGTTTGACATTTCGGTTGAGGAATTGTCGCAGATGAACTGTGAATTTGTCAATGCTAAAGGTGTGTCTTCCGACGGGGGAGCAACTGGAGCTGGAAGTGCAAGTGGCTATGGTCCAAGCTTAAAAACTTTGATGGAGAATTATGGAAAAACAAGTGCAGATTTTAAGCGCATTCGGTTTCTTTGCAAGGACGGCTATTCAATTGCACTTTCTGGCAAGAAAGTTGAATATGACGCAGTTCTTTCCATTTCTAAAGGCGACTCGCCGCTTCCAGAGGTTCAGCGCCCTCTACGCATAATAATTCCAAAGGAATCTTCAGGTCAGTGGGCATATGGAATAACGCGCATCGAGTTTGTTTCTGCTTAAATGAGAGCAGTGATAATTTAGGTTCGTTAAGAAGAAAAGAGAAATTTTTACATATCAATATATCTCAATTGAGTATAATATATCAAATGAGGCCAATAAGGTTCTCAAAACATTTTAGAAAGATAAGAGGAGGTAGTCAATGAAGACAACCAAAGAAAAGGCTTTAGTGCCATTTTCTTCTAAGGTCATCAGCATAATCGTGAGCCTAGCGCTTGCTGTTTCGATGACTCCGAGTTTTGGCACGACTTCTGCGTTCGCAGTTGACGCTGGTGGTGCAGAGTTGCAAAGCGGAGCGTACAGCGGTGGAACAGGGACTGCAGAAGACCCATATCAAATCACAACCCCGCAGGACATGCAGGATTTAAGTGACGCTGTTGATGGCGGAGAAACATATTCCGGGGTTTATTTTAAGATGACAAATGATATTTCTTTGTCATCAGTTATACACACCACTTGGACGCCAATCGGAAATAAGACAACTGCATTTGCTGGATTTTTTGATGGAAATGGATATGAGATAACAGACTTAACGATTAACGTTATGACTGATGACTATCAAGCTCTTTTTGGAAACGTCTCGGGCACAGTTCAAAAACTCACCGTTATTGGCCAAATCGTCACGACAACAACGGGAGACTGCGTTGCTGGGATTGTTGCTAAATTGTCAGCAGGTGGAACCATCACACAATGCAAGGCGAGATGTATGATTGATGCGAATGCTGCCTATAACGTTGGTGGCGTTGTTGGAATGGTTGGAGAAAAAGGACAGCTTGTCAGCGACAGCAACAAAATGGCAACTGTTAGCCAGTGTGTGTTCGCAGGATCCGTTTATGGCAAAAAGCCAGTTGGTGGCATTGCTGGTCATAATGCTGGAACAATTGAAGGTTGCGTAAACACAGGCAGCGTTAAAGGCAACAATGGGGCTTCTAAAGGTGGAGATGGAGGAATTTGTGGCTACAATGGCATAAACAACACTGCAACTGATGCAGGAATCGTCAAGAACTGCTACAACTTGGGCTATGTTAACAGCCAAGAGTCAAAGTGGTCTGGCGGACTTGTTGGCTTCCAAAATTCACTGTCAACGACTTCAAATTCCTATAACGCTGGCAAAATCAACTTCACAAATGAGAGAACCTATCCATTGATTGGTCAATCTGAAGGAACAACAAAAGATTGTTTGTGGTTAAATGAAGACACTGGCGACACAACAGAAAACTATGTTGCATCTGATGGTCTCGGCGTTGGCGATGACGGATCAACTGCTTCGTCGACAAACTGTGTTGCGAAGTCAAGAAGCGAGTTGCAATCCTTGGCTTCAGCAACATTTTTAAACACAGTTTCTGAAACATCCCAAGTGGGAGACGTGTGGACAACAAGCAGAGACGACGAGGGCTTCGAACAGTTTCCTATGCTTCTTTGGCAAAAAGAGAACTATAAAGTCACATTCAACACAAATGGTGGTAGCGAAGTTGAAGCTCAATGGTTGAAAGTTGGCGAAGACAAAAAGGCGATAAGGCCTGACGACGACCCTACGAAGGAAGGGTGCACATTTGATGGATGGTACGCTGACGAGGCATTAACACAGAAGTTCGATTTCACTCAAGTGATAACGCTTGACACAACAGTTTATGCAAAGTGGACAACAAGCAAATGCACTGTCACATTCAACACAAATGGCGGAAGCGATGTTGCAACTCAAATTGTTAATTATGGCCAAAAAGTAACAAAGCCAGTAGCAGATCCGACGAAGACGGGATATAAATTTGACGGTTGGTATGCTGACAAGGATTTTAAAAACGCGTTTAACTTTGACACAGCAATTAAGGCAAACGCAACGATCTACGCAAAGTGGACTGCCATTTCCAGCGCCACTTCCGACAGCGATGGAAACGTTCTCATCCTTGACCCAACGACATCAAAGGTTTTGAGAATTAAACTCGTCGACGCTGATGCATCAGCAATTAGTAGTTGCGTGGTTTCAATCGATTCGAATGGTGCTATCACCATCCAGCTGTCTGCCGCAGCACTCTCCGCTGCTTCAGCAAAGAAGAGTGTCACAGTCACAATTGCATACGAAGACGGGACAGTTCTCAAAGACAAAGCTGTTACTGTTAAAAACGCAGATGGAACGACGCTCGGTTCAGGAAAAACAGATGACAAAGGTCAATTCACAATTGTGTTGGCTGACCTCACAAGGATCAAGATGTATCGTCTCTATAACCAATGGACAGGCGAGCATTTCTACACTGCTGATGCTGATGAGCAAAAAGGTCTCGTTAAGGTGGGCTGGACAGACGAAGGAACTGGTTGGTATGCACCAACACAAACGAGCATTTCAGTCTATCGCCTCTATAACCCTTATGTTGAGGGTGGTGATCATCACTACACGATGAGCGCTGAGGAAAAGGACGAGTGCGTCAAGGCTGGATGGAGTTATGAGGGCATCGCATGGTATTCTTGCGAGGAGACTGACACCGATTCAAAGCCTTTATATCGTCAATACAACCCTAACGAGCAAACAGGCACTCACAACTACACTATGAGTGAAGATGAGGCAAAAATGGTTGTTGCAGCGGGGTGGAGAGACGAAGGAACTGCATGGCGTGGCTATGAAAGCGAATGAGTGAAAGCGAATAAGGCTGGCACCTTAAGTTTGCGAATGTTCCTCACGTAGTTGCAGGTACGCTACGTTTTGCTTTCGGGCGAATCTGTGCCCCCTCATTCACTTTCGAGTTTTGAGGAGTGAGTCGCATTCTCGCCCGAATCTGCTCA
>CAVAWT010000005.1:0-75119 GCA_963592435.1 Oribacterium sp. | reverse complement strand
ACCTTTTGCAAAACGTGCTTGGAATGGCTGACGCTGTGCAGAAATGCAAGTTTGAGATGCTTGCGTCAAACGGCGGTTTCATTGATGCATACATCCCCGACTGCGGAGTTTTGATTGAGCAAAAAGGGCTAAATGTTAACCTTGACAAGCAAGAGTTGCGCCAAGGACGGCAGGTTACGCCGTTTCAGCAGGCGTTGGCATACGCGCAAGCTTTCAAGCGCATAAACCAGCCTCGCTTCATCGTTGTGTGCAATTTTGGCACTTTCAGAGTTTATGATTGGAACAAGTTCGACTCTGGAGAACTGGAAAAACACCCGTTCGAGTTCACTTTGGAAGAACTTGGCGAACACCCTGAATACCTCGCTTTCATCACCGACCCAGCAAATTCGCGCACAGAAAAGCAAAAGCAGATTTCTTTTCAGGCTGGAAAACAAATTGGGGAAATCTATGAAGAACTTGCAAAACGCTATCACAACCCCGACTCACCTGAAACGCAACACGCCTTGAATGTTCTTTGTGTGCGACTTGTGTTTTGCCTGTTCAGTGAAGATGTTCCTGAGCTTTTCCCGCATGACAGTTTTTTAAACTACCTGAAAAATGTTGCGCCTGAAAACATTCGCGATGCTCTCAAGAAGCTCTTTCATGCACTTGACACGCCACTTGATGAGCGTGACCCATACGATGAAACTGTGAAGCCTTTCCCCTATGTCAACGGCGGGCTTTTCACTGAAGACACTGAAATTCCCAACTTTGACGAGGATTTGAAATATAAACTGCTCTATGAGTTGAGCCAAAAAACCGATTGGTCAAAAATTTCTCCCACAATCTTCGGAGGCATTTTCGAGGGGACCTTAAATCCAGAAACTCGCCGAAGCGGCGGCATGCACTACACCTCGCCTGAAAACATTCACAAAGTCATCGACCCCTTGTTTCTGGATGATTTGAACGAAAGATTCAGAGCAATCATAAATGATGAAACTTTGACAGAGCGACAAAAGCGAAACAGACTTCAAAAGTTGCATAAAGAAATTTGCTCGCTTTCGTTTTTTGACCCTGCGTGCGGAAGTGGAAATTTCCTAACAGAGACTTTTCTTTGCTTGCGACGCTTGGAAGACGACATTTTGCGAATTTTACATTCGGGGCAAACGATAATCGATTTTTCAGAAGAGCCGATTAGCGACAGAGTGTCACTTAAGCAGTTTTACGGCATTGAGATTAACGACTTTGCTGTTCGTGTTGCAAAAACTGCGCTTTGGATTGCGCAACTTCAATCGAACGTTGAAACAGAGATAACTCTTGATGTCGAGGCAAAAAATTTCCCACTGACCGACTCTGCCACAATCGTTCAAGGCAACGCCCTTCGCCTCAATTGGGAGGAAGTTTTGTCAGCTCACGCATGCAATTACATAATTGGCAATCCGCCGTTTATTGGATACTCCAACCTCTCAAAGGAGCAGGGCGAAGACAGATCACTGCTTTTTGGAAACGTCAAAACGGTTGACTACGTTGCCTGTTGGTACAAAAAAGCTGCAGAGTATATGTCAGCAAACAACCTCACACGTCATCCTGAGGAGCGCGTAAGCGCGACGAAGGATCTAGCTGACAAGGGGACGCAGTGTCAGGTTGAAACCTTACAATCGGTACCACCTGAATATAGATCCTTCGACTCACTTCGTTCGTCTCAGGATGACGTAAATGGGGTTCGCAACTTGCAGGATGACGTGAATGTGAGATGCGCCTTTGTTTCCACCAACTCAATTTGTCAAGGGCAGCAGGTGCAACCCATTTGGCAGCCACTTTTTGAAGATGGGATTCACATCAACTTTGCGCACAAGTCGTTCATTTGGAACAATGAAGCAGCCGATCAAGCGCACGTGCACGTCGTCATCGTCGGTTTCTCCTACCAGAAAACTGACACTTGTTCATTATTTGAAAATGGCATGGTGCAAAAGGTTGAGAACATCAATGGTTACCTTGCAAATGCAGGGAATGTGTTTGTTGAGAAAAGGGGTAAACCAATTTGCAATATTCGCCCATTGATATATGGTTTTAAACCTGCAGATAATGGATGTCTCATATTAACTAAAGAACAGAAAGAAGAGCTAGAAAACAAGGAACCTGAGGCTCAGAATTGGATAAAACCTTTCATTTCCGCGAGGGAATTTATTAACAATATTCCAAGATATTGTTTGTGGCTTGAGAATGTAACTGCTGGAAGCCTAAAGCAAATGCCAACAGTAAGGGCAAGAATTGACAGTTGTAAAGAGTGGCGCGAAGAACAAGTTAAAACTGGAGATGCTTACAAGCTTAAAGACACACCCCATCTGATGAGACCGAATCGGAAATTTGAATTTGGTGATTTTTTGGTTGTACCAAGAGTATCTTCTGAGAGAAGGATTTATGTTCCCATTGGCTACATTAGTGAAGGCGCGGTTCCAAATGACAGCATATTTATTCTTCCTCAAGCAAATCTTTATTATTTTGGTCTGATTTCATCTCGATTTCATAACGCTTGGATGCGAACAGTTGCGGGAAGGCTTGAATCAAGATATAGGTATGCCTCCGATATCGTCTACAACAACTTCCCTTGGCCAGGTGTCACGCGCGAGACCCTCTCCACCCCAGTTGAAAACTGCATTTCAAATGAAGTGCGAGAGAAAATCGAATCATGTGCGCAAGAGGTGCTGGATGCTCGCGAGTTTTACGTCAACCAAGCAAAAGATGCAGAGCAAACATGCTCGCTGGCAGACATGTATGACCCAAGCAACGACTTCCTCTACCCCAAGTTAACTTCTGCCCACAATGCGCTCGACTCAGCTGTCGAAGAAGCCTACGGCGTTAACTTCGGTGGCGATGAGGAGAAGATTGTGGGACACCTTTTTAAGTTGTATGAGGGGCTAACTAAAGCCTAAAACCTAAGAAGGGTTATATGAGGGGTTAGCTACCAACAATTAAAATATCCACAAATCCTCTGGTCTCAGGTTTTGCCAAATTATCTTCAATGTTTGACCCTTGTATTCAATTTCAAGAAGCGCATCGAAATTTGTTACCTCAACAGAGGGCTGATGAAATTCACAAAAGGAAATCACATCTTCGCCATCAATAACACCTTGAGTTATTGAGCACATTTTGCCATTAATCTTAAATTCAAGTTCTCTGCCAGTATCAATAAATTCTTTCAAGTCGTTAATTTGCATTTTATCTGCCTTCTTCCTCCCTGACAATTTTACAATTAAACCCCATCCAATTTTTCCTCTTTTCGGTTAGTTATGAATTCAAAAACTCAAAAGGGTCATGAAAGTTGCACGAACAGAAGGACCGTCCCCTCTGCGCCGTAACGCAAGAGTCTGAGATAACCTTAGGTGAGCAATGAGGAGTTTTTTACGAATGGGTGTTCCGAGGCGTTTAAGGGAGCGTAGCGACCGCGTTCCGAGGAACATGAGTAAAAAACGACGAATGGGTTGCGAACCTCGCGTTATCGAAGACTCATGCGTTGCGGAACCAGAAGGACCGTCCCCCTTGTCGTCACGCTTCCATGCTAAAATTAAGCCATGAACGATGTGCAACAATTGAAGGAAGCGAAAGCGTTTGCTGATAGGTGGGCAGGCAGAGGCTATGAGAAGGGCGAAGTGTGGCGTCAACTTCAAGGTAACTTCAAGGTTATAAAGAGAAGATTGTAGGACATTTGTTTGGGGCTGTATGAGGGGTTAGCATCTGATGACTAAGGACAAAAAGACAGAAAACAAATCGATAACACGCTCAAGCGCTGCTGAATGTCTAACCTACATCGCTTCTGTTGGAACCAGTGACGAGGCAATTGAGATTCGTTATGAAGATGAAAACGTTTGGCTAACGCAGAAGAAGATGGCAGAGCTTTATGCTGTTGACGTTAGAACAATTAACGAGCACATTGGAAACATTTACGACGACGGTGAACTTGAGAAACTATCAACTATCCGGAAATTCCGGATTGTTCAAAAAGAGGGGTCAAGACAGGTTTCCAGAGAGGTAAACCATTACAATCTTCAAATGATTATTGCAGTTGGCTTTAAGGTCAACAATGAGCGTGCAGTTCGTTTTAGGAAATGGGCATCTCAGATTGTTAAAGACTACACCATTAAAGGCTGGGTCATGGACAAAGAACGCCTCAAAAAAGGAACGTTCTTCACGGATGAATATTTTGGACAGCAACTTGCTGAAATTCGAGAAATTCGCCTTTCAGAGCGCAAGTTCTATCAAAAAGTAACTGACCTTTACGCCACTGCTTTTGACTACGATAAAAATGCAAAGACGACGCGATTATTCTTCCAAACAGTTTAAAACAAAATGAACTATGCAGTTCACAGACACACTGTGGCAGAATTGATTGTTGAAAGAGCAGACGCGAACAAGGAGCATATGGGGCTTACAACTTGGGAAAATGCGCCAAACGGGAAAGTTGTTAAGTCAGATGTTTCAATTGCAAAAAATTACCTTAACGAAGAAGAGATGACATATCTCCAACGCATCGTTACGTTATATCTCGATTATGCAGAGTTGCAGGCACAACGCCACATTCCGATGAGCATGGAGGACTGGGCGAAACGCTTGGATGGCTTTCTTGAGTTCAACGGCAATGAAATTTTAACAGGTCCAGGGAAAATTAGCGCCGAGGAAGCAAAACTTCACGCGGAAACCGAGTTTGAAAAATTCAGACCGCGTCAAGATCGCCAGTTTGTGTCTGATTTTGACAGGTATCTGCTTGAACTAGAGAACGAATCCAAGAACTGACATCAGCCTTCCACGCGCTCGATACTGCAGTCGAAGAAGCCTATGGCGTTGACTTCAACGGCGACGAAGAGAAAATTGTGGCGCATTTGTTCGAGTTGTATGAGGGGTTAACTAAAACCTTACACCTAAAACCTAACACCTAAAAGTGGTTTATGAAGGATTAATCAAAACCTAATTCGAGATTTATGAGTTTGTGGGTTAGAAACAAGTTGAGCAAACAATTTTGAGAAAGTTCGCTTCTAAGCTGAGGGTTATATTTGCCGGATGAAGTTTCCATTCAGGCTGATTTGCAACGTGCAATTTTCGCTTATTGGCAAATGGCGAACTTAAAAGATGGTGGTCGGAGGGGGACTTGAACCCTCGGCACGCGGATTTTCAGTCCGCTGCTCTACCAACTGAGCTATCCGACCACGGACTTTTTATTCTAGCACACAGTTATTTTAAATTTGCTCCCAATCTCGAAATTTTTTCCCTATACTTTGACCCTTCTCAGAATGTAACCTGCTCAACATTTGTTTTTTGATTTGATAAAAGTGATTAATTTTTTATTTGGGCTTCATGGTTGGGGAGTGTGCGGTTTAGGTCTTGGTCCAAAAGAGAATGATGTTGTTAATGTTTAGATGCGTGTCTTGCACGCAAGCTGTTGGTTAATTAATTTAACTTTTCCTTTAAAATAAAGACATGTCAGAGAATAAAACAGAACTGTTGCCGATCTATTTGCTCGTCGGAGATGATGAGCAAAAAAAGGAAGACTTAACCACCAAGCTTCGCGAGAGATGTGCATCTTTTGGTGAGATGACAATAAACACTGATGTCTTAGATTGTGAAGTGGCAGAGGCAAGCAGAATTGTTTCATCATGTTTGACGTTGCCTTTTGCTTCCGAGAAACGCTTGGTTATCGTGAATCACCTTGAAAAATTTGGAACTGCTGACTTAAACATTTTGGCAGATTATGCACAAAATCCAAATGATTCGACGATTCTTTTGTTAGGATCAGAAAAGTTAGCAAAAAACACTCGCCTTTATAAAAACGTCGCTAAAGTCGGAGAAAAAGCTATTGTTGCTTGTGATTCGCCCAAAGCTTGGGAATTTAAGAATTATGCTGTTAAGCTTTGCAAGTCAAAAGGGGTCTCAATGCGCGATGACGCGGCGCAGTTGCTTGTGGACTTGACTGGGTGTGACACTGTTGCGATTTCAACTGAGATCGACAAAATCATAGCGTCTCATTCTTCTCCTGACCCAATCGATGCGAGCGAAGTAGAGTCACTTGTCGTCGCCACAGCAAGCGTAAAACCTTGGGTTTTAGTCGATGCGTTCTCAGCTAAAAATGTTGAAAAAGTTCTTGAGTTGTTAGGAAAGGTTGAAGGAACAACTCCGATCGGGCTGCTGATGATGTGTGTTAACAGGGTTAGAGAATTGATTTGCGCTAAACAAGCGTTAAATAAAGGAGGCAACGTCAATCAAAACATAGCTTTTGAACTAGGATTGGCGCCAGCACTTTCGTGGAGAGTCAAAAATCATGCTAACTGGGCAAGAATGTGGAGCGAGGAAGGGCTCCGCACGGCAATTAAGAAATCAATTGAAGTTGAAAAGAACATGAAGAGTGGGTCTGATGCAAATGAGCTTTTTAAAATTTGGCTCATTGAGTCAATTACTCATTAAAAAAGCCTCAGCGGTTGCCAAGGCTTTTAGATTCTTTTTGTGTAAACTTGTTGAGACGAAAACTGGATTATTCAGCTGGAGTTTCCTCGGTTGCTTCATCTGAACTCTCGGCTGCCTCAGTTTCAGCTTTTGCTGCCTCTTCTTCAGCTTTCTTTGCAGCGGCTTCCTCTTTAGCTTTGCGCTTGTTCGCGGCATCTTCAAGTTTTTTGTGCTCAGCGCGACGCTTGTCTTTTTCTTTTTGAGCTTTCTTTTGATCTTCGGCGCGTTTTTTCTTTGCTTCTGCTTTCTTGTTGCCAGTTTTCTTTGGAGCTTCGCCCTTTTTTGGCGAATATGCTTTGCGGTCATTGTCGGTGACGACAGTGTTGGCGAGCTTCATGATGCCACTTTTTCTGTTGGCGGCTTGATTTTTCTTGATAACGCCCTTGCTGACCGCTTTGTCCATCAGTCTGCATGCAGCAACAGCTGCAACGTAGGCTTCTTTTCCATCTCCTGCAGCAACAGCGTCTCTGACTCTTCTTGTTGCAGTTTTGAGCTCGCTTTTGATAGCGCGATTTCTCATGCGAGATTTTTCATTTGTGATGATTCTCTTTTTTTGTGACTTAATGTTAGCCATAAAACTTCTTCCTTTTCCTTTCGTCAATTAAAACATACGCTTTACAGTGATTTGTGGATGAAACAAAGAAAAGGGGACAAAGACGACTTTGACGCACATGACTAACTTGTGCTTTATTTCAGTCTCAGGATTTTTGACTGAAAGTCGCCAGTGTTGGTAATCCTTGTTTGCAGCCCGTCTGCGGATTGAAATGTTCATCATGAACATCTCAACACACTTCACTGGTGAAATTTATTGTATCATATGTCTTCAATGCTTTTTTATATTAAGGAAAAATTAATTTGACAACAGATCAAACACACATACGCAATTTTTCAATAATTGCTCACATCGATCATGGAAAATCGACACTTTCTGATCGCATTTTGGAACAGACAGGAACAGTAGCAAAGCGCGACATGGAAGCGCAGTTACTCGACCAGATGGACATCGAGCGTGAGCGAGGAATTACGATCAAAAGCCAAGCGGTGAGAGTCACTTATGTCGCAGAAGATGGTGAGGAATATCAGCTGAACTTGATAGACACGCCCGGACACGTTGATTTCACTTATGAAGTGTCTCGCTCTCTGGCGGCATGCGAGGGCGCAGTGCTTGTTGTTGATGCAACTCAAGGGGTTGAGGCTCAAACAGTTGCTAATGCAATGCTTGCGATGAATGCCAACTTAGAAATCATTCCCGTAATTAACAAAATTGATTTGCCTGCAGCAGAGCCAGAGAGAGTTCGAGCGGAGATCGAGGATTCACTTGCAATTCCTGCAGACGATGCAGTTTTGGCTTCTGGAAAAACGGGGGAGGGGATAAAGGACCTGCTTGAAAGTGTTGTCTACAACGTCCCCGCACCAAAGGGAGACGAGGATTCGCCTCTTCGCGCATTGATTTTTGACTCCTATTTTGATTCCTACCGTGGAGTTGTCGCTCTTGTCAAGGTTGTTGATGGGAGATTGAATAAGTCAGACAAAATTAAAATGCTTGCGACAAAAAAAACTGCGATTGTTGAAGAGCTCGGGGCAAGGCACCCAGTTGAAGAACCTCTTCCGTCCATAAACACTGGTGAGGTTGGATATGTTGTGACAGGCTTGAAAGATGTCAACCAAGTCAAGGTCGGTGACACCGTGACTTTGGAGGGGGAGACGGAAGTTGATGCACTTCCTGGCTATCGTGAAGCAAAACCAATGGTGTTTACTGGTCTTTTTCCAATAGATGGCGATCAGTATGAACCTTTAAAAGAGGCGCTTGAAAAAGTGGCGCTAAACGATCCGGCTTTAGTGTGGGAAGCAGAAACTTCACGAGCACTCGGCTTTGGTTTCCGCGTAGGTTTTTTGGGACTTCTTCACATGGAAGTGATAAAAGAGCGACTCGAGCGTGAGTTTTCTCTCGATTTGCTCGCGACAGCACCAAGTGTTGAATATCACGTTTATCGTCGTGGCGTGACAGAAGGTCTGGGGAGCGAGGACGAACCCCTCGTTGTCACATCGCCACAAGACATGCCTGACGCAGGTGAGATTGACAGAATTGAAGAGCCCTATCTTGATGCTCGAATTTTGATTCCACCAGATTTTGTTGGAGCAGTCATGGATTTGGCAGTTGAGAGGCGTGGCACTTTTAAAACGATGAACTACCTCTCGTCAACAACTGTAGAGATGCTCTGGGACATCCCGCTTTCGGAGTTGATATTGGACTTCTTTGACAAGCTGAAAAGCTACACAAAAGGTTATGCATCGCTTGATTATGAATATGCAGGTTATCGCAAATCAAACATGGTAAAACTCGACATCTTGCTCGCTGGCGACCCTATCGACGCACTTTCTTTCATTGTTCACAAAGATAAAGCATATGAGCGCGGGAAAGTTTTGTGTGAAAAGTTGAAGGAAATCATACCTCGTCAGCTCTTTGAAGTTCCAATTCAAGCAGCGATTGGTGGGCGAGTTTTGGCGCGTCAAACCGTCAAGGCAAGACGAAAAGATGTTTTGGCCAAGTGTTATGGTGGAGACATAACAAGAAAGCGAAAGCTTTTAGAAAAGCAAAAACAGGGCAAAAAACGAATGAAGGCAATTGGCAACGTCGAAGTGCCACAAGAAGCATTTATGGCAATTTTGAAAGTTGATTAAAGTTGTTTGGTTCAAAAAAGATAACAAAAGAAGTTCTTAAGGAATCTTTTTTAGTGGCGTGTCCAATCATGCTTGGATATGTTGCAAGCGGAATTCCTTGTGGAATTTTGTCTGCTTCTGTAGGGATGAATTGGATTCAAGTTTTAATTTTTAGTGTTCTTTTTTATTCTGGAGCAGGACAGTTTATGATACCAAACATGTTGTTGGCTGGTTCAAATTTGCTTTCAATTGTGCTCAGTGTTTCTTTTGTCAACACACGCCAGATGCTCTATTCAGCTGCTCTAGCTCCAAAATGCAAGGATTGTGGCAAGCGCAAACTTTTCTGGTATATGGCAACTGTCACTGATGAGACCTTCGGAATCTCAATCGAGCGTTTCAAGAAGGGGGATTGGACAATAGAAAATGCGATTTTCTTAAATGAGTTTTCGCACATTTCATGGATCATTTCAACTCTTGTTGGTGTTGTTATTGGTTCTGTCATTAACATTCCGCTAGAGATTGCCGCTTTTGCGATGACTTGCATGTTTATCTATCTAATAACAACTGCTCTCGATTCAAAGCCTGCTTTTGTTGCGGCAGCATTTTCTGTTATGGCGGTCATTGTGCTAAAAAACTTTGGAGCTGGGAGTGCTTCAATTTTCTTTGCATCTTTAATCGGAGTTTTCTTTGGCTATTTGTCGACCCTCAAGCGTGGATCGAAGGAAAAATAGGTGAGATAGGGTGACTTGGCGCCAATTCATAATCATCTTCTCTCTAACCTTAATTGCAATGATTGCTTGCAGAGTTTTGCCTGCATTCATTTTAAAGGGTAAGCAGATCTCACCAAAACTTCAAACTTTCCTTAATTTAATCCCTCCTGCGGCATTCGCAGCACTTGTGGCAAATGACATTTACACACCGGGGATGTTTGACTCTGGTATTTGGCCAGCTTGCATTCCTCTGATTGCAACTGGCATCGTCATATTAATAGCCAGACAAACAAAGTCAATAATCGTTTGCTGTCTGGCTGGAATTGGAATCTATGCTGTTTTAATGTTTGCTGTGCCAGGGTTTTACTTTTGATTGTTAAGCTCATCAAGAGCAAGTCCGATTGAGTCACAGATGTCCGTGGCAAGAGCTCCGCGCACTCCGAATTGAACGCCAGCAATCGCGCCAGCAAATCCATGAACCTCGACTGCGGCAGCGCAAATTTTTGCTACTTTTTTGAGGCTCTTAGGTTTGATTTGTGAGACAATTCCACAAATGCACCCTGCCAAAACATCACCAGTTCCAGGCGTTGCGAGTGTTTCTGTTCCACTTTCAGGAGTGAGCACTTTATCGAGTGTGATGATGAGGGTTCTTTCACCTTTTGCGACGATAACTGTGTTTTCTGCGTTGACTGATTTTAACTTCCCCTGAACCCGAGAAACAATTTCATCGTCAGAAAGAAGGTCATATTCTTCTGAGCCTTTGTCGACAAGCCATTTTTTCAATTCTGCATGGTGTGGAGTTATGACAAGTGGTTTTTCTCTTGAATAAATTTTTTGGACGCCAAAAGACTTTTCTATACCTTGAAGTTGTTGAATTTGATCAGCATCGATTATTACTGTGGCATCGGAACTCAAGACTTTTTTGAGCAACCTCTCTTGATTTTTTCCTGCGCAAGTGCCTGGTCCATAAAGTACACAATTCTGTTTTTTCAGATCCACAACATCCGTCGCTCCCTTTGCAAAGAAACCGTCGATTGTGCTTGGCAAAGGAGTGACAATCAGAGAAGGAAGCGTTCCTTGGCAAATTGGTTTTATTGCTGAAGGGACATTTAAAGTGACGTAACCTGCCCCCGATCTAGCAGCACTCTTTGCTGCCATAATTGCAGCACCTGGAAACCTTGAACTTCCAGCAATGACGCAAGCTCGACCGCGCGAATATTTGTTGACGTTTGAGTTTCTTTCTGGCAATGAATCGCTGTATTTTCCATTCATTTTTTGCCCCCTTACAATAGATAACTTAAAAAATCTAAAACATTTTTGTGTTTTCGATTACCTAATTCTAACGCAACGATCCCAAGAAAATGCCTAAATTGGTTTACAATCGGATGAGTAATAATTTTGTTTAGTCAATTTGGGGAGCTAAGATGTCAAAGAAGTTAAGTTACCAGTTGTTTTTTATAGTTGCCTGTTCAGTGCTATTTTTCACAGCTATTTTTGCTAGTGATTATGTTGCTTACGCTGAAGATACGACTTTTTCCTTGAGCGATTCATATGCATTAAATGAGCAGGATTTTGACGGCGCCAGTCTTCAATCAAGCGCATCACAAAAAGGCGCAACAACTGATGTTCAGCTGGGAGGCGGAATAATTGGAACAAGGAAGTTTTCGATAGATCAAAAATCTGTTGCATCAACTTCACTTTCGCGCTTAAAACATTGGAGAGAAGATGCACTCAAAGATTCAAACATAAAAATATCAGGCAAAACGATTCCTGATTATTTAAAACAAATTGGAATGAGTGAGTCGGATTATAAAAATCCGAAGTGGTCAAACGCGCTGGAGAGAATTGCTCTTCAGCGATCGATCGAAGCTGGAGATTTGTCGCTTGGTCACACTCGTCCAAATGGAGACTCATGTTTCACAGCGACCTGTGATGGAAAAGGTGCAAGCGCAGAAAGCCTTGCGTGGGCATCGTATAACATAACAGGTGAAAATGCTATTGACATGTGGGCGGTGGAAAAGGCGGACTACATCAAGCAAGTCAACGGTCAAGATCATGGGGAAACGGGACATTACCTAATGATGATTGACCCTTCCTACAAATCATATGGCTTTGCTGTAACTGACGGGTTTTCAACACAAAAGGTTGCTGCGGGAGAAGCTTCAACACAAGTTTTGGGGTCAACCTCACCAACAAACTTGGCTGGGACCTATTCGTTTGACATTTCGGTTAGCCAAAGTCTTGTTGAGAAGCATAAGATCGCTTTAAATTTATATTCTGGGGCAACAATTATTAATTTAAATGATTCGTTCACTTTTTCTGCAGTTCTCAATTACAGAAATGGGACTTTTGCAGTGAAAGAAAAGTGGTATTCTGACAATTCAAGTGTGCTAAAGATGGAAACATCTGGAAAAGCGACTGCACAGAGTTCGGGAACAGCAAAGGTCTACATTATTGGCAAGGGAAATTCCACAGTCTTCATCGACATAACAGTTCCTGAGAAAAATGCGATGTTTAGGCTCTATAACAAATGGACAGGTGAGCATTTCTACACAAAAAGTGCAACGGAGTTAAACAATCTTGTTTTGGTTGGCTGGACTTATGAGAACGTCGGATGGTATGCTCCTCAGACTTCCAAGACGCCAGTTTATCGTCTCTATAACCCTTATGCAGGCGATCATCATTACACAACGAATAAAAGCGAATATGACAAGCTTGCTAAGGTTGGATGGAGGCAGGAAGGCACAGGTTGGTATTCTTCTGCAAAAACTGATTCAGGAAGCACAGCCCTGCTTCGGCAATATAACCCCTATGCTGCAGTGGGGACACACAACTTCACATTAAACCAAAGCGAAAAGAAAAACTTGATTTCGAAAGGATGGAGAGATGAGGGGATAGGATGGTATGGCTTCAAAAATGATCAATAATTCCAACAATTTAGATTGTTTGACTTTTTGGTCGCAAGTTTAGAAAAATTATTAAGGAGAAATTCGATGAAAAGAAATTGCAATAGAGCGGAAGTGGGTAAAAAAGCAGTATCAATTTTTGTTGCTTTGTCACTCGTCATCACGCTGACACCGCACTTGAGCACAGAAAAGGTCGCTCAGGCTCAGGAAGAATCTGCAACTAACAGTGCATCTGTGACAGAATTAGGGATCAGCGATGAGAGTGTTCAAGGAAGGGTGAAATCAGTTGAAGAGATTGAAGCGCAACTTAATCGCGGTGGACACATCAGCGTTGTCGACAAATCGGATGAACGCTATAACGTCTCTGAAGGTGAGGGAGACTCAGCTCTTTTGGCCGAATCACTGCCTTCAAAAGTAGATCTTCGCACAACTAACAAAGTGACATCGATAAAGAATCAGAATAGAACAGGAACTTGCTGGGCGTGGGCTGCCAATGCTACAGCAGAAACGGCAATCGCGAATTCGACTGGTAAAAGCGCTGTCGATTATTCAGCTTTTCAAACTGCCTTTTTTGGTTTTGAAAAACTTCCGACATCTACAACCAGCTTGAAAGGAACTGAAATCTCTCAAAAAGGCGAGGGAGGCTACGTCAAAAATGAGAAGACATCTGATGACGAAAGTGATACGGGAACAAACAGGTTAAACGCAGGAGGAAATGCAACTCAAGCCAGTTCTATGTTTATGCAGGGAACTGGGATTACGACTGCGGCTGACATCGCATTTCCGACTTATGCATTGGAAGGCAAAGTCTTAAAGTCCGCCGACTTATTGACCATGGATCAGCGCAGGCACTCTATTGTGCGACTAACAAAAGAAGACAGTCTCGGTAGCTTAATTAACACCGAAGGGACAGCTGCTACTTCCAAAAAATATAAATCGACGAACACGACTGTGCTTAATAACATCAAAACAGAACTAAGTAAAGGTAAGGCAGTTGACATTGCTTATTGGGGAGGGCAGAGCTCAAAAACAGAGCCAGCACTAACCACTTTTTACAACGCAACAACACATTGCCAATACACAGTGCAGCCGAACAACATGTTTTTATCTTCTAATCATGCAGTTTGCGTCGTGGGTTATGATGATGATTACCCTGCCACGAACTTTAATGCTGCATATCAGCCCCCAGCAAATGGCGCATTTATCGTCAAAAACTCATGGGGCACAGCCTGGGGAGAGAGTGGCTATTTTTATCTTTCCTATTATGATCAAAGCATTGACGAAGCTCACACCTATGAGTTTGACACAACAAACTATACTGGATCTTTAATTGACACATCGACTGAGATTGTTGATCAATATGACTACATTCAGGCTGCTTTCATGTCGTATGCTGAAGGTCAGTGGTACTCAAACATGTACACTGCTTCAGAAAAGCAAGAACTTCACCACGTTGGAACCTATTATGTTCCAGATGGCAAAAAGTTGACTTATAGAGTTTATAAGCTTAAATCGAATGCAACATCTCCAAAAGACATTTCTGGCTCTTTTGACAAGCCCGAAGCGCAGGGCACATACACTTCAAGTTATGAAGGATATGTCAGCATAAAGTTGAACGACACTGTCACTTTGAACAAGGGTGACAAATATGCAATATGGTTTTCTCAGGAAACAAATTCTGGAACATATTTGGCTCCCGCTGGCTCTCAACTCAACGGCGTTGGAGCAATCGCCAGCACTGCTGTCATAAATTCTGGCGAGAGCTTCTTGTCTAATGATCCAAAGAATTCATGGCAAGCTCAAACTCAGCAGGAACAAGCGCTTTTGTCGATTGATAATTTCTGCGCCAAAGGTTATGCGACAGTCTTGCCTTCAACCATGAATCGCCTTTATAACAAATGGACTGGAGAGCACTTCTACACCGCTAACGACGACGAAAAGGCTAACCTCGTTAGCCTCGGATGGACTGATGAGGGTGTTGGCTGGACAGCTCCAACAACTTCTAACACCCCAGTCTATCGCCTCTACAATAAATATGTTGCAGGTGGCGACCATCACTACACAACTGACACTGCTGAGCGCGACAATCTTGTTAAGGCAGGGTGGATAAACGAGGGTATCGGCTGGTATTCAGATGATGACAAGGGTGTTATAGTCTATCGCCAATATAACCCATACGCAGTCACAGGCACACACAACTACACAACTTCAAAGGATGAAAATGACTCTCTTGTGAAGAAAGGTTGGAGAGGCGAAGGCACTGGTTGGTATGGAATAAAGACAAGCTAGGCTTCGAGTTTAAGAGCAATTAGCTGGTTTTAACACATTTCAGGCAAGCAAGATAAATTTTGCTTGCCTGGAATTTTTTTTTGTTTTTAGAAGTTTTATTTTGTAGCAATAATCGTCTCAACGAATTGTTTTGCGCAACGCCCCGACCTTCCACCGTGATTTGTGGCGAAACGCTCAGCCAAAATGTCAACATCTTCTGGGACGTTTTGCACGCCCTGTTTAGCCAAGAGTTGGTGCATAATTTCAAGGTATTCTTTTTTGGAAGGGCAAGAGAATGTGATGTGAAGCCCGAATCGTTCTGAAAGTGACACCATTTCTTGGATCGAATCAGTAACGTGGATTTCGTCGCCCTCTCTGTCCGACCACTTTTCTTTGACGATGTGCCGTCTGTTTGAGGTTGCGTAGATTATTACGTTTTCAGATTGCGCAGAAAGTGAGCCTTCCAAAAGTGCCTTCATTTCGCCAAATGCGTCATCGTCTGTTGCGAATGATATGTCGTCAATGAAGATGATGAAATGGAGTGGATTGTCTTCAATTTGGGCGATTATTTCTGGGATGTGCTTCACCTGCGACTTTTTAACTTCAATGATTCTTAAGCCCTTATCAGCATATTCATTTACAGTTGCTTTAACAGTTGAAGATTTGCCTGTTCCAGCATCTCCTGTTAAAAGTATGTTTTGTGCTGGTTTACCATTCAAAAAAGCAAGAGTGTTGTCAACAACGATTTTGCGCTCTCGCTCATAGTCAAAAAGGTCAGAGAAACTTGTTTTGTCTGGATGTTTAACTGACACAATGTCACTTAAGTTATCATCAAACTCAAACATAACATCATTGCGCCATTTGCCATATCCATGCGTGAAGATGTTATTAACTACCTTTTGAAACTCATCTTTTAAATCGACTTTTGAAGTTGAGAATTTTGGTAACCCTTCATCTTCATTGCAGGCTAAGTCTGCAATGTTTTGCAGAATTGAGAGGTCAAGTTGCAAAGCCTCTTCAAGTTCTTCCGAAATTGCTTCGTGCTTTGCAACTTTTTGAAGGTATGCATTTTCATCACTAACAACAAGGTTGAGCACGTATTCTGACAAATTGCCGTTCGTCTTTGCGTAGAGCTCACGACAAAGTTTAAACCTATCATCTAAGTTGACGAGAAACTCGTTTGTGTGAGGTTTATTAAAAACTGTAAGTTTTGTTACGTCTGTAATCATAGCTTATTCGTTAACAATTGCCCCAAATGCGCCACCAGAAACGAGTTTTGCATAGCGTTTCAAATATCCTGAGAGCTCTTTAGTTTTGGGAGTGAAGTTCTCCAAACGTTTTGTTAGTTCAGCGTCGTCGATTTTAAGCTCAATTGTGTTGTTGGGAATGTCAATCTTAATGATGTCACCTTCTTCAACAACTCCAATAACGCCGCCAGAAGCTGCCTCTGGTGTAACATGCCCCACGCAAGCACCTCGTGTTGCGCCACTAAAACGACCGTCAGTGATGAGTGCAACAGATTCGCCGAGACCCATGCCCATGATGGCTGACGTTGGGTTCAACATCTCACGCATTCCAGGTCCACCTTTTGGACCCTCATAGCGAATAACAACAACGTCTCCTGCAACAATTTTACTAGCGTTGATTGCGCTCTGTGCCTCTTCCTCTGAGTCGAACACTTTTGCAGGACCTTCATGCACAAGCATGTTTTCAGAAACTGCACTGCGTTTAACAACACAACCATCTTTTGCAAGGTTGCCACGAAGAACTGCAATTCCGCCAGTCTCAGAATATGGATTGTCAATGTTTCTGATGACGTCTTCATCCAAGTTTTTGCAACTTGCAATGTTTTCACCAATTGTTTTGCCTGTTACGGTCATGCAGTCTTTATGAATGAGGTCGTGCTTTGTAAGTTCGTTCATGACAGCATAAACGCCACCAGCTTCGTTTAAGTCTTCCATGTAAGTTCTGCCAGCAGGTGCTAGGTGGCAAAGGTTAGGAGTTTTTGCTGAAATTTCGTTTGCTATACTTAAGTTAATTTCAATGCCACATTCATGCGCAATAGCAGGCAAGTGAAGCATAGAATTTGTGGAGCAACCAAGCGCCATGTCGACAGTCAGAGCGTTTTGGAATGCGTCATATGTCATGATATCGCGTGGACGAATGTTTTTGTTATACATCTCCATAACCTGCATGCCAGCCTGCTTTGCAAGCTCAATGCGTGCAGAATAAACAGCAGGAATTGTTCCGTTTCCACGAAGCCCCATTCCTAAAACTTCAGTTAAGCAATTCATGGAGTTTGCTGTATACATTCCAGAGCATGACCCGCAAGTGGGGCATGTTTTGCATTCACAAGCATGCAATTCGTCTGCGTCAATCTTGCCTGCGTTATATTGTCCAACAGCTTCGAAAATGGAGGAAAGTGACGTTTTATTGCCATGAATGTGTCCAGCAAGCATTGGTCCACCTGAAACGAAAACGGTCGGAACGTTAACGCGAGCAGCTGCCATCAAAAGACCAGGCACGTTTTTGTCGCAGTTTGGAATCATGACGAGTGCGTCAAAAGCGTGAGCAATTGCCATACATTCAGTTGAATCCGCAATCAAATCGCGCGTTACAAGGGAATATTTCATCCCTACGTGACCCATCGCAATGCCGTCGCACACTGCAATTGCAGGGAATTCCACTGGCGTGCCACCAGCCATTGCAACGCCAAGCTTCACAGCCTCAACAATTTTGTCAAGGTTCATGTGTCCTGGTACAATCTCGTTGTACGAATTAACAATGCCAACAAGCGGGCGTTTCATGTCGGTGTCTGTCATCCCAAGCGCATGAAAAAGCGAGCGCGCCGGCGCAAATTGCAAGTTTTCACTTCTGTCTTTAATGTCCATTTTGAACTCCTAGTAGTCAGTTAATAGAGTAGTTTTATTTTACAATGAAGCGATTTCCTTTAAAGTAAATTGTTGAAAAATAAACTTCAAAATTTTGGAATAATGTAAGTCCTATTACAATATGTCAAAAAAATTGCCTAAAACTTGTAAAATTTGTAGTTCAACTCCAAATTTTAAATAGTATAATATAACTTAACTTAAAATTATCAAAGGGGAGTTCATGTATATTGAGAGGGAAATTCAGAAGACGTTGCAGAGTTACATGAAACAATTTAAGGTTGTGCTTGTGACTGGAGCAAGGCAGTCTGGAAAAACGACCATGTTAAAGCATGTTCTCGGTGAGAATTTTAATTATGTGACGTTAGATGATTTAAATGAGTTGAATAATGCATTAAACAGCCCTTCAACGTTCATAACAAACTCAACGCTTCCTGTTTTTATTGATGAGGTACAGTTAGCACTAAGTTTATTTCGTCAAATTAAGTTGATTGTTGACAGATGCGAAGATGAAGGAGTTGTTGTTTTAAGCGGTTCTCAGTCCTTCAATCTTATGCAGGGTGTTAGCGAGTCTCTTGCTGGCAGGGTTGGAGTTATGGAACTTTCAAGTTTGTCGTTGAGGGAGGTTACTGGTGATTTTAGTTGCGAGGCTTATGTTCCTCAAAGAATTGAAAGAAAGTCAACAACCAGCAAAAAAGAAGACTTTGACGTGTGGTCTCACATCTGCAGAGGTTCTATGCCTCGTCTTCAAGAAGCAGACGTGGACAGAGATGTTTTTTATTCCAGTTATGTGCGAACATACCTTGAACGCGATGTGAGGCAGTTGCTCAATTTAAAAAATGAAACTAAGTTTTACAACTTTTTAATTGCAATGGCTGCACGTACGGGTCAGTTATTAAACTCAAGTGATGTCGCAGACACTGTTGGTGTTAGTGCGAAAACAGTACAAGAGTGGACGAGTGTATTAGAAGCAAGTGGCATCATTCACATTCTCCAACCATTTTGGGCAAATAGCGACAAAAGGCTGTCAAAAACACCTAAGGCATTCTTCCTAGACACAGGACTTGCGTGTTATTTGACTGGTTGGGACACAGCAAAACAATTGCAAAGAGGTGCCATGAACGGGCACATGTTTGAAACCTTTGTGGTGTCAGAGATTCTTAAAAGTCATAAAAATGCTGGCAAAGACTTAAGAAACATTTTTTTCTATCGTGACCAGCAGAAACGAGAGATTGATTTAGTCATTAAGAGTGGTCATTGTCTACATCCAGTGGAAGTTAAGTTGAGCGGTAATGTTGGTAATGACGCAATTAAGAACTTTGATGTTTTAACTCAATTTAAGGACTACGAAGTTGGTTTTGGGCACGTTGTGTGTCAAACTGAGACACCATATTTTATCAACGAAAACGTTCAGACGGTTTCACCGTTCGACATATAAAAAGGGGGAGCGATTAAACTCCCCTTGAAACTTTTGTTTTATGTTTTTCTGTTTAATCTTGATCTCCGTGTAATTTCTGATACCTTCTCTCGCTAGTTATCGCTTCATCGAGCATATCGTATGATTTTTGCCTTAAGTTGATTATTTTCTTTAAATAGTTATCGAACTCATTGAGAGCTTCATATGCAGGTTCTCCAATTTTTATTGTTCGAAGAGTTAAATCCATCTGTCTTGGAAAGAATGGCATCCCATGAAAATGTGCGACATGTGTATAAAGTCCTTTATAGGTAGTGAGCTCAATTTTATGTTTATAAGGGTCAAAAACGTTCACGAAGTCGTTGAAAGTCCTAGAATTCTCAATTCTAATTGACACCCATGCTGGCTCCTTTTTATGTCCACTACAGGAGCCAGTAGTGGACAAGTAGGGGGAGAATTCGTTTAAAGTCCTAACAATACTCTCAACTTCTTTATCTAATTCCATTATTGTGTTATCGATAAACAAATTTGAGCCATTTCGGCTCCTTTCGTCGTATCGACGCCAAGTATTAAGTTTATAGTTTTGTCTAATAAAATCCTCATTTATGTAATGCGAATCGAGTTTATTTACGGTGTAACTTGTGTCATCTAATTTAAAGTAATATTCGTTATCAATACTGAAAAGTTTCTTATCTCCCACCAGTTCGTCAGTCTTCTTAGGAGTTGTGGTTGGACCGTATGCTTTCTCATTTTGAACCAGTCCTTGAATTACGATTTTATTAGTTTCATTATCAACCACTTGAACGAAATCGCTAACTTTTATTTGATTGGCATTATGAACACAACAATCGTTGATATGAGGTTGAACATTGCCATGTTTCTTTTTCATTATCTTGGTTCCTTCTCTGATAAAAGAGACATTCTTTATCATTATCAAAAGCCTCCAAGGTTAGGTTATAACAATTGGAGGCTGAATTCAAATAATTTAATTTTCTTATATTATGTTTAGAGGTCAACTTAGTTGTTAATGAGTTGGTCGTCGTCTGACCAGCTGTAAAGTTTGCGGATTTCTGCACCGACTTTCTCACACTGGTGCTCAGCTGCCTTTTTGCGCATTGCATTAAAGTGAACTTGGCTTCCAGCATCGCTCATGTCAAGAAGGAAGTCTTTTGCGAAAGTGCCATCTTGAATGTCTGAGAGAATCTGCTTCATAGCTTTCTTTGTGTCTTCAGTAATGATTTTTGGACCAGTGATGTAGTCGCCATATTCAGCTGTGTTGGAAATTGAGTAGCGCATTCCAGCAAAGCCAGATTGGTAAATGAGGTCGACGATGAGCTTCATCTCGTGGATGCACTCAAAGTATGCGTTACGCTCGTCATATCCAGCTTCAACGAGTGTTTCGAAGCCTGCTTGCATGAGGGCACAAACGCCACCGCAAAGAACTGCCTGCTCGCCAAAGAGGTCAGTTTCTGTTTCTGTTCTGAATGTTGTTTCAAGAACACCAGCGCGAGCACCACCGATGCCTGCAGCGTATGCGAGAGCCAAATCCCAAGCATCGCCTGATGCGTCATTTTCGACAGCAACGAGGCAAGGGGTGCCTTTGCCTTCCAAGTATTCACTGCGAACAGTGTGACCTGGAGCTTTTGGAGCAATCATGATGAGGTTAACATTGGCTGGAGGCTTAATGCAACCGAAGTGGATGTTGAAGCCATGAGCAAATGCGAGAGTGTTGCCTGCTTCCAAATTTGGCTCAATGTCGTTTTTGTAGAGGTCAGCCTGAAGTTCGTCATTGATGAGAATCATGATGATATCTCCTGCTTTGGCAGCTTCAGCGCTCGTCATAACCTTCATGCCTTGGTCTTCAGCCTTCTTCCAGCTCTTTGAGCCTTCTCGCAAGCCAACAACAACGTCAACACCACTTTCTTTTAGGTTAAGTGCATGAGCGTGACCTTGTGAGCCATAGCCGATGATGGCAACTGTTTTGCCTGCAAGTTTTTGGATGTCGCAGTCCTGTTCATAGAAAATTCTCTGCATTTTTCTTCTAACTTCCTTTCGTTTTGTTGATAGGTTAATTATGAACTACATTATCACAGAATTGGAGATTGTCTTTGCTCCTTTTTCGAGTGAGACACTGCCTGTCCTGCAAATTTCAAGTATAGTGAATTCGCGCATAATGTCAACGAAGTCATCAATTTTTTCAGTTGTGTCACACAACTGTAACATGATTGAATGTTTTGAATAATCAACAGTTGTTGCGGAAAACGCGTTTGCTGCTGCTATGATGTCGGCTCTCGTTTTTGCATTGTTGTCCATTTTTACGAGCAACAACTCGCGAGAAATGGAATTTGAGTTGTCAAATTCTTTAATCGTGCGAACGTCAGGCAATTTTACGAGTTGGTTTTTGAGCTGCTCTTTCTTGATGTCTGTGCCTTCAAAAACAACTGTTATGCGCGAAAGTTCGCTGTCTTCAGTCTCCGACACTGTTAGAGCATTAATGTTGAACTGGCGACGACGAAACATCGATGTCACGCGGTTCAAAACGCCAAATTTGTTACGAACGAGAACTGCTAGAGTATATTTATTCATCTTAATCACCCAACTTCACAATGATGTCATCAACAGAACCGCCAGGTGGAAGCATTGGCAAGACCATTTCGTCTTTGTCAATTGTTGCATTGATAACGTATGGCCCCTTCATCTTAAATGCGTGTTTAAGTGCTTTTTCAAGGTCGCTCAAGTTATCTACTGCTTCACCGTCAGCGCCGAATGCTTTAGCAAGAGCAACGAAGTCTGTCTTTCTGTCTATGATTGTGTTTGAATAATGTTTGTCGAAAAAGAGCGTTTGCCACTGGCGAACCATGCCTAAAACGCCGTTGTTTAAAATGAGAATTACAACTGGAATTTCGTTTGTGACGGCAGTCGTTAGTTCGTTTAGACACATCCCAAAACTTCCATCGCCCGTGACGAGCACTGTGTGCTTGTTTGTGCCGAGTTCACACCCAATTGCGGCACCAAGACCAAAGCCCATTGTTCCAAGACCACCGCTAGTTATGAATTGGCGTGGGTGGTCAAAAGTCAAGTGTTGAGCTGCCCACATTTGGTGCTGTCCAACATCTGTGCAAACAGGTGTGTCGTGAGTTTTTACTTTGTCAAGTGCCTTCAGCACATTTTTAGGCGTCATGCCATCGCGAGTGTCTTCGTTTTGTTTTTCGATGCCTTTTTGCTGGGCTATAAATGCATTCCATTTCAGGTTTTCTTTCGCTTCAACTGCCTTGTTCAGGCGACGAAGTGTGCCTTTTAAGTCACCTCGAATTCCACAAACGCAAGGGACAGTTTTTGAAAGCTCAGAAGGGTCAACGTCGATGTGGATGAAGTCGGCTGTTGGTGCGAATTTTGCTCGGTTGCCTGTTGTTCTGTCGTTGAAGCGCACACCAAGAGAAATAACGAGGTCTGCGTGGTGCATTGCAAGAGAAGATGCGTAGTGACCATGCATTCCTTGGAATCCTAAGAAGCGAGGAGTGTTGTCGGGTAGCCCTGAAATTCCCATCAGAGAACACCCGATTGGCGCATCAATTTTGTCTGCCAACTCTAACATTTCTTTTTGAGCGCCACTCGTTATCATGCCGCCACCGAAATAGATGAACGGACGTTTAGCATGTTTAATTAGCTTGGCAGCTTCATTAACAAGAGTTATGTCTGGCTCGTTTACGAGCGTTCCTTCGACTGCAGGTTTTGCTTTGAAGTTGCAGGTGGCTTGTTGAACGTCTTTTGGAATGTCGACAAGCACAGGCCCTGGGCGACCAGACATCGCAAGTTGATATGCCTCGCGAATTGTGTCTGCAAGGTCTTCGACATTGCTGACGAAATAGTTGTGTTTCGTTATTGGGAGCGTGATGCCTGTGATATCAATTTCTTGGAAAGAATCTGTTCCAATTTGTCGCGTTGGAACATTGCCAGTGATTGCAAGCATTGGGACAGAATCGAGATATGCTGTCGCAATTCCTGTGACTAGGTTAGTTGCCCCAGGACCAGACGTTGCAAACACTACGCCAACTTTACCAGTTGAGCGCGCATAACCATCCGCAGCATGTGCCGCTCCTTGCTCGTGTGCAGTGAGCACGTGCTTCATTTTGTCGCGGTATGTCCAAAGCGAGTCATAGACGTCGATAATCTGCCCGCCTGGGTATCCAAAAATTGTGTCAACACCCTGCTCTAGCAGGGCTTCAACGAGAATGTCGCCACCTTTTAACTTCACTTGCTAAAACTCTCCTTACTTTTATATGTATGACGCAACGAGTTCGCCACATTCTTTGCAACCGATTTTCTTCATTCCGTCTGTGAAAATGTCTGTTGTTCTGTAGCCTTCATCTAAGTATTTTGAAACAGCTGTTTCAATTGCGTCACTTGCATCATCTGCATCGAAACTGTATTTCAACATCATAGCAGCTGAAAGAATTGTTCCAATTGGGTTTGCAATGTCTTGTCCTGCGATGTCAGGCGCACTTCCGTGAATTGGCTCGTAGAGTCCACATTTTGTTTTGCCAAGACTGCTAGATGGAATCATGCCAATAGAACCAGTTATCATTGAAGCTTCATCGCTTAAGATGTCGCCGAACATGTTTTCTGTGACAATTACATCGAACTGCGAAGGGTCACGAACAATTTGCATAGCGCAATTGTCAACGAGCATCTCGCTTAGTTCAACGTCTGCATATTTATTCTCGATTGAATGGATGACTTTAAGCCACAAACGCGAAGTGTCTAGCACGTTGCTTTTTTGGACAACTGTCAGTTTTTTATTGCGCTTTTGCGCCATCTCAAAGCCAATTCTGCAAATGCGCTCAATTTCGTGCTCATCGTAGGGCATGTAGTCAATTGCACGCTTGATGCCGTCTTTTTCGACTGTTTCATGTTTGCCGAAATAGATGCCACCTATTAGTTCGCGAACAATAAGAAAATCGATTCCACGCTCAACGATTTCTGTTTTAAGGGGGGAAGCGCTTGCAAGTTGTGGCCAAATTTTGGCTGGTCTGTTGTTAGAATAGACGCCCATTGCTGCACGAAGTTTTAGTAATCCCTTTTCTGGGCGCAACTCGCTTGGCATGTCGTTCCACTTGTCGCCGCCAACTGCACCCAACAAAACGCTGTCAGATTCGCAACAAATTTGTGTTGTTTTGTCAGGCAGGGGCTCTCCAAATTTGTCGATTGCAACTCCACCCATGTCAACAAATTGATAGTTAAATTCGTGCCCGAACTTGCTTGCAACTTTGTCTAAAACAACAAGTGTTGCGTCGACAATTTCTGGACCAATTCCGTCGCCTTTAATGACTGCAATGTTTTTGTTCATGTTCTACTTTCCTTTTTTAATTGAAGCCAGAAGTCCGCCATCCGCTATGATTTTTTGAATGAAAGGAGGGAAGGGCTGTGCAGTGTATGTTTTGCCAGTTGTGTTGTTTTTAATTTCACCTGAATCAAAATCGATTGAAACATCATCGCCAGCAGAGATTTCTTCAGCAGCCTGCTCACATTCAAGAATTGGAAGACCAATGTTGATTGAATTGCGGTAGAAAATGCGCGCGAAACTTTTAGCGATAACGCAACTAACACCGTTAGTTTTAATTGTTAGAGGTGCATGTTCGCGAGAGGAACCGCAACCAAAATTCCAGCCTGCAACAATAATGTCGCCAGCGTTAACTTTATCAACGAAAGTTTCGTCGATGTCTTCCATGCAGTGCTTTGCGAGTTCTTGCGCATCGGGCGTGTTGAGGTAGCGTGCAGGAATGATTACGTCAGTGTCGACGTTGTCGGGGAATTTGAAAACTTTGCCTTGTGCTTGCATGTTTAGCCCTCCATTTCTGTAATGTGGCCTGCTAGAGCTGAAGCTGCTGCCGTTAAAGGCGAGGCGAGGTAAACTTCAGAATCGACGTGACCCATGCGTCCGACGAAGTTTCTGTTAGTTGTTGCGATGCACCTTTCGCCTGCTGCCAAAATTCCCATATAGCCACCTAAGCAAGGACCACAAGTTGGCGTTGAAATGACAGCTCCAGCGTCGATGAATGCGTTTGCCCAGCCTTTTTCGATGCATGTTTTGTAGATGTCCATTGTTGCTGGGATGATGATGCAACGCACACCTTCGGCAACGTGTTTTCCGCGCAGGACTTCGTAAGTTGCCTCCATGTCTTCAAGCCTGCCGTTTGTGCAACTGCCGATGACAACTTGGTCAATTTTAACTTCGTGTAAGTCACTTGCGTCTTTTGTGTTTGAAGGCAGGTGTGGGCAAGAAACTGTCGGTTTAATGTCCGCCAAGTTAATGTCGATAACTTTTTCATATTCGGCATTTGCGTCTGCTTCAAAATACTTCGGCTCACGTTCAGTGCGACCGTTTAGGTATTCCTTAGTTATTTCATCTGTTGCGAAAATACCGTTTTTACCACCTGCTTCAATTGCCATGTTACAAATGCAGAGGCGGTCGTCCATTGAAAGATTTATGCAACCCTCACCTGTGAATTCCATCGATTTGTAAAGCGCGCCGTCAACGCCAATCATGCCGATGATTGTCAAAATTAAGTCTTTACCTGAGACGTTTGAAGGCAACTTGCCACTCAAGTTAAACTTGATTGCGCTTGGTACTTTAAACCACGCTTTGCCTGTTGCCATGCCTGCTGCCATATCGGTCGAACCCACGCCTGTTGAAAATGCTCCGAGAGCACCATAGGTGCAAGTGTGCGAGTCAGCACCAATGATAACGTCTCCAGCAGTTACGACGCCTTGTTCTGGCAAAAGTGCGTGTTCGATGCCCATTTTGCCGACGTCGTAGAAATGAGAGATGCAATGCTCGCATGAAAATTCACGACATGTTTTCGACTGCTCGGCAGCTTTTATGTCTTTATTTGGAACAAAGTGATCGAGCACAATTGATATGTGATCCTTGTCAAAAACGTCAGTGAAACCTGCTTTATCAAATTCATTCACAGCAACTGGCGTTGTTATGTCGTTCCCAAGCACCATGTCGAGATTTGCTTCAATGAGTTGTCCTGGAACAACTTCCTTTTCGTTTGTGTGGGAAGCTAAAATCTTTTGTGTTAAGGTTTGTGCCATATTCTATTCTCCCTTTAACATGTTTGTGTAGGCTGAGAGAAGGGCGTTGACGTTAGCACGCATGATGTCGGTGTGAGTTCCTGCACCCCAAAACATGTTTCCGTCTTCGTCTTGAATTCCAATGTACGACGCGCCAACAGATCGCGAACCGTCAGTTTCCATCGAGTGTTGTGAATAAACCTCTAACGTGTATTCTGCCTTTGTAATTGCGCGAATTGCGTTGTTGATCGCGTTTAAGCCACCGTTGCCATTTGCGCTCATTTCAATTTCTTCTCCGTCTTTTACAACTCGAAGTTCTGCAATCGTTCCGTCAACTTCAGTTGAAATGTCGAAATCAATGACTTCGATATCACCAGTAAGGTTGAGATATTCTCGTTCGAAAATCTCATTAATCTCGTCTGGCTTAAGCTCTTTTTGAGCGTGGTCGGAGATGTCTTTGCAAAGGTATGAGAAATGCTCGCGCATCTTAGGCGGTAAAACGTAGCCATAGCTTTGCTCCAGAAGATATCCTATGCCACCCTTGCCCGATTGAGAATTAACGCGAATAACGTCAGCGTCGTAAGTTCTGCCAATGTCTGCTGGGTCAATTGGAAGGTATGGACAAGTCCACTCGTGGAGGTTGTTGTCCTCCCTAAACTTCATACCCTTTGCTATCGCATCTTGGTGTGAACCACTAAATGCAGCAAACACTAAAGAACCAGCATATGGCGCGCGTTCGTAGACGTGCATGCGAGTGCATTTTACATATTTTTCTACTAAATGATTCATGTCAGAAAAGTCGAGTCTAGGGTCAACGCCGTGCGAATACATGTTCATCGCAAGCGTGATAATGTCAACGTTTCCTGTGCGCTCGCCGTTTCCGAAAAGCGTGCCCTCGATGCGATCTGCTCCAGCCAAAATTCCAAGTTCTGCATCAGCCACACCTGTTCCACGATCATTGTGTGGATGAAGTGACACAACGACGTTGTCGCGATATTTCAAGTTTTCACTCATAAATTCAACTTGAGAAGCATAAACGTGTGGTGAGCTCATTTCAACAGTGACAGGCAAGTTTATGATGACTTTGTTATCAGCTGATGGCTCAAGAATGTCAAGTACTTCGTTGCAAACTTCCAGGGCATAGTCAGGTTCAGTGCCAGTGAAACTTTCAGGAGAATATTCAAAGCGGAAATTTCCTTCATATTCCTTTGACAGTTGCTTAACGAGTTTTGCACCTTCTGTGGCAATTTTTTTGACTTCGTCTTTTGACTTTCTGAAAACCTGTTCGCGTTGCGCAACACTTGTTGAATTATAGAAGTGAATTATTGCGCTTGGAGCTCCAGCGCACGCTTCAAAAGTTTTTCTTATGATGTGTTCGCGAGCTTGTGTTAAAACTTGCACAGTGACATCGTCTGGAATTAAGTTTTGCTCAATCAATGTGCGCAAAAACTCATATTCTGTGCCACTCGCAGCAGGAAATCCAACTTCAATTTCTTTAAAGCCAACGTCTAGGAGCACCTGGAAATATTCAAGCTTTTCTTCCAAACTCATTGGAATAACAAGCGCTTGGTTGCCGTCGCGCATGTCAACAGAGCACCAAGTTGGCGGTTTTTCAATGTGGTCTTTTAAAACCCACTTGTTGTAATCACTCGAAACTGGGAAATATCCAGGGCTATATTTACTCGCATCCATCATTTCGTCTACCTCGTCGTTATTCTTTTTAAACTTCTGCAATCGCCTCGACTTCAACTAGTGCGCCTTTGGGTAGGTCTTTAACTGCAACGCATGAGCGGGCAGGCTTTGAAGTGAAGTATTGCGCATACACCTCGTTAAATGCCGCAAAGTCAGCAATGTCAGCAACAAAGCAAACAGTTTTGACAACTTTGTCAAAGCCAGAGCCTGCAGCTTTTAAGATCTCTCCTACGTTTTTGCATGACTGATGTGCCTGCTCTTCAATCGTTGTGCCTGCAAATTCACCTGTGGCAGGGTCAATCGGAATTTGACCTGACGTGAAAATCAGGTTTCCGACCTTCATGGCTTGAGAATAAGGTCCGATTGCTGCTGGTGCTTTTTCTGTTGAAATAATTTCGCTCATGATTAAAACTCCTTTTCTCTTCTGAATTCCTCTTCTTTTATATGAGCTTCAAGCCCTCGTCGGTGAGTGCTTTTTTGATAGCATTAACGTGGTCAAAGTCACGAGTTTCCATCTCAATTCGCAAATAGCAACCGTTGATGTGCAACGTGTTGCCTTTTTCATAATGAACACCTGTGACATTTCCGCCTGCGTCTGCTATGATTCTCGAGACCTCTTTAAGTTGCCCCGGTTTGTCCATGAGTTCAATCAAGAGTGAACTTGAACGACCAGAATTGATGAGACCTCTGTCGATGACGCGTGAAAGGGACGTTACATCAATGTTGCCTCCAGAAACAAGTGCGACAACCTTTTTGCCTTCTAAATCAAATTTGTTTGCCATAACGGCCGCCACAGCAGCAGCTCCAGCTCCTTCTGCGATCATTTTTTGTTTTTCGATTAGTGTTAAAATCGCGCTTGCGATTTCGTCTTCTGTGACAAGTGCGAGGTCATCGACATATTCTTTTACCAGCTCAAATGTGTTTTGACCTGGTTCTTTGACTGCAATTCCGTCAGCAATTGTTGAAACTGCGTCCAAACATTCAATTTTGTCGTCCTTAATTGAGTTATACATCGAAGGAGCGCCTGCAACTTGCACGCCATACACTTTAACAGAAGGTCGAATTTGCTTTACCGCGAAGGCCACACCAGAGATGAGTCCGCCGCCTCCAACAGGCACAACGATTGCGTCAATGTCGTCTAGGTCAGAGAGTATTTCAAGTGCGATTGTGCCTTGACCCATAATCACGTTTTCATCATCAAACGGATGAACAAACGTCAAATTGCGCTCGTCACGAAGTTCCACTGCTCGTGCATACGCATCGTCATAACATCCACCAACGAGCTCGACTTCTGCGCCGTAGTGCTTGGTCGCCTCAACTTTCGAGATTGGAGCAACTCCTGGCAAGCAAATTAGAGACTTAATTCCGTGTTTAGTAGCTGCCAAAGCCACGCCTTGCGCATGGTTTCCAGCACTGCAAGCGATGACGCCATTTGCCTTTTCTTCGTCAGTCAACATCGCAATTTTGTAGCCCGAGCCACGAACTTTAAATGATCCAGTGATCTGGAGATTTTCTGGCTTCAAATAAAGCTCGCATTGTTTTGCAATTCCATATGACCGAACGCATTTAGTTTCGCGAATGATCCCCTTGAGCACTTGCTGGGCTTCAAAAACCTTGTCGAGGCTGAGCATCTTTTTGTTTTCTCCTTAAATCCTATCTTTTTTTAGCAACATACTATTATATGCAATTAAATTGTTTTGTGTCATGCAAGATCCACATTTCCTAAATATATTATTTATAATCTTGCTTTATAATGTTAAACAGCGTTTTATTTTTCTGCATTTCTTAGCATCTGTTTAGCTTTGCGTGTTTTCTGCTCTTTTAATGCAATAGTGTGTGGAAAAGGAGAGATTGCGTGGTAGATGAAAAATCAGAATTAATCGGTCAAGTGAAAGACTTGAGAGAGAAGATCGTTGGTCTTGTTATGCAACGAGAAGACATTTTGTTGCAAAAGAATCCTCTAATCGAAGCAGATTACATGGTTAAAGTTGGTGCTTATGAAGTCAAGATGGCAGAGGCCGAACTCGCTGTTCGTCGCGCAAAGAAAAAACTTGCGCTTTGCCAAGCTCGCGCCAACGCTGATGAAGAAATCGTTGAAGGTGAGGTCGAAGAAGAGCTTGATGCTGAGCTTGAGCAGTGGATGGTGGATTTAGAAGAAAAGCAGATGAAGTTCTATTCCCTCCTTGACCGTCGTTCAAAGTCAAGTGAAATGGGCAAGGTTGATTCAAAGCGTCTAAAAGAACTCTACAGGAAGTTGTGTAAAAAGCTTCACCCAGACTTAAATCCTCTTTTGAGCGATCAGGAGAGAAACTTGTTTAGTGGAGTTCAGAAGGCCTATGAACAAGGTGACGTTGCAACATTAGAGGCCTACGCGTGGATTTTGGAAGGCGAAGACGAAATTAATGACGAGGACAAGGACATAGAAGAGCTGATCGCAGAAGTTGCACTTCTCGAAGCTCAAGTTTCTGTTCAAGAAGAAATCCTTGAGAAAATTAAGAATTCCTATCCTTATAACATGTTGGACAAGTTAAGTAACGCTAACTGGGTCTTTAAGACTGTTCAAGAGTTGAAGACCAAGACTAAAGAATATGAAGATGCAAAGTTGCAATTTGATATAAAGATCAAAGATTTGTTGAAAAAAGAGCTTTAGATGACTGACGAGATTGTAAAGATAGAGGAAGGGCCTCTGTCGGTTTTATTAGATGCCTCAAGAGGTGGTCTCGGAGGGTTTTCTGCACCCTTTTCTGGTGAGATTCTCGTTTTTCATGACGTTTTGGTAGCAGGAACAAGAAACGTCTTTAACATTGATGAGATTGTTGAGGAGCTCAAAGCTGAGGGAAGGGTGCGTCTGTTGCGCGATCCAGAAAATTTATCGAACAAGTGGGCCGTGAAGGTTCTTGACGCAAAGGGACGTGAGTTTGGGTTTTTGTCAGCTGACTGCACCGAGGCGGTTGCAAGGCTCATGGATGCAGGAAAAGCAATGTTTGCAAAAGTTCAATCAAACGAGCTACGTGGGGAGTGGTACATGATCTCTTTGGAGGTCTACCTCGATGACTAAGTGGGTTTGCAAAAGCGACTTGTCAAAGTATGAACTTCGCAGGATCGAAACGGCACCTTCCTTTGTGCCAGCATGGGCAAAGTGTGACGATGTTGGATTGATGGAAGTGACAATTTCAGAACCTGTGCGCGACTGTTTGACTGGAAAATATCTCGGACGCGAGTTTTATGATTATTATCCACGGGATTTTTTGATGCCGGGTGAGACTCAATATGGTCCAGAGCAAGCTCTAAATTGGGGTTTTGACTTCTATGACGAAGGCTTAACTTACACCGACAAAGACATGTGGGAAGTGCGACACGGCTGTTTTCGCTCAGCCGAACTTCTCTATTTTCATGCCGCGCTTGCTGATTGGTCGGGAAACGCGATTGCTTGGAAGTGCTTGGGCTACATTTATGAATATGACAGAACTGATGGTAATTTGTGGCCTTTGTGGATGGATGAAGTGCCTAAAAACTGGCATGAAGTTTTGCAGATGAAAGACAGAGAAAAGCGTGCGAAGAGGTGTTACGAAATCGCGATGAAAAATGGCGATTTGGAAGCTATATATAAAAGTGGCGACATGCACCGCAAAGGTTTTGGCTGTGACATGGATAACAAAAAGGCGTTTGAACTCTATTTGAAGGCATGGAGCGAATGTGAAGACGCTGTCCCTTATGTTTATGGCAGTGTCGCTTCACGCTTGGCTTCTTCATTTGAAAAGGGGAGCGGTTGCTCTCGCGATTTAGACAAAGCAAAAGAGTTCTACCAAAAAGCAATCATAGGCTTTGAAATCACTCAAAATGACACTTCTCTTTACGACGGCGTTTTGGAGCGTTGCCGACAAGGCCTAAAACGCGTGGAACAAGAGCTGGGGTTTGGTAATTGAAGAAATTTCAAAATTTTTCTGGCAATTCTTTCATTTTTTATGTATAATAATTCGTCGCGTGAAAAATGCGAACTTAATTTTTAAAGCAAAAAGTTAGACAATAAAGGTAAAACAATGGATTACATTAGAGCTATTGAGCAACAACAGATGAAAAGCGACATCCCTGAGTTCAGGAGTGGAGACAACGTAAAGGTGCATTATCGCATCGTTGAGGGCAACCGTGAGAGGATTCAGGTCTTCCAAGGTGACGTCATCAGCCGTCACGGTCATTCATCGCGTGAGACTTTCACTGTGAGAAAAGTGAGCTTCGGAGTTGGCGTTGAGAGAACATTCCCAGTTCACTCTCCTAAGATTGACAAAATTGAAGTCACTCGTAAAGGCGATGTTAAGCGCTCTAAGCTCTATTATCTTCGTGACAAAGTTGGCAAAGCTGCAAAAATTAAGGAAAAGGCGTTTGCTTAATTTGTCAAACATCATATCACCTTTAAGCCTCTGGTAATAGGGGCTTTTTTTATGCCAAGGCTAACAAAAGAACAAGATGAAGCCAGAGTAAAAGCTCTTTTTGACTTTGACAAGCAAATCTCAAAGCAAGTCGCAGGAAAAGAAAATGCTGTCATTCTCGGCATAGATGAGGTTGGAAGAGGACCTGTTGCAGGTCCTTTAGCTGCAGGCGGAGTTGTCTGGAAGTCTCCGACTTATGTTCAGCATCTAAACGATTCAAAAAAGATAACAGAAAAAAGAAGACCAATCGTCGCCTCTCAAATTAAAGAAAAAGCTTTGTTTTCTTGTGTTGAATTTGTTGAAGCAAGTGTCATTGATGAAATCGGAATCGCTGAATCCTTGAAAAGGGCTTTTAGGGCTGTCATTGACAGATGCGAGGAAGCAAGAATTGTTCCAGACATCATTTTGATTGATGGCAACAAAATTGATGTTGACAAAAGAGTGAAAACTGTTGTTAAAGGAGATGCAAAATCGGCTTCTATTGCTGCAGCATCGGTCATTGCAAAAGTGGAGCGCGACGATTTAATGGTCTCATTGAGTGCTGAATTTCCTGATTATAAATGGGAAAAAAATAAGGGATACGGAACAAAAGACCACCTAGATGCCATAAAACAGTTTGGGATGACAGTGAAACATCGCAGGACTTTTTTAAAAAAGTTTCATTAGTCGTTTCACAAAACTTTCAATTTCCTTTCCCAACTTCAAACCAAAAGTTTCTTCAAAAGATAGAATCTTCATTCTAATCTAGTTAATTAGCAATATAAATTTTTAACTTGATTAGGAGGATTTATGACAGAAGTGGAAAATGCTGCACGTGAGATTCAGCAAGACGCTCATGAGATCGTTAGTGTTGGAAAACACAACAAAGATCTTGGAAATCGTGGAGAGATCTCAGCAGCTTGGTATCTTAGACGTCACGAATTTGTCATTCTTGACACGAATTGGCGATGCAATTTTGGTGAAGTTGATATTGTTGCGATGGATAAAGACTGTCTTGTTTTCGTTGAGGTCAAAACAAGAAGTTCAATGAATCAGGGCTTCCCAAGCGAGGCTGTCACTGCGAAGAAGCGAAAGAAATATGAAAACATTGCTCTGGCCTATCTTGTTTGCCACGATTTTTCTGACATGCCGATGCGATTTGATGTTGTGGATGTTGTTAAGCTGGATGTTGACAGATGTGCGATAAAGCACCACGTTAATGCGTTTGGGGTGGCTTAAAATGACGACACCAGTTTGCGTTAACAGTGCAGTTTTGCGAGGAGTTGATGCAACGCCAGTCTGTGTTGAGGTCTCACTCATTAATTCGCTGCCAGGAATTGCTATTGTTGGAATGGCAGACACGGCAGTTCAAGAGGCACGGGAGCGCGTCAGAACTGCGATTCGAACTTCTGGTTTTTCGATGCCAAACAAAAAAATCGTTGTCAACCTTGCACCTTCTGACATCAAGAAGCGAGGGTGCGCATTCGATCTTCCGATTGCCCTTGGAATTCTCGTTGCAACCGGGCAGGTTCCATTGGAGTTCATTGAAAGCAGGCTGTTTGTTGGTGAGCTCAGCTTGGATGGAAAAGTGAGAAGCGTGCCAGGAACTCTTGCCTATGGTATTTGTGCTCACAAGCAAAATTTCACGCTCGTTAGTGGGGGAGCAGAAACTGTTCCTATTGAAACTCTGACACACCTTTGTTGCCACCGTTTGACAGATGCCTTGGAACAAAGCCCACTAGAACGCGTTAAAACCCCGAAAATAGCAACTCAGGAGAAGTTTTCTGACACCCCCGATTTTGCTGATGTTTCAGGTCATGGTTTTGCAAAAAGGGCAGCTCAAGTCGCCGTTGCAGGTAATCACGGAATTTTGATGGTGGGACCTCCTGGCTCTGGCAAAACGATGCTTGCAAGCAGAATGGTGACAATTTTACCTCCGCTAACGACAGAAGAGATGCTTGAAACTGCTCTTGTGCACTCAGTTGCAGGAGAGGACATAAATCCAATTTTAGAAGGAAATCGCCCCTTTAGAAGTCCGCATCACTCAGCAACGATGGCAGGACTTGTTGGCGGAGGAAATCCACTTCGCCCTGGAGAAGTTTCTCTTGCGCATTGCGGAGCTTTGTTTTTGGACGAACTTCCAGAATTCAGTTCTAAGACGTTGCAAGCTCTGAGGCAGCCAATGGAAAGCGGGAAGGTGTGTCTGACGCGCGCAGAGGGCAATTTAAGTTTTCCTGCAAAATTTATGTTGATCGCTGCATCAAACCCATGCCCTTGTGGCTTTTATGGAGACGCTGAGCACGAATGCACTTGTTCTTCTCAACAAGTAAACAAATATCAAGGAAGAATCGGCGGTCCTTTAATAGACAGAATTGACATTCAAATAGATGTCAAACGCCTGCCGCCTGCAAAAGTTTTAGATTCTGGAAATGGAACTGACTCGGCAACGTTGCGAGAAGGTGTCATGATGGCTCGCGAATTCATGGCGCATCGCCTTAAAAAACAAGGAGATACGACGCAAGGGTTTTTTTCATCACGATTAAAAAATGACTTGTTGCGGAAGAAATTGAGCACTCAGCAGATTGTTGAAACGTGTGAGCTTGCAAAAGACACTCGCGAATTCGTTGTTGAAATGGCAGAATCGAACAACTTGAGTGGTAGAGGACTGATTAACACATTGAGAGTCGCAAGAACAATTGCAGACATTGGGCAATCAGAGCGTGTTAGAACAAATCACGTTGCCGAAGCTCTTGGTTTCAGGATTCGAGAAGAAATTGGAAAGAGTTGATTTTTTATGGCACAAAAAAAATTAAAGGGGGAAAGGTGCATCATTGATAGAAAATCGAAAGACTTTCCTTTGCCCTTAAAAGACATTCCTGAACCGCCTGACAAATTGTATGTTGTTGGAGACGCGGGCTCACTTCTAGAAGGGCTTGGGATAATAGGGGCAAGAAAGGCAACGCCCTATGGCAAAAGCATAGCTTCTCACTTCGGAGAAATCTGCGCTAACAACGGCGTGACTGTTATTTCTGGTGGAGCGTTAGGATGTGATTGTGCATCGATGAAAGCAGCTGTTGAAGCGGGAGGAAAATCAATAGGCTTTGTTGCAAGCATTAATGACGTTTATCCTAAATCGAATTTTTCTCTGTTTCAAAAGATAATCGACTCTGGAGGTGCGATAGTCAGCGAAAATGAGTGGGAAACACCGAGTTTACCCTACATGTTTCGTGCAAGAAACAGACTCATTGCAGGTCTTTCCAAAGCAATTTTAATCGTTGAGGCTGGCATTCCTTCAGGCACTTTTTCAACTGCAGATGATGCGTTGGAAGCAAATCGTGATGTCTTGGCAGTCCCAGGGTCGATAACTTCAAAAAATTCGGCTGGCTCTAACAGGCTCATCTATCAAGGTGCAACTCCAATAATCGATGACGAATCATTTTTTGACGAATTAAACAGGCTTTTTGGATGCTTGAAGTCCAAGCCGATCAAGTCTTCAATTGAAGAACTAACTCTGAGTGAGCTTGACAAGAAAATTTTAAGTGCCGTTAACGCCAGCAATCTAACGACTGATGAGATGATAGGCTTAATCAAAGGAGCTGTTTCGGATGATGAGGCTCTAAGTTGGATGATGTTGTGGATTGCAAAAGCAAAAAGTTCAGGTTGGATCGCACAATATCCTGATGGAACGTATGGTGCAAAAGTTTAAAAGTTTATAATTATTTTTATGCAACACGTTAAACATAAAGTGGCAGTCGTCGGCGGAGGACTTTCGGGGAGTGAAGCTTGCCTGCAATTGGCAAAGCGCGGAATCTATGTCGATCTATTTGAGATGCGCCCAAAAGTCAAAACCCCAGTTCACAAAAGTGATGCGCTGGCTGAATTAGTTTGTTCCAACTCTTTAAAAAGCACAAAGCAAACGAGTGCGGCAGGGATGTTGAAGCATGAGCTTGATGTGCTAGGGTCTGAGCTTTATAAAATTGCACTTGACACGAAAGTGGAAGCTGGGGGAGCGCTCGCGGTCAACAGAGACGAGTTTTCAGAGAAAGTTACAAAGTTAGCATATGCTAACAAATATATTACGCCAATCAATGAGGAAGTAGAAGACCTCGGTTCTCTTTCAGACCATGATGCCGTCATCCTTGCAACTGGTCCTATGACAAGTGAGAAATTTGCTGAATCGATCAAGAGTGCAACTGGAGATGATTATTTTCATTTCTTTGATGCCGCAGCTCCAATTGTTGAAGCTGAGTCTCTTGATGACAAAATCGTTTTTTCTCAGAACAGATATGAAAATTCAGGCGACACATCTGGTGATTATTTAAATGCATCTTTTGAGCGCGAGGAATATGAAAACTTTATTTCCGAGCTGATAGGCGCTAAGCGCGTCGTTTTGAAAGACTTTGAAACAAAAGAACTTTTTCAAGCTTGCCAGCCGATTGAAGAAATTGCGAGAAAGGGAAGCGAGGCTCCAAGATTTGGTGCTCTAAAACCAGTCGGGATCACAGACCCAAGGACAGGACGTCGACCGTGGGCAGTTGTGCAACTCCGAGCTGAAAACAAAGAAAAGACAGCATATAACTTAGTAGGTTTTCAGACCAACTTAACTTTTTCAGAACAAAAGAGGGTTTTTCGTATGATCCCAGGTTTGGAGAACGCTGAGTTTGCGCGTTTTGGTGTTATGCACAAAAACATTTTTTTAAATGCTCCAAAGTTGTTAGAGCCAGACCTTAGTTGCCCACTTTTGACTAAAAGAATCGGCACGCCGACTTATGTTGCTGGTCAGTTTTCGGGGACTGAAGGCTATGTTGAAGCGATTCGCTCTGGCTTGCACGCTGCAATCTCTGTTGCTGCAAACCTTAAAGGAATTACGCCGCCTATCCTTCCCAGTGAGACAGTTTTTGGTTCTTTGATTGATTATGCAACTTCACCTGAAACGATTGATTATCAACCAATGCATGTCAATTTCGGGATTCTGAAGCCTCTCGATGAGCACATCAAAAATAAGCAACAGCGCTATGCTGCCTATCAAAAGAGGGGTGATGAGGCGCTTTTGGGCTATTGCGAAGAATTGAAAAGTGCTGGGCTTTTGTAATTTTGATTTATCAGAAGAAGTAAATTTTAAAGAATAAAATGCTTGATATGAAAGTTAGACACGCCCGGATAAGTTGCGTTTGTCGAACTGGGCGAAGTTTCTATAATTAAAAGTCGCGCTGTTTGCAGGGTGTGAGTTATTATGCTCATTTGATCCATGAGCATGACGTGCTGACTTTGTGCGCTGTGAACTCGCAAAACATGCATGAAATTTACGTAAAACCAAGAAGGAGAAAATTCGTGCCAACAATAAACCAATTAGTACGTAAGGGTCGCAAAAAGCAGGTCGACAAGAAAAAGACACCTGCATTGAAAGGCAATCCACAAAAACGTGGCGTGTGCACGCGCGTTTTCACGTCAACACCTAAAAAGCCTAATTCTGCGCTTCGTAAGGTTTGCCGTGTTCGTCTTGTTAATGGAATGGAAGTTTCAGCCTACATCCCTGGCATCGGACACAACTTGCAAGAGCACTCAATGGTTTTGATTCGCGGTGGTCGTGTTAAAGACCTCCCAGGTGTGCGCTACAAAGTCATCCGCGCTGCTCTTGACTGTGCAGCTGTTGACAATCGTGCTCAGGCAAGAAGCCGTTATGGAGCAAAACGCCCTAAATAAGGGATTAGTTTTAAGGGTAAGTCGCGCGGGCTTATTATAAGGTAAGTCTAATGCTGATAGTTTTTGGTCAGTCGAAGCGCGCAGGATTTTTAAGAAAGGTGGATTAATATGCCACGTCGTGCACCAGCACAACACCGTCCGGTTCAGCCGGATGCAAAATATAACAACCGTCTTGTGACACAGCTCATCAACAAAATCATGCTTGATGGCAAAAAGTCACTCGCGGTTCGCATCGTCTACAACGCATTTGACATTGTAGAAGAAAAAACAGGCGAAAAGCCACTTGATGTTTTTAAAGCTGCTATGGACAATGTGAAACCACAACTCGAGTGCAAACCAAAACGCGTTGGTGGAGCAACCTATCAAGTTCCAATGGAAGTTGATTCTCGTCGCTCAACAACTCTTGGAATTCGCTGGATTGTTGATTATTCACGCGCTCGCAAAGAGCACACAATGGCAGAGCGTCTTGCAAAAGAAATCATGGATGCAGCTGAAAACACAGGGGCTGCAGTTAAGAAACGTGAAGACATGTTCAAAATGGCAGAAGCCAACAGAGCATTTTCTCACTATCGTTTTTAAGGGAGAGAGAAAATGGCTAAAACTGATTTACAACACACACGTAATTTCGGCATCATGGCTCACATCGATGCTGGTAAAACAACAACAACAGAGCGCATCCTTTATTACACTGGAAAAACTCACAAAATTGGTGAGGTTCATGAGGGTGCCGCAACAATGGACTGGATGGAGCAAGAGCAAGAGCGTGGCGTGACAATCACCTCAGCTGCAACAACCTGCTTCTGGAACTATCCTGGTGGCGAAGGTGGAGACACCTACCGTTTCCAAATCATTGACACACCAGGACACGTTGACTTCACCGCTGAAGTTGAGCGCTCTTTGCGTGTTCTTGATGGCACTGTCGCAGTTTTCGACGCTGTTGCTGGCGTTCAGCCACAATCTGAAACTGTTTGGCGTCAAGCAGAGAGATATGGTGTCCCAAGAATTGCATTCATCAACAAATATGACCGTGTTGGAGCTGATTTCTTCCATGCAATCGACACAATGCGCGATCGTCTTGGCGCTCCTGCTCACGCAGCTCAAATTCCAATGGGTGCAGAAGACAAGTTCTGGGGCGTTGTTGATCTTGTCACGATGACTGCTTGGGACTTCAAAGCTGATGACAAGGGCATGACTTACCCTGAACCAATGGATGCAATTCCAGATGAGTTCAAAGCAGATGCAGAGCGTCTTCGCCAAGAGCTTTTGGAAGCTGCTGCAGATTCTGATGATGCTTTGATGGAAAAAGTTTTGATGGAAGAAGAAGTGAGCGTTGAGGAATTCAAGGCAGGAATTCGTAAAGCTGTCATCGATTGTAAGCTAAATCCTGTTTTTGTTGGTTCAGCTTATAAAAACAAAGGCGTGCAGGAACTTTTGGACGCTGTTGTTGACTACCTCCCTTCACCAACAGACATCAAAGCAATTGAAGGTGTCAATCCTAAGACTGACGAAACTGAGGCTCGTCCTGCTGACACAAAAGAGCCTTTTTCTGCTCTTGCTTTCAAGATCATGACTGACCCATTTGTTGGCAAGTTGACATACATCCGTTGCTATTCTGGCAAACTTGATTCTGGTTCATATGCTCTCAATGCTTCAAAAGACAAAAAAGAGCGTGTTGGACGTCTTTTGCAGATGCATTCAAACCAAAGAACAGATGTGGATGTTTGCTCAGCAGGTGACATCGTTGCTGTTGTTGGCTTAAAAGACACCGGCACTGGTGACACTTTGTGTGATGAAAGCCATCCAATAATCTTAGAGAAGATGGAATTTGCAGACCCTGTCATCGACATTGCTGTTGAGCCAAAAACAAAGGCTGAGCAAGACAAGATGAGCATCGCTCTTCAAAAGCTTGCTGAAGAAGACCCAACGTTCCGTGTTTCAACAAACCACGAAACTGGTCAAACAATCATTGCTGGCATGGGAGAGCTTCACTTAGAGATCATCGTTGACAGACTTCTTCGTGAGTTCAACGTTGAAGCAAATGTCGGCAAGCCACAAGTTGCCTATCGTGAGCGCCCAGGTCATGAAGTCAAAGGTGCTGAAGGCAAATTTGTTCGCCAAAGTGGTGGTCATGGTCAATATGGTCATGCAATCATCAACATGTACCCAGCTGAGCCTGGCGAGGGTTACGAGTTTGAAAACAAAATTGTTGGTGGTGTCATTCCAAAAGAATTCATTCCAGCAGTCGACAAAGGCATCAAAGAAGCTTTGAATTCTGGTGTTTTGGCAGGATATCCTGTTGAGGACGTTAAAGTTGAGCTCTATGACGGATCATTCCACGAGGTTGACTCTTCTGAAGCTGCCTTTAAAGTTGCAGGTTCAATGGCAATCAAAGAGGCTTTGAAGAAGTCTGACCCTGTCATTTTGGAACCTGTCATGAAGGTTGAAGTTGAAACTCCAGATGAATACACTGGCTTTGTTATGGGCGACATTCCATCTCGTCGTGGCGTCATTCAAGGGCAAGAACAACGTGGCAATGCAGTTGCAATTGACGCGAAAGTTCCACTATCTGAGATGTTTGGTTATGCAACTGACCTTCGCAGTGGCACTCAAGGCAGAGCAACTTACACAATGCAGTTTGACTCTTATGAGCCTGTGCCAAAGAGTGTTTCAACTGAAATCATCGCTAAAGCAGGCGGAAACGCTTAAGATAGCTCAAAGTAAAAGAGAAAATAGGAGAAAAAAGTGGCTGAAAAGAACATACGCATCCGTTTAAAGGGCTATGACCACGAACTCGTTGATCAGTCAGCGAAGTTGATCGTGGAAACAGTCGAACAAACTGGTGCAAAAATTTCTGGACCAATTCCGCTGCCTACGGAGCGCAATATGTATTGCGTCATTCGTTCGCCGCACGTTAACAAAGACTCACGCGAGCAGTTTGAGATCCGCACTCACAAGCGCCTGATTGACATCCTTGAGCCAACACCAAACACAGTTGATTCGCTCATTCGTCTATCACTTCCTGCTGGCGTCGACATCGAGATCAAACTTTAAGGAGGTGACAGGTGATGATTAATGAAATTTTTGGTAAGAAGATCGGCATGACTCAGATTTTTAATGACGAAGACAAACTCGTTCCTGTCACAGTCATCAAAGCTGACCCGAATGTTGTTTGCCAAATTAAAACTGTTGAAACAGACGGCTATAATGCAGTGCAACTTGGTTTTGGCGAAGTAAAAGAAAAGCATGTCAACAAACCTATGGCAGGACACTTCAAAAAACAGGGTGTCGATCCTGTTAAATATCTTCGTGAAACACGCCTAAATGATGTTTCTGACTTAAAAGTTGGTGACAAGCAAACTGTTGAAGCATTTGCAGAGGTTGATAAAGTGGACGTCACTGCAACTTCAAAAGGTAAAGGCTTTGCAGGTGTCATGAAGCGCTATGGCTTCGGCGGTGGTCCTGGTGGGCATGGTTCTCACTTCCACAGGGCACCAGCTTCTGTTGGTCAATGCGCAACACCAGCTCGTGTTTTCAAAGGTAAAAGATTGCCAGGTCACATGGGTGTTGACACTGTGACAACTCGCAACTTAAAAGTTGTTAGAGTTGATGCAGAGCAAAATCTCATTTTGCTTCGCGGTGCTGTCCCTGGTGGCGTTAATTCTGTTGTCCGAGTCAGAGTTGCTCGCGCTTAAAGATAATAGACGTTTAGGAGATAAATAAATGGCTAAGATAGATATTAAAGATGCTGAGGGCAAAGCTGCTGGCAAGGCAACGCTTTCTGATGACGTTTTTGGCATCGAGCCCAACATGCACGTTATGCATCGCACTGTGAAGGCACAGCGCAATGCTTGGAGACAAGGAACTTCGGCTGTTAAAAACAGAAGCGCAGTTTCAGGTGGCGGTAAAAAGCCTTGGAGGCAGAAAGGCACTGGACGTGCTCGTGCAGGTTCTTCTCGTTCTCCAATTTGGCGTGGAGGTGGTGTTGTCTTTGGTCCAACACCACGCGACTATTCGCAAAAAGTTAACAAGAAAGAGATCAAACTTGCACTTAAAAGCGCTCTTTCTGCAAAAGCGAAAGATAAAGAGATCATTGTTGTCAAGCCTTTCGAGTTCGAAGCTCCTTCAACGAAGAAGGCAGTCGGATTCTTAAAAGCGATCGATTGTGCTGACAAGCGCATTACGCTTGTTATTCCAAACGATGCGATTGACACCTACCTCTCTTTCAGAAATTTGCAAAACGTTGACATTTTGCCTGTTAACGACATCAACACATATGAAGTTCTTGACAACAAGAAGCTTGTCATTGTTGACGATTGCTTGAAATATATCGAGGAGGTGTTTGGCACATGCAACTAGACGCAAGACAAATCATCATTCGTCCTATCATTTCAGAACAGTCATACGACCAGGCTGAAGATGGAGTTTACACCTTTGAAGTTGCCAAACAAGCAAACAAAATTCAAATAGCAAAAGCTATTGAGCAAATTTTTAATGTTAAGGTGATGAAGGTGAACACATTAAACGTGAAGCCAAAGATGAAGCGAGTTCGCTATAAGCAGGGTGCAACAAGAACATGGAAAAAAGCTTTTGTTACTCTTGCAGAAGGCGAGAACATCGAGGTCTTTAGTTCATAACTTTTAATTAAGTTATAACATGTTAAATTTTTAAAGCTCCAACTAACGTTGGGGCTTTTTTTATTTCTTTTTGAATTGTTAAAATTTATAGATTTCTCAGCGAGAATGCTCTGTAGCATCAACTTTTCTTTAAGAGTCTATGATGTCTTGCTTTAACTCTCTGTGAAGTTCTTTTGCGTTGTCTGGTGAGGAATAGTTTTCATCTCTAAAACGACCTTCACGAGACAAAAAGTTGTCAATTTTGCTATAGTCGGGAGTTGAATCTTCATTCATAGAAGGGTTCTTTTGTGGATTGAACCTAAACAATTTGCGATAGCCACATTCAACTGCCTTTTCTTCTTCAATTTGCGTGACTGAGGACGAGTGAAGTCCGTGGTGTTTGCAAGGTGCGTAAGCTAAAATTAGCGACGGCCCTCTGTGTTTTTCGCCTTCGACGAACGCTTTTAAGCATTGGTTCATGTCCGCACCCATTGAAACACTTGCGACATAAACGTTGTCATATTGCATCGCTAAGGCAGGCAGATTTTTCTTGTGAGTGTTTTTACCCTTGGAAGCAAGTTTTGCGATCGCTCCAAGAGGCGTTGCTTTGGAAGCTTGACCACCAGTGTTAGAATAGCACTCAGTGTCAAAGACGATTATGTTTATGTCTTGTCCCGAAGCCAAAACATGATCGAGGCCACCAAAACCGATGTCGTATGCCCAGCCATCTCCTCCAAAGATCCACTGCGTTTTTTTGGATAGATAGTCTTTCTGTTTCAAAATTGAGACAAAATCATCAGAGTTATATTTTTCAAGCAACGAAATCAGATTGGTGCTTGCAACTCTGTTTTCAGCAGTTGAGTCAAAAGTCTCTTTCCACATTGTTATAGCGTCTTTTAGCGGGTGGTCTTTTGCCAAAGATGAATTGATCTCATTGAGTTTTGCCTTCAAGCCTTCTCTAATGTGGTTATGCGAGAGAATCATTCCATATCCAAACTCTGCAGCGTCTTCAAAAAGTGAGTTTGACCAAGCAGGTCCTTTTCCGTTGTCTGAAGTGGAATATGCAGAACATGGAGTGGAATTTCCCCAGATGGAAGAACAGCCTGTAGCGTTGGCGATGAACATTTCTTCGCCAAAGAGTTGAGTCAGCAATTTTGCATAGGCTGTTTGCCCACACCCTGAGCATGCCGAAGGAAATTCGAGCAGAGGTTTTTTAAACTGACTTCCCTTGACAGAAGTTGATCTGAACTTGTTTTCGACTTGCGTCTTTTTAGGCAACGCTTCAAGGTAGTCAAAAACCGATTGCTGTTCCGTCAAATTTTTAACAGGTGAGATCCGCAAAGCTTTTCCTGCTTCTGGGCAACGTGTTAAGCAAGTTTTGCAACCGGTGCAATCCATGACAGAAACGCCGATGGCAAAGTCTAGGCTTTCGCACCCGTTGAGCTTTCCGTGCTTTAAACCAGCTGGAGCACGAGTGATTTCATCTTTTGTTAACGCATAAGGTCTAATTGCTGAATGTGGGCAAACAAACGAGCAATGGTTGCATTGAATGCACTTGTTTGGATCCCAAACAGCAACTGTGTGCGTGGCACACAGCTTTTCTTTTGCTGAAGCACCAGAAGGTGTGCTACCGTCTGCATATGGAATGAAGGCCGACACAGGAATGTCATTGCCTTTGTTGGCAAGAACAGGAGTTTGAATTTCGTCGATAAAAGCATCGCCAGACAACTTTCTTGTTGTTTTTGCGCCGACACCATCGCTATTGCTTGCTATGCCAGAAATTTTAGCTTCATGCAAGTTTTCTCTAGCGCAATCGATTGCATCGAAGTTCATTTGCACAACTTTTTCACCAAAGCGTCTAAATTCACGTTCAACGAATTTTTTAAGAAGAGAAGCACATTCATCGTGTGGCATCAATTCCATTATGCAAAAAGCCGCAGTGATCAAAACTGTGTTGACGTGTTTCTTTAGTCCAATTTGTTTTGCTATGCCCTCTGCGTCGATGACGAAAACGCTAATTTGTTTATCAGTCAAGTGTTGTTTTGCTTCCTGACTTAAATGAGCTGACAATTCTTGAGGTGAATATGCACAACTTAGAAGAAGGCTACCACCATTTGTCAAATCTTTATATAGTCCATATTTTTCAAGGTCCTCGAAATGGGCACAAGAAACAAACTGTGCCTTATTGATGAGGTAAGGCTCATTTATCGGTGTTGCTCCAAAGCGGAGATGACTTGTTGTCAAGCTCCCTGAAACTTTTGCGTCGTGCTCAGAATAGACTTGACAATAATTGTTTGTGTGCTCCCCAATGATCTGTGCGGCAGCGCGAACACTGCTAATAGTGCCATCAGCTGCATGACCATAAATTTTGCAACACTCATGTTTTTTAACATCCAAGTCGAGAGGCTCACAAGCTTCAAGTGACAATTTTGTCACGTCATCGTTGATTCCGATTGTGAATTCTTGTTTTTCTTCGTTGTTAAAAACAGCTTCAATTTGCTCTGGCGTCGTGTCTTTTGATGCAAGACCATATCTTCCATGCGCGATTGTTATGTTTGAATTTGGGCTGAGAGCACAAGCAACGTCCAAATAGAGTGGCTCGCCGACACTTCCTGGCTCCTTTGATCTGTCAAGGACGCTTATCTTTTTTACGCTCTTTGGCAGAGCTTCCAAAAACTTGGTGGCACTAAATGGTCTGAAAAGTCTGACATTTAAAACACCAACTTTTTTGTCCTGAGAATTAAGATAGTCAACAGTTTCTTTAATTGTGTCGATGACTGATCCCATGGCAACGATGACATGCTCAGCGTCGTTAGCGCCATAATATTCATAAGGCGCATAATTTGTTCCGAGGATTGAATTAATTTTTTTGAGCTGCAACGTCACAACTTCAGGCATTGCGAGATAATTCAAATTGCTTGCTTCACGCACCTGAAAGAATATGTCAGGGTTTTGTGCGCTACCCATAATTTTTCCATGATTGGGATTAAGCGAGCCATTTCTAAACGCTTCGATTTTGTCATAAGGAATAAGTCTTTTTAAGTCACCTTGCGACCAAACGGTTACCTTTTGTGTTTCATGCGATGTTCTAAAGCCATCAAAGGAGAAAATAACAGGCAACTTTCCAGTTAGTGCTGACATGTGTGCGACAGGGGAGAGATCTGCTATTTCTTGGACGTTTGAGACGTGAAATATGCAAGCTCCTGTTTGCCTCACAGCATATATATCAGAGTGATCTCCAAAGATCGACAAAGCATGAGTTGCGATTGATCGTGCTGCAACATAAATGACTCCAGGCAAATGTTCAGCAGCCATTTTGTAAATGTTTGGGATCATTAGAAGGAGTCCTTGAGAAGACGTGAAAGTTGACGCAAGCCCACCTGTTGTCAAAGCTCCATGCATTGCCGCTGCAACACCAGCTTCGGATTGCATTTCTTGAACTGCTACTGTTTGGCCAAACACATTTTTTTTATCAGATGATGAAAATTTTTCAGCTGATTCAGCCATTGGAGTTGCAGGCGTGATTGGGTAGACAAATGCCACATCAGAAAGCGAATAAGCTATCTTGGCAACTGCTCTATTACCGTCGATTATTTCAAAACTTCGACTCAAATTTTAAAGCCCCCTTCTCTAAGAAGTATAGCAAAGCGAAGCTAAAAAACGTTATGAAATGTGACCCAGATTTGAATTGGATAAAATTTTGCTATATTAGGTTTGAAAATTCTCTTGAACATTTAATTTGATTGGTGTTAATCTTTTATAGAAGACTCTTTTGAAGAGAGGGGGTGAATTGAATATGGAGTTAATGATTACCGAATTAGTTGGAAGTTTGGTGTTCCTTCTTGGTGGCTACACTTACATGTCAAATGTCACGTTGAAAAACACACAACTTCCAGGGCTTAAGTGGGTCGACCTTTCATTTGCATGGTCTTTGGCAGTTGGCTTTGGTCTTGCCATTTCTGTGACGATGGGAGGCATGGGTCTCTTAAACCCAGGTGTTGTCGTCGGACAATTGCTGGTCGGTGCCATCACTGTTGAACAAGCACTCTATGCTTTGCTCGGCGAGTTTTTGGCTGCTGGTCTTGCTGTGGCTCTCACAGTCATCAATTTCTACGACAGCTTTAAAGCAAGCGATGATGTTAAGAAAGCTGGAATTTTCTCAGCTGGTCCTGTGCAAAAGAACATCCCTTTGAACTTTCTACAAGAGGTTTGTGCAACATTCTTGTTCCTAGTTCTCGTTTTGGGATGCCTTAAGGCGGCTAGTGGCATTGGTGCACCTCTGGCACTCGTGCTCGGCGTGATTGGCTTTGCTGCTGTGTTCTTCCTGTCTTTGACATTGAACCTCACAGGCTTCTCAATGAATGCAATGCGTTCAGTTTTCAGTAGCATCTGGTTTGCAATTTTGCCAATTCCTCAGAAGAATGGCGAAAAGGTCGACTGGCAATATCAGCTCATTGTCAACCTCGTTGGCAGCACACTTGGTGGTGCTCTTGCTTGCTGGGCAGTCACCTTGTTTTAATTAATTGTGTTTGAAGTGTAAGTGTTTTTGCGCATAAGAAAGTGAAGATATCTAAATGAAGTTAGATAGAGTTATACAGGAATCAGTTCCTGGAAAACAAATCACAATGGCTCACATCGTGGCCTCTCCTAAGCCTTTAATCTATCAAAAACTTGGTCTTGATCCAACAGTTGATTACAACAAAGCTGCGATCGGCATCATGACGCTCTCTCCGAGAGAAACTGCGATCATTGCAGCAGATATTGCCATGAAGCGTGCAAACATCGACGTTGGCTTCATCGACCGTTTCAGTGGTACATTGATTGTTACTGGGAGAATCGATGACGTTGAGGCTGCTTGGAAAGCTGTTCTTCTTTACGTTGAACGTGAAATGGATTTTTCAGTTTGCGAAATAACTAAGGAATAAGCTTTTTAAAATGCGTAAAATCATTTTTGTTGGCAGAACGGGAACTGGTAAGACCACTTTAATGCAAGCATTAAAGGGTAAAGAGATTACTTACCACAAAACACAATATGTTAACCACTTCGCCGACATAATTGACACTCCTGGCGAGTATTGCGAAAACAGGAGAATGGCAAATGGTATTTTTACTTATGCCTTTGAAGCCAGCATCGTTGGTTTGATGATGAGCTCCACGGAGGAATACTCGCTTTATTCTCCGCATTCAGTCGCGATGGCAACGCGTGAGGTCATTGGAATTGTTACTAAAATTAACGATCCAATAGCGAGACCGGACATGGCTGAATTGTGGCTCCGCCTTGCGGGGTGCAAGACAATTTTTTTCGTCGATTCAGTGATCGGCGAAGGAGTGGCAGACGTCATGTTATATCTTCGAGAAGAAGGTGACGTTATGCCATGGGAAAAAGAGGGTGGAGAAAAGACTAACATCGATCCAAACAACATTGTTGTCGAAGATGGTGTTAAATTGATTAATCGACCTGAAAGGAGGGATAGTGACAAGATCCGTATTAATGATCGCTGGAGATTTCGCCGAGGACTATGAGGTCATGGTGCCTTATCAGGCCTTGGAAATCGCGGGAGTTGATGTCGATGTGGTTTGCCCTGGAAAAGCGGCGGGAGATCACATTCAGACAGCAGTTCATGATTTTGGCGACGAACAGACGTATTCAGAAAAACCAGGACACAAGTTCTGTTTGAATGCTTCTTTTGATTATCTAAACCTGACTGAATATGATGGCTTATATCTCACGGGGGGCAGAGCACCCGAATATCTGCGAAGAGATCCAAGGGTATTGGATGTTGTTCGCTATTTCTTCCAGATGAACTTGCCAGTGGCTGCAATTTGTCACGGCGTTCAAATTTTGACTGCAGCAGATGTTGTTCGTGGGCGAAGACTCACAGCCTATGATGCTGTGGCACCAGAAGTGTTAAGTGCAGGTGGCACCTATGTGGAAGTTCCTCCGACTGAAACTGTAGAGGAAGGGAATTTGGTAACTTCCCCCGCATGGCCCGGACACATTACACTAATTAGAGGATTTCTAAAACTGCTCAACGTCTCAATATGTGAGTTATAGTGGGGGAGTTTTGGTTTTTACATTAGATAGTTTTAAAACTACCTAGGAATTTTGGCACCGATGTGCTTAAATTTAAAACGTGTATTATTAGCACGATATGCAAAAGGAGGCTATTAGATGATAGCAAAAGGTTTTACTGAGCCAACCGATCGTGTGAAGAGGTTGCAAAACGTTATTGTTACAGCATTCCCTGAGGTAGAAGCCGAAAGAGCATGCCTTGTGACAGAAGCGTACAAAGAGACAGAGGGCATGCCAAATGTCATGCGTCGCGCAAAAGTCTGCGAGAAGCTCTTCAATGAACTTCCAGTTGCAATTCGCGACGACGAGCTCATCGTTGGTGCACTGACTGTGCATCCTCGCTCTTGCCAAATCGCACCAGAGTATTCTTACGATTGGGTGGAGGCAGAGTTTGACACAATGGAAACAAGAATGGCTGACCCATTCAAAATTCCGAAAGACGTTGCCTCAAAGCTCCACGACGCATTCCTTTATTGGCCAGGAAAAACCGTTTCTGACCTCGCAACATCCTACATGTCAGAAGAGACAAAGGATTGCCAGGCAAACGGTGTTTTCACAGTAGGTAACTACTACTATGGCGGTGTCGGACATGTGTCAGTCGACTACGGAAAGATCATTCAAAAAGGTTTCCGTGGAATTATTGATGAAGTTGTTTGCGCAATGCAAAAGATGGATCGCAACGATCCAAGCTACATCAAAAAGCAACAGTTCTATAATGCAGTCATCATCACCTACAACGCAGCAATCAACTTTGCTCATCGTTATGCAGCAAAGGCTCGCGAGATGGCAGCAGTGGAAGGAAATCCACAACGCAAACAAGAACTCTTGCAAATCGCATCAAACTGCGAGCGTGTGCCAGAGAATGGTGCAACAAACTTCTGGGAGGCTTGCCAAGCATTCTGGTTCATTCAGTTAATGCTTCAAATTGAGTCATCAGGTCACTCAATTTCTCCAGGACGTTTTGATACATATATGTATCCACCATATCGTGATGACAAAAACATCACTCCAGAGTTTGCTCAAGAGCTCATTGACTGCATCTGGGTCAAACTCAACGACATCAACAAGACAAGAGACGCAATCTCTGACCAAGCTTTTGCTGGTTATGCTGTGTTCCAAAACTTGGGCGTTGGTGGTCAAGACGAAAAAGGTCACGACATGACAAACGACATTTCCTACATGGCAATGGTAGCATCAGCTCATGTTCGTCTCCCACAACCTTCATTCTCAATTCGTGTTCATGAGAACACTCCAGATGAGTTCCTCTACAGAGCTTGCGAACTTGCTCGTTTGGGTCTTGGTGTTCCAGCTATGTATAACGACGAAGTCATCATCCCAGCTCTTGTTAACCGTGGTGTTGCTCTCGAAGATGCTCGTAACTACTGCATCATCGGTTGCGTTGAGCCACAGTGCCCACACAAGACAGAAGGTTGGCACGACGCTGCGTTCTTTAACGTTGCAAAGGTCATGGAAATCACCCTTAACAACGGCAAAGTTGGCGACAAGCAACTCGGACCTGTCACAGGTGATATGTCAACATGGACAGACATCGAGGACTTCTTCACAGCATTCGAAAAGCAAATGGAATACTTCGTTTATCACCTCGCAGAGGCAGACAACGCTGTTGACCTTGCTCACATGGAGCGCGACCAACTTCCATTCCTCTCTGCTCTTGTGGAAGACTGCATCGGCAGAGGCAAAACTGTTGAAGAAGGTGGCGCAATCTATAACTTCACTGGTCCTCAAGCATTTGGTGTTGTCGACGCTGGCGACTCAGCTTATGCAATGCAAAAGCACGTGTTTGAGAATCATGAAGTCACAATTGGACAACTCAAAGACGCTCTTGCAAACAACTTTGGTTACCCAGTTGATTCTTCAACTCAAGCTGAAAAGATCTTTGATCAACAGCGCATGGCTGGTGGTGCTGCTCCTGCAACGTTCAATGCTGCTCCAGCACAAACAGATGAGCAAAAGGTCTATGAGATCGTCAAACGCATCTTGAGCGAGAACGGATCAGCTGATCTCTCAACTGTAACAAGTGCAGTTAACAATGCAGTTCCTGCTGCTCCTGCAGGCAACATTGATTTCTATGGAATCAAAAAGATCATGGAAAAGACTGATTGGTACGGCAACGACATCGACGAAGTTGACTACGTTTCAGCTCGTGTTGCTCGCATCTACTCTGCAGAGGTTGAGAAGCACACCAATCCTCGTGGCGGTCAATTCCAAGCTGGTTGCTACCCAGTTTCTGCTAACGTTTTGTTCGGCAAAGACGTTGCAGCACTTCCTGATGGACGTCTTGCAACAACACCTCTTGCTGACGGTGTTTCACCTCGTGCTGGCAAGGACGTTAGTGGTCCTACTGCTGCAACAAACTCTGTTGCTAAACTTGACCATGAATACTTCTCAAATGGCACACTTTACAATCAGAAGTTCACACCTTCAGCTCTTTCTGGAGACGAGGGACTCAAGAACTTTGCTGCTGTTGTTAGAAGCTACTTTGATCACAAAGGAATGCACGTTCAGTTTAACGTCATCGACAAGCAAACTTTGATCGACGCTCAGGAGCATCCAGAGCTTCACAAAGACTTGGTCGTTCGTGTTGCTGGATATAGTGCACACTTTGTCACTCTTGCAAAGGAAGTTCAAGATAACATCATTGAGCGTACTGAGCACGAATTCAGTGGTTGTGGTTGCTAGTTAGATAAAGGAATTGCTCATTATGGAACAGCGGGTTGATTATAGTAAAGAAGGACTGGTATTCGACATCCAGAGATTCTCTGTGAACGATGGTCCTGGAATCCGCACAATTGTGTTTCTGAATGGATGCCCCCTTCGTTGCAAATGGTGTTCAAACCCAGAATCACAGTCGTCAAAGCCAGTGGTTATGTTCAACGATATGGAATGTATCCACTGTGGTGCTTGCTTAAATGTTTGCAAGCAAGGAGCAATTAGCACTGATAATAGAGCGTTAATTGATCACAACAAATGCATTGGTTGCGGCGAATGCGCTCTTGTTTGCCCAGTGGGTGCACTGGTAATGAAAGGAAAGCGAATGACCGTCGAAGAGGTCATTCGCGTCCTTAAAAAAGATGAAACGCACTATCGCAGGTCTGGCGGAGGTTTAACACTCTCAGGTGGCGAGCCCTTGATGCAGTCTGAATTTTCTGCGGAGTTGTTAAAGGCAGCTCATGTTCAGGGTTGGAACACGGCAATGGAAACGACAGCTTGTGCAAGTGAGGAAGTAATTCGTGAAGTAATGCCTCACGTTGATTTGGCACTAACAGACGTTAAAAGCTTAGATGATGAAAAACACAAAGATCGCACTGGTGTTTCTAATAAAGAAATTTTGGAGCGTGTTAAACTTGTGTCTGAAATCACCAAGATCAGAGTCAGAGTTCCTGTCATACCTGATTTTAATGACAAACCTGAGGAAATCAAGGCGATTGCAGAGTTTGCAAAAACTCTAAATCAAGAAAACCTAGAAGGCGTTAATCTTTTGCCTTACCACTCAATGGGTGAGAATAAATATAAGATGCTAGGAAGAGATTATGAAATGCATGGAGTGAAATCTTTGGATGCAGCTTCGATGCAACCCCTAGCAAAAGTTGTCGACCAATGCGGCGTAACCAGTCGTGTAGGATAAAAAAGATTACGGAGGAGACAAAATGAATCAAGATTTAATCGAGAAAGTGATGAAGCAAGTTTCCAGCGAACTCGCAGGTGCACCTTCAGCATCTGCTAGCGCCTCATCAACATCAGCTGCTTGCTGTGGCAACGCTGATGGAATTGGCTTGACTGAGTATGTTGGCACTTCAACTGGTGACACAATCGGTCTTGTCATCGCAAGTGTTGATCCACTTGTTGCTGAGGCAATGAAACTTGGCAAGTTCCGTTCAATCGGAATCATCGGTGGACGCACAGGTGCTGGTCCACAAATTATGTCAGTCGACGAGGCTGTCAAAGCAACAAACACTGAGGTTATCTCAGTTGAGCTCCCAAGGGACACAAAAGGTGGTGCTGGACATGGTTCTTTGATCATGATCGGTGCTGACGATGTGTCTGACGCAAGAAGAGCTGTTGAAATTGCTTTGAGCGTTCTTCCAAAATATTTCGGAGACGTTTATGGCAATGACGCAGGGCACCTTGAGTTCCAATACACAGCTCGTGCAAGCTATTGCTTGGAAAAAGCAATGGGTGCTAAGCTTGGAAAAGCTTGGGGCATGACCTGTGCTGGACCTGCTGCTATCGGCGCAGTTTTGGCAGATACTGCAGTTAAGGCTGCTAATGTTGATGTTTTGGGCTACAGCTCACCAGGAAATGGTGGAACAAGCTTCTCAAACGAATGCATTTTGACATTCACTGGTGACTCTGGTGCTGTTCGCCAAGCTGTTCGCGCTGCAATTGAGGTCGGCAGAACACTTCTTGGCGCTCTTGGTGATGAACCACAGTCAACAACGACACCATACATTTAAGCAAAACTGTTAATTTGAAAAGAATATAAACACAGGAGGAAATTACAATGAACTCAGATGCATTAGGAATGGTTGAAACAAAAGGCCTTGTTGGTGCTATTGAAGCAGCTGATGCAATGGTAAAAGCTGCAAATGTCACACTTTGCGGATATGAGAAGATTGGTTCTGGATTGGTAACTGTGATGGTAAGAGGCGACGTTGGGGCTGTTAAAGCTGCAACTGACGCAGGTGCTGCTGCTGCTCGTGCGGTTGGCGAAGTTGTGTCACTCCATGTCATTCCTCGCCCTCACATGGACACCGAGAAAATTATTCCAAAAAAGTTAGCAGAATAAATGTATCGATCACTTTAGGCGGAGATTAATTTAAAAGCCTCCGCCTAACACAAGAGAGGTGCCCATGATAATCAACGAAGCAGAACTAAGAAATTTAGTTAAGCGTATCATGGAGTTAACACTTGAACTTGCAGAGTCGAACAAAGAAGACATTTTGCTAGTTTTACCTGGAGATGATGTTGATTGGCTAAAGACTGCTCTACATTCTTTTAAGCGTGGTTCAAGCAATCTGACGATTGTTGCAAAAGAAGAGCATATGAAAGATGCAGAGTTGGGCAAGGTGATTTGCTCGAAAGCCACAAAAATTGTCACTCCAGAAACAGTTTTACGTGATGCGCTTGAATTTGATAAAGTAATTTATCTAACAATGCCGAGGGACATCCTCGCAAAGTGCGCGTTATGTGTTCCAGATGTTTTTGAAGTCAAGCTTTTTGACAAAGCTCTGGGAGAGGGTTGTAAAGTTACACTTGCAAAGAATGCACTTGCACCTTTTTCTGGAAAAGAACCAGAAAGCTATAGACAACAGATTTTGGGATATGTAAGAAACTTATTGGAATATGGAATCGATATTGAATTAGATGCATAAAAGGAGGTGAGATAAAGGTGCGTGAATCATTAGGAATTGTTGAGACCGTCGGCATATCAACAGCAATCGAAGTTGCTGATGTTATGGTAAAAGCCGCAAACGTCAAGATTCTGGAACTCGAAAACAGTAGAGGTTCAGGTTATATGACAGTGAAAGTTGTTGGAGACGTTGGCGCAGCTAAAGCTGCAGTTTCTGCGGCAAAGGCGGAAGGTATGAAATGTGGCAATCTTGTTTCAGCATCTGTTATTGCCAGACCATCAGATGGCATGGCTTCACTCTTTTGTAATCCAAAGGTTCCGTATCAGTCCGTTAACAAAAAGCCGATTCCTCAGGCTTGGGAAGATGAAAAGCCCAAGAAGAAAGAAGAGGTAAAAAAGGACGAGCCTAAAAAACCTACAGCAAAGAAGGCTGAGCCTGCAAAGAAGGCTTCGCCTGCTAAAGCTAAAGCTCCGAGTAAAACAGAAGCTCAGAAGGTTTCGCCTAAAAAAGAAGAACCAAAAAAGGTTGAACCAAAGAAGGCAGAAGTTAAAAAAGAGGAGCCAGTTAAGGCAGAACCAAAGAAGGTTGAAGTAAAAAAAGAGGAGCCTAAAAAGGTTGAGGCAAAAAAGCCTGAACCAAAAAAAGAGGCGCCTAAGACTGACGCTAAGTCAAAGAGTAAGACGAGTTCGCCAAAAAGTAAGAAGTAGATGATCGTCTATGATTTTAGCTAAGGTAATAGGCAATGTTGTTGCGACACGAAAAGAACCAAGCCTTGAAGGCACGAAGTTGATGATTGTGCGCAGGGTTGACGTGGACGGAGCATACATCGATCAAGAAGAGGTTGCAGTTGACTATGTTGGCTGTGGCATCGGTGAATATGTGCTGTGTGCGTCAGGTTCTTCTGTTCGTGTTGACGACGACAAACATGACAAAACAATTGACATGGCTGTGATCGGCATAATTGACACTGTCGACACGTCAGGGCTATAACGAAACATAAGCAAAAGAAGGTGTGATTGTGGAAGTTGGAATTTTTGCGTCGGTAAATGATGCGATTGGCTTTGTGAGACGTGCTCACGAGCGCTATCAAACTTTGTCTTTGGAAGACAGGTGTGAAATAATAGAAGCAATTAGAAACACACTTCTTGACGAGCTTGATGTTATTGCTATGCTTGCCGTTCAAGAGACTGGAATGGGCAATTTCGCTGACAAGAAGTTAAAAATCGAAGCCGCAATTAAGAAAACTCCTGGAGTTGAGGATCTCGTCACAGATGTTAAAACTGGTGATCGTGGAATGACGCTCTATGAACTTTCTGGCTTTGGAGTTGTTTGCACAGTGGAACCTGTTTCCAGTCCTGCGGCTTCTTTGATTAATCACGTCATAGGTCTTATTGCGGCTGGCAACGCTGTCGTTGTTTGCCCCAATCCAAGGGCCGTCAAAACAACTACTCATGTTGCTAGTTTAGTTAGCAAAGCAATTGTTGATTCTTGTGGAATTGATAACTTGGTTGTTGCGCTTGACGAGATGTCGATTGGCAAAACAGAAGAAGTTATGCACCATCCAGACGTTGATATGATCGTCTGCGGTGCAGGACATTCTGCTCTAAGAGAAGCATTTGCGTGTGGTAAAAAAGTAATCGGTGAAGATCATGCAAATTCAGTTGCACTAATCGATGAAACAGCTGATTTAACAAAAGCTGCTTTTGACATCGCAAGGAGTGCTTCATTTGACAACAACTTAACTCACTCGTCGGAAAAAACACTCGTTTGTGTTAAGGATGCGGTTTCGGGTTTTGTCTCTGCATTGTCGAAAAACAAAGTTTATGTTGTTAAAGATGAGGCGGAATGTCAAGCATTATCAAGGGCAATTCTGACATCGGATGATGTTTTGAAAAGGCGTTGGATAGGCAAAAGTGCCGTCGAGATTTTAGATGCTGCTGGAATTTCACATGACAGCGACGTAAAACTGGTCGTTGCACCAACAGACATTCATCATCCATTTGTTTTGGAAGAGTTAAGATGTCCAGTTGTTCCTTTGGTGGTTGCAGAAACTTATGAAGACGCTCTTCAGTTGATGTTGGATGCAGAGCAGAAATATAAACACACTGCCTCCATTCACTCAAGGGACATCGATCGCTTAAGTGAAGCAGCAAAAGTTATGCAGACGGCCATTTTCATCAAGAATGGACCAGCGTTAAATGGTGTTGGAATGTTTATGCAAGACAGCCCATTTGCGCTCACTGTTGCGAATGTTACAGGTGAAGGTCCTGCAAGCGCAAGACATTTCACAAGAAGAAGAAAATGCATTTTGACTAACGGATTTTCACTTCGATAGGGAAGATAAGAGAAATGAAAGAAGTCTACGTAAACTCAAGAGTTTTTTCAGGTGTTGATTGTTTAGATCACCTAAAAGAGCTAAAAAATATGAAGGTTTGGTTGTTCTCAGACGCATTTCTTGTGGACAATGGAACTGTCAAAGAAATAACAGACAAAATTGATGGAACAAACCAAGTGACGATTTGTAAGGATGTCATTCCTGATCCGCCACTTGAGAATGTTGCAACAGGTGTCGCTAATTTGCTTAAACTTCAGCCTGATGTTGTCATTGCATTTGGCGGTGGCTCAGCAATCGACACAGTCAAAGGCATTTTGTATTTTGCTTCTAACGCAGGATACAAAAAACAAGTGCGCTTCATTGCTGTTCCGACAACAAGTGGAACGGGTTCAGAAGTGACTTCTGTGACTGTCATAACTGATAAAGAGATGCAAACTAAGCATTTAATTGCAGACCACAGCATGCTTCCGAACGAGGTTTTGCTGGCACCGCAGTTCACAGCCTCAGTTCCACCTGCAATCACAGCAAACACTGGCGTTGATGTTTTAACGCACGTCATTGAGGCTTATGTTGCGACAAATGCAGGTGCATACTCTGATGCTTTGGCAGAAAAAGGTGTTGAGCTTGTGTTTAACAATCTTGAGAAATGCTATTTTAATGGTGGTGATATGGAAGCAAGAGGCAAGATGCAAGAAGCTTCCAACATTGCAGGCACTTCTTTTAACATAGCAGGTTTGGGAATGAATCATGCAATTGCTCATCAGCTTGGCGGTATGTTTCACATTCCTCATGGACTTGCAAATGCACTCATTTTGACTGAAGTCATAAAGAAGAACGCAAGTGATCCATATATGAAAAGCAGATATGCATCGCTTGCTCGCAAAAACGGATTTGCAACAAATCAAGACTCAGACGATGTTGCAGTGCAACTTTTCTGCGACAAAATCGATGAGTGCAAACGAAACATGAAAATGCCAATGAAAATTTCGGAGTGCAAAGTTGATGCGAACGAACTTCGCGCTAAACTCTCAGAGCTCTCTGACAACGCTTTAAAAGACGGATGCGTCAAGACGGCGCGCATGGTGTTTTCAAAACAAGATATCGAAAGAATTCTTTTAAACGTACTGTAAAAATTGTTTAGAAGATGACTGAGACTGCAAAAAAAGAACTTAATGAAAAAAAAGACAAAATCGCTGGCATAAACATAAGTGATTTTGACATCATTCATCTTTTTGGAAAAGAGAAACTCGAAGAGATTCAGCAGAAGATATCTAAAGTAACAGGTCTTGCTTTTGTTACAGTTGACTATAAAGGTGAGCCTGTCACAGAGCCAACTTGTTTTACACAATTTTGTTCTTGCGTTCGTGGCAATGAACTTACGATGAGAGGCTGCTTGTCCTCCGATGCTTATGGAGCAATTCAAGCAGCGACAACAAAGAAGACTTGCATCTATTTTTGCCCATGTGGGTTGTTAGAAGTGGCAATTCCTCTTGTTGTTGAAGGGCACTACCTCGGCGGATTCATCGGTGGACAGATTGTCTGCGATGATGCGCCAGAAGATGTAATTCGCCTTGAAACAATTTTCAAGCGCGATGAGCTCATCACAGAGGCAGGGATCGATAGTGCGCTTAAGCAAAAAGCGCCAAAGATGTCTTTTGAGCAGTTCTGTGATGCGGCAGACCTGGCAACTATGGTCATAGAACAGTTGCGAGACAACGAGATTTCTCATCTCAAGCGGACTCTTGATGAGAAAAATCGCGGTTCTTATTCGGCGACAAAAGAGCGTGAGCTGAAGTTGTCGTCAATGAATTCTGCGACAACGTTGCAGTTTTGTTTGAGCACCTTGACAACAATTGCCAATTTGGCAATGACAGAAGAAGCGTTTGAAACCAATGAAGCTTTAGTGATTTTTGCTGATTTCATTAAGGATATGGCAACAAACAGAAAGACATTCTGGACAATTTCTGAAGAAATTGACAACGTCGAGAGATATTTAAACATACGCCAGATGCAACTCGGAGAGAGGTTGAGTTATTCAATCGACATTCCGAGCGAGATGAACATGTGGAAGGTTCCTCAGCAGATGTTGCCAGTTTTTGTGCAACTTGCAATTGATTGCGGAGTTGACATGAAAGAAACAGGTGGAACAGTGGCAATCACTGGGACATACACAACGAAAGATGTTGTTTTGGAGATTGAAGATGACGGTCCAGGGCTTGGTTCTGAGCAAATCGAAAACTACCTTGCGCCTTTTAAGAGACAAAGTAACGACTCAGGAGTTTTGCAAAGCGTGGAAGAAATGTGCAATAGCTTAGCCGTTCTCTTTGGTGAGGAATGCGAAGTAAAAATCGACTCAGTCGAAGGCAAAGGCAGAAAAGTGTGCATTAAATATCCGCGATATATTAACGAGAGGGGATAAGGAGATGACCTATTCAATTCTTGTTGCGGATGACGATTGCACAATGCGCGATGCCTATAATGTCATGGTTCGTCAGGTTCAGGGTTTTGAGATTTGCGATGAAGCTGCGAATGGTAAAGAAGCAGTTGAGCTTTTCAAGAATCTTAATCCAGACATTGTGTTTATCGATAATAAAATGCCAGTGATGAGTGGCCTTGAAGCTATCAAGGAAATTCGCAAACTTGATGAAGAGGTGACAATTTATCTTTTAAGCAGTTTCAAGAACTTTAATTTGGCATCAGAAGCATTAAAGCTCGGTGTTAAGGAATATCTCCTTAAACCATTGAGTATGAAGACTTTTACAAATGTCTTGAGAGACTATAAAACTGAGAAAAGCAACAGACTGAATTTGCCAGCTCAAAAGATGGAAGAAGTCATTGAGGCAAGAGATTTCAAGCGTGCATATTATTGTTATGTTGATGTTTTGACTGACATATATTCAAAATATAGCGGTGACACAGTAAAAATTGAGGAAGCTTTGAGCTATCTTGGAAGACACATGCTTTCTATGATTGGAAGTGCTGAGAGTCAAGCGAAAAGTTATGACGAATTGCTGGCATTAACTGAATCTGAGCTAACAGATCCAAGGGTTGGCGGTATGTGGCTTTTTGGAATCATCGATTATGTGTTTAAGGAGAGAAGCAAAAAAAGATATCCAACACTAGCTTCAGTGCTGGCTTTCATAGACGCACACATTACCGAAGATATTGGACTTAATCAGATCATTGAAAATTGTGCTATTTCTCAAGGATATTTGAGCAGGATTTTCAAAGATCAGTTTAAGGTCAGTGTTATGGAATACATCCACATGAGAAAAATACATGAAGCAAAATGCAGAATGTATCTCTCGGACGATAGCATTTCTAAAATATCCTTTCAGCTTGGATATAGCGAAAGTGGCTATTTTAGAAAAGTGTTTAAGAAATACGAACACATGACAGTGCAGGAATATAGGAAAACATTTTAGGTAGATTTTTAAGGAGGTGAAGATGATATGAGAACATTTTTAATGACATCAGAGTCGGTGACAGAAGGTCATCCTGACAAGTTGTGCGATCAAGTCTCAGATGCAATTCTTGATGAGGCTTTAAGGCAAGATTCGCGCTCGCATGTTGCAGTTGAAACAATGGCTTCCAAGGGAAACTTGATGATAGCAGGAGAAATTGGATCAAATGCAAAAATTGATGCTGTGAATATTGCACGTGGCGTCATGCGCGACATCGGTTATGTCTCAGAAGAAAGTGGAATTGATTGTGATAACTGCTTCATCATGACGAACATAAACGTTCAGTCCCCTGACATTGCTCAAGGCGTTAATAAGAACGCTGATGGCGAAGAGGAGATCGGTGGCGGAGACCAAGGGATCATGTATGGTTATGCGTGCAATGAAACAAGAAATTTTATGCCGCTGACGATAGATTTGTCGCATGCTTTAACAAAGCGTTTGTCAGAGGTGAGAAAAGAGGGGATTGTGCCTTGGCTTTATCCCGATGGAAAAGCGCAAGTGACAATTCGTTACAGTTCTGAGCATGAACCATTAAAAATTGAGAGCGTCATTTTGTCAGCTCAACATCATTCATCAATTCACTATGATTATTTGAAGAGCACTTTGACTGATGAAGTCATCGAGCCTGTTTTAGCAGGATTGTTTGATTTGAGCGAAACGACGATAAAAATTAACCCTACTGGTCGTTTTGTCATCGGTGGACCTGCAGGCGACACGGGAGTCACTGGGAGAAAAATCATTGTTGATACCTATGGAAGCATTGGAAGACACGGTGGCGGTGCTTTTTCAGGAAAAGACCCAACAAAGGTTGACAGAAGTGCGGCTTACATGGCGAGATATGCCGCTAAAAACATAGTAGCAGCAGGTTTGGCTGACAGATGCGAGGTTGCAATAGCTTATGCAATTGGTCAAGTCAAGCCAGAAGCTGTAAACGTCAACACCTTTGGAACACAGCACGTTGACAGGGCAATAATTGAGCGTGCAGTTTCTAAGATATTTGATTTTTCGGTCGCAGGAATAATAAAGAAATTAGACCTCAGGCGTCCACAATACAGGAAAACAACTAATTATGGTCATTTCGGAAGAGAAGACCAAGATTTTGCTTGGGAAAAGCTTGATTCAGTTGAAGCTTTGCGCCAAGAAGTGATAGCACAGCAATATTCATCTTTTACAGAAAGGATGTGAGAGTTAAGATGAACTTAAATGATGGTAACAATGAAGAATTGATTCAATCGATTGTTCAATCAGTCATGGATCAGCTTAAAAATTATGATCAGCTAAAGATCCCCATTGGCGTTTCAAACAGACATGTGCATCTATCAAGAAAAGACATGGATGCTCTTTTCGGTGAGGGTTCGGAATTGACAAAAAAGGCTGATCTTGCGCAACCTGGTCAGTTTGCTGCAAATGAAACAGTGACAGTGCGTGGACCCAAAGGCGAATTTAAAAAAGTCAGAGTTTTGGGGCCGCTTCGCTCGGAGAGCCAAGTTGAGATTTCCTTGACTGACGGCTTTTCGATTGGTGTTAAAGCTCCGATTAAGGAGTCTGGCAAGCTTGACAACACTCCTGGTGTGACGTTGATTGGGCCAAAAGGTTCAGTTGAACTTCCAAAAGGGACGATTGTTGCACTTCGCCACATTCATATGGATCCTACAACTGCTGAAAAGCTCGGACTTCATGACAAAGACGTTGTTGAAGTTGAAACATTCGGTGAGCGTGCAGGAGTTCTTGGTAACGTGTTAGTGCGCGTTTCTGATAAATATGCACTAGAGATGCATGTTGATATTGACGAGGCAAATGCTTGTTCGCTCCGCAACAAAGACTATGTTGTTATTAAGAAATAGTGATGCGGAGGTGAATGTTTGTATATTGAAAAGCAGATATTAAACGATTTCGCCGAACTTGTTGACAGTGGTGAAGTTAACGACTTTTCAGGAGAGCTGAAAGTCGGGGTTGACCTCGGAACTGCCAACATCGTCCTCGCAGTTGTTGACTCTGACAACAGGCCTATTGCAGGTGCGACTTATCCATCATCTGTCGTTAAAGACGGAATTGTTGTTGACTACATGGGTGCGATGCGGATTGTGCAAAACCTAAAGCACGAGATCGAGAGCAAGCTTGATGTTGAACTGACTAAAGCAGCGTGCGCAATTCCACCTGGAGTGGTGGATGGCAGTGTTAAAGCGATTGCTAACGTTGTTGAAGGTTCAGGCTTTCAAGTGACTAATGTTGTCGACGAGCCGACTGCAGCAGCAACTGTTCTTGAGATCGAGGACGGGGGAGTTGTTGATGTTGGTGGCGGAACGACAGGGATCAGCATCCTAGAAGATGGAAAAGTCGTCTACACTGCAGACGAGCCAACGGGTGGCACTCACATGTCGCTTGTTATTGCAGGATATTTCGATGTTCCTTTTGAAGAGGCTGAAAAGCTTAAAAAAGACATGAGTAAAGAAGCAGATGTTTTCCCAATTGTCAAACCAGTTGTTCAGAAGATGGCTGCAATTGTGAAGAAATTTGTTGAGGGTCGCGATGTGCCAAAGATCTATGTTGTTGGAGGCGCAAGCAGTTTTACTGACTTTACTCCTGTTTTTGAAAAAGAAATCGGGATTGAGACTGTGAAATCAAATCAACCACTGTTTGTGACGCCACTAGGCATCGCAATGAACTGTTAAATTTTTAAGAAGTTATTTATTGGTCGAGAGAAACTAAGAAGAGGAGAAAAAAATGGAAATCGACGCAAGTGTAATTGAGAAGATGGTCAGACAGGCAATTGCAGAGACTGCAGGCGCTCCGACAGCAGGTACAACAGCATCAACTGGTGGAGACTATGGAGTTTTTGAGACAATGAATGGTGCAGTTGAGGCATCAGTTGTTGCCCAGCAAGAGCTCCTTCACTCAACAATGGAGCAGCGCCAGAAATATGTAGATGTCATTCGTGAAACTGTTCTAAATCGTCAAAACTTGGAGATCATGTCTCGTTTGGCAGTTGAAGAGACTGAAATTGGTAAATATGAACACAAGCTCCTCAAAAACAAGTTAGCAGCTGAAAAGACCCCAGGAACTGAAGATCTCGTCACAGAAGCAATCACTGGAGATCATGGTTTGACACTCATTGAGTATTGCCCATTCGGAGTCATTGGTGCAATCACACCAACGACAAACCCAACAGAAACCATCATTTGCAATGGCATTTCAATGATAGCAGGCGGAAACACTGTTGTGTTTAGTCCGCACCCTCGTGCGACAAAAGTGTCTCACTACCTCGTGAAGCTCCTTAATAAGGCGATGATGGAGGCTGGTGCTCCTGCAAACCTAATAACAACTGTGCAAGCTCCTTCAATCGAGAACACAAATGCAATGTGTGAGCATCCAAAGGTGAGAATGCTTGTTGCAACTGGTGGTCCTTCAATTGTTAAAAAAGTTATGTCAACTGGCAAAAAAGCAATCGGAGCTGGTGCTGGCAATCCTCCATGTGTTGTTGACGAAACTGCAGACATTGAAAAAGCTGCAAAAGACATCGTTGATGGTTCTTCATTTGACAACAACGTTCCTTGCATTGCTGAAAAAGAAGTGTTTGCAGTTGACCAAATTTGTGACTACCTCATTCACTGCATGAAGCAAAATGGTGCTTATGAGATGACTGACCCTGCTATGATTCAAAAACTCGACGAACTCGTAACAAACGAGAAGGGCGGACCAAAAGTTGAATTTGTTGGCAAGAGCGCAAAGCACATCATGGATAAACTTGGCGTGTCAGTTTCTGATGATGTTCGACTCATCATTATGGAAGTCAACAAGGACCACCACCTTGTAACTGAGGAAATGATGATGCCAATTTTGCCGATCGTTCGTTGCAACGATGTTGATGAGGCAATCGATTACGCATACGAGGCAGAGCATGGCAATCGTCACACTGCAATGATGCACTCAAAGAACGTTGATAAGCTCACAAAGATGGCTCGCCTTCTTGAGACAACAATTTTTGTTAAGAATGCACCTTGCTATGCAGGCATTGGCTTTGGCGGAGAGGGCCACACAACGTTCACCATTGCTGGTCCTACTGGTGAAGGCTTAACAAGTGCACGTTCTTTCTGCAGAAAGAGAAAGTGTGTCATGGTTGATGCTTTGCACATCAGATAAGTAAATTTAGTTAATCCGTAGATCTTTTTGATAAGTGCCCTCGTTCATTTTGGTTTGAGCGAGGGTTCTTTTTCGATCAATTTTTGTGCTCCTTCCATTCATGGAAAATTTAAATTATTTGCTATCATAGTCTCATGAAAAAATTAATAGATCAGTTTATAAAATTTGGACTCGTCGGATTTTTGTCGTTTTGCATCGATTATGGCATTGGTCTGGCAACGCTTAACTTGATCATGGCGTTTACTGCTGAGTCTTTCTTTGAAGTTGCATCTGTCATAGCCTCAGCTGTTGGATTTGGAATTTCTGTTATCGTCAATTACATATTGAGTTTCAAGTTTGTTTTTGTCAGAAAAGAAAATCTTAACAGAAAAGCAGAATTCATCATATTTGTCATATTGTCAGTCGTGGGTTTAATAATTAATGCGATCATCATTTGGATTTGCGTTGGACCTGTTTATAGCGCAAGCGCGTTTCTGCAACAAAATGCGAGCTATAACGTTGTCTACACGGGCGCAAAATTGATTGCAACTGTGATTGTCATGGTTTATAACTTCATAACAAGAAAGATGTTTTTAGAGCAAAGGTAGTCATTGTTTTGCTATAATGGTCTTGCTTGTTTCAAAGCGCTTTCTAATTGTTTTTGGTCGCTTGGCTCAGCGGGAGAGCATCGCCTTCACACGGCGGGGGTCACAGGTTCAAATCCTGTAGCGACCACCATATCTTTAAACTTGGAAGTTTTTAATAATCATTTTTTAAACTTTAAAATCACATAAAAAATTAACGACAGAGCAGAAAACTGTGCAAAAATTTTTTGTAAAACGATGGTGTCAGACATGTGTGCATGTGGAAGGGAAAAGATAGACTTTGTTTTTTGATAAAATAAATAGAACTTTGGAGTTTATAAAACAAATGAGAATTGAAAGAATAATTTAATGCAACATAAAGAAGTTTTTTTTAACTTTTTTAATAGTGGAAGAAAGTCTGCTATTATTGTCCCAATTCTGTTGGGTCTTTTGTTTGGAATGGCAGCGCGTTTTAGTGAGACTGAAGGGCAATTTAAGCCCTATGACATCATGTTTCTCATAGAGTGGTGTTTTTATTCTTTGATGTTCATTGTCGCTTTTTTTGCCATTGAAAAGGGCTTGACGCGTTTAACCAAAAAGCGTAATGAAAAAGGAAATGCTGATAAAAAAAATGAAGTGCTCCCAGATTTCATTGCGCCTACTTGGAGTGGGATGAAAAAATACGTTTGCATTACAACGTTGTGTTGGATTCCAACTTATCTTTTTCTTTTCCCTGGAATTATGGTTGGTGACACGGCGATGCAAATTGAAGAATACATTGCTGGTGGGACAATTTCAGACTGGCATCCGTTTTTGGACACGATTGTCTATGGAAAATTCTTTGAACTTGGTGGAATTTCTAACCCAATGCTTGGGATCGGTGTTTTTGTTGCACTTCAGATGATTTTTGCCATATTTGTTATATCTTATGTTGTCTATTATGTAAAAACTTTGATGCAAGTTCGCCATTCATCAACTGTAGCTCTGTTATTTTTGGTGGTTTATCCAATGGCAGTTGTGACTTTCATGACAGTTAATAAAGACACGTCTTTCACTCCTTTTTTTATGTTGTTCAGCGTGCTTTATTGTGAAATCTGGCGAACGCGTGGAAAATTATTAAAGAAACCATCTTTTTTGATTGTATTTATTTTTGTTTGCTTGTTGACCATGTACACAAAAAAGACAGGTCCCTACCTTGTTTCGGTTGCTTTAATGTTGATGGTGTTCATGAAAGGTAAAAGGGCGTTTCGAAGCTTCGCTTTTTTGGGAGGGGTTGCTCTTTTGTTATTCTCGCAAGTCTTTGTTCCTGCAGTGATTTTTCCACAAATAAATGTTACTTCAGGTCCAAAACAGGAGATGTTGGCGATTCCAGAACAACAATTGGCTCGCATTGTTAAAGATTCACCTGAAGAGTTTAGTGAGCAAGAGCGCCAAATCATAGACGATGTGATTGCTGTTGGATTTGACGGAATTGCTGAAAATTACAACAATTATTTAGTTGATCCTATTAAAAAGACCTATATTCCAAATGAAGATTCCGTTGGTGCTTTTCTTCGGCTTTGGTTTAAAAAGGGACTTCAGCATCCTTGGGAATATATTGCAACAGAGATTGGGCTGGAGTCTGTGTGGTTTTCGTTCAGCGGCAGCTCTGTTGGAAGTATGCATGTGTATATTTCCTACACAGATTCTGAATCTGCAAATGATTTGTCTAATGTGATAACTTGGCCAGAAGCTTCTAGGGCAAGTAAAGTTTGGTCTGCATTATACACAAGACTTGTAAACACTCCAGTTTTAAATGCTGTTATGTATGTGTGCATTTGGGCGTCAATCGTTCCATTTTGCCTTTTGTTCTTAATTTGGAGAAGAGCAAAACACCCACTCGATGCGCTCGTTGCTCAATCGCCTTTGCTGTTTTCGATGGCAATGTTGATGTTGTGCCCAACTTCAACGCATGCTCGTTATATGTTGCCAATGATGCTGGCAGCTCCAATTTTTATCGCAGTTCTGACGAACACAGAGACCAGAAAGAATCTCATATCGTCGAAAGAGCGATGACATTTTAAGGCGTCGCTTTTTTGTGTTGTTGATAACTGCATGAGAAACCAAATCGTTGAGACTTGGTTCGATGAAGCAGTTTGGCTCGATTTAAAATTACCTAACCTTTCTCAACCAGCACCTTACTTTCTTTGCCACAAAAGCTGATGCCCATTTTCAGAATGCGCTTTAGGTTCTTGCGTTTGAAGTTTGCTGTGTAGTTCTTGTTGTTAATTTGTGACATTGCGTCTTTGCAGGCTTCTGCCAGGTCATCTGGGTCGTGCGTGTATTTTATCTCAATGGCAATTCCAACCGTGCCACGAGCGTTTTCTACGAAAATGTCGCCACGGCCATTGCCACTTTCTAGGTTTGACTGAACATACCAAATGTTGCAGGTGCTCAAGAGTGCCAGCAAAAAGCCGTGGTAGAAGTTCTCGTGTGCGTCGAAATAGCTGACTGTTGTTAAAAGGCGCTCGTTTAGCTGTTCCTCAATGGCGGTAGCGTCCCCATTTTCAAACGCAACGTAAAGTTCCTCCAGCGATTCGTTGTTCGTTTTGGCCTCATCACGCACGCAGTCACGAAACCACTGCAGAACCTGTTGCTCATAAATTTGAGTGATCTCAAAATTTGGAATGCGAAGTGAATAAACATCTGTGTCGGGGATTTCAGTTGTTGTTAAATAGCCCGTCATGTAAAGCAAGCTCCAAATGTTTTCAATGTCTCTGTCAATTTCCCTGTGTGTGATGTTTTCGTTAATTTGTTTGCTGATTGTGCCACCCTCAATCAAAATCTCAATTTCGTGTTGCACCGAAATGTTGTTTGTATTTTTGATTAAGCGACGAACAATGTCGTTCCCACTTGAGTTTATCCAGTATGGTGTTGGTCTTGCATTTGGTCTTCTTCGCAAGTCGCAGCTAAAATTGATGACATCCCAAGGGCAAAACATTTCGTCTTCACCAAAAAGGTATCCATCATACCAAGCTTGAGCATCCTTAAATCTGTCTGAAACCTCGTAATAGTCAAGCATTTTTTTAACTTCATCGCTGGTGAAACCAAAAGAGCTGCTTGCCATTGAGTCCGATACTGTGCACACGCGCATGTTGTTTAGTCCCGTGAAAATGCTTTCTTTGGAAACTCGCAAACAACCAGTTAGAACTGCCATTTGCAAGCTCTCGTTCGATTTTAGGGCTGCGCCGAACATAGAGCGAATCACGTCAATCATTTCGTCATAATAGCCGTTAACATATGCCTTATCAAGTGGCACGTCATACTCGTCAATCAAAAGCACCACTTTTGAATCATAGTGTTTTTCCAGAAGAGTACAAAGAGCCCCAACAGATTCTGAAAAACTGACTTCGGAAAAGTTGGAGTTTTTCAACATTTTGTAGGTTTGCTTTTCCTCTTCACTTAAATTACTGCTATCAAGAAGATAATTATGCCTTTTGATTTCTGTAGCGACAATGTACCTAAAGCGGTTAAACGCCGACTCAAAGTTAAGCCCATCAACACCTTTAAGCGTTAAAAACACAACGGGGAACTTGTTCATGTATTTCTCGCACAAGTCCTCTCGCTTCGAAATTGCTAGACCGTCAAACAGGGTGCCGTCGCGCCCAACTTCGAAGAAAGTGCGCAACATTGTCATGTTAAGGGTTTTGCCGAAACGCCTTGGGCGCGTGAAAAGCGTCACCTCTGCCGCTTCGTCCAAAATCTCAGCAATTAAGTTAGTTTTGTCGACGTAGTAGTAATCATTGCTCAGCAATTTTTCAAAATTGTCAACGCCCACTGGCAGTTTCTTCTTTGTTGGAGGTGGTTTAACATATGCCATAACATTTCCTTTCTGCCATTCGTGATTCTTTTTGGAAATTATTAAAACAACTTTCATTATATCTCAGATGAGCGTCCTGTTGCCTATAGGGATGTTTATGGATGATCAAAGGGCAAATGACTATGAAATTTTGCACTACGAACAGACCGTTTGTGGATAGTTAACATGTTTTTTTGTTCCGTTTTTTTAACATAAGTGGGCAAGCATCCACAGCAACCCTCAGAAGCCGACTCAAACACACACATTTCTGTCTGTAACAAAGAAAAAGTTTTTTCTTTCGTGTATAATTAGAGATCTATGGCATCACAAACCAAAACAAGCTTAATTTCCATCATTGTTCCTTGTTTTAATGAGTAAAAAAATTAGCGAAAGACAAGTTCAAGTTTTTTACTAAAAAAACAAGCTTCCTTAAAGCGCTGTTCGTTTACAATAACATTCATTAAGTTTTCAGAAACGGTTGTATAATTGGAATCCCATAAGGAGAGAAATGGCCAATTTTTTCTCATTAATCAAGCCTAGACCTCTTATATTTGCATTGATTGCCTCCTTTGGCATTTCTTTTAGTTATTTTGGCTTTGAATTTTACTATCAGTTTTCTCAAATGACGGTCGTCAAAGCCACTTTCTTGTTCCTTGTTTCTGCTCCTATTCTCTATTTCATATTTACACCCAAAAAAATTAAATTCAACTCTTTGGTAATTAATAAAATCATGGAGTTTAGGCCTCTGAATTATTGTTGTTTAACCCTCATCATGTTTTTATTCTATTCGCTGATAATCACTATATTTTCGCAGATTAACCTAAGCCCAGATGGTGTTGCTCAACTTTTATGGTTTAACAACTATGGCTGTTTTGATCCATCGTCTCGACAAGATTTGCCAAGCTTTTGGCTAAGCGATCATCATCCTTTCGTTGACACTCTCATATACGGTGCTTTTTGGAAGTTTGGAGAAAGTTGTTTTGGCAGTGGTATTTTAGGAGATCGGGTTTTTGTCTACATTCAAGCGTTTGTGTGGTCGATTGTTTTGGTTCTCGCTTGTTATTGGATCAATAAAAGAGCAGGGGGTAGGGCAAAAACCACTTCTTTTTTCGTCTATCTCTTTATGCTTCTAAATCCATTGATTCCCCTTTGGATTTCTTGTGTTCTAAAAGACATAACAGCTATGCCTTTCATTATGCTTTGGTTAATGTTGTTAGTCGACGTTGCTTTTCCAGTTGAAGAAGAGAAGAAGTGTAGAGCCATCAACATGTTTTTTTTGGTTGTGTTCTCGACGCTTGGAATTCTCATGAGACGCTCAACAGTTGTTAGTTGCTTATTCATAGTTTGTGGACTCACCTGCGTTTCTGTCTATCGTTTGATAAGACACAGAAAAAACCTTGCGATTGCCTCTTCATTTGGGGCCCTGACGACAGTTGCTTCACTTATTGTTGCGCTTGTGATTGTTCCTGCGATCGCATACCCTGCACTAAACATTGCGCCTGTTGGACCACAGGAGAGTCTTTCAGTGCCTGTTCAGCAAACAATTGGGATTATAAAAAATCACAAAGACGAAATTTCAGAGGAGGATTTACAGAAGGTTGAGACTGTAGTGCCAATTGACACTTGTTTGGAGCTTTTTACAAACCAGAGCGCTGATCCAGTCAAGGATCAATGGAAAAGAGATTCGGCTTCTGATGAAGACAAAAGAAATTTTTTAAACGTTTGGATTAATCTGGCATTAAGATATCCAGCTGATGCAGTTAAGAGCTGTAGATACATCTTTGACTACGGCTTTTATTCAATCCCGATTGTTGATTTTCCCACAACTTGGGCTGGGTGGGACGACAAGGGAGCGCTCGATCTCTTTAGTCCAATTCCTCAAGCGTACAGAACGCAGGGTCAAAATTTTGCTTGTGACACTTTGAATCAAATTTTCGAGAAAGCAATTTTGTGTCCCTTAAGAATTCCGTTTAACTTGATTACCTACACCGTGTGGCTTCCGTTGATTTTTTTTGGTTATGTTTTGTCAAGAAAAAATTATAAAGGGATGACTTCATTGTTTATTCCTTACAGTTTCGCTTTGACGCTCCTCACAGTCGCTGCTTCTCAGGTTAGATATGCAACTCCATTTTTGTTTTTTGTCCCCATCATCATTGGATGCATTGTGGAAGATAAAAAAGATTGCATCGGAGAGCCACCTACCGAATAGCAAGAAGTTCCTCTCTAATCAGCATGGATTATTTGATACACTACTTATGTTTTATAAGTCCCAATATTTGATTAGGAGGGAACATGGATAATTCCAAATATAAAGTTTCATTATTGGCTCTAAGTGCGATTCTTGCTCTTGCTATGGTTTCGCTGGTGGTCTCGATTGGTCCAAAAACTGCAGAAGCGGCTAGTTCGGAACACGTCAAGATGTATCGTCTTTACAATCAGTATACAGGAGAGCATTTCTACACTGCTAGTGAGACTGAAAAGAACAATTGTGCAAATGCAGGCTGGACTTGGGAAGGTGCTGGTTGGTATGCACCAAAGACTTCGGAAGAGCCGGTGTATCGTCTCTATAATCCGTATGTCACGGGTGGAGACCATCACTACACAAGAGATAAAGCAGAATATGACAGGTTGGTTAAGAAAGGATGGAGTGGCGAAGATGTTGGTTGGTACTCCGAACCTGCGTCAGAAACTGACAGAGTTGCAATTTACAGGCAATATAATCCAAATGCTTGGACTGGCACTCACAATTTCACAAAAGACAAGAGCGAAAACGATTCGTTGGTTAACGCTGGCTGGAAGGCAGAGGGAGAAGCGTGGTATGGCGTTAATTATACTGACACGTCAAGCCTCTACCTTGGGTCTTTCTTCACTGATACATCTGGGCCCTATGGCTTCAACACAGTTCTGTGCACTTCTAGGGATGGCGTCGGGTTTGAAAAAGTGAGTACTCCCTTTACCGATGTAGATGGTCAAAACCCATTCCATGACCCAAGCATTATGTATAAAGACGGGTATTTCTGGGTCATTTCTAATTGGAATAAGCAAGATGGCAAGTTTTGGCCTATGTTTTCCTATTCTAAGGATTTAATAACTTGGACACAGCCAGAGGGTGAACAAATGATTAATGGTGGAAGTTATAAAGGAATCTCCCTTGAGTCTTTGCCTTTTGGAAATGCAAATTTTGATGTTGTTGCGCCTGAGTGGTTTGTGGACACGAATGGTGACACATACATTATTTTCAGCGCTGGGTACTATGGCGGAAATCATAATGATCCTGAGAATGACAGCATGAAAGTATATGCAGTAAAGGTCAATCTGACAGCTGGAGCGTTTGCGAATTGGGGTTGGGCTAAACCTGCACCAGATGGTATCAAGGTTCAGGCTGGTACTGCATTTGAAATTCAAGGACTGGATAGTTCAAATAATTACATCGACTCGTCTGTTTACAAAGATGGAAACAACTATTACCTCATTACGAAGAAAGATGGTGTTAATAATCAAATTTACAAAAACACCAGCATGAGCAAATCTGGTTGGACGCGTGTTAACAACAACATTGCTCTTGGAAATGAAGGACCTTCGTGTGTAAAGGCCGACAACACATACGTTATTTATACAGATAAAATTGATACCTATCATGGTGATAACGGCATGCAATTTTCAATCGGAAGTTCGCTAACTGGACAATTTTCACCTGGTAAGGACCTCTATTGTGTTGACAAGAATGGATCAAAAATCAAACTTCGTCATGGAACTGTAATAAAACTGACAGGAGATGCTAAGACAGTTGGAGAATCTTTCAGAAAATCTGGTGGATTTAGCGACTAAGTTTTACGATAAACAACTTTTGACTTCAAAGCCCCAAGCACTTTGTTTGGGGCTTTTTTGGTGTGAGAGCAAGCAATCGAAAAGCAACCATAGGCCCAGTGCCACGTTGATACCCTCTTGCGTTCCGAAGATCGATTAGACTGCTTCATATTTTGAACTTCTGCCAGTGCCAAGTTTTCTAACGGCACCACAGTCTATAAGTGAGTTGAGAAGTCGAATTGTTTTGTCTTTTGAAAAGTTTGCTTGCTTTGAAATTTCTTCTCTGGTTTTGGTTGTTCCTTTGAATGCCCCAAGAATTTTCTTCTCATCTTCTGAAAAAGAACTGCTTCCTATAACTGGAAGAACAACCGTGACACTTGAAGTTTTTGGGATGAACAAAGGCGTTTCTTCCACGGTCTCATAGAGTTGCTTTATGCGAAGAATGCCCGTTCCGAACCTTTCAATGAAGCCTAGACGAAAAAAGACGTTTGCAAGAATAGGGTTTCTGATGACTGAAGGTCCTCCCTCTATGTATGCCTCTTCAGTGATGCCCTCGGGCAAGGGGCCTGGCGAGTCAATTTCAATCCTGTCTTCAAACATGCTAACTCTAACGCTTGAATTAACGCTCCAGCATCTGTGAACCAATGCGTTTGCGATACCTTCACGAAAAGCTTCCCTTGGAATCGTAGGTTGAATTTCACGTGTGGCACCTTGGATTACTTCAACAGTGTAATGTTCATCGAACACGTTCATTGCATCATCAATTTGCGAGATGATAGATTGATTCTCAAAGGTGAACCTTGATTTTATAATGTTTATGCTGTTTCCGAAACGCACTATATCAATTCCTCGAAACTTGTTTGAGTCGCAGAGCAGAGCTGCCGCATTGTTAAACACACCACTACTAGACATTAACTCCATCGAAATTAGTGCATTGTTTTTTGCGCTTTGAGATGCAACATCCATTCCGAGTCTTTCCTTTAGTTTGGCAAATAGCGTTTCAAATGTCAGATTATTCTGCTTTATAGGAATTTCATCAAATGAAACATTCTGACCAGCCATAACTAAACGAGAAAATTCCTCTCTACTGGTTGGTCTTGTGGACGCGTCCGCCCGTCTATATGCAACACCTTTGCATAAGAAAGGCTTGCTACTGCCCTCTTTAACATTTAGTTCAATCACATTTGTTTTTTGATCGATGGTTAGTGAGAAGTCTGGGATTGGGTCGATTGAATCATTTATTGAATTTTCAATTTTCAAGCAAACTTCCGTTGGGTTTTCAATGCCAATCGCACTACCGTCATCATCGACTCCAAAAAAGACTCTTCCATCGCAATAGTTTGCAAAAGCGCTGACTGTTTTAAGAAAAGTATTTGTGAATTTGAGTTTAAATTCAACGTTGTTTGTTTCTCTCATTGTAAATTCCTTTTTTCGTTGCACGTTGCAACGATTATACAACGAAAAGTTGTTTCGTTGCAACAACGAAATTGCAATCAACGAATCCGTTTGCATTTCCACTGGCTTTTAAATAAAGGCTAACAAATAAGCAGTAACCTCAAAGCCCCAAGCACTTTTGCTTGGGGCTTTTTTTGTGTGACTGAGGGGTCAAATGTTAAATGAATCGGGTGTATGTGCTTTTTTCTTTCCTCTTTACGGCAGTCTGCATTTAAGCTTCATCAAGGCTGTTTCTGTTGAGCAAAAAGTCAAAAATGTTCATAAACAGAATCCCATTTTCGTCGTAGTGTTTTGGAGTTAAATCACCTGTGACTACGATTTTTTTAAAAGAGTCATCAATTTTTTTAAGAGGACGAGTTTCTTGGGAAATTTTGTTTTGGTCGGGAAGCGAAAATGCTGATTGGATGTAGTAGCGTTTGTAGCCGAGGTTGCACACAAAATCGATTTCCAATTGCGTACGCTTTGCCTTATTGTTTTTATCTTTAATTGTTGTTGGAATAATACCAACATCAACATTGAAGCCTCGCAAGATGAGTTCATTATAAATTACGTTTTCGAGCGAATGAGAAGGTTCAATTTGTCTAAAGTTGATATTTGAATTGCGAAGCCCGAGGTCGGAAAAATAGAATTTTGAAGGTGTGCCAATGTATGATTTGCCCTTTAGGTCATAACGATTGGCTTTGTAAATCAGAAAAGAATCTTGCAGGATGTCTAGGTATTTCTTAACTGTTGTGGCTGAAATTGAAGATTTTAGTTCTGACACGAAACGGTTTTTCAATTTTTCGGGGTTTGTCAGTGAGCCAATACCCGAAGATAGGATGTTCAACAGACTTTCGAGTTCACTCGTGTTTTTTATGTTGTATCTTTGCTGAATATCTTTAATATATATCTCTGCAAAACAGTGTGTTCATCAGGTATGATTTTCCACAGCGCCTGATGCCGCTGATTATCTTCACAAGACCATTACCTTTCTTGTTAATCAGTTTTTCTAGGTAAATGTTTCTCGCTATTTCCATTTAGAAACCTTTCAGAATGGAGATTTATGCAATTTTTTACACTTTTCTCCATTTATTCTAGCAGAAGATTCCTAACTTTACATATAATTGCCAACTTTGATCGCGTCACTTTAATACGGGTCGGAAACTTCCGAATTCTTTCGACATAAGGTCCAGGCACTAATTAAACCACTTTTGATTTTCGGGTTCAAGTGCGCTTGCACAGGATAATTATACCCGTGTCCGACAGTTTTTTGGATCACATATG
>CAVAWT010000004.1:9965-84025 GCA_963592435.1 Oribacterium sp. | reverse complement strand
ATCAAACACACATTCATTTAAATAAGCAAAAATTTTCTTCGTCAGGAACAAAAAATTGGTGGAAAATCTGTTATTTTTGTGGTCGCTAAAAGGGGTGTCAGACATCTTTTTCGCGCAGGAGACATGGTGTCAGACATCTTTTTCGTGGACCACAGAGGGGATGTCTGACACCATGTCTCCTGCGCGAAAAAGATGTCTGACACCATGGGTGGTGCAAAAAAAGAGGCACCCAAAAGGTGCCTCCCGAATTTTTTCGTTTGTCGCGCTGTCAGCTGACCGAATTATTCGTAAGCCGTCGTGCCGAGGAAAACAAGACCAGTCGTTCCGATTGGACCGAAGCTCTCGAGCTTCTTCGAGTCATAGGCTGTGCCCGTTTCACGATGGAACAATGGATAGATTGGGCAGTTCTCAGCAATGATGTCGAAGCATTCATTCCAAATTGATTGCTGCTTTGAAGAGTCAGCTTCTTGACGAGCACTCTGGAGCTTCGTCTGAAGCGTTGCCCACTCTTCCGTTGTGTTCCAGCAAGAACGTCCTTTTGTCCAAACGTTGTCACCATACCACCAATTCATGAGAAGGTCTGGATCGTTGCCGAAGCATGATGGGTCGCCTGGTGTTAGCATAACGTCGTATGGCAAAATTGAATCAGAAGGAGCAAGTGCTGCCCAGTCAATCTTTGTCTCATTGATTGTGACGTTGATTCCGACAGCTGCCAAGTTTTCCTTAATTTGAGCTGCCAAATTCTTTACCCAGTTATTGTTAACCATGAGCTCGCATGTGATGCTCTCCTGACCAGCTTCTTTAAGAAGAGATTTTGCTTTTGAAGGATCATATGAGAAAACAGTTGAAGCTTTGTGGTAATTCGCATAGGACTCAGGCAAGAATGAAGTTGCAGCCTTTGCGTGACCTGCCATTTGATTTGAGATGAGCTTGTCAACATCGATTGCATAGAAGAAAGCTTGTCTCACTTTTTTGTCATTGAAAGGAGCTTTCTTTGTGTTGAACATGAGGAATGGCAAAGCAAATCCTGGAACATATTCAACAGTCATTCCAGAGTTCGTTATCTGATCAGCGTTAGCATCAGGAACGTTCTCGATGGCCATCGCGGATCCGCTTGTCACAGCAGTTGTGCGTGATGTGTTGTCGAGCAAAATGTTCCATTCCATCTTGTCGTTGTTCGCAGGTTTTGTTCCGTTGTAGTTTGAATTTGGAACAAATGTGATTGTGCCACCATCGTCACCATTGATCGAATCATATTTCCATGGACCAGAGCCGATTGGCATCTTCTTCAGGTCATCTGTGCTCTGTGATGCTGGGAAGATCTTAACAACGCTCAGGCGACCTTTGAGAAGTGATGCGAAAGCATATTTCAGTTTGAAATCGACTGTTGTTTCGTCTTTGGCTGAAACAGAGTCGATGAAGTCCAAGAATGGACCGTATGTGTCGTCTGCCATGTTCTTTTCAAACGCATTGACGACGTCTGATGCTTTGACTTCTGAGCCGTCAGAGAATTTTGCACCAGAACGCAGTTTGACTGTGTACTCAGTGTCTGACACCTTTGTTGGCTCTCCGTCTGCAAGTCCGTTATAGGTCTTGTAGGTTGTCAAATCCAAATCATAGAGTCCCTCAAAGACATGCCATGTTGCTGCCAACATCAAAGCAGAACTGTTTCCAATTGGGTTGCAGTTTGTTGATGTGTAGGCTGGAGCTCCTGTGATGACTGAAGCCTTTTTCTTCGATGAGGAAGAACTTGAAGAACTTGAGTTGGATGATCCGCACCCAGACAGACCAAGAGCTGCGACACCTGCTGTTGCCGCTGCCGTGCCTGCTAGAAAGGTACGGCGTGAAAATTGATGTGTTGTCATAAACACCTCTCCTTTACTCGTGTGCAACTAAATTGCACTCCCTTTATTGCGCAAAAACACAATAGAGACATTTTACCTTTTTAGTTTCGCTTTTGGTCCGACTATTTTGTGAACGGCAACATGTCATCCATATTAATAAGGATAAACAACGAATTAATCGTCATTTGCTCATGTTGCCATTGCACCTTAAAATTCTAGGCAAATTTTGCTTTCGCGCGGTTCATGAATGCATTTTTCGAGTCCGGGACTTCTTCAACTCCGAGAAGAACTGACAGAACGTGTTTGCAATTGTTGTTTCCAAGGCGAGAAAATTGTCCAAGGCAGGAAGCACAATAAGTGTAGATCGTTTCTCCGCCTGCTGCATCCATCACCTTATTAGTAGATTTCTGAACAGCCTCTGGTCCTTTCTTCATGATCTCAGGCAAAAGACCGCAACAAGGAACCTTTGTCATCGTGTCAACGTTTTCAAAAACTGAAAACTCTCTCACTTGAGCTTCCAGTTCATGGTCGGGGCGATCGGGACAAGGCGTAAACAAAACACCTCTTTCACTATTGTCATCTTCCACCTGAAAATCAATTTCTTTTAAAAATTCATAAATTGAAATAACAGGGAAGCTTAGCCTATTTTTCATGAGTTTCCAACAATTCGGACACAAAACGATGACGCGCTCACAGCCCGCTTTTGCTAGCCTGTTCTCAATTCCTCTTAAAACTTTGTCAGTCCCACCTTCCACGCCATAACCATCCAAAGGATGACCACAGCAGTCGTAAGCAACACCACACCCGTGATTTTTGCAGACTTCAGCTATCTTTTTCATCGTTTGAGGAAATTGAGACGGAAAAGCACACCCAGGAAAAAGAACATCTTTTGTCTTTGATTTTGGGTAGTTCTTGAAAGGGTAATGCGCTTTTTCAAAGCAAATCATTTTTGTTCCAAAACTCATTTTATGTTCGCTTTCTTCTTTAATAGGTAGGCAACAAGCAATGTTATAACAAGTAAAACCCCAGCAAATGCAAAGTAGACAATTCTGTTATCTGCATCGAGAAGCCCTGCTGAGGCGACAGTATATACTGCAGTTCCAGGAATCATGAATATGGCAGAATAGAGCGAATATGAGAAAAAACTTATGTCGGTTATGCCATAAGCAAAATTTTGCAAGTTGTAGGGGAAAATTGGGATTAGCCTTGTTATTGCCAAAAGATAGATGTCAGACTTGTGAGCTCCTTCAAAAAAGAGGTTGTTTAGTTGTTTATTTTGAGCAAGCTTTGGTTTTAGGGAATCTTTTAAGAAATATCTCCCGACCAAAAAAGACACCATCGCGCCAAGAGTCACCGCAAGCCAGCACAAAAACGTGCCAGCAATTGCGCCAAAAAGCGTTCCTGCAGCAATTGCAAAAATGACTCCAGGCAACGCCAAAACAACGCATCCGATTATTGACAAAACAACATATATGATGCCTGTTTCGACGGGATGATCAGTCAACATGGATCGCAACCAATCAAGAAATTGTCCTGACGCAATCATGTCTGACCATCCAAAAACAAAATTTAATATGATGACAAGAACAACAAGCCCCAAGAAAACTAGGAGCTTGTAGTTCTTTTTACAAAATTGAAGTGCTGAAGACATTACTCGTCTTCCTTCTTGTCACCTTCAACTTCAGAAGTTTTGTTCTCAACGCCTTCATCCTCATCGCTGAGATTTGTTGTTTTGGTCTCGCCTTCATTTTTCTTTTCTGGCACATTCTTTGCATTGTCTTTAAGGATGTTTAATTTTCCTTTAGCATTAACTTCTATTGTCTCGCGACCTTCCGCACTCTCAGCATCGGCAGTTTCGTTCGATTCGTCCATCAAGTCCTTATGGCGAGTTCTCCAGACGGTAGCCAAAAACCAAATGAGACCTGCAACAATAAACATTGTTATCATGCCAGAGAAGATGGCTGCTATGTCTCCTGTCAAGGTTGATCCAACATAGGAATAAACGATCGTTGCAGGGAGCTGGCCAATGCCAGTCCAAATGAAGAAGTCAAGGAAGCTCATTCCCGTGATGCCGGCAGCATAGGAGATGTAGTCAAAAGACACAAATGGCAAAAGTCTGCAGATGAGAATCGCGTTTTTGCCATATTTAGTAAACCACCTGTCGACAGACGCAAGAGCACCCCTGCTCATGAAGAGCATAACAGCGTCGCGTCCGAAGAAACGTGCGATGTAGAAACAAATTGCAGCAGCAAGCATGGCGGAAGACCAAGACAGGATGCAACCGCCGACCCATCCGAAAACTGCTGCGTTTGAGAACGTGATGAGAAACGCTGGAATCGGTGCCGCGAGTGCCTGAAACACCATCAGAAAAGTTGATACGGCAACTGCCCAAGGTCCAAATGAGCGGATGTATTCGATAACTTTGTTTATGTCGCCAGTCGAGAGAAGATTGAAGATGTAGCCAATCGTGTCACGAACAGAAGGGACGAAAGAACAAATGATGACGATAATAAATAGAACAAAGAAAGAAATCCACTTGACTCGGCTTTGATATGTAACGCGTCTTCTTTCTTCCTCATCTTCAAATTTTCTTGGTGGTGCTTTGTGAACTGCTTCATAAATAAAAATTGTAAGTGCACCAAAAATGAAATACGTGAACAAGACGTAGGAAACAATTCTTATGTTCCAATAGAAAACTATTCCAAAAAATCCGCGCTTCGTGAACATGCCGAGCGCTGAGATCATGTGAGGAACGTCACCTGCATAGACGATGATTGCAAACATTATCGTACACAATACTGAACCAAGAGTTCCTCGCCAACCAACACCTCGCCTGTGGCCTCGACCGCCATAACAAGCACCAATCAAACCGATCAAGAAAACGTACCAAAAAATATATCCGAAATAGGACATCTGGATCGACGTCTGCCCGAAGCAGAAATATTCAACTGTGCAACCCCAACAAAACGAGACGTAGACATATGAAAAGTATTTCATAAAAGTCTCTAAGTTTCTGATGGCTGGAGTCCTTGTGTCAACCTCAACTTCTTTATCTTCATCTTTTTTCTTAAAGAGAGACTTGAAAGGCTTTTTTTCAACTTTCTCTTCTTCTTTTACTTCAACTGCGTTTTTTTCTTCAGCTGACTCTTTAGCTTTTGTTTCTTCTTTTGGCTCTTGAGCCATAAAAACCTCCTACTAGTTAGCATATGCTAACTTATCAATCATGAAGAAAGCCACAAACTTAAACATTCGTGGCTTAGATCTTCAATCAATCCTACAATTTATTTAATTAGACGCTTTCGACTAAAAACTAAAATGCTTAGTTTTTAGCTTTGAATGTTACGATGACTTTTGTGCCGTCTGCAGGAAGAACACTTTCAACACCATTGAACCAAGTTGTGTTCGTTGCTGTTGTTGTGTTGCAAGGCCATGCAGCGTCAGAAACGATTCCGACTGCGCAAGAGTCGAGGCAAAGGACACAACCTGTGTTTTTAGCTTTTGCACGATCGATGTTTCCGCCGAAGCGCCAATCAGCTGTTCTTGCTGAAAGTTTCGTTGGCTTGAAGCATTTTTCAATTGGCATAGGATCTTGCCCATCCCACTCAATCGTGATCTCGAGCTTGTCGCCCTCGATCGTTTTGCCTTCACCAGAGCCGTCAGCCATGTCATCAGCTGTCAAATTGTTTCCAGCGTTGAAACCACAATCGATCAAAGCTTGATAGAAATCTTTTTCGTCGCCAAGACCAGTGAGAACTGATTTGTCTCCGTTAGATCCACCTTTGTAAACAATGCCATGACGAGTGTTTTCTGTGAAATAAATGCCGTTAACTTGTGCAAGATACTTCACTTCTTTTTTGTTTGTGTCAACAACGATTGGCACAGAATCTGTTGGATTGTTGCTGTTGTCACTTGCTTTCTTTGTTGAGTCTCCCGAACCGCAACCAACAAGAGTCACTGCGAGAAGGCCAGCAAATGCGAATGCTATTGCCACTTTCAAAAGTGTGCCTTTTTCAGCAATTTTCTTAAATGAAGTCATTTAAAACTCCTCCTTAAATAAAACGAGTAAATAATTTTTTGCATGCAAAAAAATGCAAGCAAGCAGAAATGTTCTCATATGTTTTGCAGAAAGCGTCTTTTTAACGTAATAAGAACGAACCTAGTATACTACAAAAGCTGTAATTGTTGAACATGATTAAACTAAAGAAATTGGATCAACGTCAACTGCAGTTGAAACGAGCTTGTTTGTGTGAAATTTTCTAAAGACTGCTTCTATGCGCTCTGACACGTCCATATCAAGAGGAACTTTTATGACAACGTGAAATCTCCAGCTTTTCTGCAATTTTTCAAAAGGGCAAGGTGACACAGGAGACATTGATAGCCCACGATTTAGGTCATCCTCAAACTCAACTTCAAGCTTTTCGCGCAGCCGAGCAATCTCAGTTTCTGCTAGGTCCTTGACGCTTGACCAAGCCAAAACTCGGATGATTGAGACATAAGGCGGAAAGTGTAGGATCTTTCTTTTTGGAAGCTCAACACGCAAGAACAATTCCCTGTCATGATCCTGAGCCGCGCGAAGAGCGCAGTTGTCAGGTTCATAGGTTTGAACGACCACTCTTCCTGGAAGCTTAGAGCGACCACACCTGCCACTGACCTGCTCAATCAGAGAATAGGTCCGCTCGCTTGCTCTAAAATCTGGGACGTGCATGCAAACATCAGCATTTATGACGCCAACTAAAGTGACATCTTGAAAATCGAGACCTTTTGCAATCATCTGAGTCCCCAGCAACACTGCCCTTTTTGCAGTCGCAAATTCATTTAAAAGCTGCGTGTGAGAATTAGCATTGGCAGTCGTGTCAGCATCCATCCTGACAATTTTAACATCGTCAAAGCCACCAGCTTTTGCAAGCATAAGCTTGATTTCACCTTCCACTTTTTGTGTTCCAGTTCCGAGGCGTTTCATGTGATGCGATCCACAATTCGGACATGTTGCTGGGCTTGAAACAGCATATCCACAATGATGGCACTTGAGAGAATTGTCTGCCTCGTGATATGTCAATGATGTTGAGCAGTTAGGGCATTCTGGAACAAAACCACAGTCTCGACATAGCAAAAACTTTGAAAATCCACGCCTGTTAAGAAGAAGAACAACCTTGTGATTTTCGCTCAATTCTTCCTTTATAAGATTTTTTAAACGCTTTGAAAAAATTGAGTATTTCCCACCTGATGCAAGGTTTGTCATGTCAACGACTTCAACTTTCGGCAAATTTGAACCTGTCGCTCTGGTTGTCAGCTGGACTCGAGACCAATTTTTGTCATGTTTTGACGAATAGAGCGACTCAATCGTTGGCGTCGCGCTTCCCAAAACAAGGAGCCCCCCTTGCACTTCCATCATCTTTTTTGCAACGTCACGAGCGTTATATCTCGGAGCGCTTTCTTGTTTATAAGACGTTTCATGTTCTTCATCAATTATGACAATCCCAACATTTTTTAGTGGCGCAAAAAGAGCACTTCTTGCACCAACAACAATTTTTGCATTTCCTTCATTTATCCAATGCCATTGTTGACGTCTTTGCGCTTGTGTCATCTTTGAGTGAAGAACTGCAACCTCCTCCCCAAAGCGAGAAACAAATCGCGCGACAGTTTGGGGTGTTAGCGCGATCTCCGGCACAAGCAAAATCGCGTTTTTTCCTTCCAAAAGCACTTCTTCGATGATTTGAAGATAAACTTCAGTTTTGCCAGATCCCGTCACGCCGTCGATTAAAACACATTGCCCATCTCTCCTTGTCTTTGCTTCCGCCAAAACCTTTAAAGCCTTTTTTTGCTCATAAGTCAACTCATCAGGTTTTGAATAGGAACTTGCATGCATCGCAACTTCTTCAGCGCAAAAGCTTACCTTTCGAGGGTTCTTTGGAGGTTTTGTTAGTGTGGAAGTTCCATCTTTATGTTTAACAATCCTCGGAGTTCCACCTATGGGACAGACCAAGCGAATTGCAGTTGGAAGAGGCGCAACATATTTATGAGCAATCCAGACGAGAAGTTTAGCTGTTGCCTCGTCAAAGAATGACTCACTCAAAACCTTTTTAACTGGACTAAGAGTGAAATTGTAATCCGCCTTTTCTTTGTTGTCCAAAACTGAAACAATAAATCCAACGTATTCATGCTTGTTATAATCAACCAAAACAGCTTGCCCAACGCAAGCATCGAGCTCATCTGGAATGAGATAGGTAAAAGTGCGATCCAGTGCCTTCGTTTTTGAATCTATTACAACTTCAGCAACACGCACGATGAGAGAAATTATAAATTATCTGTTAATGCCACATGCGTCAAGCAAGTCTTGCACTTTGTTAGTTTTTTCCCACTCGAACTCAGGCAACTCTCTTCCAAAATGACCATAGTTTGTTGTTTTTTTGAAAATTGGACGCCACAAATTGAGAGTCTCGATCATCGCGGCTGGACGGAAGTCAAACACTTCTCTGACAGCTTTTTCAATTTTTTCCTCATCGACATGGTTTGTCCCAAAAGTGTCAATATAGAGAGCGACTGGATGCGAGACACCGATTGCATAGGAGAGCTGGATTTCGCATTTGTCAGCTAGATCTGCGGCAACGATGTTTTTTGCAGCCCAACGAGCGCAATATGCACCGCTTCTGTCGACTTTTGTTGCATCTTTTCCAGAAAAAGCACCACCTCCGTGGCGAGCAACTCCACCATATGTGTCAACTATCAATTTTCTTCCAGTCAGACCAGTGTCAGCAAAAGGTCCTCCTTGAACAAACCTGCCAGTCGGATTAATGAACAAGTGTTCATTATCTGGAACATCAAAGCCTTCTTTAGCGAGAACTGGAGCAATGATGTTGTTAAGAATCTGCTCCCTTAAATCCTGAGTCTCAATTTTGTCTGAATGTTGCGTTGAAAGAACAACCGCATCAACGCACACCGGCGATCCGTCTTCATATTTAACAGTCACTTGAGTTTTTCCATCAGGTCGCAAAAAATCAAGCTCTCCTGACTTTCTTAGCTCTGTCAACTTTTCGCTTAAGCGATGTGAAAGGTGACAAGTCAGTGGCATAAAAGTTTTAGTTTCGTTGCAAGCATAGCCAAAGACTGATCCTTGATCGCCAGCTCCAATTTTGTCAAAAGAATCTTTTGCTCCAGTTGAGTAGTCGCTATCATCGACACCTTGCGCGATGTCGGGTGACTGTTCCTGAATCATGTTTATGACGCCGCACGTTGTGGAATCGAAGCCGAATTTTGCACGGTTATACCCTATGTCGTCAACAACGTCTCGGACAACTTTCTGCACGTCAACATATCCTTCACAGCGAACTTCCCCACCAACAAGAACAGTTCCTGTTGTCACGAAAGTTTCGCAAGCACATCTTAAATTTTTGACGCCTTGCGGGACTGGAGCGTTTAAATCGTTTGGATCAGCGTCGAAAAATTTGTAGTCAGCTTCGATTAGCGCATCCAAGACACCGTCTGACACCTGATCACAGAGTTTATCAGGATGCCCTTCTGTAACAGATTCAGAAGTGAAAAGTTTTGTTTCCTTTGTCATAAGGATAACTCTCTTTCTTATAATTTATAAATTTTTTAAACGTGATTAAAAATCAACTCTAAATGCGGGCTTGACAAGACCGTTGTGATCAACAGCGATGACGCCCTCATTTCCACAGCGAAGATAGATCCCAGCAAACTTGCCGTTGTAGGAATAGAGGCCTGGCATTGCGTTGAACTTCTGCACAGGCGTTGTGTTGTCGAGGTCACGCCCTGTGAACATGACATCTGTCGTGTGCTGCTGAGCATATTCTTGTGCAACGTATCCTGCATTGAAGCATTTATCAACAGCCTCAGCCCATTTGTCTTTATCCTCAAAATCAGGTCCTGCAAAAACACCTTTTGCACCATAATCGTCTTCTGGCTTCAGAATCCAATTTTTAGGATTTTCTTTTATTACTTGCGCATCAACTGGTGCTTTGTCATTAAAGCGGAAGGTCTTCGGACAATGAGCGTCGATGAACTCACACTCTTCATCAGTCAAAAATTGCCTTGTTTCGGGCAGGAAAAGAGCGATGTTCACTGTTTTTGTGTGAACAACAGTTGTCCTGAAGTGACCGACTAGGCACACTTTTTCATTCGCTACTGCATCGATCAAAGCTTTGCATTCATCTTTTTTAGAAATTATGTCGCAAGTGACAGCTCTTCGATAGACGCAATGAATTTTTTCTCCATCGTTTTTGTCATAGAGCTTCTCACCATCAAACTCAAGATCGCGCATGTCAACAACTTTTGCTCGTGAGCCTTGTCTTTCAAAAGCATCTTTATAGCGGTTAAAGTCAGAGAATGTTGCGTGTTCATCCATGAAATCCGCAATTGCAACAAGCGGATTTCCGACTGCATGAGCAGTGTGAGAATAATCATTCAAACAAGCTTGGGCCCAGGAGTCAAACAATTCATAATTTTTTACGTTGTGATTTTCTGCAAATTTCTTAAAAGTCTCTCCCAGCTGGACACCTTGCCCCAAAATGAGGTCGCGCGACATGCAACTCGTTCCATCAGTATTGAACTCACAGAACTTAAAATCACGAGTTTCTTCATCCATAAATATGTCGAAACGTGCCATTGGAAGAAGCTGCTCATAATCACAAGGCAACATAATCAAATTTTCTAGCTCTTCTGAATATCCAAAAAGTGCTCTGTAATTTTCGTCTTCGATGTAGTTCTTAATAATCTTTGTCAGAATCGTGTGTGTTGTTGTCACAATATCAGAGAAAAAACTGTGAAGGCTTTCGTCAACAAGAAGAGGAACGTAAGAAAAATTTAGCGGTTCGCCATGCGCATCAACGTCTGAAGATTGCAGGTGATCCAGCGCCTTCAGCCTCCCCTCTTGGTCTCCATTCAAGCTGTTTAATATGCCAATATATTCATCATTTAAAGCTGTCATATTAGTTTCCTTACACTATTTAGCTGTTTAACATCATCTTCTCATTTATTATAATTTAAAAGCTTCAATAAATTTGAAAAGAGAGAATTATAAGAAAAATGAGGACACGCTTAAAATGTTAGGTTCAATGATTACAAAAGGAGTCTCAAGGTTAACGCTTGCCTTGACTCTCATAATGTGCGGTTTGATGGTTTGCATTTTTGTTCCACAAACGACAGAAGTTTTGTCAAGAATGACTTCTCATGGTGCAACTTTTGGAGCATCAGCTGACACAATGGCAAAAGCGTGTTTGGCAACGAGAGACTATGCCTGTGGATTGATTGGCACGGAAGGCTTAAAAAACTCTCTTGAACTCCTAGGGTTGCCAGCAGACGGACTCGACGCTTCCATGCTAACTCACCTTCAAGCTTGCACTCCAATTTTTGAAAACGTAGGACAACTTTTTATAATTCTTGCAATAGTTTCTGCTGTGCTTTCAGGATTTACCTTTTTCGTCGGAGGCAGAAAAGCGCTCGCCAGCCTCTTTTGTCACTCATCAATCCTTTCAATTCTCGTCATCTTAGCTTTCGGAGCTTGGGTGTTTTTTAGCTTCGATTCATTCTTTGCGTGGATGCACTCACTTTTTTTCCCAAGTGGCTCATGGATTTTCTCAGCAGATTCTCTTCTGATCTGCATGTATCCTGAAAACTTCTGGATCGGAATGGGCGTCGTTTGGGGCGCGATTTCAGTCCTTGCGTCACTCGCCCTCTTAATCGTCTCTCGAGTCATTGCAAAGCGCCAATGAGTGATAAAATCGAAGACGTTGCAAAAGTAAATGTAAATTATGAGGGTTTTGAGATGAAAGTGAGAAATTATGAAAATTTGGGACAAAGTGAATGAATGTGACGTTGAGATTGATTCATGGGACGACCTTCAAAAAATTATGATCGATGGGCGTCAAGTCGACATAATCGTTGGGCACGAGAAAACTGATGCAGACGGCTATCTGACTTGGGATGTTGAGCATTGGTCATCAATCGACGATCGTCGCTTCATAAGAACTTATGCGCTAAAAGGTCGCGAGCTCGGAGAATCAACTGGTCACAACATCTATGATTTAAAAAACGAATTCCACCCAGAAGACGCAGAAAAAGTTGAGCTTTCTTAAAAAAGTGCATTGATAAAAACATTCTTCACTTAAAAAAGAAAGAAAACAAAAGCCCTGAAAGGTATCAGGGCTTTATTTTTTGACTTTTATGTTTAAAAGGCTCTCATTAGGTGCAGAGAGTCCCAGGCTCAGTAGACTTTGTTATCCAAGTGTTTGATCCAACAACACAACCATCCCCTATCGTTGTGTCTCCGCCAAGAATGGTCGCATTTGCATAAATGACAACGTTGTTGCCGATGTTTGGGTGACGCTTTCCACCCTTGACAGGGTTTCCATTTTCATCTTTCTCAAAGCTCTTAGCACCAATTGTGACACCTTGATAGATCTTGACGTGATCGCCCAAAACAGCAGTTTCGCCGATAACAATTCCAGTTGCATGGTCGATGCAGAAATACTCCCCAATCGTTGCACCTGGATTTATGTCTACACCAGTTTTTTGGTGAGCAAATTCGCTTATCAAACGAGGTATGATTGGAATTTTTCTTATGTAGAGCTCGTGCGCCACACGATAGCAAAACGTCGCAAAATAGCCAGGATAGCAAAGAACAATTTCTTTAAAAGAAGTTGCAGCAGGGTCGCCATCATAAATCGCTTTTATGTCCTTGTTCATCTTTTTTAAGAGGTTCGGTAGCTCTTCTATGAGCTCTTCAGCCGCCTCTTCAGCTTTGCACTTGGCTTCATCGCCTTTAATTCCAACTTCTGAGAGTGCTATCAAAATTTCTGAAGTCAAATTTTTCTTCAAGTCGAAAACGAGATCAAATTCGCCTCTGTGGTCATGAAAAACAGAAGGATACATCAAAGCTTGAGTGTCCTTTATGACATCTTGAATGACTTCTCGGTGTGGAGCTCGTCCATCGCCCTCAACGCAAGGGTGACGATTAGCGATCAATTCGTGTATTACTTTTTCTGTATCCAATGTTTCATCCTATTCCTCAAAAAGAGCGGTTGAGAGATATCTGTCACCTGAGTCTGGAAGAATGGCAACTATGTTCTTTCCTTCATTTTCAGGTCTCTTTGCCAATTCTTTCGCAGCCCAAATTGCAGCACCAGCAGAAATTCCGACCAGCACACCATCGGTGCTTGCAAATTGTCTTCCAGTTGACAAGGCATCATCATTTTCAACTTTAATGATTTCATCGATCACGTCCATGTCGACGACTTCAGCAACAAACCCAGGAGAGATGCCTTGAACCTTGTGTGGACCAGGCTGTCCGCCAGACAAAACTGGCGACGCCGCAGCCTCAACTGCCACCATTTTGACTTCCAGCCCTTTTTCTTTAAAGAATTTTCCCATGCCAGAAATTGTGCCACCAGTTCCAACTCCTGAGACGACGATGTCGACTTTGCCGTCGAGTGCGTCATAAACCTCAGGTCCTGTTGTATCAAAATGCGCTTTCCAATTTGCAGGATTTGTGAATTGTGAAGGCACAAACGAATTCGGTGTGTTTTGTGCAAGCTCTTCTGCCTTTGCAATTGCGCCTTTCATGCCAGCCGCGCCATCAGACAAAACAACTTCAGCACCATAAGCCTTCATCAACTTTCTTCTCTCAACAGAAAATGTTTCAGGCATGACGATGATAACGCGATATCCTTTATGAACACCCACAGCCGAAAGACCGATTCCAGTGTTTCCGCTCGTCGGCTCGATTATGATCGACCCTTCTTTTAAAACGCCTTCTTTTTCTGCAGCCTCGATCATTGAAAGAGCAATTCTGTCTTTTACAGAGCCTGTCAAATTGTATCCTTCAAGTTTGCCGAAAATCTTCGCTTTATTGTCAACTTGAGCTTCCGTGCCGATCAATTCCAATAGTGGTGTGTTGCCAATCAATTGTTCTGATGATTTTAATATGTTAGTCATTAAACTTCCCCTAATTAAATAAAAAATGATTAAATGTAAATAACAGTTTGTAAATTATTTAGAAAAGCGCGACAAAAACGCACTTAACGAAGACATCGAGGAATAACGAAATTGTCGAAAGTTATTAACATTATTAAATAATAAACGAAGAATTATAAAAAGAGACCCAGAATCAAAAAAAGATTAAAAAAATTTTTAATAGTTGATGACTCTGGGTGAAAGCTGCTAATTATTTTTGTTAGCTAAAAAATTGTTTGCATAAAGCCAACTGTCAGGAGTGCCAGTGTCAAGACCACTTTCTGGCTCAACCTCAACTGCGAACATCTCTTCTTCTTTAAGGAGTTCAATCATAGCATCTGTCAGCTGAATTTCTCCACCAACTCCTGGTTTTGTTTCTTTTAAAATTTCCATGACGCGAGGAGCAAGGAGATATCTGCCAAATACTGACAAATTTGAAGGCGCGTCTTCCAACGCAGGTTTTTCGACCAAGGAGTCAACTTTCCAAACTCCATCCCCAAGATCAGTTCCTCCCATGATCCCAAGTCGGCTCACTTCTTCGTCAGGAACTGGCATAACAGCGATGACGCTTGCACCACCATGAGCGTCTGAGACTTCCTTCATGCGTGGCAACATTTTAAAATCAGGAACAATGACGTCGCCAAGGCAGACATAGAAAGGTTCATTTCCAGTTGAAGGAGCAGCGCAAAGAACAGCATGACCGAGACCAAGCGCCTCGTCTTGATAAACATATTCAACATTTAAGTTACCTGCATGCTCAACACTGTCGGCGAGAGCATCTTTACCTTTTGATCGGAGATGACCCACGAGTTGGTCGTTTGGTTTGAAGTGCTCTTCGATCGCCTTTTTGTCTCTGGAATTGACAATGACAACACCGTCAGCAACTTTTAAGCCTTCTTCGACGATCCATTGAATCGCTGGCTTGCCTCCGACTGGCAGCATTTCTTTTGGAACAGCTTTTGTTATTGGCAAAAATCTCGTGCCCAAACCAGCTGCAGGAATAACAGTTTTCATATTTTTTAATCCTCCAAAATCAGTAACTATTTTTTAAATATAAAGGCAATAAGCCTTCTGTTAATTATAACCATGTATTAGGTTTTAAGGTTTTAGGTTTTAGGTGATCCACGCACTGGTCCGCATAGTAGCGTTTCGGTTAACATCAAACTTGACCTTGAAGGTGGTCGTCCTCGCCTTCCTTCATTTTAGTGACAAAAGACAAACAATGTCTGACACCTTTTACGGGCATCATAAAAGATGTCTGACACTGTGAATTTTACCTGCGAAGAAAAGGGGTCTTGCACTATGAAATTTTATTTTACTCCATACCACGAAGTGCCTTCTGCCTTCCACCCCACTTTGACAAGGTTGTCATTTTCTGATTTGCTCGCTGTGTAATTATGTGTTCCAGTTGTTGCGTATGGGTTATATTGACGATAGATTGGCACACCTTCACTTTCATCAGAATACCATCCAATTCCCTCGTCAGTCCAGCCAGCTTTCACGCAATCATCCTTTTCTTCCTCACTCATCGTGTAGTGGTGGTCTCCCCCATCAACATATTTGTTGTAAAGGCGATATACTGGTTTGCTCGACTTTTCTGGCGCAATCCAGCCTTCTCCTTCATCGGTCCAGCCAATTTTAACAAGGTTTTCATGCTCAGTTCCATCTGCAGTGTAGAAATGCTCCCCTGTCCATTTGTTATAGAGACGATGCATCGTTTTTGCTTGAGCCCATTTCGCATAGAGCGTCACATCTCCAGTTTGTGCAGTTGAAATGCTGGTGATTTGCGTTCCCCAGTCACCTGACGTTTTTCCGTTTTTGCTCCACCAACCCTCGAAAGTGTAGCCTGACTTCACAGCGTTGGCAAACGATGTCACACCAACTCCTGAAACATAAGTGGCAGGGTTCGTTTCTGCGTTAGTTCCCTCGTCAAGGATGTATGTAACGTTATATTTCCAGCCTGCATAAAGCGTCATGTCGGCACTCACAGTGTCAGTGCTGAAGTCGAATTGTTGTGTGAGCGCAGCGTCTTTATACCATCCTGCAAAAGTTGCACCTGATTTTGTTGGCGCTGTTGGTTCGGTAACTTTTCCACCGCTGACAACAACTTGAGAGTTGACGTCAGTGCCACCGTTTGAGTTAAAGTCAACAAAGAACGATCCTTCCGCAGAAGTTGAATAACCTTTGACGCAATAATTGTCTAGCACATAATCTTCGTCGTAGCCACTGTTATCCAACTCATCCCAACCAGTTGCTGGGTCACTAGAATTAAAGCTCTCATGTTCGTTAACCACTGCTGTGGCAGTGTAAGCGGTGGTACTTTTCAGTGATCTTGCCTGAGTAATGTAGTAAATGTTGTTTCCGTCTGTTTGATAAAACCACACGGCATATTTTTCGCCCTGCTGTAAATTAAGAGGTTTCTCCAGTTCAACACTAACAAAACCTTCGTTTTCGATGTCAACTGTTCCTTCGTCAGCAGGAGAATTTACATCACCATCTATGTCACTGGGCGATGTTGCATCATCTGTTAATTTGTAAACTTTATATCCCAAAGTTTTAGCGCTAGCAACAACGTATGTCGCAATAGTGTGCAGCGATTGTTTTTGACTTGCGGTGTAGACGTTGGAATACCACGCATGATTAGAAGGATTACTACTCATATTGTAACCATTATATTCGTATGAGATCATTTGCATATAATCGTATTGGTCGACAATTTCTTCGCCGTCTAAGTTGCTTCCATCATAATCGGAGGTGTCAAAATCATACGTTGCAACAACATTGACAGATTGATCGTAATAGGACAAATAGAAATAGCCATCATCGCCCCACGTTGTGTCCCACGAATTTTTAACAATAAAGGCACCATCTTTTTCGGGCTGGTGTCCTTCTATGAAATTCTCTTTTGAATATGTGTCGTCATACCCAACAACACACACAGTATGGTTTGACGATTTGTACTCATATGTATATTGCGCATTTGTTTTGTGGTTGAAATACACATCGGCGCTTGGATCAACGTTAGTGTCGCCAAAGTAGTTAATAGCAATTGCGTTTCCGCCTGCCAATGTCTGCTTCATTTTTGATAAAAGGGTTTCGTCAGTGCTAGCATATTCTGTTGTTTGCGAATCTTCGTCGGTGGAGGTAGTAATAAGCGAACCTAAGTAATTCCACTTAGAAAGCCTGGCAACGCGCTCTCTTCTTTGCGCTTGGGTAAGACTGTCTTTTTCGAGAAACTTACCATCTTGTAGTGATGTTGTGGGGAAAGGAATTGAAGTAGCAAGCGACACGCCAGTGCCCTGCATCATTAATGAAGCCGCTTGATACTGATAGCCAAAAAAGGTAAGCATATATTCCCTCGTTGCAGCAGTTGTTGAAAGTCCCTCACCAGCTTGTGATGTTTCTGTTCCTTTTAGCTCAGATGCATTTGAAGAAAGAGGCGTGTAGGCGAAGTATGCGAATTGAAACGGTGAAAAATCCGTGGCAGCCTGCCCAGTTGAATTTGCTATCGAAGTTTCTGACGCTGCAGTTGCCCCCCATGCCCAGCATGTGCTTGTGGCACCTTGCGACTTAACTGGTGTTACTTTGTTCGTGCTTCGCATATCCACCTTTTCGGGCAACGTTTCGCTGTCGCTTGCAAGACCAGCTTCACTCTCTTTTTTGATGCTATTTTTATAATTAATGTCGCTCGCATCGTAATAATCAACGAAAGCTCCTTGACGCTGTAACTCTTCGATTTCTCCTTGTGTTCTCTCACGTCCTGGATACATCACGCCCTGCTTATAGTTGCTAAGCGATGCCGCTCGCTCACTATCGTTTTCAAGAGCGCTTGCATCCTTGGCATAGCCTAGCGATGGAAACATCGAAATAACTAAGGACAGAGCGATTGCAATGCTTAAAAACTTATTCTTTACACTTGGATTACTCTTCGATTTAGACATTTTGACCTCCGATCATGATATTGGTCGAATTAAAGACAACACTATTATACACTAAAAAAAGTAGATTTTAAGCTTATGATGTCTGACACCTTTTTTCAGATCAAAAAAGATGTCAGACACCACTAAATTATTTTTTAAGCTTCTTGTCGCACTGGCGAACGATGATTGTGGCAATGGTGCCAAGAAATGCAACGCCTGCCATCGTTAGCATCACTTCTGGCAAGCCCACGTGGTCGCCCACCATGCCCAAGAGTGGCTCACACATCCCCCCAACGCACAAAACGAGCCCGTAGGAAATGCCAGATGCAGTGCCTAAGTGTTTTGGAACATAGGACATCCCGAGCGCGACTTGAGAGGGATAGAAAAGGTCGGTAGCGATCGATAGCAGAACAACGAGAACACAAGCAACAGCAACGTTTGTTGTGAAAGCAAAAATTATGAGAGAAACAAGAGTTCCTGCATAGCAAAGGAAAGCGACCTTATGGACTCCGAACTTTTCAGTCGTTTTGCCACTTACGAATGTGGCGATTGCGCCTGCGACGGAAAATAGACAGAGAGCGAGCGATCCAGTTGCTTCGCTTTGGCCCAAAACTCCAACGAAGAAAAGTGGGATAAAAGCAAGAAGTCCATATTGCAAGATTGCACGAGCTGCCAAAGACAGCATGCAGATCCAGAAGTTTTTCCAGTGTTCAGGCTCATCTTTTTTCATGTCTGACACCGCGTCCGCCGCTTTGCCCAACGCTTTAAAACGATTATTAAAACAAAGAAGTGTCACTGAGCACACAATCGCAGGAACGAGAAAAATCAGTGTGCCTTGCATACCAAAGTTCGTTAAGAAAATCGCTGCTAGAAAAGGACCAACAAAAAAACCGATGTTTCCGCCAACTGCAAAAATGCTCATACCGTTGCTTTTTCGATCCCCTGCTGCTAGGTTGGAAATTCTGCCACCTTCTGGGTGAAACATCGCGATTCCAGCTCCTGCTAGCATGGCTGAAGCACAAACTAAGGGATAATTTGGCGCAAAACCTATTAAACACATTCCGAGACCAGCACAAAAAACACCGAGCGCCATGAACCACGGACAAGGTTTTTTGTCACCTATTGACCCAAAAAGAGGCTGGATGACGGCTGAACAAATGTTTGCAATGAAAACGAGGAACGTGACGGATGTGTAGGAATAGCCGTTATACATCATCAAAAACGGAAGGCACGCAGAAAGCGCACCTTGGTTAACATCAGAACAAATGTGCCCGACCATCGCGAGCACATTTGAAAGTTTATCTCCTTGTTGCTGCGTCAAAATTCACATCCTTTATATATACAAGCATATGAATTTTACACCACAAACCAGATTGTGATCGAAAAAAATCCGAGAAGCTCGCGAAGACAACTGCTCATTCAGCACTCTTTTGCTCGCGCAATAAATAATAGTTCACAGGACTATTATTTATTGCACTCACAGCGTTCGGCTAAAAATTCGCCTGCGCGAATTTTTACAGGCTTCTTTCGCAGTCATCTCCGCGAGCTCTCAGGGCTATTACCCTATTTTTCTTTTGTCATTTTAGGGCGAATTACAAACACAACAATCAAGAAACCGATGATTGTGACGATTCCTGCCACCCAAAAGACAGCATTAACACCATTTTGAATGTTTACAACACTGTTCGGGTCAGAAACTGTGAATGCGTTGTAGGCAACACCAAAAATCGCTGCAGCGATTGTTTGGGCGAGCGAGTTGAAGAAGTTCACAAGTGAAGTTCCAACTCCCATGTCCTCTGGAGTCAAAGTCGATTGCGCTGAAGGCGTGATCGAAACAGCGCGGAAGCTCTCTGCAATGCCAGTCACTGCAAGAGCAACGAAATAGACTGCAACGCTCATTGCTGGCGTCGTGAAGCCCATTGCAATCATCGGGATGGCGACAAGCGCAGTCGCAACAGCCATTGCTTTCCAAGCATTACCAGCTTTTTTGCCAACCCAAACACCAACGATTGTTGGAAGGATCATAACGAGAACAGTTCTTGGAAGTTGCAACGATCCAGCAATTGCAGTTGAAGTTCCCAAAACATTGATAGCACCGATTGAAGCATAGGTGTTCATTGCAGTTTGATAGAAATAGCAAATGAAACCGACAACGAGAAGTGTTGTGTAGAGTGAATTCTTGAAAAGCTTGAGCGGAATGAGTGGTTCTGCCGATTTTCCTTCCACCTTGACAAGGGCAACAAGAGCAACAATGCCAATGATGAAACCTGCAATGATTTTAGGATCTGCCCAGCCAACTGAAGCTCCAAAGTTAAGAGCGAGAAGGATACCGCAAAGTGCAACGACGAGGCAAGCGATGCCAGCCCAGTCGATGACAACTTGTCCATCTTTTTTGACATTTGGCATGTTTAACCAAATGAGAACAATTCCTAAAATGAGAGGAATTGCAGGCATTATGATGGCGGCTTCAAGCATTCCCATGTCTGTCAAAATGCCTGCAATGATTGATCCACCAAAACCGCCAACTGAAATTGCAGCAGCAAGCATGCCCATCGACTTCGGAACGTCTTTCTTCTCATTGATCAAACCAACAATGATGTAGGGCGCAGCTGTGAAAGCCCCTTGTGCAAGGCTTATTACAAGGCGAAGGCCCATGAGTGGCCAAAGTGACTTGACAAATGCAAAAGCAATTCCAGCTATCAAGCAAATTATTCCAGGGATGACGACAATGTTGCGTCTTCCAATTAAGTCACCCAGTTTGCCACCGATTGGTGTCATGATTGAAACGCCGAGCGCTGCAAAAATTGTGAATAGCGAAACGTAGTCCATAGCGTCAACCGACTTTAGAATCGGGGATGTCAACGTCGCAAAAACGAGACCATACATCGCCACCGAAAGCATCATGCAAATGCAGCCGATTTGCACTAGATTTTTCTTACCCTTTGGCAGAGGAATTGCCACTTGAGGCACGTCTGCTTTTGGCGCCTCTTGTTTTACTTCTTTTTCTTCTGTCATGATTAAAAACTCCTGTTAAGTTATCGTGATTACTTAAAAATTAAAGCTGTGACTTGAATGTGATCGTGATTAGTTGTTATCTTCCAACCAACGCACAGCGCAATTTGCAAGGCAAGCTGCTCCAATTGGGCAAACCCCCTCGTTGAACTGCACTTTTGGATTGTGAGCTGGATATTGACCACGCTCATCAGTGTAACCTGCCGAGAGATACATAAACGTTGCAGGCACTTTTTGAGCAACAACTGCAAAGTCTTCAGACGCTGAAGCAGAAATGCCAGGATATGGCGTCATTCCTTCGATGTTCATGTCTGCCATATATCCAACAATCGTCTTTGTGAACTCAGGATCACAAATTAGAGGTGGCACTTCTGAAAGCATCGTGACAGTTGCTTTTGCGCCATAAGTTTCTGCAACTTTGGCAGAAACTTCCTTCATGCGACGCACCAAAAGTTCACGAGCATCAGCATCGTTTGAACGAATTGAGCCTTCCATGAAGCCATCACCTGGGATGATGTTGTTTGCAGTTCCTGCATGGAATTGACCAACGGTCATAACGCACGCCTTAGTTGGATCAACTTCGCGAGCCAAAATGACTTCGAGAGCGTCGTAGATGTGAACGAGGACATTGATTGGATCGACTGAATTTTGAGGATATGCACCGTGTGAGCCCTTGCCCTCAACGTTAATCCTGAAGCCGTCGACAGAATACATCATCGTGCCAGTGTCGTTATACATATAGATCCCAACAGGCATCTGACCCGCCGCGACGTGATATGCAAGAGCGACATCAACTTTTGGGCTATCCAAAATGCCAGCTTCGATCATGTTTTTTGAACCTTGGAAAGTTTCTTCTGCCGGTTGGAACATGAACTTAACCGTTCCTTTGAGCTCACCTTCCGATTCTTTCAACATGCGTGCAGCTGTTAACAGCATTGAAGCGTGAAAGTCATGCCCACATGCATGCGCTGCTTCACCTGACTTGCAGGCAAAGGACTCGCCACTTTCTTCCGCCATCGGAAGCGCGTCCATGTCGGCACGAAGCAAGATGCACTTGCCACCATTTCCAACAGTGCAAGTTAGACCCTTGCCACAAGGAACAGGATTTAACCCATACTCCTCGAGTTTCGACTTAACAAAGTCGATGGTTTTTGGAAGATCGAGACCGACCTCCGCATTCTCATGAATGTGACGTCTGTTTGCAACAGTGTCGTCATTGAGCTCGCAAGCTCTAGCGTAGAAATCCATAATTCTACCCCCTTCATAAAATAAAATTTCTCCTAAATCTCGGATCTGCACTCCCCTCTTGAAAAAGTGCTTTTTTTCAAAAACCCGAAATTTACAAACTGCGCAAGTATACAATAAAAATAATTTTTGAACATAGTTTAATTTTTATAAATTCGGCGAACGGAGAAAAAAATGACTGAACCAGTTTTGACTGTTGCGCAAATGCGAGCTTTGGACGAACACGTCATCAACAGGGACGACGCTGCCATCACTTTAATGGGCAGAGCAGGCGAAGCTTTGGCAGACGAACTTGAAAATTACACAAACATTGCAGTTGTTTGTGGACCCGGCAACAACGGTGGCGACGGCTATGCAGCAATTTATTCTTTACAAGAAAGAAACAAACTTGGCAACAAGCACGTCACCGTCTTCTACACAAAAGAACCTAAGAGTGATGAGTCAAAGTTCTTCTTTAGAAAAATAAACAACAAGAACGTAAATTTTGAGGAGTTTAATGGTCAGGCGTTAGATGAAAAAATTGACGTCGTCGTCGATTGTCTGCTTGGGACAGGATTTTCAGGAGTGCCGAGGGGCGCTATAAAAGACGCAATTGAAAAAATCAACAATGCAAAGACATATGTCATTTCGATGGACATCAACAGCGGTGTAAATGGCGACACTGGAGACGGCGAGATTGCTGTGAAGAGCGACTTAACGCTTTCAGTCGGCTACCTAAAAACTGGAATGATGAAGCCCTGTTTCAAGAAATGGTCAAAAGAAGTCAAGAACAAAAACATTGGTTACACTGAGGAAGATTTGAAGGTCTTAGGGTTTAGAACAAACTTCTAAAATTTCAACCTCATCCCAAGCTCTTTCAATTTGTTCCAACAAAACATCCTTTAGTTTGTGTCGAACAACGACTATTGCATGATCACCACAAACACTTGGACCAACTTTTAAAAGAGACAGCGCGACCGAAAAACCAGCGCTGTCATTTAGCTCAAGTGGTCCAATTTCATCGACGACAAACACGTCTGGGACATAGTTCAGATGAGCAAAATGCGCATTTACCTTCGCAATTGACGACCCATCAAAGTTCCATCCAACGCTTGTTTTTGTTCCAACTTTGAAAGTTTCACGTGTTGGAAGGAGTTCTGAATTAACTCCAGTTTTTCTTCCCAAAGAATCAAAAATGCCAGGAGAAACAAGACCAAAAACTCGTTTGCCTTGGGATTCAAAAACTTCACACATGGTGATGAGTTTTGTTGTTTTTCCTGATTGAACGTGTCCTGTGATTAAAGTTAGCATATGCTAACCCACCTTAGGAACATGCGGAATCAACTTAGTTTCCGCTTTCAAATAGAGCGGATGATGTGGATTTCCTGACTTGCATGTCTTTTCTGCCTGCAACCAATTTGCGCCAAATTTATTTCCAGTTTGAAGAATGTCCGACACACAACTTTTCAAAAATGGACGTTTATCGATCACATTGCCCCAGGCACACCAGACATCTTTTGACTGTGATCGTTGAAGCAAATTCTTAAAAGCACTCAAGTTTTGTTGTTGCAAAAACCCATTGCACTTTCTCTCCATGTCATCAGGATCAGTTGCACGCTGAGGATAGACATTCACCATCCAAAAGGAATCGTAGCCGTTAAACTTGGCAATTCTCTGTGTTGATTTTAATGTTGGATCGAGAGCGTCAGGCGACGCAGTTGATGGATTCACGCCGATAACAATGAGAGGATTTTTGCCCCTCGATCCTAAGACATAGCGATATTCAGAATAAAAAGGAGGTACATAGATCCACTTCTCAGCGTCAAAGCCCTCTGCGCTTTCTTCATATAACAAAAGAGCCTCTTCAAAAGAAAGAAGCTCACAATCTGACGTTTTCGTTTTTGGGACGTGCCTCACGGCCTATTTTGGATTTCCATTTTCGTCAAAGAGAGGCAAATCGCCAAGTGTTGTCACATCGTCGCGTGACTGAGAGTCGCCCTCAGCCAAAATCGTCATTTCTCCGACAACATTTGCACCAGCAATGCCTGCCAAAGCTCTGAGAGCATTCAGTGACTCGCCTGTGCTAACAACATCGTCAACAATTAAAGTCTTTTTGCCCTTCAACTTTTCAACATCGCCAGACCCCAAAAACAACTTCTGCTTTCCGTGAGTTGTTATTGAGCGAAGCTTAGTGTGAACTGTGTCTCCCATGTAGACCTTTTCAACTTTACGCGCAACAACGTAGTCATTGAGTCCAGCCTGACGCGCCATTTCGTGCGCAAGCGGAATGCTTTTTGCTTCTGCAGTCAAAATGATTTCAAACTCTGGTGCCTTCTCCAACAATTTTTTAGCGCAATGCTCAGTGAGCTCAACGTCGCCAAACAAAATTAATGCAGCAATTTGAGTGTCTTCAGAAACAGGAAAAAGCATTAGATCTCTTTTTAACCCAGCAATATCAATTGTGTAAACCATCAAAACTCCTTAACTTTAAAACCTATATAATTTTACAGTAAAATTAAGTTTAAAATCACTTTAGAAAGGTAATTATGAGCGAAGTTAAAATTATTGAGCTAAAACAAAGCATTTTCGAGAACAACGACAAGCGTGCGCAGATGTTGCGCGACGAGCTCAAATCAAAAGGGACCTATCTTCTAAACGTCATGTCTTCTCCTGGCTCTGGAAAAACAACGACTTTAGTTAACACGATCAATCGTCTTAAAAGTGACATGAAAATTGCCGTCATGGAGGCAGACATCGATTCTGACAAGGACGCAAAAACAGTCGCTGACGAAACGGGAGTCACGTCAATTCAACTCCACACAGGTGGAATGTGTCACCTCGATGCGGAAATGACAAGACAAGGAGTTGAAGAACTCAGGGGAGACTTTGACCTTGTCATCCTAGAAAACGTAGGAAACTTGGTCTGCCCTGCCGAATTTGACACTGGTGCTGTCAAATCGATTACGATCCTCTCGGTTCCTGAAGGCGACGACAAACCTTTGAAATATCCTCTGATGTATGAAGTCTCGTCACTTGTTTTAATAAACAAAATTGACGTTTTGCCCTATTTTGATTTCGATCTTAACAAAGCAAAAGAATACGTTTCAAAGAGAAACAGCAAGGCAGAAGTCATCGCGATTTCCGGCAAAACAGGAGAAGGGATCGATGATTTTGCAAACTGGCTAAAAGCGGAAGTTAGGGCTTGGAAAAGCTAAGAAAATAAAACCTTTAAGCATAAATTTCTGGCTTTAGAATGCCAATGTAGGGCAAATTGCGATATTTTTGAGCGTAGTCCAAGCCATAGCCAACAATGAATTCGTTAGGGCAAGTAAAAGCAAGGTAGTCGATGTCAAAAGGCAATTGTGGCTCGACTTCTTTTTTTAACAGAACAGCAGTTGAGATCGATTTCGGGCTCTTAGTCTCCAAGAACTTATAGAGGTAATTCATCGAGTTGCCTGTGTCGTAGATGTCTTCAATAACAAGAACGTGCTTGCCAGTGATGGGTGAGGACACATCCTTCTTAATCTTTACAGACCCTGACGATTTAGCACCGTCACCATAACTTGAAAGTTGCATGAAATCGGCTTCCATTGGAAGGTCAATGCAACGGCAAAGGTCAGTAGAAAATGTTATTGCGCCTCGCAAAACAGTGACTGCAACAATTCCATCTTTCACCTTGTCGCGAAAATCCTCAGTTATTTTAAAACCCAATTCTTCAACTCGCGCAGCAATTTTCTTTTCAGTGTAGACAACTCTTGTAAGATCATCGTGCATTGAATACATAATTTCAAAAGCCTTTCTCTTGAATCTAGATTACTAAAGTTATAATCCTGAAGACAAAAATTGCAGATGCAACCCACATGACCCAGTGAAGTTTGGCAGCCTTGCCTTGAAAAACGCGAATTAAAACAAAGGAGAGAATACCAAACATTATGCCGTTAGCAATAGAATAGGTAAATGGCATCATTATGAGAGCGAGATAGCCACCCATCGCACCCGCTATATCTTGTTCAAAGTCCATCTTTTTGACGTTGCTCACCATAAGAAGCCCAACGAAGACAAGTGCTGGTGTTGTTGCAAAGGAAGGAATTGCCAAGAAAATTGGGCTCAAAAAAAGTGCAACTGCAAAAAGAATCGCGGTTGTGCACGCTGTGAGACCAGTTCTGCCACCAACTGCAACCCCTGCACTTGACTCAACATATGAAGTGACAGTGGAAGTTCCAAGACAGGCTCCAGCGACAGTGCCGAGCGCGTCTGCCATCAAAGCTTGTTTTGCTTTTGGCAAATTTCCTTGCTTATCAAGAAGGTTAGCTTTTCCAGCAACAGCGATGAGCGTTCCAGCAGTGTCGAAAAGATCGACAAAAAGAAAAGCAAAAACAATTACCACAAACTCGGCCAAGTGATCTGTCACATAGCTGAAGTTGAATGCAAACATATGTGGGGCAGCAATTGAGAAGCCTCTCGAGAAATCAGGAAAGAGAGAAACGTTTGTCTCGTTGACAGCATACCAACCGCATCCTTGAGCAAACATTCCGAGTCCCCACGTTATCAAAATCGCCCACAGGATGTAGCCCGGAACATGGTAGTGATACATGATGCATGTAGCAAGAAGACCGATGAGTGCAAGCACGACTTGCGGAGATGCCATGTCTCCAAGTGCAACGATCGTGCTTGTGTCTGACACAACGACACCTGCACTTTTCAAACCAACAATAGCGATGAAAAGACCGATGCCAGCGGAAATGCCATACTTTAAGTTAGCAGGAACATCGTTTACAAGTGCTTCACGGAATTTACAAAGTGTCAATAATATGAAGACGATGCCCTCACAAAGAACAGCAGCCAAAGCCACTTGCCAAGGATCTTGCACGCCATCTTGCGCCATGGGAACACAAACAGAATAAACAAAATAGGCGTTAAGCCCCATTCCTGCCGCCAACGCAATAGGATAGTTTGCATAAAAAGCCATTATTAGAGTTGCAAAACAGGCAGAAATTGCAGTCGCAGTAAAGACGCCTGATGCGCTCATTCCACTTTGGCTTAAAATTGAAGGATTGACAGCCAAAATGTATGCCATCGACAAAAATGTGACACATCCTGCCAAAACTTCTGTTTTGACATCTGTTCCTTGCTTCTTTAAACCGAAAAACTTTTCAATTTTCTCCACCTTAAGCTCGCTCCCCCCAAAATCTCATAAATTACAAATCAAGAAACCACACTTTTATTTTATCGATGTTACTTCATATGTCCCAGAATCTCGTTTGACATATTCAAAAGAAATCGTCGAGCCTTCCTTATATTTAACAACGTCAAGAAGCCCAGGCAATTTGAAATCATAGAGCTTGTCATCTCCTTCGAGCATGACATAAAAATGCGTGTTGTTATCAATGACAGCTTGCGCCATCAAAGAGATTTTGCCAGAGGCTTGCTCCACATCTTTTGTAATCGCATCCCCTGTGACAAGTCCGTTTGTTGCAAGCAACGCTTCATAGGACTGCTGTGTTTGCGCAACAGTGTCACCGACTGCAACATTTTGGTAGCGCTGGATGTCGACCATTGCAAACTTCTTAACAAGTCCTGCGCTGTCTTTTAGTGCCATGAAATAGGTCGGTTGGTTCGCCACATTGATCAAAAGCGGGAATGTGGAAGAATAACGCAGGTTTTGGACTTGCCCTTCAGCTGAACCCATCGCAGAAGTCTCAGTTGCACCTGACACTGAATAGAAATGCGACTCTTGCGTTCGTTGATTCATCAGAACAAAACCGATTATCGAATCGTCAGCTGTTGCAGACGTCACTCCAGTGTAGACCCAAACGTCATCATCTTTTGCTATGTAGTTATATCCAAGAGAAGACGAATTTCCAGGCGTCGTCTTAACGACTCCCTCCTGCCCCAAGAACGAATTAAGCCAACCGTTGTGATATTTTCCATACCAGTTATATTGAGTTATCAACAAATCGGCAGGATAGGCACGGTCGATCCACTCAGGAACTTCATCGATCGATAAATCTTGAGTCTCCCCTGTCGTCGCATCGCAAACGACAACACGATCAATCGTATATCCTCCAAAAAGCCCGATTGTATATTTTCTCACAGGGCAAATCCAGAAAGGATGCCCATCTTCATCAATCTCAAAGCTTTTTTCATCAAAGATGTAGGTTGGATATTTCAACTGAACATGACGGTCGATGTTTCTCTCGAGAGGTTCGCTTTTTGAATAATAGATCGCTGAGTTTTCCATTCGCACAATTTTTGCTTCTTGTGTTGTCATGTCAACAAGCGCATAGGCTGGCAAACCTTTGTCTTTGTTCGTGAACCACTTGAAAAGATCAGCATAATTCAAAGGAGACACTCTGACTGGCTTTCCTTGGTAATTGATCTGAGAATAAAGGTCAGATATCTCAAACTGAGAGACATATTCTGAAATTGTTCCCATTTCACGATTTCCAAGCAAAATTGCAGAATCTCTGTCGATAACAGGAATTTGGTTGTAGTCAACCTCTTTTATGTCTTCTTTAAACTCAAGCGTGTCAGTCTTTATGACGTTTGAATATCTCTCAGCATTTCCTGGGAAAATTGAAAGAGAAAGAAGCTCGCCGAGAAGATAGGCAATTAAGATCAAAACTGGAATCCATCTTAAAATCCTAAACTTCTTTTTCTTGCCTTCACTAACAGGTGGCTCTTTATATTTAATTTTTTTATTTAATTGACCTTTGTGAGTGAAAAAAAGCCAGAGTGGCAAAGCTATGAAAATTATTAAAAAGAACCAAACATCCGGAGAATTTATGCTGATTGGAGGGTGAAACCACCAATATGCTGCCGCCAAAATGAGGATCGCGATGATGACAAGCCCCACCTTACCCTTCGAAGTTTTTGGACCTTTGAAAGAAACATTTATCGTTTTAGTGGCTCTTTTGCTTCCACCAGAACTGCTATCTCCATAATTTTCACCCTCTGAAAATTTATCTTCAAAATTAGCGCCAGATTTCTTGAGTGCATCGATCAACATGTCGAAACCAGATTGTTTGCTTGGCATGCCTTAAATCCCTTCTTCTTTTTAGTCTCTATTATTCTATTTCTTGCGAAGTTTTAAGTTTGAAATTATCTCTTGACTTGTCGCTTGCAATTTTCCACTTGCATTCTCAGCGTCGAAAGCCATCCGATCTGCAAGCTCCTCTTTAACCTGAGGGTTGAGTTTGCCTTTTGAAAAACGCTTAAGTGCTTCAAGCATGTCTGGGAACTCTATGTCACCATGATAACATTGGATTGCCTCATCAATCAAAGGCCACACTTCCTTGCTACGAAGTGCCGTCGTGCTTCCCAAATCGCACAAGAAGACGAAAGCTGCAAGTCGAAGCGGACCAGAGGTTTCGTCAAAGAGGGCATCTTCAGCAGCCTCGATCGCTTTCATGCATTCTCTGGAATCTGATGGAATCAAAAGAGTGAGAGTCATGAGTGCTTCCCAGCGAGTTTGAACCTCAGGACGATTCATCGCATCAACAATTTCTTTAACAAAAGGCTCAACTTTCGCTAAATCCCTTTTTGCAATTTCATGAATTACACTTGCAGAAACTTGTCGCTCTCGCCTGTTTGACCCTCCCAACGATTCAACGTGTTTCTTTATCTGCTCATCGCTTTTTAGCGCCTCTTCAACGAGAGGCTCGATTTCGACCTTCTTTGGTTGCTGTTTCATTCTTGGCATTAATTTCTCCCGAATTTCTTAAATTGAAAATTTTATCCACTCTAAATTTTAACACGATGAAAGCAGATGATGTCTGACACCATTGTTTGAAGTCCAACACTCTTCTTTAAATTCTTAGAAATAGAGGAATTAAACAGTTAAAAAAGCGACCAAGGATTCTATTTCATCTTCAGTCATTCCTGCGCTAATAAGATAGCTTTTTGCACAAATTGCATAATCTGTTCGGGAGCTCAGATTTTTCTCAGCATCGCTTGTTAGGTATGCCAAGCAGGAATTAAAATAGAGAGAGACCGTTTCGTCATAGCCTTTAGGATTGGTTTCTTTCGTTAACCCATAATAGTTCTCATAACTTGTCATATAATCGTCACGCATTTCTTCATAGGTGGCACCAGCGAGCGACTCAAGCAAAATCGCCACAAAACCAGTCCTGTCTTTGCCTTCCACACAATTTATGTATGCTGGACTTTCTTGCGAAACCATGAAGTTTAAGCCTTTTGCGACATTTTCTTTGTAGGAATCAGACATGTAATTTGCATCCACTCTGACGCATGCCACGTTTCCAGAATTTTTTAGATTGTTGACATAGTCAGAAGAAAAAACATCAGATGATGCAAAATTGTCAAACATTTCTTCTGTGTCAGCAAAATCAATGACGCATTTAATTCCATGATTGCGAAGTAAAGAATCTGCCACTGACGCTCTGTTCTTGACATTGTTAACAGGGCTTGCTCCACGATAAATTAGTCCATCTTTTAATGACCCACCACTTAGAGCCCTGAAGTTTGAAAATTGCTCTCGACTCGAAAAATCCTGTTCATTCGTTGAGTAATCTTGACCTAGCGCTTTGTGAATGTCTAAAAACTTAGCTTTCTTATTAAGCGTTATTGTGGCTTTTGATGAGTCGCTCAGATGCGCAGGAATCATCAATTCTTCATTTTTTATGGCAACAAGAACGCTGTCTTCATCCTTTTTTCCCATAACGAGTGCTTGACCATTTCTGACGTGGTATCCGTTATAAAAAGGAATCGCAGAAAGGGCATAGCCATTATCGAAAACAACATCCAAACAATCGCCATATTCAAAACCAGCACCGGTGAAGTCACTCAACGTGATGTCCAAAACTGCATAATCATAATTTGGGTGTTTATGCAGACCACAAGTTAGAGAAATTTTCTGCTCTTCGCTTTGAACATTTGCTGATTGTTGCGTTTCGCTGTCAGCACTTTTGCTATGCTCAACATCCTTTTTTGCGCATCCGACTGACCCTAACAATAAAGAAATTGCGAGAAACGTCGCCAAAACTGGTTTTATTCTTGCTGACATCTTGAAGTCGTCTTAAAAAAGTTACTAAAGAATCTCTTGAACTGCGCGTACGATTGCCTTATCATCGAGCTCAAACTCACTAAGCAGTTCCTCAAACTCTCCACTTGTTCCAAACTTATTTTTGACAGCAACAAAGCCCATCTTGCATGGACACATGTTCGACAAAAACATGGCAACAGATGAACATAGTCCACCATAAATTGAATGTTCCTCACAAACGATGACTTTACCAGTCTTCTTTGCACTTTCTAGAATTGTTTGTTTGTCTATCGGTTTTGAACAATAAGCATCAATAACATCGCAACTCACGCCCTGTTCTGCCAGAGCACTTGCAGCCTTTAGGCTTTCTGCAACCTCAACTCCATTTGCAATGATTGTGACATCTTCACCATCTCGCAATTTAAAAGAACCACCGAGTTTCAATTCAACATCGTCAGAATAAACTTGAGGAAGCTTCGCTCTTCCCTGACGAACATAAACTGGTCCAGGCGTTTCGTACGCAAGCCTCAACGCTTGCTTGCATGAGTTGAAGTCTCCTGGAACGAGAACTCTCATTCGAGGCAACACACTCATCAATGCAACATCCTCCAACATTTGATGAGAACCTCCATCAGGTCCAACAGAAATCCCTGCATGGGTTGGGCAAATTTTAACGTTTAAGTTGGAGTAACAAACTGTGTTTCTGATTTGGTCATAGCATCTTCCAGTTCCAAAAACTGCAAAAGAACCAGTGTAGGCAACAAACCCGTCAAGTGACAAGCCTGCAGCAACATCGATCATGTTTTGCTCAGCGATTCCCACATTTATGAGCCTCTCTGCATGGTCACTCTTTAGTTTTTTTAGAGTCGTCGAACCAGTCAAGTCAGCATCGACTGCAACAACTTCTTTTCCTTCCTCCAAAAGTTTAAGAAGAGTTTCTCCAAAAGCCTCTCGAGTCGCATGTTTTTTTGTTTCGTCGAATTTGAGATATTGATTATCCATAAGTTTCTTCACCTTTAATTATTTACTTTACTCAAGTTCTGATAGAGCCACATTCAACTCTTCTTCATTTGGAGCCTTGCCGTGCCAGCCTGCGTTACCTTCCATAAACGAAACACCTTTGCCTTTGATTGTGTTAGCAATGATGCACTTTGGCTTTAAGTCACGACTTTCTTTAAACATGTTTAATTTATCAACCAATGCATGCATATCGTGACCATCTACTGTCACAACTTCCCATCCGAAAGACTCAAACTTGCCTTTTAGGTCGCCAAGCGACATAACATCATCAACGTTACCATCGATTTGCAAATTGTTTTTGTCAACAATTGCAACAAGATTGTCCAGTTTATTTTGAGAAGCAAACATAGCTGCTTCCCACACTTGACCTTCTTGACACTCACCGTCTCCAAGAAGCGTGAAAACACAAGAAGATGACTGCCTTAACTTCAAACCCTTTGCAATTCCGCAAGAAATTGACAAGCCCTGACCGAGTGAACCAGTTGAAACTTCAACTCCAGCACACTTCAAAGTGTCTGGATGACCCTGAAGGTTTGAATGAAGTTTTCTAAAGCTTGAAAATTCTTCCTTAGCAAAATAGCCTGCTTCACCTAAAACTGCATAGAGTGCTGGCGCAGCATGACCCTTAGACAAAATGAAACGATCTCTGTCTCTTAAGTCAGGATCGCTTGGAGAATGTTTCAAAACGCCTCCGAAGTAAAGCGCAACCAAGACATCGATGCAAGAAAGACTGCCTCCTGGATGACCGCTTTTTGCATCAAAAATCATCTTGACGATGTCGCGCCTGCAACTTCTTGAAATTTCCCTCAATTCTTTTTCTTCAGTCATAAAATTTCCTTATAAATCTCGATTAATAAAATCTATTGAGATGCTGCATATTTGTGATAGCCAATGACGAATTCGTCAATCTCGCCGTTTAGCACCGCTTGCGTGTTTGAAGTTTCAATTTCCGTTCGAGTGTCTTTGACAAGCTGAAAAGGATAAAGAACATAGTTTCTTATTTGAGATCCAAAAGAAGAATCTCGCTTTTCTCCTCGAAGCTCATCGATCTCATCTTGCCTCTTTTGTTCCTCCAACTCATACAACTTCGATTTCAAAACACTCATCGCTGCTTCTTTATTCAAAAGTTGACTTTTCTCATTTTGACAAGTCACAACAATTCCTGTTGGAATGTGAGTCAGTCTGACAGCAGAATCTGTTGTGTTAACGCACTGTCCACCAGGTCCGCTCGAGCGATAGACATCAACCCTGACGTCGTTTAAGTCAAGCTCAACTTCAATGTCATCAGGCAAAACTGGCAAAACCTCCACACTTGCAAACGTTGTGTGCCTGCGCTTTTTTATGTCTGTTGGCGAAATCCTAACCAAGCGATGCACTCCAATTTCACTGCGCAACATGCCGTAGGCGTTGTGTCCTGAAATTTGCATCGTTAACCTGTCAAGCCCAATTCTCTCGCCCTTAACGATGTCTAAAACTTTATATTTCCAGCCCTTAATCTCACAGTAATGCGCATACATTTTATAGAGCATCTCAGTCCAGTCTTGCGCTTCAAGACCGCCCTGTCCTGGGTTTATCGACAAAATCGCATCTTCTTTATCAAACTTGCCTGTGAACCATGACTCAAGCTCCAAATGCGAAATTTCTTTGTCAAGGCGCTCCAACAGCGAGTTGCAAAGACCCTCGCAACTTTCATCCTCTTCTGCAAGCTCAAAAGCACAAACAACATCATCATAGAGCTTGCAAGCTGACGCATAAGCTTCAATTGTTGACTGCACATCAGAAATCTCTTTTGACAGCGCACTTGCACGCTGTGGGTCGTCCCAAACATCTGGCTTCTTAAACTCATTATCGAGCTCAATTCTCCGCGAGAAAAGGTCGTTTATGTGTGAAGATGCCCTGACATCATCAAGTCGCTCTTTTATTGTACAAAGAGTTTTAGGCTCCATGACACTTCTTAAACTTCTTGCCACTTCCGCATGGGCAAGGGTCATTTCTTCCGACATTTGCGAAAATGTCATCTTTATCTTTCACATAAGTCGCAACTTTGCCTTGCGAAGGCTCAGGAGGTTTATTCATTCCCTGGGCTCGCATTTGAGCATTTGCGCTGGCAGTAGTTGAAATCGAAGACTCATTCAATGAAGCTTCAGGCGAAGAATATGTCATCTCCTTTTGCTGAAGTGGTTCAGTTTCCTCTATCTTTGGCGCGACTGCAATTTGGATGCGAAGAAGCGTTTTGAGGTAGTCATCATACATCGTTGCTGTCATGTTCTCAAACGCGTTATATGCTTCGTTTTTATATTCAACAAGCGGATCTCTCTGCCCCATCGCACGAAGTCCAATGCCAGTTTTGAGATAGTCCATTTCAGACAGGTGTTGCATCCAACGCACATCGATCATGCGAAGCATAACTTGACTTGAAAGATGACTCAAGCCCTCCTCGCCGATCACTTGTTTTTTAGATTCGATGATGTCGTTGAAACGGTCTACCAAAACGTCAAAGACAGCATCTGGGTCATCGTCATGCTCAACATCGTCGACACTCCATCCAGCAACCCCAGTTTGATCATTCACCCAAAGTTCAAGCGCACGCTTATCCCACTCAGAAGAATCATCACCAACAAGACATTCATTGACATGCGCTGAGACTGCATCTGCAACAATTTCTGGCAATTTTTCTGAAACGTCTTTTCCGTCAAGGATTGCGTTTCTCTCTTCATAGATTGCTTTTCTTTGAAGGTTCATAACGTCGTCATATTCAAGGACGTTCTTTCTTGCTGCAAAGTGCATCGACTCGACTTGTCGCTGTGCTGACTCAATCGCTTTAGAGACCATCGAAGCCTGAATTGGCACGTCGTCTTCCATGCCACTTTTTTCCATCATGCGACCAATGGACTCCATCCTGTTCCCACCAAAAAGTCGCATCAAGTCATCTTCCAGCGAGAGGTAGAACTGAGTTGTTCCAGGGTCTCCTTGACGACCAGAACGACCACGCAACTGATTGTCGATTCTTCGCGACTCATGTCTCTCAGTGCCGATGACGCAAAGACCGCCAGCTTCCAAAACTTCCTTGTTTTCTTTCTCGCAAATTTCTTTAGCTTCTTTTAACGCTTTGTCGCGCTCAGCTTGAGGAGCAAACAGCTCGTTCTCGTTGCCTTCTTCATCAAATTGCTCTGCTTCTGGGTCAAAGCCTCGCTGCTTTAAAATGTCGTCAGCTAAAACCTCATCGTTGCCACCTAAAATTATGTCAGTACCACGACCAGCCATGTTTGTTGCGATTGTCACTGCACCAACGCGCCCTGCCTGAGCGATGATGTGAGCTTCTCTTTCGTGATTCTTCGCATTCAGTGTTGCATGCTCAATTCCACGTTTGTCGAGAAGTCTCGATAGCTTTTCACTTGTTTCAATCGAAACTGTGCCGATCAAGCAAGGCTGCCCCCTGTGATGACGTTCTGCGACATCGTCAGCAACGGCTCTGAACTTTCCATCGATTGACTTATAAATCAAATCGTTCCTGTCGTCACGAATGACAGGCTTGTTTGGCGGAATCGAGAAAACTGGCAGTTTGTATATCTGCCTGAACTCTGCATCTTCTGTCATAGCAGTGCCTGTCATGCCAGAAAGTTTGTCGTAGAGACGGAAATAGTTTTGTAGAGTTATCGTTGCAAGCGTCTGGTTTTCGTCCAAGACTTTGACATGCTCTTTTGCCTCAATTGCTTGGTGCAGACCTTCAGAATAACGCCTGCCTTCCATGATGCGTCCTGTGAACTCATCAACAATTTTCACTTGACCATCAACAACAACATAATCAACGTCGCGCTTAAACATAAATTGTGCTTTTAAGGCTTGTTGCAAATGGTTTGCAAGCGTTCCTGTTGTGTCGGAATAGATGTCTTCCATTCCCAGCAAATTCTCGATTTTAGCAAGACCAACATCTGTGGTGGCGATCGTCTTTTTTGCCTCATCCATCTCGAAATCAACATCTCTCACCAAGTTTGGCATCACAGAAGCAAACTTGCGGTAAGTTTCAGCTGCCTGCGTTCCAGCGCCAGAAATGATGAGCGGCGTTCTTGCCTCGTCGATGAGAATCGAGTCAACCTCGTCGACGACACAGAAAGAATGGCCTCGCTGAACCCTCAGCTCCGCTCTTGTGACCATGTTGTCTCGAAGATAGTCAAAACCAAACTCTGAGTTTGTGCCATATGTCACATCTGCCTTGTAAGCTGGAATTTTTGCCGATTGATCCATCCCATTTTGAATTAGACCAACTTTCATGCCCATAAACTTATAGATGCGCCCCATCCACTCACTGTCGCGCTTTGCAAGATAGTCATTGACAGTGACGATGTGAACATTGTTTCCAGGGATCGCGTTTAGATAGCCCGCCAAAGTTGAAACTAGAGTTTTACCTTCACCAGTTTTCATCTCAGCGATCTCACCAGCATTTAAAGACATTCCACCTATAAGCTGAACATCGAAGTGGCGAAGACCAATTGTTCTTTTGGAAGCCTCGCGCACACAAGCAAAAGCTTCGCACAAGATGTCGTCTAATTTTTGCCCATCCTCAATCCTTTTTCTGAACTCAGCAGTTTTTGCAGCAAGTTCTGCATCACTTAAAGCCGACACCGAATCTTCCAAGTCATTTATCCTGTCGACTTTACCCTGATACTTCTTTAATTGCTTGCCTTCTCCAGCACTAAAGAGTTTTGAAAGTATGCTCATTTACGTCTGCACCCCAATGGTAGTCTCATGTCCTTATTAATTAACTAATCAATTTTACTACATAAAGACGACGCATGAAGTGTTGGTCGCTTAAGATATGACAGTTTGATACAAATTTCTTATTTCGTTTGAAGGCATGATCCCAAGCTCTTGATCGAGAATGTTTTTGCATTCAAAAAACGTTGAAACGGCTGAAGACCTCAAATTAAGTCCACTTTGAGCTTTCATAATGAGATAATACGCATCCTCGCGGTTATGGTCAATATCTTTTGCTTTTCTCGCAAACCAAAGTGCATCCCTGAAGTCTTTAATCTCGAGACAAGAAATTGAAGCAAGCACCAAAGCATCAGCAAGTTGCGACTTAAAAGTTATTCTCAAATCGTTAATTCTTGGAATTTTAGTGATTTGAGGCAAAAGTGGCATCGAAAAATGCACGATTCTGTCGGCCACAAGCGTCATGTTTTTAGTCACGTTCTCAACGTTAAAATTGAGATAGTTACAAAAAGTTGTAAATTCTTGCAGATCTGAACTGCAACAGTCTGGATCAAGATAATATCCAGAACCATTTTTTCTCAAAAATTCAGTGTCCGTCACACCATTAATTGTTGCCTTAATCTGGCTCAATGCGTTATAAAAGCTTCTCCTAGCGCTATCAGGACTCATATGATCTGGCCAAATTTTTTCGGTTATCAAGTCTCGCGTCATATATTTTCCTATATTTTCCGAGAGCAAAAAAAGGAAATAAACGCAGTTCTTTCGCTTTGCAAGAGAGCAAGCAGCTCGCTGATTATCAATCTCCATTGCAAAACCTCCGAAGTACGAAAGCTTGATCGTTTCTCTCGAATTTTTCCCCATGCTTTCCATTTCGTCAATAATCGGTGAATTTATCTTCATCCAAGACAATTCTGAATAATACTTCGATTTTTCATTTCTTTTTCTGTGGTCTTTTATGACCTCTATTATCATCAAATTCGTGTATCTTAAATAATCTGAACAAAGCTCTTCGCAAACCTCCAATGCAACAGAAGAAGCCTCTAAAACTTCAAATGGTATGAGATAGTTGTAGTCATTCAGCCTCAAACAGTCAAAACAAAAGCAAATCAAGCATCCAATCATCTCTTGAACCTCAGCATTATCCAGCTGTGTTATAAAAACTTTTTTTAACGCTGAAAGCAAGGACTTTTTCTTCTTTCCTTCATTCAAAATCGTGCGCAGAACATAACAAGCACAAAAACAATAGGCAGCCTCGGAACAGGCCTCAATTCCTTTGTCGTTATATTCATCAATTCTGTTCATCAAAAAAATAAGGCCTTTCATCGTGTCTTGATGCCAAACAACGATGAAGTCTTTGAGAAAGTTAATGTCACTTTGAGTAAATTTAAGTGAAGCGAAAGGTTTATCAAAATAACAGCCTTCGTCATTTGCACCCATAAACTCAATCATCGTTTCCTCATAATCACCCATTCGCTCTTCATTACAGATAAAACAAGCCAAAAGAGCAACGTAGCCTTTCATCGAGTTTGTTGATTTTCTCGAACACAAAACCTTAGTAGCGCAATTTATCGCATTTTGAAAGCTTCCCATTTCACAAAAAAGATGACATAGGCATACATGTATCTCGTCTCGAAGTTCGCTCATCTGCTGCGAACTTGTTGACAAGCACTCTATTATGTTTTGAGCTTGGTGCCGATCGAAGAAGGCCGAAGCGTTATCCAGCGCCCAGCGCAACCTTTCTTGAAGTTTGAAATTTTTCAGTGCCACTTCCTTTGCGCGTTGCCACTCCCCTTTTTTGACGAGTGCCTTTGTCATCATTTGAAAGAAAGTCTCGCTATTTTCATACCTCGATGATTCAATTATTTCATCAATTGCAAAACTAAAGCCAACTTTAATGTCTTCAACACTCAAGGCAATGCACTTAAAGGTTCTCTTAGAAAAATCAACACGAACATGAGGCATAAAGCTCTCTATCTCCTCAAAAGACCTTTTGACCCAACGTTTATGAAAAAAATTCTCAATTTCATCAAAAGTGCCCTGTTGCAACATCAGCGCGCAGTAATAAACAAGCATTTCGTTTCGATAGAGTCCATAGCGCCTAATCGATTCAAAGAGATTGCTTGCTTCTCCATTGGGATATTCAACTGCAGGAACTGTGTCGATGTCATTTCTCACAACAAGCAGATCCTTTGCAGACAATTTAAAATAGTTGCTATCATTTAAAAACTCATTTCTCGCCTCTGACGCGCAATTAATGAGCACCTCTACGTTTGTCGACGCTAAAAAACTAATCAACTTTTCAAATTTTTCAAGAAGAATGTCCGGGATTTTTGGCAATTCATCAAAAACACAAAGTTGAATGTCTTCCTCCTCAAGAAATGGATCTTCCAAACGATCCGCGTCCAAATCACGCAAAAAGCACGGAGAAGCACAGTCAAACCAAACTGTGTCTTTAAAAGAATAGATCGTTTGGGCATAGGAAGCACAAAGGGCAGTCTTTCCATAACCAGATGGAGCAACTATTGCACGAGGTTTGTCTTTGGCGCAGAGGAGTTTTGATATAAGCTCCCTTCTCTCATAATTAAATGATGGAATCCCACTTGGCACAACTCCTTTGCAAAACACTCTTTCAATGTAAAAACTCATAAATTCAAAACTCCTTCTTAACGTATCTGTTGATTAATTGAAATGAGAATTTAATATGTTGCAACAATGAATAGGTTATGTCAAAAGAAGTGAAAAATGACCTCTCACCTCAGAAAAACCTGTTAGAAGACGATAATTTATCAATTATTATTAAAATTTTTACTAATAATTAGTAAAAAATTTATCAATTTCTAGCAACTTTTTTTTGCATGACAATCGCGTTATAGATCTCAATCGTGCTCGGCTTTATCAGTTTTTTCGATTCGATTAATTTTATGGTCCAAAGACAAAAAACAGTCTCGTAGAGCTCTTCTAATGATAGTTTTCCAACATAGGACCGCAACAGCTCCAGCTCTGCATAATCTCTCGTTGGCTCAATTGCATCTGCAACATAGAGGCACATATCAAGATCGCCCATGCTTAAACTGGCCGTCGTGTGAACTGAAACTGCATGCAAGACGTCTTTAGGGAAATCGGGATAGTTCTCGTCAAATTCTGCAGCAGCAGTTGGACCGTGCAAAAGGTTAGGCAAATGCGTCATCTCCCAATCGCTAAACACGGAATCGAAACCAAATTTCTTTGCCTTTTCAATCTCTTGCTCGTCTGTCAAACCCTTGTCCCAATCATGCAAAATGCCAGCCAGCCTTGCCTTTTTCACGTCAATACCATAGGTTTTTGCAATCCATTTGCAAGTTTTGACAACTGCTTTTGAGTGCTCAAACCTTCTCTCAGACACTCGGCTCTCAAGCTTTTCTCTCATTTCTTTATAAAATTGTTTTGAAAGGTAGTCCTTCAACTTCTCTCCAAACCTTTCCTATCTTCTGTCCAAGAATTGCTTTAGAAGATCAACTGAAGGCTCAGGAACTAAATTTGAGACATCTTCGCCGTTTCTAATTTTCTCTTTGATGTCGCTAGACGAAATGTCAAAACCAGGTGTTTTGATGAATTCAATCCTAAACCCAAGCTCCTTAATTTTTTTAGGAACTTGAGTCTCCAAAAACCCAGGCCTTTTGACACATATTATTTTTGCATCCCTTGCAATTCTGCTTGCATTCTTCCATTTGTCGAGATCAAAAAGAAGATCAGAGCCGATTATCAAATAAAAGTCAGCCAAAATTTCACGCTCATCAAAGTCTTTAGCAAAATGATGAAGTGTCTCGGAAGTGTAGGATATGCCCTTCTTTTCAAGCTCAAAATCACTGATTGAAAACCCAGATTTCTCAGAAATTGCAACCTTCAAAAGTTCAAGTCTTTCATCATCACTAAAGAGAGGTTTTGAGTCGTCATCTGTTTTGAAAGGAGAGATGTGCGTCGGGACAAAAATCACCTCGTCCAGACTGCACGCTTGACTTGCAAATTCAGCACACGACATGTGCCCAAGATGCACAGGATCAAATGTTCCTCCAAAAATTCCAACTTTCATTTTTCCAATTTCTTTTGTTGAATAAAGGTCAAAAGAAACTTCTCCTATCATCACTTCGTCACCATTTTTTGCACCGCTAGCAAAAAGTTCTTCTTCAATTCCCATCTTCTTGAATCGTTTTTGGAAATGATCGATCGCTTCCTCATTTTCCCAGTCAGTTTGCAACACCGCACGCTCAATAGCATCTCCAGAAACTCTCCAAGCACTGCCTTGTCTCGAGACTATGAAATTGTTGTCGTTTTGTCTCTCAAAAGTGTAAACTACATCGAACTTTTCTTCTTTTTCCTCTTGCGCTTTTGCCTTCATCCTGCAATTTTCAACAACTTCCAAAATTTTTCTTTTTAAAACGTCAAGACCGCTCTGTGTTATCGCACTGACCTCTATTAGCTCTGAACTTGCTAAAATTCTCTTTCCTTCTTCGTCTTTTAATTTGTCATAATCCCATTTAACTTTTTGCTTTAGCAATTCCAAGTTTCTTTTAGCTTCCTCATCATAATTTGCAACATCAACCTTGTTAGCAACAATAAGTCTTGGTCTGCTTGAGAGGTCAACTTTATGTTTTCTTAATTCTTCAGTTATGATTTCATAGTCGCTTAAAGGGTCTCTTTTTTCGATGCCACCAGTTATGTCAATGACATGAACGATGACGCTTGCCCTTTCAATGTGGCGCAAAAACTGAGTTCCTAAACCCTTGCCTTCGCTCGCCCCCTCAATGAGACCAGGCACATCTGCTATAACAAACGACTTGTCACCCACCTTGGCAACACCAAGATTTGGAACGAGGGTTGTGAAAGGATAGTCTGCGATTTTGGGCTTTGCTCTGCTCATGACAGATATGAGTGACGATTTTCCAACGCTAGGCATTCCAACGAGGGCACAATCTGCCAAAAGTTTTAGCTCAAGCTCAACTTCTGTTTCTTCTCCAGGTTCACCGAGCTCTGAGAATGCAGGAGCTCTGTGTGTGGAGGTGACAAAATGAGTGTTTCCTAACCCACCTTTTCCGCCTCTGGCGACGAAGCATTTTTGTCCACTTTCCTTTAGGTCAGCAAGAACCTCACCAACAACGCCAGATTGTGAGTCATATTTCTTAACGAGTGTTCCAACTGGAACTCTCAAAATGACGTCCTCTCCACTTTTGCCAGACTTTTTTGAACCCTGACCGTGCATTCCCCTTTGAGCTTTGAAGTGGTGCGTGAAACGAAAATCTAATAATGACGAAACTGAAGTGTCAGCAACCAAAACGACGTTTCCTCCGTCTCCTCCATCACCCCCATCTGGGCCACCTTTCGGAACGTGCGCTTCTCGCCTGAAGGAAGTGCAACCACTCCCTCCGTCTCCTCCGCGCGCAAATATGTGAACAACGTCAATAAACATTTTCTTTACAATAAAAAGATAACAAAAAAGCCCTGCAATAACAGGGCAAATTATTGAATTAGATTAAGTAAAAATCAAAAAACTTATGCAACAGGAATGACGTGGACTTTTCTTTTAACTCCACGCGTAAACTTGATTGTTCCATCACAAAGCGCAAACAACGTGTCATCTTTGCCACGACCAACATTGTCGCCTGGATGAAACTTAGTTCCGCGTTGACGGACAATGATGTTGCCGGTTTTTACTGCTTGTCCTGCAAACATTTTGCATCCAAGTCTTTGTGCTCGAGAGTCACGACCATTGCGGATCGAACCCTGTCCTTTCTTATGTGCCATTTAAATCATCCTCTCCTAAATCATTCAAAACAAGTGGAATTCTGTGAGCTCATTCGCTCTTTATTCTGTCTTGTCTTCCTTTTCTTTCACGTCAGCAACTTTTTTTGTCTCTTTTTTCTCTGTTGCCTTCTTTTCATCAGCTTTTTTTGCTGTTGTCTTCTTTGGAGCCGTCTTCTTCTCCTCTTTAGCTGGAGCTGGCTTTGTTTCAGTTTTTTTTGTCGCTGGTTTCTTCTCAGCGACTTTTTTTGTGCTAGCCTTCTTCTCTACTGGTGCTTTCTCGTCGCCAACAGAAACAATTTTGACGCGCGTCAAAGGTTGTCTGTGACCAACCTTGCGCTGATAGTTCTTACGCTTCTTAAACTTAAAGACAATGACTTTTTTGTCTTTGAACTGCTCGACGATTTCAGCACAAACCTTTGTTGAAGCTGCCTTTGCTGGATCAGCTTCAATTTTGCCACCATCTGAAACAAAAATCGTTTCAAGCTCGACCTTATCGCCGACCTTTCCTTCGATCTTTTCTATGTTAATGGCATCTCCTGCCTTCACTCTGTGCTGCTTAGAGCCTGCTTTAACTATTGCATACATTCTTTTTTCTCTTTCATTCGTTTTTTGACACGAACCTTAATTATACACTTGTTGTTCACTTCGTCAAGAAAAATTTTTTTAATGTGCCTCACTCCAGTTCGCACCAACGTTAATATCGACTGTAAGCGGCACTTTTAATTTAATTGTGTTCTCCATAATTTCCTTAACGAGCAACTTCACTTCATCAATTTCGTCTGCGCAGACGCTCAAGTCAAGCTCGTCGTGCACTTGAATCAGCACCTTTGACTTCAACTTTCTTTTGACCATTTCATCTGTCAAAGCGATCATTGCGATCTTAATGATGTCTGCAGCACTTCCCTGCATAGGATGGTTCATCGCAGTTCTTTGACCAAAAGCTTGAACTTGTTTGTTTTGAGAACTCAGCTCTGGTATCGTTCTCTTTCTTCCAAACATTGTTTTTGCAAAGCCATCCCTTGTTGCGTCTGCAACAGTTTTGTCGAGAAAGACTCGCACCTTAGGGTATGAATAATAATACCTGTCGATTATGTCTTTTGCTTCTCCAAAACTAACGCCCAATTGCTTTGAGAGAGAAAATGCTTGTTGACCATAGATTATTCCAAAATTAACTGCCTTTGCTTTTGATCTCATGTTGCTTGTGACTTCACTTTCAGCAACATTAAAAATTCTTGAAGCAGTTTGTGTGTGAAAATCACGTCCTGACAAAAATGCATTTATCAAGTGCTCGTCCTCTGAGAGATGCGCCAGCAAGCGAAGCTCAATTTGAGAATAATCTGCACTCATAAACACTTCATTTTCGTTTAGGGGGACAAAAGCTTCGCGAATTTTTCTACCAAGCTCAGTCCGCACGGGTATGTTTTGCAAGTTCGGATCACTTGAACTCAAACGTCCAGTCGCAGTTGCAGCTTGATTGAATTTCGTGTGAACGAGGTTGTCTTGCAAGCGAATCTTCGGCAACGCTTCGATGTAGGTCGACCTTAATTTTGACAGCTCCCTGTGCTTTATGACAAATTCGCAAATCTCATGCTCTTCGCTCAGCTCTTTCAAAACTTTTGCATCTGTTGAATAGCCGCTCTTATTCTTCTTCAAAGGCTTAATTCCCATTTCTTGAAAAAGAACGATCGAAAGTTGAGCTGGAGATTCAATTTTAAAATCATGACCTGCCAGCTCAAAAATTTTGTCACTTAATTGCCTGAGCTCCTCGTCGCAATAGGCTTTCAGGCTCGCCAAAGTCTCATCATTTAACTTGCAACCATTTCTCTCTATGACGCTCAAGACGTTCGTTAGCGGAACTTCCACCTCATAAAACAACTTTTTTAAATTCTCATCATTCTCAAGCTTCCCTGCTTGTTTATCACGAGCGAAAATTGAGAGATATGCAAAATCGCTTGCACGCTTTGAGATGTCATCTTCAACTTTATATTCTTGCCCCAACTGCGAAAAGAAATCCTCTTGAGTTTTAAAGACATTAGAAGAATCAAGCATGTTAGAGCCAACATGAACATCAAAAGTCTTTGCATTCAGCATCTCGCCAACATTCAAGCAAGCAAGTTCTGAGCTATCATGAGGGTATGCGATCTCAACGATGTCTTTGACATCATAAGCAACAAGCTCTGCCTTTTTTAAACAATCAGACACGATGTCACCAGCCTGACTATTGGAGGTGAATGTCACAAACTCTCTTGTTGCAAAACCTACTGTCGCAGTTGCTTCCGCATGTTTTTTAAGGTAGGCTTTTGTTGGCAAGACTAAACTTGCACCTATGCGTTCACCTTGATCGATGGCTTCCCTTAGCTTTTGATAAGCCTCGTCAAAGTTAACAAAAGACGGTATGCAAGCTTTTGATGCATCTGAGAGCGAAGTGTTCTCATCGTCATTTAAAACCCTCATCATCTTTTTAAATGAGGCTTGTGCTGCACGGAGCTCAAATTGTTCAAAAGTCTCACTCAGTTCACTTTCGTTGACATTAAAACTCTGAATCGTTGCCAGATCAAGCTCAAGGTCAAGATCAGTGTTGATCGTTGCAAGCTTTTGGCTGAGATAGGCCTCGTCTTTGTGATTGATCAGGTTCTCAAGTCGTTTGCCTTTAAAGTCACTCAAATTCTCATAGATTTTGTCGAGCGTGTCATATTTTTCAAGGAGCTGAGCTGCACCCTTTTCTCCAATTCCTTCAATTCCAGGAATGTTGTCTGCGTGGTCTCCGACAATTGCGAGGTAATCGATGATCTGATCAGGCCTCACACCAAAGCGCTCTTTGACACCCTCTTCGTCTCGAACGATGACATTTTTTGCTTTTCGATCAGTTGTCACAGTGAAAATGTTTGGAGCAACGAGCTGATTCATGTCTTTATCACCGGTAACGAGATAGCACGTCATGTTTTTCTCGCCACACATTTTCGAAATTGTGCCCATGACATCGTCACCTTCCCAGCCCTCCTCAACAACGATTGGTACATCCATCGCGTGAAGCACCTCTTCAACAACTGGAAATTGCACTCTCAAATTGTCGTCCATCTTCGGTCTGTTTGCTTTGTAGTCGCCATAGAGCTCAAGGCGATGCGTCGCCTTTCCATGATCGAAAGTGCAAAGGGTCACGTCTGGCTTTAGCTCAGAGACAAATTTAAAAAACATGTTGAAAAATCCAAAAACCGCATTAGTTGGCGTGCCGTCAGACGATTTTAGAGATGGACTTATAGCATGAAAAGCGCGATGCATAAGCGCATTTCCATCAATGACACAAACTTTTCTTAGGGACGAATTTTCCATACTCATAAATTATAAAAAAAGAGAGTAATTATTCGTAGAAGTTTTTTAACTCATTTTCGTGTTTGTTGATGTTTTCGATGTATTCAGATTTATATGGCGCCGACAGCTCATAATCAAGTATGCAGTCATATGCATTCTCAGTGTGAGATCGAATGTGTCCAAAATTCCTAAACGTCAACTCTGTCCCTATCTCTGGCTCTCTGCCATCTGATACATTCTCCATCCAATTCAAGAATTCGTGTGCTTTTTGATAGAAAGTTCGCTCACATGTGAGGTAATATCGCGTGGTATCACCATCCCAAGCCTCATGATAACTATATTCTCCACAGCGAGAATAGGTGCTTTTATCTGCGTTTTTATAGGACCCAACCCCTATAACCGATGTTTCTTTCTCAAAATAGCTTGAATTAATTTCATAAGTTAACTCGTGATGGGTTTCATCCAAATAGGGTGGAAACTTAAAGAAATCACCTTTTACAAGCGATTCAGCTCGAAAAAGTCTTGCCCCATTGTATGCTCGGATATACTCCTGAAAACTGCTAAAAGGAGGATCAAAAAGAGACTCCCACTCTTTAATATAGGCTTTCTCTGAGGCATTATCAGAAGATTTAAGGTTAGCATCGTGACTCACTGGCAAAACGCAAAAGTCAAATTTCGACTTTTCTAAAGCTTCCTCTAAATCCTTGGCTATAGCATGCTCTTTATTTGTTTTATTCTGATAACAAGTTGAAAACGTAATTTCATCAAATTTATTGTTTAACCTGGCTAATGTTCTTAAGTCCCGTTGCAACGATTCAAAACCCTCAACGTCATCAGGAAAATAAATGAAATCCGCCGCAACATAAAGTCCAGCATCATGAAATTTTGAAATGATTTCCTCAATGTCATTACATCGTTCATTAACTCGATTTTGCCGAGCCAACAAATTTCTGTTGAATGTCTGAATGCAAAGAATGACAGTCGTAAACCCCTCTTCAATCACTTTTGAAATTGTCTTTTCTGTGATTGGAATGTTAAAGTGCAGCTCAATCACCTTTTCACGCGCTTTGATGTGTCTTATCTTTTCAAATGCTGGTTCCAAATTCGAAAGATCGGGGACTATGTTTGGGGTGCCACCTCCGAAATAAATCTCTGTTATGTTTTGATTGTTGATGATCGGCAAATATTTCTCAATTTGTGAAGGGAGATAATCGTTAAAATATTTATCAAAATTTTTATCTTTCAAGCAACCCCGATAAACGCAATATTTACAAATGCTTTTGCAAAATGCAGAGTGGACATAAAGCATTGTGGGTGCGGTGTTCCTTTCCCAGATGTGCTCTATTTCATCAAATTTGATCTCTCGCATAATCTGACCTCAATCCAAAGCATCAATTAGTTACTCCTAAATTATAAAAAAGGCGAGCCTCTCCTCGCCTAAATTTTTTTAAAATTTTATTATTTGAGTAAACGTGTGTGAAACTACTCAGCTTCCTTCTTTTCATCTTCATTCGTTCCAGCATCTTCAGTTGCAGGTGCTTCGTCAGCTTGAGCCTCTGCCGTCTCAGAACCCTCTTCCGCTTGAGCTTGTTCTGCTTCTTCAGCTTGCTTCTTTGCTTCTTCTTCATCTTTCTTTGCTTGCTCAGCAGCAAACTTAGCAGCTCTCTCTTCTTTAAGCTTTGCCTTTTCTGCTTTTGCTTCAGCTTTTGCCTTAGCTTCAGCCTCAAGTTTTGCGGCGCGCTCTGCCTTTTTCTTAGCCTCACGCTCTTTAACTACCTCAGTTGCGCTTCCAAAACGATCAGAGAACCTCTGAACACGTCCACCAGTGTCAATCAATTTTTGCGTTCCAGTGTAGAACGGATGGCAAACATTGCAGATGTCAATTTTAAGCTCTGGCTTCGTCGCCCTCGTTTTGAATGTGTTGCCACAACTGCAAGTTACAGTGCAATCAACATATTCTGGATGAATGTCTTTTTTCATTTTAACTCCTATAATGTTAGTGTCTTCCCTTGGTTTCCGACCAAGGCGCGATTGACTATTATATCAAAAAAAATGACTAAAACTTGAAATTTTTTAAAACTTCAAAGGGATGTTGCACGTCTTCACTCTCTTGAGCTCCGTGACGATCACAAAATTCAAACAATCCTTCACAATTCTCATCACACAAAGGTTGCATCGGCAAGTCAAGAAGAATTGCGCCTTGCAAAAGAGGAAACAAGTCGACATACTTACCATCTTCAAGCTTCACACACTCATCTTCACCAACATCTTCAGGCAATTTGGCTTCTTCTTTAATTTTAATAAAGCCCTCTATTTCTGAGGTGACATCCAGAGTTGCATCTTCAAGACATCTAACACACTGAGTTTTTAATTTTGCGTTCGCTTTGCCTTCAACATAAAGAAAGCCTTCCCCACCGTTTATGACCCTCACCTCCCAAGAAATTGGTTGTGTCACCTCAAAGTCATTTCCTGCAAAGTGAAATGTTGCATGCGACAAAACACCCTCAAAGTCCGAAGAATTTGAGGGTGAAAGAAGATCAGAAGTTATGCGGATCTTTGTCTCTGTCAATTTTAATTCGGAACTGTCGAAGTTGAATTGAGGCGATCGCGAACGCGTCTGACCTGTGAAAGAACGTTGTCGAGGTTTTGCTCAACATGGCTAAACACCTCATCAGCATAATCCTCGGCGCCTGCACGAGTTTCACGCTCCATCTCGCGAGCCTCACTCATTATTCTCTCAGATTCGTTTTGTGCAAGACGAACAATCTCTTGCTCAGAAGCAATCGTCATCGCTTGGCTTTTAGCGTCTTCTATGATCCTTGCTGCCTCAGCTTCTGCGTCGTCAATCAACGCAGTACGCTCACGGACAATCTGGCGAGCTGTGGCAAATTCTGATGGGAAAGTGTCGCGAATTTCATCTAGAATTTCAAAAGCAACATTAACGTCAACTTGACGCATATTATTTTTACCAAAAACTGGCTTTGCATCCTCCAAAAGAATGCTTAAGTCTTCGAGACTTCCAAGAACTCCTGATTCGTCCATTTTTACTCCTTTTATAAGTTCTTCTAGTTTTCTCGTATCACATATGTTTTTAATAATACCACATTTTGAAAACTTTTAAAATTAAACACGTTTATAACAAAATAGCATTATCAAAACGAAGAAACTTTAAACAATAAAGCACACCATGTGTTAAAAAAATGCTCGAAAGAGTAACAAAATGATTGCCAAATTCATTATTGGTTATTTGAGTTAGGCTCGAACACATATGAAGTCTCACCTGGTTTTGCTCCAGCCTGTTTTGCTTGTTCATACATCTTCAAAACTTGCAAACGAATCTGAGGGTCGCATGCCTCAAAGAGCGTTCTTCCATTCAGATGATCGACTTCATGTTGCAAGCATCGAGCCAAAAGACCATCCGCTTGAAGTTCCCACTCATCTCCTTTTAGGTCCCAAAAATGCACTTTGACACATTCAAAGCGCGTCACAGGGACAGAAATGCCTGGACAAGACAAGCAACCTTCAGTCTCTTCGATTTTCTCTCCAGAACAATCAAGAAGTTCGGGGTTAAGAAGAATGAGAGGGTCGCGAGTTTTCTTGTCGTCTACATCATAGTCACAATCGACAACAATGATGCGTCTGTCATCGCCAATTTGAGGCGCCGCCAGACCTACTCCGTTATTGTCATACATCTTTTTTGCCATCTCTTTTGAAAGACGAACGAGAGATTTGTCGTTAACGTCGCACTCAACGCATTTTTTATGAAGTCGCTCATCAGGATATGTAACAATTTCTGCCATTTTTAAAACTCATTTCTTTTATAAAAACTCATATCCTTACATTAAACCACTTAAATACGTCTTTTTCTTCGCAAGTCGTGCGATGTCTTGCAAAATTTTTGTTCTTTTATCTTCGTCAAACTCACTTGACAAGGCAACATTTAGCTCTTCCTGCTCAAAAGTCAAGTCATCCAAAATGACATTGTTCAAAACGATCAAGAAAATCTGACTTGCTTCTTCTTCGTCCATCGACATTGCAGACGTTATGACGCTTTGAGCCTTTGGATTTTCATTTAGAATTTTGTTAATCAAAACTTGCGAAGCACACGACAGATCTTCTGAGAGGATGTCTAGTGCTTTTTCTATGACAACACGATTTAGGCTGTCCTGCCACTTTATGTTAAGAAGATCATCTGCCTTTGAAAGTGCTAGGTTCGGGTGCTGAAGTGCGAGAGAAACAATCTGTCGCTCATTGTTAATCCTGTTCTTATCCCTGCTGAAGGTTGTGCTACCTTTCGCTTCTTCATGCGTTTTTGCGTCATTTTCGTCATACACGAAATCGTCTTTGTCATTTGTCTGCTCATGTGCATAATTTTTAGGCGACTTTAAAGACGCGAGCTTCGCAAGAGCATCTGACTCACTCGCTCGAGTCATACTTGCAATCAAAGAAGCATAATCCTTTGCAAGAATGGAGTCTTTGATGGGTGCCAGAATCGAAATTGAATCAACGAGTGCTCGACTTCTTCCTTCTGGCGTCGACAAATCGTGACTGGCAATCCTTCTCTTTATTCCAAACTCGATCAAGGAATATGAATTATCCAAAATTTCTTTTAGAGCATCTCCGCCTTTTGCCTCAATGAACTCCGCTGGATCCAAATTGTCAGGAATTGTTGATGCATGCAAGTCACAGCGTGATTGACCTGCTTCGGGCGTCATTTGATAGTCGATGAATTGCAAGGCGCGTTCCGCAGCTCTCTGCCCTGCCTCGTCACCATCAAACAGATAGACAATTTTTTTTGAAGCATAACGGCTCAAAAGCTTGATGTGTTGCATCGTCAAAGAAGTCCCGAGTGTTGCAACGACATTTTTTATCCCCGCCTCATGACATGCAATGACATCCGTGTATCCTTCAACAACAACAGCATAGCCACTTGTAACAATTTCATTTTTCGCTTTGTCAAGACCGAAAAGGATGTTAGATTTATGAAAAATTAGCGTCTCAGAAGTGTTTAGGTATTTTGGATTTCCATCTCCCAACACTCTTCCACCAAAAGCAACACAATCTCCCCGCAAATCAAAGATCGGAAACATCACTCTATTAAAAAATCTGTCTTTTAAAGTTCCATTTGCTTGTCGAGCGAGATTAGCTTTTACTATCTCTTCATCACAAAAACCTTGAGATCTCAAATGGTTAACAAGAGTGTCATAACCTGGAGCAAAACCAATTTTCCATCTTCTCGCGACATCAATCTTGAAATGCCGTGAGGAGACATATTTCCTAGCAGCTGAACAGCTCGATGACTTTCCTCTCAAGAGCTGCTCATGAAAAAAATCGCTTGCCTTTCCACAACATTCTTTCAATCTGTCTTTCTCTGATGCTGTGATTCCAGATTCGAGAGTGTCATGGATTTCTATGTGTGCTCGGTCGGCGAGCATGTGAACAGCTTCTTTAAAAGAGACATTGTGTAACTTCATGACGTATGTGAAAACAGAACCGCCCTCGCCACAACCAAAGCAATGCCACAAATTCCCAGCCACATCAATTTTGCATGAGGGCGTTTTTTCATGATGGAAAGGACAACAGCACCAAAAATCTTTGCCCTTTCTTTTAACTGGAACGCTTTCGGACACAAGCGCAACAAAATCTGTCGCTGCACTCACCTTCGCTATGTCGTCGTCACTTATCAAAATCAACCTTAAAAGCGTTTTTTATCTAGTAAAATCATTCTAAAGCATAAGGAGCAAAAATAATTTATGACTAAGCTAAATTCAGACATAGGATATCTCAAACTTGACGAAAAAATTGAAAAACAAATTGTCGAGGACAGAAAAAATAACGTGGTCAATGAATTTGCATTCAAAGACGAAGAAATTTGCAGACGACACTCCATAAAAAATGACAAAGCGACTCTTGCGCGTCCTGCTTTCATGCGAGACGTTGAAAAAATTGTCAACCTCCCAGCATATAATCGCTATGCTGGGAAAACTCAGGTTTTCTCGCTTGTGGAAAACGATGACATCTGCAGACGAGGCCTTCATGTTCAACTCGTCAACAGAGTAGCTCGTGGCATTGGAAAACTTCTCAACTTAAACCTTGACTTAATCGATGCAATCAGTCTTGGACATGATCTTGGTCACACTCCTTTTGGTCACGCAGGGGAGCGTTTCCTGTCTGAATGTTATCATGATCACACAGGGCGCTTCTTTCATCACAACGTTCACTCTGTTCGCGTTCTCGACCAGCTCTATCCTCGAAACATTTCACTTCAAACACTTGATGGGATTCTGAAACACAACGGCGAATTTGCCCAACAAATTGTCTACAGAGGAAAAATTGAATCTTTTGACGAGCTCGATGATCTTGTTGAGGCTTGCAACACCAATGAAAAAATCATAAAAACTCTCCGCCCTGCCACGCTTGAAGGCTGTGTTGTTCGAGTCGCCGACATGATTGCCTACATAGGAAAAGACAGAGACGACGCCATCGACATGCATGTCTTCGACTCACTGGATGTCTTTGACTCAGAAGTTTTAGGCAAAGACAACGCAAAAATTATTAACAACATGACAGTTGACATTGTTAACAACTCCTATGGAAAAAATCAAATTGAAATGAGCAAAGAGATTTTTGAAGATTTGAGGCTCGCAAAGAAGCAGAATTATGAAATTATTTATTCAAAAGAAGGAATTTTGGAAAAATCTTTTTCAGAAGTTGAACAGATGTTTGAAGATCTCTACGAGAAAATTTTGTGCGATTTAAAATCAGGTGACGAAAGCACGCCAATTTTTCGCCACCACATTAAACAATTGATTAAGAAATCACACTACATAACGAAAGAAAACTATCTCAAAACTGAACCTAACGCAATTGTCTGTGACTACATCGCTTCAATGACAGACAATTATTTCGTTAACCTCTTCGAGCACACATTCCCATCATCAACTAAGAAAGTCTACATGAAGGATTATCTCGATTAATTATTCATCCTTTGTTGAACAGAGCAACAAAATCCCAGCAACAAGGTTGCAAAATATCAATGTGCAGACTGCAAACGCAACGGTGTTGGGACGAGTTCCTTTATAAATCCCCCAAGCGATGACAGTCATTGGGATCATCCAAGCAAGCGGGATCAACAACCAACAAAAACCAGCCAAAGAGAGGCAGCAAAAGATGAATGCTATCAGGCGCAGTGTTTTGTCTGTTTCCGCCTTTGATTCGACTCTCACTGCTTCAGGATTGTTGATTGTAACATTGACTTGTTGAGTCTGTGGTTCTTGCTTCTTTTCGCCAACCTGCGTGCCACATTTTTGGCAAAACTCAGTTTCATCTTCGATGGCAGTGCCACATTTTTGGCAATACTTCATAGTTGCTCCTTAAAGAAATATAATTTAATAACACATTTAAATGCTACCATGATTTTTTATGGGACATCTATCACTTTGACAACAACAGACTAAAAAGCTTAAAAAACTAAATCAACTCTTTGATCCGCTCAATTACATCAACGACCTCAATTGCTCGCGCGATACATTCCTTACGCTCGTCACTCTCTGGAGGTCGAAGTGAGGCTTTTGCTGCACCAAATCGTGCTTTATCACTTAAATCATCCCATCCGTCGAGCACTCTTTTCAGAGCAGAACTGTCAGATCCTTGCACAGATTGTTCCCATTTCTTTGCAAAAACATCGATGAGTGAAACAGCAAAGCCTTCTGAAGATTCGAGATCAGTCTTTAGGCTCGTAAGAGTGGCTTCGTCAACTTCTTGACTAAAACCGCCAACTTTGCATGTTATTGGATGAACTGCGCGTCCACCAATTGTGCTTAATATGTTTGTTAGAGCACCCCTCAGTTTCAACGCAGAAACCACAAAGTCTGGGTCTTCCTCATAAAGGTCTTGGATTCCGGTGTGCCCGTCCATTCTGCACAAATCATCAAGAAAGAGAGAAGTGACATGGTTTTGGGCTCGCGCTGCCAATCTCAAAATTTCTCTCAAGTTTTTATCAAGCGACGAAACCTCAACTGAGTTCTCTTTTTCTGTCGTTTCCAAAGCACACAAAACGCATTCTTGAGAATTCTGCCCATCGAAACGAGAGGCAACAAAAGCTGCATCTTCTCCATCAAGGCTTGACAAATCTTTATCCAGAAATCTGTCGATGTCACAAACCGACAAAAAGGATTCAAAATCACGAGGCTGCTGACACATTTCTTCAGCAATCCGCTTCGCTGAATCTGTGTTAGCGTTAGGAGAAACGCCCGAACAGCCCCTGCAACAAACATTCATCTTTGTGCAAAGACTGTCGCATCCACAAGTTGAAATGAGTCCAGCGCACATTTGTCCTCTTCCGAAAAAGCAGCCTTTTTCGTTGCTCTTGCACTCACCACACAAAGTGGCAGTTGATGTGAAGGTGTTCCTGCCGCCGATGGCAATCTGGAGAGCTTCGATGAATTTCTCAGTGTCCACAGGACAACAACGAACGAAGTGATCAACTTTGACAAAATCGCTAATCGGCTTGTGCTTTACCTCTTCATTTTTGTTTAAACCACAAGCACAAGCTCCAAGCGCAATCAGAAACTTTGAACTCTCTCTTAGAGCCTCAATAAAGTCTTTTTGTTCTTGGGTCGAAATTGCTCCTTCAACAACTGCTATGTCGATTTTGTCAGGAACAGCCGATGACGTGAGGCTTGACCAATAAACAACGTCTACCTGCTTAAAAACTTCCAGTAGCGCCATATTGGCGTTGAACAATTGCATCTCACATCCCTTGCAACTGTCAAGCTCGAAAAAAGCTAGCGTTGGTTTGTTCTCTAAGTTTGTCAACATCTAAATCGACCCTTGCATGTTTTGTGCATCCCAATAATTAAAGACTGGACCATCCAAACAACAATACTGATGACCCACCTGACAATGACCGCACTTGCCCATGCCACACTTCATATGTCGCTCAAAGCTCATGTAGATGCGATCATATTCAATTCCCTTTTTTCTCATCTCTTCAATGACGCTAGCATACATAACTGGAGGTCCACAAATCGCGCCGTAAGTGTTTTTTGGATCCACTTCAACAAACTTGAACATGTCACCAGCATAGCCTACTTCTCCTGACCAACCCTCATCTGGTTGCGACAATGGGAGATAGAGTTCGAAATCGCGTCTGTGCCTCCACATTTCAAATTGGTCACGAAACATGATTGTTTTTTCACTTCTTGAGCCATAGATGATGACAACCTTGCCAAATTGGTCGCGTTCATCATGGATGTTGTTAATCAAAGAGCGCAAAGGAGCAATTCCGGTTCCTCCTGCCACGCACAAAATGTCATTTCCCTTCATTTCTTCATATGGAAAAGGATGCCCATAGGGACCTCTGATCCCAACAACGTCACCACATTGCATCGAGTCAAGCTTTGAAGTGACAGCTCCTGCCTTCCTGACAGTTAGCTCAAAAAAACCAACTTTAGCAGGGCTTGAGCAGATGGCAATTGGCGCTTCGCCAACTCCCAAGATGGAAATCATAACAAATTGCCCTGGCTTGTGCCTGAATGCTTGACGAACGCGCTCGTCGATCAGACGGAACTCATAGAGCTTCTCAGTGGCCGTCAGTGCTTGAATGCTTGTTATTCTTGCTTCCCAAGGACGGTAGGGGTCAGCCTTGAGCAGTGCCTGCCCTTCCAAATTGCTTTCAAATTCAGAAAAAGCCATAAGATCACTCAAACTCCTTGTTTGCAAAAAACTTAAGCACTTGAATTGGAGAAATGCCAGCTTTGCATGCACGCGCACATCTGCCACACCCGACGCATAAATGACGGTCATGCTTTGAATAAAAACCATTTAATTTGTGATACATTCTGTGACGAACCCTTGAAACATTTGAGTCTCTGAAATTAAAGCCTCCAGTCACTTGCGCAAACTCAGGGTTCGTGCAGCAGTCGGGGAGACGCTCGCGCTTCCCACCTTCCCCATCATCATTGAATGAATCTACGATGTTAAAGCAATAACATGTTGGACACACTTGCGCACAGGCGGTGCAGGAAAGGCACTTTGAACCCATCTCGTCCCAGAACGGATCTCCATGAAAAGCATCCATTAACATTGGAATTTCTTGAATCTCTGGAACCTCTTTTGAAAAGCCCTCCTGACGAAGTCTTGCTCGCTCTAAAAAAAGCTTTCTATCATCATCAGTTGTGTTTCGTGGAGAACATTGCTCCTCCAAAACATCAGCCCCTTCAACACTTCCGATCGATACGAAATATCTGTCGCCTAAATCTTGCAAAAAGAGATCATAGCCTCCCTTTGCTTCTTGAACGCCGAGGTTGTGGCAAAAACAAGTCTCACTCGGCATACAAGAAATTCCGACTATCATCGTTTTGCTCTTGCGTTTTTTATAATAGGGATCAGGGCACTCTGGATCCTCAAAAACGAGGTTCAAATTGTTTATCGCATTAATGTCACACGCATGTGCTCCAAACAAAACACGACGCCTCGGGTGGATTTCACAATCGTGAATCTCGCCTTTCTCATCAAATTCAAAGAGCGTTTCGTGTTTTGGTATAAAAAACTTCTTTAACGAAGTCAATGTTGTTGGATAGTCGAGCTCAACTTGAGAAAATTCGCTGACCTCTGAAAAGGAATAACTCTGACCAACCTTGATCGGCGCGATAACAGTTTGAGTTTCAACAAATGAGTTGAACAGCTTCTCAAGATCCGGCTTGTCAATGACTTTATAAAGCAAAGTTGTCTTCCTTTAAGCCATTTTAACTTTTAAGAATTTTGGGACGCAAAATAGAGCTCAACGTTTGAAACTTTCCATCCCAAAAATTCTCTGTTCATTGTCAAGAGATATTTTATTTCTCCGCCTTCGCTCGTCTTTGCCGTTGCATAGAGTTCACTTTCATTCATCCCCCTAACAACACCAGTGACTTGAACATCTGAATCTTGAACAACAAAATTTGCCAGCTGCTCCTTCGACGTTTCACTAACAGAGCTTGCAAAAGAGGCGGAATCCTTAGATGGGTTCTTAAACAATTCTGTCGCTGTTGCTTCTTGAGTTGGATAGCCATAACCCATAAAATAGCCAGCAACGCCACCTGCGAGCAACAAAACAACAATTATGATGATGAACAAGAAAAGCTTTAAGCCAAAGCCCCTGCGCTTGCGCTCTTTTTTTGCTTGCGCTTTATAAATTTGCTTGATTTCTTCTTCGGTTGCAGTGAAAAACTTGTCATCATCACCCTCATAGGCATCAACATAGCCCTGAACTCTGTCAAGAGCTTGTGTGCCGTCATCATAATAATAGGGGTCTTGAACGCCAGCAATGTCTTCTGCATTGGAGACGTCCAAACCACTCATGTCTCCAGCTTCGATCAATGCCGCTTTCTTATTCATCTCAGAAATGCACCGAGAATAATCAACTGCAGCAGAATCAGAGAGTTGATAGGTCCCATCGTTTGTCACTTCTTTGAAACACTCGATAGCTTTATCTGGCTCATCGTTTGCAGCATAGGCTTGACCCATGCTCGATATGAGGCGATTTCTTGTGTTTGTTGACATATCAAAATCTTTAGCACTTTCATAAGATGCAAGCGCGTCTTGCGCTCGCCCCAAACTCATGAAACAAACGCCTAAATTAAGAAGAGCACGTGCTGGATCTGGATTGTTTTGATCTAGCGCCGCCTCACGGAAATTCCTTCCCGCTTCCGCCGTGTCTCCCATCTTCATCTGGGTGTTTCCAAGGCTCATGAGTGCTTTGTAGCGTGAAGTATAGCCAGGTGTTGCGATCGCCTGCTTAAATTCGTCGATCGCCTTGTCATATTCTTTTAAAGAGTTGTAGGCTTTACCGATGTTTAGGTGCAGTGAGGCATCACCAGCATAAGACATGTCTTCCTCTGCCTGAGTGTAGGCACGAATGGCTTCTTCAGGATTTTTCATCTTCATGAGACAATTGCCGATGTGATGATAGACTGCACCGAACTCTCCAGGCTTCAATTGTGCAGTCTCATCTTTTAAACACTCAGTATATTTCCTCAGGGCTCCACGGTAGTCACCTGCTTTATAGAGCCCTGTTGCCCTTGAAAAAGTTGTCTCGTTCACGCTCGTTCCCTTAATTTACAAGTTTCTTAATAACTCATTTATTATATACGAATGAACATTCATGCAAAAGTGCAAAGATTTTTCAATGTTTTATTGAGCGTTTTCGATTGTTATTTTGACGATGTCATCGCCAACACGAAGTTGTGATATAACATCGAGACCTTCAATCGTTTGTCCGAAAACTGTGTAGTTCGGATCAAGGAAGCTTTGTGGTCCTAAACAAAAATAAAACTGCGAACCAGCAGAATCTGGCATTTGGCTTCTTGCCATCGCGAGAGTCCCATCCAAGTGTTTATTGTTTGGGTTTGTTGTATATTCTTGAGCGATGCAATAGCCAGGACCACCTGTTCCAAAGCCACCAACTCCAGTTTCTGCGCCACTGATGACTTCTTCAGCACTTTTACCACGAGTGTTTGGGCAGCCACCTTGAATGACGAAATTCGGAACGTAGCGATGGAATTTAAGTCCGTCATAAAAGCCTTTTTGAGCAAGCTCAACAAAATTCCCAACATGGATCGGCGCATCATTTCCAGCAAGTTGCACTTTGATTGTGCCCTTGCTCGTCTCTATGATCGCGATCTCTTCCCCACTTGGTTTATATTCTGGTTCATACAATTTTTCTTTCATGTTCAAATCCTTTATTCATTAATCATCTGATCTAATAAAGCTCTAAACATGATATCGCAAGAAGCGGTCATTAGCAAACAATGGAGTTAAAACTGCTTTTTAGTGTGTGCGAGTCTAGAATTTTAACTTTTAAGAAGGTGACACTGATTGCTTATGAGCTATTGGACAATGGCTGCCATGTGCTAGTTGGAAAATTTCGAAGTCACAGGGCAAGATATCGCGAGCATTCCCTCGATCGCGTCGTGCAAAGCACGTGCCTGTGGCGTGTTGACGGCGTGATAGCGCACCTCCTTGCCCTCGCGCACGCCCTCAATGAGCCCAGCTTCGCGCAACAATTTCAAATGGTGAGCTACGGCAGGGCTGCTCATATCCATCATTGAAGCGATGCAAGCGGTGCAAAGCTGGGCATGAGTCAGCATCCAAAAAATTCTTACTCTGTTAACGTCTCCCAAGTGCTTGAAAGAGTCAGCAAGCCTTGAGAATTGGTCAACGTGCTCAACGAAACCCTTCATCGCTTTCAGCTCCAATTCTTTGCCGTGTGCGTGTTTTAGATAGTCATTTTTCATTTCAATTCCTCCTTGTCATAAATTATTATAACAATTAAACAACCTTTTAATCTTTTGTGGTATGATTAAACAGATGTTTAATCGACCTGGAAAGGATCAGGCTATGTCTGACACCAAGAAATGCCACTGCCACGACCATTGTTCCTGCAATGACCATGATGATAATGAATTATCACACCCCGACATAAACATAAATAAGACGGATGGCAGCCATGCCAACACCGATGGCTGCCATGGCGATTGTTGTTGCTGCTGTTGCGGCGGTCACATTGACACATCCAAAGTGCCAGAAAAAGGTCTCACTGAGGAACAAAAGAGAGGCTTGGCAAAAATTGGTGTGGCACTTGTTGTTTTGTTGTTAACAAAATTGTTAGAGCCACATTTTCAAACTTTCTGGAGCCAGATTCTAGGGATGTCTGACACCACGTCTGTCACGGCTGCTTACTTTACAAACATCTTGCTCTACGGTGCAAACTACCTTTTTATTGGCAGACAAGTTTTGATGAAGGCTTTTAAAAACATCTGCAAAGGAAAAGTTTTTGACGAAAATTTCTTGATGGTCGTTGCGACTCTCGGCGCGATTTTTATGGGGCTTTTGGGTGATGGCGAATTCACAGAGGCTGTCGCAGTTATGATTTTCTATCAGCTGGGAGAGTGGTTTGAGGATTATGCCGTTGGCAGAAGTCGCAAAAACATAACAGATTTGATGGACATTCGCCCAGATTATGCCAATGTTGAAAAGAATGGAAAATTAGAAAAAGTCGACCCTGACACTCTCGAAGTAGGTAGTGTTATCATCGTGCAACCTGGAGAAAAAATTCCAATTGATGGAGTTGTTTTGGATGGAACGAGTGCACTTGACACTTCAGCTTTGACTGGAGAAAGTGTGCCGCGAACTGCGAAAGTAGGCGACGAGGTCGTTAGTGGTTGCATTTGTTCAACTGGAGTTTTGAAAATTAAAACTACCAAGCACTTCAGTGAATCCACAGTGTCGAAAATTCTCTCCCTTGTTGAAAACGCGAGCGAGAGAAAGTCTCATTCTGAAGCGTTCATAACGCGCTTTGCTAAATACTACACTCCGATCGTTTGTTACGCTGCCCTCGCACTTGCAATTCTTCCTCCTCTCGTTCTCACGTTTCAAAATCAAAGCGCAGACTGGATGGATTGGATCTATCGCGCGTTAACGTTCTTGGTCATAAGTTGTCCTTGCGCTCTTGTCATAAGCATTCCCCTTTCTTTCTTTGCAGGAATCGGATGTGCTAGCAAAAACGGTGTTTTAGTTAAAGGTTCAAACCACTTGGAAGCCCTATCAAAAATCGACACAATCATGTTTGACAAAACGGGCACGCTCACCCAAGGAGTTTTCAAGGTGTCAGACATCAAGGTGATTAATGAAGAATTGTTAGAAAATACTAAGCTAAGCGGCTCCGCTGATCCACATTCCGCAATCCCCGACTCCCCAAGTTCCGCCTTGGCGCTTGACGATAACCAATCAATCTTGTTGGCATATGCTGCATATTGCGAATCCGCCTCTTCTCATCCAATTGCAAAAAGCATTGTTTCGGCATATGGAACAGAAATTGACAGGACTAAAATTTCGCAAGCATCGGAAAGCTCTGCAAATGGAGTTTCGTGCAAAGTGTTTGGGAGCAAAGTTAGCGTTGGAAAACTCACGTTTGTTTGCACAAGTAAAGTTAGCATATGCGAACGAGCTGACAGAATAGGCAGCACTGTTTACATTTCAATCGACGGCGAACTTGCTGGATCGATCACAGTGTCAGACATCGTGAAAGACACCAGCGCAAAAGCTATTGTTGCACTAAAGAGTGAAGGAATAAGAAAAACTGTCATGCTGACAGGCGACAATGAAAACACAGCAAAGGCGATCGCAAAAGATCTCAAAATTGATGAAGTTCACGCAGAACTTTTGCCAGAAGATAAAGTTAGAGAAGTCGAAAAAGTGCAAGAGACACTCGCAGAGGAAAAGAGCGTTGTCGGTTTTGTTGGGGATGGAATAAATGACGCGCCTGTCCTCATGCAAGCAGATGTCGGAATTGCAATGGGCGCAATGGGATCTGACGCAGCAATCGAAGCAGCGGATGTTGTCCTTATGGATGACAATCCTCTTTCAATTGCAAAATCAGTCAAGATTTCTCGCAAAGCAATGCTGATTGTTAAAGAAAACATAGTTTTCGCATTGACAATCAAGTCGGCATGTCTCATTCTTGGAGCAATTGGTCTTGCAAACATGTATCTCGCAATCTTTGCTGACGTTGGAGTCATGGTCTTGGCAGTCCTAAACGCAATGCGAGCACTGAGAATTCGCACCTAGGGTTCTAACGCCGACAAAAAGGAAAAACGGCAACAATTAAAACGCGTTGCCGTTTATTAAAAATTTATAAATTAATTTAAAAAATCCTATTAAAGCAATTTCAACGCGACTTCTTTTAGTTGCCTCGTTGAAACTTCGTTTGGCGCTCCAGTCATAGGATCAGATGCTGAAGACGTTTTCGGGAAAGCAATGACATCACGGATCGAATCAGTGCCAGAAAGCAACATTATGAGGCGATCTAGTCCAAGTGCAATTCCGCCATGAGGCGGGCAACCATGCTCAAGAGCACGAAGCATGTGACCAAATCTCTCTTCGATTTCTTCATCTGTCAAACCAAAAAGTCTGAGAACGCGCTTTTGTTCTTCAGCGTTGTGAATCCTGATCGACCCTCCACCGAGCTCAAAGCCGTCCATCACAATGTCATAGGCATAGGACTTGCAGATGAGTGGATCTGACTCAATTTTGTCCATATCATCATCTGCAACATGCGTGAACGGATGGTGTTCTGCTGCAAACTTTTTCGTTTCTTCATCTTGTTTAAACGCTGGGAAATCAACGACCCACAAAAACTTGTGATCACCTTTGTCAATCCCCAATTTGTCTGCCATATGAAGACGAAGCGCACTCAAAACTGCATTTGCAACAGATGGCTTGTCTGCTGCAAACAAAACGAGATCTCCAGGCTCAACTTCCATTTCTTTCTTAAGAGAAGAAAACTCATCTTCTGAGAAAAACTTGATTATTGGGCTTTTCTCTTCTCCACCTGAAGTGAAGGCAATCCATGCCATGCCTTTTGCACCATTATCTGCCGCGATGTCTGCCAATTTTTCCACATCACCACGACTCCAATCTCCTGCACCTTTACAGTTGATCGCTTTGACGATTCCGCCACTCTTTGCAACCGAAGAGAACACCTTGAAGTTCGAATCTTTAACTATGTCTGTTATGTCGTGGAGCTCCATTCCGAAACGCACATCTGGACGATCACACCCAAAACGCGCCATTGCCTCGTCATAAGGCATGCGTGGAAGTGGCGTTTCAAGCTCAACTCCTGCTTCACTCAAAGCCTCTTTCAAAACATCTTCTGCCATTGTCATAACGTCATCTTGGGTTACAAAACTCATCTCAACGTCGAGCTGCGTGAACTCAGGCTGACGATCAGCTCTCAAATCTTCGTCGCGAAAGCACTTCGCAATTTGGTAATATCTCTCAACTCCACCAGCCATGAGCATCTGCTTGAATTGCTGAGGTGATTGAGGAAGTGCATAGAAAGTCCCTGGGTTTGGACGTGACGGAACGATGTAGTCACGTGCTCCCTCTGGGGTCGAATTTGCTAAAATTGGAGTTTCGATTTCTAAAAATTCACGCTTGTTGAGAGCTGAGCGAAGAGCATTAACGACAGTGTGGCGAAGCTTTAGGTGGCTTAGCATCTCAGGACGGCGAATGTCGAGATATCTCCATTTCATGCGAGTCGTTTCGTCAGTCTCGATTCCATCTTCGATCGAAAAAGGTGGTGTTTGCGATTTGTTCAAAACGCAGAGCTCACTCGCCAAAACCTCGATCTCTCCTGTTTCCATCTCAGAATTTGTGGCTTCCTCGCCACGTAGACGCACTTTTCCTTTAATCTCAACAACATCTTCACGACTCAAGTGCTCCGCTTTAGAAAAATCATCTTTTGATACGCAATCTGGATCAATAACAACCTGCGTGACACCTTCTCTGTCTCGAAGATCGACAAAAATAAGTCCGCCATGATCTCTTGTGTGCCATGCCCAACCACAAAGAGTCACCTCAGTTTTTTCATCACTTGCTCGCATTTGACCGCAAGTGTGAGTGTGTGCACAATATGCATTTTTAAAGTCAGTCATCAAATCTCCTGCTTTCTTATTACTTTTAACCAAATTATTCTAGCACATGCCTTGTTTTTTGCATGTATAATGAAAAAGAAAGCTAAAAAAGCAAGGTGAAAATCATGAATTCAAAGAATGACATCGAAAACACTGAAGAAGAAAAATACGTAGCACCTCCATTTTTTCAAAATAGAGAACTCTCATGGCTGGAGTTCAACAAGCGAGTTTTGGACCAAGCGCGTGACAAAAGTGTCCCCCTTCTTGAAAGAATGAATTTCTGTTCGATCTATTGGAGCAACTTACAAGAATTTTTCATGGTGAGGGTCGGATCTCTTTCCGACCTTGCACTTGTCAAAAGCAAAATAATCGATCGGAAGTCTGGCTGGACACCTGCCGAACAGCTTGAAAAAATTTATGCAAGAGCACATGAACTCAATTCCTATTACGAAAAAACTTATGCTGAAGTGAGCAAAAAGCTCAAAAAAGCTGGGGTGGAGAACGTTTCAGCTCGCAACTTGACACAAGATCAAAAACATTTCTTGAAAGACTGGTACAAAGTTTATGTCAAGCCCTACCTCTCGCCACAAATAGTGAATTCGCGCCATCCTTTTCCGCACCTCACCAATGGCGACATCTACATAATTGTTCGCTTGAATGAAAAGATGAACGACGACACACGCAAAGACAAACACGCCAAAAAAGTTAAGACGAGTGCAGCAAAAAATGTCACTTTGGGAATCATTCCTCTTCCAACTCAAGCTGAAAGAATCGTTGAACTTCCAACGGAAAACGCTGAAGACGGATTAAAGTTTGTCCTGCTCGAAGACTTGATTGATCTTTTTGCAGAAGAAATTTTTAGTATGTATAAAGTCAAGCACACAAACATTGTTTGTGTCACCAGAAATGCCGACCTTGATGTCGTTGAAGGTGAAGAAGAGCAAGGCGTTGACTATCGCGAGCACATGAAGCGCATTTTAAAGAAGCGCTCACGCCTGCATCCAGTTCGTTTGGAGAGTGCGCGCCCCTTGTCCGACGTTGTCAAAAAGACGCTTAGCGAGCGCCTTGAGCTTGATGAAGAGCAGATGTTTGTTACAAAAGTCCCTCTCGACATGTCCTACACCTATTCTCTTGCCAAACACATTCGCGACAAAGAACTCACAAAAACCCTTTTAAATGAGCCGTTTTCACCGCAATGGCCTTTGACAATCAATCGCAACAGAAGCATAATTAACCAACTCGATTCAACTGAGTTTTTAGTTTCATATCCTTACGAAACAATGGACGCTTTTGTTTTGCTTTTGAAAGAAGCTGCAGTTGACCCCTCAGTTGTTTCAATAAAGATAACACTTTATCGCCTTGCATCTCACTCAAAACTGGCAGAAGCTCTCATAACGGCAGCCGAAAATGGAAAAGAAGTAACAGCCCTTTTTGAGCTTCGCGCTCGTTTCGACGAATCGAACAACATTGAGTGGTCACAGCGCTTTGAAGAAGCAGGTTGCAATGTGATTTATGGTTTTAGAGATTATAAAGTTCATTCAAAAATTTGTTTGATAACAAGGCAAACTCCCAGAGGAACTCAGCACATCACACAACTTGGAACCGGGAATTACAACGAGAAAACCGCCAAGCTCTACACCGATTTTTGTTTCATAACAACAGACAAAGGGATCGGCGAAGATGCGGCTCTTTTCTTCCAAAACATGCAGATGGAAACGCTATCTGATGAATATAAAGAGCTCTGGGTTGCGCCAATGCAAATTAAGCAGAACCTCTTGAAAGAAATTGATGAACAAATCAGACTTCAAAAGGAAGGCAAACCGTCAGGGCTATTCTTCAAAACAAATTCAATCACTGACGAAGAAGTCATCGAAAAACTCGTCGAAGCATCCAAGGCAGGAGTCACTTCAACGCTTCTTGTGCGAGGGATTTCTTGCCTTGTGCCAAGCATTCCTGGACAAACTGACAATGTCTGTGTCGTCAGCATCGTCGGACGCCTTCTCGAGCACTCAAGGATCTACATCTTTGGTGCACTCAATGAAGATGTCAAAATTTACCTTTCAAGTGCTGATCTCATGACGAGAAACTTGAACAAGCGCGTTGAAATTGCTTGGCAGGTCAAAAACGACAAATTGAAGTCTAAAATTTTGGAGTATTGCGCAGCTTGCCTTTCAGACACAGAAAAGTTGCGTGCACTAAAACCTGATGGGACATACACACCTCTACACACATTCAGAAGTGAGCGGAAAACAAATCTCGATTCACAGCAATGGCTCATCGATGAAGCAGAAAGGAAATCGGCGCGACCAGTTCCGAAAGGTTGGAGTGATTTTCATTCTGCAGACACCCTTGAAACTGACGAAAAAGTGCATGATGCCATAAAAAAGAAGTCATTTGAAAGTGCAAAGACTGTTGAAATCAGAAGCGTTGAAGAAATGAACGAGATTGCAAACGCATCAGAAATCACAGAACTTCCAAAGAAGAAAAAAAAGAAAAAGAAGAAAAAAGACATATCAAGCGAAAAAACATTAAAGATCGAACGACCACTCGAGGAAGCGAAAAAAGAAGTTCACACCGATGACATCGACCATTTTTCGAATCTTGAAAAATTACCTCAGATAGATTTGGAGGTTGATGAGTTGCAGGTGAAAAATGATGAGGACTTCTTCGAAGAATATGCAAAGGAAAACAAGTTTAAGATGCCACCAAAAAGCATCCATGAACACAAAATTCTTCTTAAAAAAATGAAGAAAGCTAAGAAGAGAATGGGAGAATAAAAATCGTTTTCGTTCCTTTTCCCAGCTCGCTTTTGACAATGATGTTTGAGCGCTTTCCGAAGTAACCTTTAATTCTGGAGTAGACATTCGACATTGCAAGGCCGAGTCCTTCGGTCTCTCGAGGAGATTGCTTGAACAACTTGCTCGCAGTTTCCTCGTCCATCCCCTTGCCGTCATCAGAAACTGTGACGACAAGACATCGCCCTTCCTCTTTGCCATCAATTTTTATGTGAAGCGTGCCTTTTGATGGCATCGCATGCAAAATTGAGTTTTCAACGACAGGCTGAAAAACAAAAGGTGGAATTGTGAATGTCTCTTGGTGGTCACCTCTGACATTAACTTCAAATGTGAGCCTATCTTCCCCAAAACGCATTTGTTGCAAAACAGCATATTTCTTTGTGTTCTCGAGCTCCTCTTTTAAAGTTATCTTGTCAGAGTCTTGTTGCAATGTTGCGCGGTAGAACCCTGCAAAATTTCGTAGCATTTCTCTCGCCCTGTCAGGGTCAGTTCTCGTCAGTGAAGATATTGTGTTTATCGTGTTAAAGAGAAAATGCGGATTGATTTGGCTTTGAAGCATTTTCACTTCCATCAATGCATTCAATTCTCGCTGATGCTCAGTTTCAAGAGCAGCAATTTGGGTTGACATCAACTTTGAAAAACCGTGAGCAATGACTCTTTGCGATTTTGTCACCTGCGTTGAACTCTTGAAATAGAACTTCATCACTCCAATTGTGTTCCTCGCAACAACGAGCGGCTCAACAATTGCAGCGTTAATTTTGTGTCTTGCTTCAGGAAATCCAATTTCGTCTTCGTTTAGCACTGTTTTGCTTTTGCCCGTTTTTAACACTTGATGTGTCACCTTAGTTCTGATCGGCCTGCCTTGCGGATAGTCTTCCTCAAGAAAGCCAACATATGCCAAAACAGTTTCTTTATCTGTTATCGAGATTGCATCTGCGTTTGTGTAGGGCAAAAGCATACTGCAAATCTTTTGAGCAGCGTCTTGAGTGTTGCCAAACCTGAGCCCCTCAACCATTGCAGAAGACAGCGACAACATCTCTTCGATGAGCGCAGCACGCTCCTCTTCTTTAGTTTTATAGGAATTTCTTAGGAGAGGAGGCATTATCCAACATTAAGCTGAATTTCTGTTGTTTTTCCTGGGTCGATGTCTCGGCGTGGAATCTCAGATGTCATCGACAAAATTTGACTTGAAATCACTCGATCTCCGTCAACTGACCTCATCATTTCTGGCCAAGCTCTCTCGAATTCAAAATATTTAGTGCAGTTGCGCTCGGCATATTCAAGAGCATCCTTTTTTGCAGCGCGAGCAGCTTTTGAATATTCTTTTTTGTCAGGACGACCAAACGACCTGAGACGAGCAGTCAAAGAAATCCTTGATTTTAAGCCTTTGCCAAGCATTGCTCCAGGGTAGGGCATAAGCGTTGCTGCCGTTACTTTTTGAAGATCAATGTTTGCCCAGCTGAACTCGATTTTAGCTTGCTCATAAAGCCAGCGATAGGTGTCTTGGCGAAACCTTTTGCCTTCACTTTTCTCTTCAGGTGGCAAATGACGCAAAACCCACTTGTTATCAAACCAAATGTCGGAGCCATGCATCCTCAAATTCAAGAGATAGTCAAGGTCTTCTCCTCGAGGAATAAACGGATCAAAACTCATTCTCGAAAAAGCTTCTTTGTGAATTGCCAAGCAACCCCCACAAACATGATTTGAACGAGTCAAGCGCTGACCTGCCATAGCCTTTGTTATCCACGCATTAAAAGCGCTTCCCTTTTGCCAAAATTTGTTGTACCAAGAATCCTCCCACGTTGAAAGGTAATTTCCATTTTGGTTTATGTAATAGCCACTCTTGACAAGAATAGGAATTCCTGAAGGAGTGAGTTTCCCAAGACCATAAACTGCCTTTTGAAAAAACTGTGGATCCTCAACAATTTCATCGTCATCGAGAAAAATTGCAGCATCAAACCCAAAAGCTTGCGCCAAAATGAGTCCGACGTTTCTTATGTTTCCATATCCCCGAAGCGACACTTTGTTTGCGACTTCGCGACTACCCAGTTGTTCAAGGCGACTTTTTAGGAGGTCGACTTCAACGTTTCCAACGACCATAGTGACAACTTCAGGATTGTTTGCGGCCGTCCTTTTAATTTTTTCTAAAGCAACCTCTTCGATTCCCTTTTGCGCAACAACTAAAATGATGACAAGACCAGGATTGTCAACTTTTGCAAGCGACTTTAGACACCTGTCAAGCTCACCTTCTTCATTTAAAGGTGTCATGTGATCATAATTCGTCAGGATGTTCGCGCCGTCTGCGTTCTTCCTTGGATTTGAAACATAGGTGGGGATGATTGTTACTGGATTCATTTCTTCCTTTTCATGGAGCCAACGAGCGGACTCGAACCGCTGACCTGCTCATTACGAGTGAGCTGCTCTACCAACTGAGCCACGTTGGCACTCTTTAATTTTCGCCTTTTAGTTGTGCCTTTTCAAAGAAAACGCAACTTATTATACCACGCATCTTCAATTTGACGCTCAAAGTTTATTGACATATAAAACTATTATTTAAATTACACTTTGTAACTTAAATCAGCTAGTAAAAATCTTTTGAAAATGGACTTTAATTCGACTATTTCCTCGCCTTGACATAACAAGATGCAAAAACGTTATCAAACTCCTCAATAAATCCGCTGTCAAGAATGTCGATCATTCCTTTATCTTCAGCAATTTGCTTCAGTGCACATGATGAATAGACTTCAAACTCCTCAATGTCAACATCCTTAAATCCAAGTGCACAGAGCTTCTTTTCATATTTGTCTTTTAACATGACACCCTCTGTTGCACCTAAAATGTCACAACGAATTGTTATTCTTCCGTCATCTGGTGGCAAATTTTCTGCAACAAGATCGGTCGCAACCATCTTGCCACCTTTCTTCAAAACTCGGTTTGCTTCACGCAAAACTTTCGTTTTATCTTTGCAAAGATTGATGACGCAATTTGAAAGAATATAATCAAACGTGCCATCTTCAAAAGGAAGTTCTTCGAGGTAGCCCTTAACAAATTCAACGTTTTTAACTCCTGCTTCCTCTTTAGATTCGTTTGCAACGTCGATCATTTCTTGCGTCATGTCAAGACCGACGACTCTTCCGCTCTCTCCAACTTTTTTTGCAGCTATGAAGCAATCGGTGCCAGCTCCACACCCCAAATCAAGCACATCCATGCCTTCCTCTAAGTCTGCTCGATTAAATGGGTTAGCGCACCCTCTGCAACAACAAAGTGACTTTTCTGGAACGTCTTTTGTCAGATCCTCGTCATAAACACACCTCTCGTCAGTAGCGCCCTCGTGATTTGTCTCTGCAACTCCAAGCCCATTACCTTGCGTCACCCTGCTTGCAATTTGCGCATAGTCTCGTCTGACGTTTTCGCGATCTTCCCATTGGTCTTTACTAAAATCAGTCATCTAAAATCCATCCTTTCGAATAACCATCCAAAATTTCATAGCCAGCAGCTCGAAGAACGCGTTGATAGGTCGCAACGCTCACTCCTCTGCCTCCATCTTCAGTTTTCTTAACAGTGTCTCTGGGGTTTGACCCCATCTCTGCCCATGCCAAATTCGCGCCAGCTGCAGCACTAACTGCCGTTGATGCGGCACAATTCAACATCGGTCTGTGACCTGCCGCCAAGCGATAAATTGCAACGTTTTTTGCATTTGCATAATCTGAAAGCTCGCCACGGTCAGCAAGCACCGTGCCAGGAACCGTGATTCTTCTGCCACAACCAGCGGAATTGTTAGGATAACTCATGCATCGAAGTGTTGCTTCTGTCAACTCCTCTGGCGTGTTCTCAGGCCCAATTGGCTCAACACAAGTTGATATGCTCATGTTCTCGTCAACAAGATTGTGAATCGTCTCCCACCTCGACTCGACGCTCAAATTTGTGTCAACACCTTCACGCATGCGAATTGCATGATAGGCACCATTTGCTCCAGCCTTATGAAGCTCACAAACGTTCTCTTTTGTCATATCGTCAAAATTAACGAGGAGTGGCATGTCATCGTCGATGACCTCTCGAACAGCCGCAACAGCCTCATATGCCTTCTCAAAAGGATAAGTTCCAGTTGCGAGAAGTAACAAGAGATTTGCCCCTGCGTCAGTTAAAATTTTGGCGTTCTCGACAACTTCATCGAGTGGCATTTCATATTTGCCTTTTTCACGAACTGTGTTGCATGCAGCGAAAGAGCAGAACTTGCAATTGTGAGGACATGTTGTTGAGTTGAGTCCGATCTGCGCGTGCACCTCCGCTTTTCCTTCACAAAGCCTCATCTGAAGCTCGCGACCAGCCCAACAAATGAGAGCTGCAAGAGGGCTTTCTGGGTCAACCCTATAAAGATCCAAAATCTCTTCTTCCTCTAGTCCTTGACCTTGAAGACCCTTTTCAACGATGCCTGCAATTCTCAGACTAGCTTTATCGTCTGGCTTTTGATAATACACAAAACCTCCATAAATTAATCGTGTTTAAAAAAAGTGAACTGGCGTTCTCTTTTGCTAATCTTTTAAGATAAATTTCATTATAATGATATTTCTGCAAATTAAAAGCAAACATATTTTTCTGTAACTCAAAGCTTTTATATAAAATCACTTGAAGCATATTTTTAAACTATATAAGAAGGACCAAGCTTGCAACTTTTGACAAAACCGACTCGCACCCTGACAACTCCAAGAGAGTTCATTTTAATGTTGTTGCCAATCTCGGCAATTCTCATTTGCATGGGTACTCATTTGATTTTTCCAAATGTCTACCCTGAGGATTATGCTCCGGAGACCTACTTTCCGTTTCTCTGCGTGTGCTTGGCAACCTATGTTATTTTAATGCTTGTCGCTTGTTTCGTTCCGTTTTTAAGAGAGAAATTATCATATCTATCAGGCATAATTTTCGTAGCATTTCTCGCACTTGAAGCACTTGACATCCTGACACTCAAAACTGGAACACTCCAGCTGCCTTTCATTCCAAGCCCTGACAAAACACTATCATGCTTTACTCTCTATCCCGACAAAGTCATTCCAAGTTTTTTCGCTTCAATGAATTTGTTGCTAACAGGGTTTTTTATCGGATTTGTAACTGGCTTTTTGTCTGGCATCCTCATGGGCTGGTCAAAAATTTGCAATTATTGGATTTCTCCAATTTTAAAACTAGTCGGCCCCGTGCCATCAGCAGCTTGGCTTCCAATAGCTGTCGTCATCACCCCAACAAGCCATGCTGCAGGGCTTTTCCTCATATCGTTGTCTGTCTGGTTTCCTTTAACCTTGATGCTCTCTTCAGCAATTCGCTCAACAAATGTGAAGCAGATCGAAGCTGCAAGGGTCCTTGGCGCTAGCGAAACTCACATCTTGCTCCACGTCGCACTGCCTTCAGCACTTCCTGCAATGTTTGATGGACTCTTCATGGGGCTTTCTGGCAGTTTTGGCGCTTTGGTCGTCGCAGAAATGCTTGGCGTGAAAGAGGGCTTGGGGTGGTATCTGACTTGGGCAAAAACATGGAGTGACTATGGGCGCGTGTTTTCGACGACAGGGATCTTCATAATCATATTCTTTGTTTTGATTGAACTGCTATTTTTCATAAGAAGAAGAGTATTGAAATGGCAAGAAGGACTTGTTAGGTGGTAGACAAAAATGTCAGCAAACATTAAGGCTGCAAACATAAAACAAGTCTTTACAGGCAAAAATGGCGAAGAAATTTGCGCTTTAGATGGCTTTGACTTCGAGACGAGCGAGCCAGAGATCGTCGGCATTGTTGGTCTTTCTGGATGCGGAAAATCGACTTTCTTAAGACTTGTCGCAGGACTCGACAAGCCACAAAGCGGAGTTATAACATGCAATGAAGAACCGATTTTGTCAACAAGCCCAAACAGAGGCTTCATTTTTCAATCTCCAACTCTCTTTGATTGGCTGACAGTCAAGAAAAACATTGAATTTGGACTGAAAGCGCGAGGTGAGCTCAAAGGCAACGAGAAAAAAGTGTCAGACATGATTGACATGGTTGGACTTTCTGGTTTTGAAAAAAGCTATCCTTATGAAATTTCTGGTGGAATGGCGGCAAGGACATCGATCGCAAGAACTCTGATTTCAGAGCCTGATCTCGTGTTGTTGGACGAACCGCTATCTGCCCTCGACGCTTTCACGAGAATGTCAATTCAAGAACAACTCTTAAAAATTCAACAAAGGACGAAGTCGACTTTTATCCTCGTGACACACGACTTGGAAGAGGCAGTTTTTCTCTGCGACAGAGTCGTTGTCATGAGCCAGCGCCCTGGCAAAAACATAGGTGAAGTGAAAATTGATTTAGCACACCCAAGAGACAGAACAAGCAAGGAATTTGTGGAATATAGACGAAGGATTTTGGATTTGTTTCCAAAGAAAGACTTATTATGAGGTAACTATCACTTGTTAGCATACGCTAATATGTGTTAGCATAAGGTAACTTGTTAATTTGATCGTTAGGAGGAATAAATGAATTTAACAAGAAGAGACTTTTGCAAGGTAACAGGAGCAGCAGGTGTTGCAGTCGCAGCAACGGGACTTGCAGGTTGTGGGAGTTCAGAAAAGTCAACCACAACCGAGACGAAATCGTCATCTTCAGAATTGTTGCCAGCAAAAATTGGCTATTGGGGAGGCACTTGCGAGGCCGAGATCATGATTGCTGAGAAAAATGGGTACTACAAAGACTGTGGAATTGAAGCAGAAGTCTTCAAGATCACAAGTGGAACTTCGGAGCTCATTGCAAACAACACAATCGATTTCTTCGAGGCAACTCCAAACTTTTTGCCAAGCATTTATCAAGGCTTAAAAATAAAGCTCATTGATAACGTGCACACAGGCTGCATTCAAGGTGTTGCAACAAAAGAATCTGGCATCACTTCCTACAAAGATTTGGAAGGCAAAAAAATCGGAATGTTCTCTGAAGGCGACATGGCACAGCTTTTCATCCAAGCTTTGATGAAAAAAGACGGCATCGACTATTCAAAGACCCAATGGACAGCCTATTCCGATGGCGGACCTTCAATGGCTTTCAAAGCACTTCAAAATGGAGAACTCGACGGTCTCACTTGGTTTGACCCCTATGGCGAAATCGGTGAGTTGGCAGGCTACACTAAGTTCTTCAACAACGCAAAAGAAGAAGCATATAAAGACTACACATGCTGCTTTTTGGCTGCAACCCAAAACATAATCGACAAAAGCCCTGAGACATGCAAAAAAGTTTGCCAAGCAATGAAAAAAGCTGCAGATTTCATCAAGGAAAAACCAGCTGAAGCTGCAAAAATCATCCAAGATTCAGGCTATGTTTCAGATTCAGCAACGTTGCTGACAAACTTCGGAATCAAAGACACCTCAGAAGACATCCATGAGCGCCTCTTGAAAAGCTACACATGGTGCAACGGAGAGAAATCTATGTTTGAAAAGAGCGCAACCAAAAACTGGGACATTCTCTACTATGGAACTGATGTCATGACAGACGCTCCTTCATCAGGTCCTGGATCATCAGAATATGATGCCTACATCAAAAAACTAGTTGAAAAAGGCTATGAATATTTCGGTGAATAATAATTGTTTCGCTTAATAAAACAAAGCCTTAAAACGCGAAAAATCCAAAGCATTGCTCTTGCGCTCACAATTGCTGTGAGCGTTGGAGCATGCGTGGCGCTCTTCTTGCTTGGAAGTGGAGTTTTTCGAGGTATCGAGCTTAACAAAGAAAGAAGCGGTGCTCAAATTTTGTGCGTTCCAACAGAAGCTCAAGACGAGCTCCAAGACACAGAGATCCTTTTCACAGGAGCTCCTGTTGGAGCCTACATGGACGCATCAATTGCTGAAGAGATGAAAAATGTTACTGGCGTTTTAGATGTGACAGTCCAGTTCTATGGAAAAACGCTCAACGAATCGTGCTGCTCAGCTGACGCAGCAACGAGAATTATTGGATTCGACTCAAAAACTGACTGGGTCATTAAACCCTATTGTTCAACACCACTTGAGGGCGAC
>CAVAWT010000004.1:0-9503 GCA_963592435.1 Oribacterium sp. | reverse complement strand
CTTGCACTTTTTCGAGCATTGGGTGCGACAAAGTCAAATTTGCAAACATTAATTTTCGGAGAGGCAATTCTTCTCACATTGGCAGGGTGCGCTTTAGGAAGCGTTTTGGGCGTTGCAATCTATCAATTCATGCTCCAAGAAATGAAAAACTCAGCCGCCTTCCCCTTCTCACCATTTAACGCTCCACTTCAATTTGCGGGAATCATAGCTATATGCCTTTTATTTGTTGTTTTCACGCTTTTGTCGATCGTTGTGCCACTCAAACAATCTTCAAAAATTGATCCTGCAACTGCCATGAGCCAAGTGGATTTGAGCTAACGGGGTTGTTAAAAGATGTCTGACACAATTTTAAAATTTAAAAATGTTTCAAAATCGTATGACGAGCAGATTCTGAATAATGTGAATTTCACATTAGAGATCGGCAAAAGCATCTGTGTGATGGCGCCATCGGGCAAGGGCAAATCAACGTTGCTCTCAATTGCAGGTCTTCTTCTTGCACCGAGTGAAGGCGAAGTCTTTGTTTGCGGAAACGAAACGACGCAACTGAGCGACGAAGAAAAAAGCAGACTCAGAAGCGAAAAAATCGGTTTTCTGTTTCAACACACTCAGCTCTGTGGTGAACTTCGTGCTAACGAAAACATTGCTTTACCGAGCTTTTTTGGCAAAAGCAATTCTAATTTTTCAAAACTTGAAGTCGACAAGAAAATCGATGAGCAACTAAAACGCTTTGGCTTAGAAGAGCGGAAGTATTATTACCCCAACCAGCTCTCAATCGGTCAAAAAAGACGAATTGCATGTGCTCGTGCACTCTTTCTTGATCCAGAGTTGATAATAGCTGATGAGCCAACAAACGATCTAGACGAGAAAAACAAAAAAATTGTCATCGATGCATTGTTTGAGCAAGTCAAAAATGGTAAATCTGCTCTGATCTATGCAACTCACGACGAATCTGTCGCAAAGCTGGCAGACGAAATCATCAATCTTGAGTAAAAAAGGGTGAGCTTAAAAGAAGTTGGTGCCCCCAACGGGAATTGAACCCGTGTCTCAGCCTTGAAAGGGCCGCGTCCTGACCTCTAGACTATGGGGACAAACACAAAGCGACTTATTATTATACACGTCATTTTAAAAAATTGTCTAAGAATTTTTGTCAATTTTCACAGACGCGCTCAATCTCCGATCAAAGCAAACAAAATCACATTCATTGCAGGCTTTTCATCGATTCCTTTTTTTAATAAAGGACAAAACGATTGTGAGTGGTTAGATTTGTCCGAAAATGAGCCGTAGCGTTTTTGAATTAGGAAAGTGACTGAGGTCGAGCAAATTCGCGTGAAAACAAAACGTAGCGTACTGGCGCTACGTAAGGAGCATTCGCAACGCGAAGATGCCGACGTTAAAAAATATAAAGCGATTGAGAGTGGTTAGATTTGCCCGAAAATGAGCCGTAGTGTTTTTGAATTAGGAAAGTGACTGAGGTCGAGCAGATTCGAGTGAGAATGCGACGTAGCGTACTCACGCTACGTAAGGAGCATTCACAACCCGAAGATGCCGACCTCAGTTCACTTTACGCCGTACCAGGAGATGCCTTCAGCCCTCCATCCAAGATTTACCAACCTGTCGTTTTCTGACTTGTTGGCTGTGTAATTGTGCGTTCCAGTTATTGCGTAGGGGTCATATTGACGATATATTGGCACTCCCTCACTTTCGTCAGAATACCAGCTAATTCCCTCGTCAGTCCAGCCAGCTTTCACACAGGCATCTCTTTCATCTTTGCTCAGAGTGTAATGATGGTCTCCTCCCTCAACAAATTTGTTGTAGAGGCGATAGACTGGCTTGCTTGACTTCTCTGGCGCAATCCAACCTTCTCCCTCATCGTTCCAGCCAACTTTAACAAGATTGTCGTGCTCAGATGTGTTTAATGTGTAAAAATGCTCGCCTGTCCATTTGTTGTAAAGACGATAGATAGTTATTGTTTTAACATTCTCAGTCCACTTCGCATAAAGCGTCACATTCGCAGTTATTGCAGTTGAAAAATCGAACATCTGAGTTAAATCGGAATCAGAGAACCAACCCTCAAATGTGTAGCCATCCTTCGTTGGATCAGTCGGCTTCGTTGCGCATTTTCCAGACTCAACCGTTTGTGCGTCAATGCTCGATCCCCCATTTGAATTAAAAGTCACAGAATAGGTGACAGCTGGCTCTGGTTCAGGATCGGGATCAGGATCAGGATCTGGATCGGTCGTGACCTCCGCGATTTCAAAAGTTGAAAAGTGATTCGTTTTCCAAGCAAGGACATTGTCTTTATATGTGGTTTCCATCTTGACTTTATCACCAGCGCTTGGCACATAATAAACTTCCACCTTGTTGTCGCTTCCCTTGGCTTTATAGGGCACACTAACTGTGATCAACCCATTGCTTTGAGTGTCATCGGTAAACACTGGCTCGCCATTGACGAGTGCCTTCAATTCATATGTGGCAGTGATCGACTTCGACTTGTCAACTGTCGCATCTGTTTTTTCTAATTCCAGCACAAGCGTTTCTGCAGAGGCTTGAGTTTTAAGTGTTTCTAGGGCTTCGTCGTCAACTTTCATCGTGGCAACATTGGTTGTTATGTTCAAAGCTCCGTCTGCATCAATTGCGTCATTGAGTGTCGAGAGCGCCTCGGAAGTGAACGAGAGCTGGGACTTAACAACCTTATCTGCATCAGCTTTTGCTGCTGTTGCATCAATCGTTGCTGAATTTGGAAGTTCGCTTTTTGTGCCAGAGACCTGTGCAATCGCCATTGCGCAACCATCTTCAACATTTGTTGTGACAGTTATGTTTGTCGTTGCGTCTTCAACAATTTTTGTGGTTACAACTTTAATGTCCTCGCCACTCGTGGTTGTTGCGGTTTGTTCTGTTGTTGTTACGCTGTCTTTCGTTGTTATCTCTTTTTGAGTTGCGACAGTCTCGATAACGTTGCCTTCGGCATCTCTTTTAGTGGCAGTTTCATTTACTGTCTTAACGCCACTTGCTTCGTCTGTTTTTGTTACAATTTCAGTTACGGTGCTGGATCCGTCTTCAGCAACTTCACTTTTAGTCTCAGTTGTTGAACCGTCCTCATTTTCAACCGTTTTATCCTTATCCAAGACTTCCCATTTGTCATCAATTTTGACAAGATTAAGATCGATTGCTAGATATTTTTTGTCAAAGCTGTTTGAGAATTCTCCACCATAAACAACAACGTTGTCGTTTCCTTCAGGAGCAAAAACACCAAAAGTGAATGATCCTGCATATATTTCCATGCTGCCACTTTCACTGTCAGTGCCAACCACACCTTGTTCGCCACCAGTGTATTGACCGCCTTTGATTGTGACGTCTGCTCCCTCGTCTGCCCAAGCTGCGTAAAACTTTGAACCGCTGGCATCAAAGTTGCAGTTCTCAAGAGTTGCGCTTGCAGCAAAAACGTTTGCGCCAGCGTTGGAAGACACATCCTTAGCAGTCAAAATCGTATCATTTTCTGAATTTCCAACCCATAACGCATAACTTGTGCCAACGTCAGTGTCGACTTTGCCGTTTTGGATTGTTGCGTTCATGCCTTCAAAAATTGCTGTTGCATAAGGAACAGTTAATGTGTGACTGCTCAAGTCGAGTGTGGAATTTTCAGGCAAAAGATATGTCGTCCACTCCTCAGTTGCAACAGTGTAGTCTTTTAATAATGTTATCGTTTGACCGGCATCAGCATTGCCCAGCGCATCGATGAGTGTGTCATAGGTCACCCCATTAACTTCTGCAACTCCATCTGTTGTCTCATTTTCAGCTGTGACTTGATTAGCTAAGGCTGGACTTGGGAGAAACATCAAAACAAGAGAGATTGCAAGCAGAGTTGAGATAAATTTTTTCATGATAATCTTCTTCCTTTAAAAATTAATCCTCACATAATTTCGGTCAGATTACTAAAAACTTATTCGATGGCGTTATTATACCACTAACGCAGAGAAAATGTAGTGTTTTATTCAAGAAAATTTCATAGTTGTTACGCACTCTAAATCTCTTCTTTTAAAAATTTAAATTGCTCATTTTCCTGCCCCTCGAACAGTTAATGGAAAAGTTTTTTACTAAATACGATTATTTATAAATTTAGAAAAATAATTTAAAGAAATTCGATATAATTCTTTTTTTGATTTTTGAACAAATTTATCATTGTTAAAAAAATCAAACGTCATATTCAATTTATAGAAAGGGGTTTAGACATGGAGTTTTTGAAGAGGGCAAAAGAACTCGAAGAAGAAATGTTAGCAGATCGTCGCCATATCCACGAAAATGCTGAAAATGGCGAACACCTGCCAAACACAACCGCCTATGTCATGAAAAGGCTCACGGAAATCGGGCTTCAGCCAAGCGAGATCTGTGATTCGGGCGTTGTCGCAGTCATTGAAGGAGAGCTGCCAGGCAAAACAATTATGATTCGGGCTGACATGGATGCGCTTCCGATGGGAGAAGATAACGATTTGGAGTTTAAATCCAAAACAAACGCATCTCACAATTGTGGTCACGACCTGCACACATCAATGTTGCTTTGCGCGGCAAAAATGCTTTACGAAAAGAAGGATTCATTAAAAGGCAAAGTCAAGCTGATGTTTCAGCCTTCAGAAGAAATTTTCACTGGTGCTAAGAAGATGATCGATGCAGGATTAATGGAAAATCCAAAACCAGACGCTGCATTTGCAATTCACGTGCAACTGGACTCCGAAGTGCCAAAACTTGGCTATGGTCTTGGAAACATGAGTGCTTCGTGTGACGGATTTAAAATCACTGTTCATGGCAAGGGCAGCCATGGAGCAATGCCAGAGTTGGGCGTGGACCCAATCAATGTCGCAACTCACATTTATCTCGCTTTCCAAAATTTAATTGCAAGAGAAGCTCCTGGTGGCGAAACAGCAATTTTGACTGTTGGATCGTTTCTGGCAGGCTCAGCCCCAAACATCATCCCAACCGATGCTCAGTTGATGGGTACTCTTCGAACCTACAACAAAGAAGTGAGGGAAAAGTTAAAGACTCGAATGAGAGGAATTTGCGACAATGCGGGGCCTATGTTTGGCGCGAATGTCGAATATGAAGTCCTAAGCGATGTTCCTTCGTGTTATTCAGATCCCGATTTTACAAAGGAACTGGTTGGCTATGCTGGTCAAATCGAGGATGGCTTCATAGGAGAGACGAATTATCGTTTTATGGCTTCCGACGACATTGCACTCGTGTCCGAACTTGTGCCAACAGCCTATCTCATGTTGGAAGCAAAAACAAAAGGGTGTGAGGTGAAATTGCACAATCCAAATGTCATCTTCAATGAAGATGCGCTCGTTTATGGAGCAGCGACACACGCAACTTGTGCATTTAACTGGCTAAACGACCATTAACAACTCTTCCTCCCAGAAAGGGGATCAAAATGAAACAGAAAAGCGGGTTTTTCTATGGCTGGGTTGTTGTTGTTGCGTGCCTTTTGATAACAACGACGATGGTGCCCCCAGTCATGGCACTTTTTAACACTTTTGCGACCTATGTCGAGGCAGATTTGGGCGTGTCCAGATCACAATTTACGCTTTGCAACACAATCCTTCAAGGAATCGGAATCTTAATTTCTCCAATCGTAGCAAAAAAACTCAATCATGGAAACATGAAACTAATTCAGTGTGCAGGCATCATTGGATTCTGTGCTTGCTATACTTGCTATTCGTTTGTGACAAACATACTTGTTATGTATGCGCTTTCTTTGGTGATGGGAGTGTTTTGGCTATGCAGCGCACTCATCCCTGTCACAATGATGATAACAAACTGGTTCATCGACAAGCGAGGACTTGCGATGTCGCTTGCAATGGTTGGAATCGGTGTCGGAGGTGCAGTCTTTTCTCCAATCGTTTCATGGATGCTTGAGACATGGGGGTGGAGGCACACCTATCAAATTTATGCGCTAATCATAATTTTAATTGCGCTTCCATGCGCTTTATTCCTTTGCAAGAAAAAGCCCGAAGACATCGGCTTGCTGCCCTTAGGGGCTGAAAACGCAGGAACCAAAATTCAGTCAGAAGATAAGTCAAGCGAAGCGATAAGCTTGGATGTTAAACAATGTTGGCCAAAGTTTTTCTTCTGGCTCATGCTCATAGGAATGCTTTGCAACGGACTCATCAACTCAGGAGCTCTGGGGCAATTCCCTCCTGCAATTCAAGAAATGCATGGTGCCGAAGTGAAAGCAACAATTATGTCGATCTATTCACTCGTTGGAATTTTCGGAAAAGTGATTTTGGGCTGGATAAACGATCGATTCGGACTTGTTGCGTCTGCAGGTTGCGGATGTGCCATGTTTGGTCTTTCATTTTTCTTCATGTTGGCAGGTCATGACACAACGATGCTCTATGTCATGGGAGTTGTTTTCGGCCTCGGAATCGCAATCGGAACTGTGACTCCACCACTTGTGGTCTCCGCAATCTTCGGCAAAGAAAAGTTTGGAGAAGCGTGCGGAATTGCTAACAGCTTCACACAAGTCGGTTTTTCCTTCGGATCGATCATGGTCGCGAGCATCTATGACGTCAATGGAACATACACACCAGCGTGGATTCTCTTGATCGTGCTGACTGTTGTTACAATCATTGGATGGATCGGATCCTATCTGATTTCCAGAAAATATGTTGACCATAAGGCTCAACCTTCTTTGAGCTGACGTAACATTTCATGGGAGCCATTCGCTACGCTGACAACAAAAAAGCCGAGGTAGTGTGCCTCGGCTTAAGCGTGTTGCAGATCATTAAAGCGCTTGTTTAACTCACCCAAGTTGGCTCAGTAACTGCTTTTGCGTTCTTGGAAAAATCGGAATGGTTCATTACTTTCGCTACATTCCAATTTGAGCAGTCGGCGGTCAAACTTAAACATCCTTCAAACACATAATTCATGCACGTCACATTCGAAGTGTCCCATTTAGAGACATCAAGTTTAATTAAGACCGAGCAAAAGCGAAACATCCCGTACATGTCAGTCAAGCTTGAAGTGTCCCAATTTGACAAGTCGAGTTCCGTTAAAGCCGAGCAGAATCCAAACATGCTGCTCATGTCGGTAACATTTGAGGTGTCCCATTCAGAAACATCAAATTTAGTTGAATTCCGGCAATCGTAAAACATGCCGCACATGTCGGTAACATTTGAGGTGTCCCATTTTGATAAGTCTAGCGAAGTCAGCGATGAGCATCCACTAAGCATGTAACGCATAGAATGAACACTTGAGGTGTCCCATTTTGATAAGTCTAGCGAAGTCAGCGATGAGCATCCACTAAACATGAAATGCATATTAGAAACACTTGAGGTGTCCCATTTTGACACATCAAGCTCGGCAACCTCCCAACACCTTCCGAACACGCCACGCATTTCAGTTACATTTGAGGTGTCCCACTCAGATACGCCATCAATCTTCGCAACTGAAGTTTGTCCATAAAACAGATCGCTCATATCTTTACATTGCGAAGTGTCAATCCTCTCCAGACCCACAAATTGTTCGATCTTACCTGTAGTCTCCAAAGAATACCTCGGAGTGTAGCCGTGAAACCAAGCATACATGCTAACGGGCTTTATTCCTTCGTCAGCTATATTTACTATTTTCACTTCGCTAGAATAATCAATAACCCAAAAAGGCATTCCCCATCTATCATTTTTCTCGTCAATAACATACACATTAGTGCAAGTTCTCCCGTCGAACTCGTCACCAACATTCGGTAGTTTTTCACGCTTGTAAAAATTTAGAGAACAATCGTCTTCAGAGTAGACAACAAAGGCTAGTGTAGTTCCGCTGATGTGTTCTACCCACTTCGCATAAAGCGTGAAGTTGCCGTAAATCCAAGTAACTGGAGTCGAAAAATCATAAGGGGTTTTAAATGTTGAATCTTTGTACCACCCCTCGAACTCGTAGCCACTTCTCGTAGGGTTGTCAGGTCTAGTAACGGTCTTTCCGTTTTCGACAGTCTGACTCGCAACGGCAGAGCCCCCATTAGAATTGAAGGTTACTTGATAGGCCTCTACTGAATCATCCTTCCACTTCGCATAAAGTGTTATGTTAGCGGTGATTTGGGTTGTGAAGTCAAACGATTTCGTTAATGCAGAGTCGGAATACCAGCCATCAAAAGTGTAGCCTGTTTTTGTTGGGTCAATTGGCTTTGTGGCAGTTTTTCCGCTTTGAACAGTTTGGGGTGCAACTGCTGATCCACCATTTGAGTTAAACGTGACGGTAAAAGTCGCTGTTGGTGTTGGAGTTGATGGTTCAAGTTTTGAATAGCCTCCCCAGCCAACTCCCTCTGCCTTCCAGCCTCGCTTGATGAGTTCTTCTTGCTCTTTTTCGTCTGTTGTGTAGTTATGAGTTCCAGTTTGTGCGTATGGGTTGTATTGCCTCAACACTGAAACAGCGTCAGTTTCTGCAGATGTGCTGAGCTCGACCGTTCTCCAGCCCTCACCCTCGTAGGTCCAACCTTCCTTAACACACTTGTCTTTTTCGTCGGCATCTGTTGTGTAGTGATGGTCACCACCATCGACGTATTTATTATAGAGTCGATAAACTGACTTAGCATCCTCGGAAGTTGGTGCGTACCACTCGATCTTCTCATAAGTCCAGCCTGCTTTGACGATTTTGTCACGCTCAGACTTGCTTGAAGTGTAGAAATGCTCTCCAGTCCATTTGTTATAGAGCCTAAACATTGCAACGCGCGATCCGTCGGTTGAAGTTTGCTGATCAGCATCTTCGCTCAAAGAAGAATTGAAGATTTCTCCGCCTGAATCCTTAAGCGAGGGCGTAAGCTCGAGTCGAAGGATCTGCTCAATAGCTGGCATCGACTTGCTGGTTTTAGCGCCTAATGCCTCTTGCGCATTTGCTAAATTAGAATTAGCAAATAATAATAGAAAAGCAAAGAGGGAAAGAAATAGCCAAGCCCGCCAGCTTCTTGACGCTCGCTCTCTGTTAGTTAAAAAATTTTGAATCATAAAAATCATCCTCCTCATAAACTAATTAAAACTAATTAATGTCTTTTTCTAAAAATAAAAACTACAATTTCAATCTTCTAAAACCCATGGCAGCTTTTCCTTCGGTGGGATAATGCATTTTTACTGGGGCGATAACCATGCCTGCTTAAGCAGCAAAACCCCCTACGAAGGAAATTTCGAGGCAATTCACGCGAGAAACGACTGAGCGAAGGTGAGCGCACTGATGTTGCGTGACCCTGAGTCGAAGGAGTTTCGCAGGGCGAAGTGCCCGAAATTAACGAGTAGAGAATTATTTTACGCCGTACCAACTGACCCCCTCCTCTCTCCAACCTTTTGTCACCAAATTGTCATTTTCTGTCTTGTTTGCTGTGTAGTTGTGCGTTCCTGATTTTGCATAAGGGTTATATTGCCTATAAAGTGGCACTCCCTTTGAGTCGTCCGAATACCATCCAATTCCTTCGTAGGTCCAGCCAGCTTTAACGCATTTATCCTTTTCCTCAGCACTTGTTGTGTAGT
>CAVAWT010000003.1:47621-92090 GCA_963592435.1 Oribacterium sp. | reverse complement strand
TCGATGCCATAAGTGATTTCTTCGCACAATGCCCTGCTCTGCTTTGTGATATCACTCAAAAACAAGATTATATTTTTAGATATTCTTAACCGTTCATGCAGGCGCGGTTTTAGGGTAGATTACGCTAAAGTCTTTCAAGATTCTCTGCCGTAAATTGTCTTCAGTGATCTCATCCCATCCGTTGTCAACTTTTTCCTTTGTGTTTGATCGCTGCAACATTCTTTCAAGCCACATCCCGTGTAAGGTCTTGTCTGAGACTACCTGTTTAACACTCCCTTCAAATTTGCGTGAAACATGAGTGTCAAACCTAGTGTTAACAGGAATAACAACAATGTTTTTGGCGCTTGATTGGAATGGGACAAGACGCGCGAGGCACAAAGCCAGCTAGTCGCACAAACACATTCTGGCGCTTGCGCTCGCCTAACGTTTATTATTCCTATGGCTATTTTGGTGTTGTTTGCACGACAGGCGACGCGTGCTACAACTTCTATGCTAAATCTAAATTTGGCATTTTACCTTGCTTTTGTTTTTAGTATGAATGCTTAAAATTTAAAAACCTACTCTGAGCATGTGCTGGGAGAGGTTTTGTGTTTCGAGGGAAGGGCGATTGATCCTTAGGGTGCGTAGGCTCGCATGGTCGAGAGCTTACAATTATGCGAAAAATGTTTGCATATCATTTATAATAAAGAGTCGCGCCCCTGTAGCTCAATGGATAGAGCACCGCTCTCCTAAAGCGGGTGTGGAGGTTCGATTCCTCTCAGGGGCACCATTTTATTAGGTATTAGGTTTTAGGAATTAGGTTTTAGTGGCTTCAGGTTATCGTGATTTGATTGTTTGGCAAAAGGCAATGCAGGTTGCTAAGGAAACTTATTGCGTCACGAGAAGGATGCCGAAAGACGAACTTTATTCTTTAACGAACCAAATGAGAAGGGCCGCAGTTTCGATTCCTTCAAACATTGCAGAAGGAAGTGCTCGGGGCACAAGAAAAGACTATTCTAATTTTCTTAGAATGGCATCTGGGTCAAGAGCAGAATTAGAAACTCAAGTTTTTCTTGCGGTTAGCATTGGCTATCTTAATGAAGAAGATGTTCTGACTTTACAGGGTTTATTATCTGAAGTTGGACGAATGCTGACAGTGATGGTTGCAAAACTGTCTCCTAAAACCTAAAACCTAAAACCTAAAACCTACAACCTAAGGAAATATATGGAATTCATAGAATTATTTAAAGCCTTATTGCTCGGCATCGTGGAAGGTATTACCGAATGGTTGCCGATTTCGAGCACGGGACACATGATTTTGGTTGACGAATTTGTCACGCTCAATGTGTCTAAACAGTTTCTCGAGCTGTTTCTTGTTGTTATTCAGCTTGGCGCAATCATGGCAGTTGTCGTGATCTATTTTCACAAGCTTAATCCGCTTTCTCCAAGAAAAAGTGCGAAAGAAAAAAATGCCACTTGGAGGCTGTGGGGGATGGTTGCAGTTGGGTGCATTCCTGCAGCGATTGTCGGTGTAACTTTGGATGATTTTTTCAACGAGCATTTTTATAACGCTTGGACGGTAGCGATCGCATTGATTGTCTATGGTGTAATTTTCATCATAATAGAGAGAAAAAACAGAAAAGAAGAGGAGTTTTTCATCAAGCACCACACAAGTCATGCAAAATTGAGACTTCATAAAATTGAGAGTGTCGATGAAATGGACATAAAGACATCGCTAAAAATTGGTGCTTTTCAATGCTTAGCAATTGTGCCTGGCACTTCGAGGTCCGGCTCAACAATAATTGGAGGAATGCTGTCTGGTTGTTCGCGCGTTGCTGCAACAGAATATACTTTCTTTCTTGCAATTCCAGTCATGCTTGGTTGGGGACTTCTAAAAACGATTAAGATGATCGTTAGTGGCGTCGGAATGAGCTCAACTGAAATCGGTGTTTTGATTGTTGGAGTTTTGAGCGCATTTGTTGTCAGCGTCATTTCAATCAAGTTTTTGCTGAAATACATCAAATCACATGATTTTTCAGCTTTTGGAATTTATCGAATTGTCGTCGGAATCATTGTTCTTGCATATTTCGGCGTCAAAACTCTACTTTAATATATAAAGGATTTTTTCATGTCTCTTGACTTATCGACATTAAACGATGCGCAAAAAGAAGCCGTCTTGACAGTTGACGGGCCACTTCTTGTTTTGGCAGGTGCTGGAAGTGGCAAAACGCGCGTCTTGACATACAGAATTGCCCACATGCTTCAAGACCTAAACGTTGCACCATGGGAAATTCTGGCGATAACCTTCACAAACAAAGCAGCGACAGAGATGCGTGAGCGTCTCATTCAGCTCGTTGGACCTGTCGCAAATGGAATGTGGGTCTCAACTTTTCACAAGTGTTGTGGTCGAATTCTCAGAAGTAATGCCGATCTTTTAGGCTTCACTGAAAACTACACGATTTATGATCCTGACGATCAAAAACGCCTCATTAAGGCAATTATGCAAGAAAATCACATGGACGACAAGCGTTTTCAGCCGAAATCTGTTCTTAATGTCATTTCCACTGCCAAAAACGACCTCGTTTTTTCTGACGAATTTGCGACCTATGCTGGATCTCCGCTTGAGAAAACAACTGCGGAAGTTTATGTGGAATATCAAAAGCGCCTAAAGGCAGCAAATGCGGTGGACTTTGATGACATGTTGCTTCATGCCTACGTCTTACTTCGCGATTTTCCAAATGTTAGAGAGGCCTATCAGCAAAGGTTTAAATATATTCTTGTGGATGAATACCAAGACACAAACCGCGTGCAGTATGAAATCTGCAAGATGTTGGCAGACAAACACAAAAACATCATGGTAGTTGGCGATGATGACCAATCAATCTATTCTTGGAGAGGCGCCGACATCCGAAACATCCTTGAGTTTGAGAAAGATTATCAAAATCCAAAAGTTGTGAAGTTGGAGGAGAATTATCGCTCCACAGCAAACATTTTGGACGCAGCTAATGCTGTTATTGTCAAAAACAAGCGGAGAAAGGCGAAAAAGCTTTTTACTAGTGGCAGCGCTGGCGAGAAAATTGGCGTTTATTATGCGGCTGATGAGAGAGATGAAGGAAGATGGATCGCGAGCGAGATTGACAAGTCTTGCAGAAAAAAAGAAGTCAGATCCCACAATGACATAGCTGTTCTTTACAGAACAAATGCGCAATCGCGTGTTTTGGAGGATATGTTTTTGAGAAGTGGCATTCCATATCGAATCGTTGGTGGAACAAAGTTTTTCGAGAGAAAAGAAATTCGAGATGTGATGGCCTACCTCACCTTGATCGTAAACAACGATGACGATATGGCATTTGAGAGAATTGTTAACGTTCCGAAGCGCGGAATTGGAAAGACTACGATTGAAAAAGTTCGCGATCAGGCAAGCGTTCTAGCTTGTTCTGAACTCGTTGCGGCCGAATCGTTGATCGGATCTGGGGAGCTTCGAGCTGGCGCAAAGAACGCTATGACTGAATTTGTTATGTTCATTCGAGACGCTGCCAAATTTCAAGGTGAGCTAAAAAACATAATTGACAACATCATTAACAGAAGTGGCATCATTGATGAGCTTGAAGAACAGCAAACTGATGAGGCGCGAAGCAGAATTGAAAACATAAAAGAGCTTTTGAGTGTTGCTGAAGAGTTTGCAGAAACGCATGAGAGTCTAGACGCGCAGTTTGAGCCACCAACGGGAGACGGGGAAGTTGCAAAAGGAGATGTGGAGATTGAGCAAACTTCAGCGACTTTGCCAGATTTTCTTGAGTGGGTTCGTCTCCGCACCGACCTTGATGCGATGGCGGCAACTGACGATGCTGTGACGTGCATGACAATTCATGCCGCAAAGGGTCTTGAATTCGATCAAGTTTTCGTTGCGGGTCTCGAAGAAGGAATTTTTCCTAACATGAACATGGGAAAGACTGAAGAAGACTTAGAAGAGGAGCGGCGATTGGCTTATGTTGCGTTTACACGCGCAAAGAAAAAGCTTGTTTTGTGTCATGCACAATCAAGGCGACTTTATGGCATGACTGATTCAAATCCTGCATCTCGTTTTCTCGTTGATGTGCCAAGCGATTTAAGAGAGAATCTTGGCATCGGAAGCCAAGGTTTTGAAGGTTCAGGTTGGGAGAAGCGCGGTTCGCGTCATGGAATCTCAGGCAGTGCAACATCAAGCTACACGTCAGGTAAGGTGACGAATGTTTCGAGTTCGAGCCAATCGAGACATTCTAAAATCTCTTTTGGTGGTGGATTTAAGGGCGAAGGAGCAACTTCGTTTAAATCAAATGCAAATTCATCAAAAGAATTTGCTGTCAATGACCAGATCGAACACAAAATTTTTGGACCAGGAAGAGTTGTCGGAGTCGATGGTGACATGATCAAAATAAAGTTTTCTCGCCTAAAAGCAACAAAAACACTATTAAAGGATTTTGCACCAATTGTCAAAGTGTAAAATTGTTAACATAATATAATAAAATTATGTTAATTTTTAGTTTAAGGAGACTTTGATGACAGAAAAAGTGCTTGTCTTTGGGCACAGAAGTCCTGATAATGATTCCATCTGTTCGGCTGTTGCCTACAGCTATCTTAAAAACAAGCTCTCAGACAGAAAAGAGAGATATCACTATGACGAAGCTGGATATGAATATCTCCCCGCGCGTTTGGGCGAAATGCCAGCGGAGTCTGAGTGGGTTCTTCGCAAAAATGGCTTTGAAATGCCTGAGCTCATAAGTCATGTTTACCCTCGTGTTTGTGACGTTATGACGAAAGACCCGATTGCAGTCAGCATGGATGCGACGATGCTCGAGGCAGGCAGGTTGCTCCGTAAGCACAACATCCGCTCACTCGTTGTTGAGGATGAAGATGGCAAGTTTAAAGGTCTCATTTCAACAAGAAATGTTGCTGAGAGATATGTTGCGGCGACCGATGCCATCGACAACGAAGATTATGCAGACGGAGATGTTGCGAAGTCGCTGGAAGAATCGCTTTCTCAAAAGGTGAGCGAGCTCATGAGCACAGATGTTTATTGCATGGAGAAAGAAGTCGTCTTAAAAGATGCGATTCGAGACTTGATGGCAAGCCCACTTCGAGAGGGCGTGGCACTCGACGAAGATGGAAGGGCAGTTGGCATCGTAACGCGTTCCGACATTGCGACTTATGGAAGGCGCCGAGTCATTCTTGTTGATCATAATGAAACTTTGCAATCAGCGCCTGGAATTGAAACAGCGCAGATTTTGGAAATCGTTGACCATCACAGAATTGCTGATGTCACAACGAAAGAGCCGATCAAGTTTTTGGGACTACCAATTGGCTCAACTGCAACGATAATTTGTCTTGAGTTTGAAAAACACAGAGTGAGCATTCCTTCAAAAATTGCTGAAGTGTTGCTTTCAGCAATAATGACTGACACTCTTCTTTTGAAATCGCCGACAACGACACATTCCGACCGTGAGCAGGCGGAATATCTCGCCGACATCATTGGCACTGACCCTTTGAGCTTTGGTAAAGAAGTCTTTGAAACAAGAGGAAATGATGCTGAACTTCCAATTGACAAGCTTGTTGCAGGAGATTCAAAAGAATTCATGCTTGAGACAGATGTCATTTTGGTGTGCGCTCATGAGACGACCAATCTTGATGCAGTCAAAGCTCGTGAGAGCGAGATTCGCGAATATATGAATCTTCTTTTGAAGACGAAGAAATATAAATTCGTATTGCTCATGGTGACAGACATCATAGAAGAGGGGTCTCAGTTCTATTGCGAAGGCGACAGAAAAGCGATGAATCGCGTTTTCGACATTGAATGCAAAGGCAAGGGAGGCACTTGGATGCCTGGCATTGTTTCTCGCAAAAAACAAGTCGCACCTAGACTTTTAAGTTACATAAAATAAGAATATATGAAAAAGGAGAAAAGAAATGGCAATCATAACAGACATTTTTGCGCGTGAAATTCTCGATTCAAGAGGAAACCCAACGGTGGAAGTTGACGTGCAACTCGATGACGGATCATGCGGTAGAGCAGGTGTGCCATCAGGTGCTTCAACCGGTGCTTTTGAAGCGTGCGAGCTTCGAGATGGCGAAAAGGAGAGATATCTCGGCAAGGGGACGCTGAAAGCGGTTGACAACGTAAACTGCAAAATCGCTGAAGAATTGATTGGGGTTGAAGCAGACAATCAAAGATATGTTGACGAACTCATGATTGCGTTGGATGAAACTGACAACAAGAGCAATCTTGGTGCAAACGCAATCCTAGGATGTTCGCTCGCTGTTGCAAAAGCTGCTGCAGAGTCTGCAGGTTTGCCACTTTATAAATATGTCGGTGGAGCTTCGGCTCACCTTTTGCCAACTCCTATGATGAACATTTTAAATGGTGGAGTTCATGCCGACAACAACGTTGACTTTCAAGAATTCATGATTATGCCAGTTGGAGCCGAAAACTTTGCGGAAGCCCTTCGTTGGTGCTCTGAGATCTACCACACTTTAAAACAAGTCCTTCATGAAGCAGGTCTCGGTGGTGGTGTTGGTGACGAGGGTGGTTTCGCTCCGAACTTAAAGACAAACGAAGAACCACTTCTGTGGATTGAAAAAGCTTGCGAAAAGGCAGGATATGAACCTGGCAAAGACATAATGTTTGCAATGGATCCTGCGTCAACTGAGTTTTATGACGAAGATAAGAAAAAATATGTTTTAGCAGGTGAAGGTCGCGAATTGACTAGTGAAGAAATGGTTGATTATTGGGAGGAGCTTGTTTCAAGGCATCCAATCATTTCAATAGAAGACGGTATGGCTGAAGAGGACTGGGACGGTTGGAAGATGTTGACTGAGCGCATCGGAAGCAGAGTCCAACTTGTCGGCGATGATTTGTTTGTAACAAACGCTGATCGTTTGGCGAAAGGAATTGAACTTGGGTGTGCAAACGCGATTTTGATTAAGCTCAACCAAATTGGCACTTTGACTGAGACGCTTGAGACGATCGAGCTTGCAAAGACCCATGGCTACACTTGCGTCATCTCACATCGTTCAGGCGAGACTGAAGACACAACGTTGGCAGATTTGGCTGTTGCAGTCAATGCTGGACAAATCAAAACAGGTGCTCCTTGCAGAAGTGATCGCGTTGCGAAATATAACCAATTGATCAGAATTGAGCAACAACTCGACGTTGAGTCCGACTATGCAGGAGCAAATGCTTTTTATAATCTTTAACAAGAATTTTTAAAATTAAGTAAATTTTTTATTAGCGCCTTCAAAAAGGCGCTTTTTTTAATCGTGTTCAAGAAAAAATCACCCTCTGAGCTGGGATAATTTCGCCGAAAATTTTACACTTTTTGGTGTATGTTTTGTGTATCAAAAGGTATAATGAAGTAGTTCTGTAAGTTTACGTTAAGAAGTTTCTGCAAAGGAGGGATAAAATGGGTTTTATCGATTTTCTTAACGGACCTCTGCTTGACGGGGTCAATTTGGTCAACGGCTATTTGACCGACTACATTTTGGTCGTTCTGTTGATCGCAACTGGGCTTTACATCTCCATCAGAACAAAGTTTGTTCAGGTTCGCTGTTTTGGTGAAGGTTGGAAAAGCCTATTTGGAAATTTCTCATTGAAAGGCGACAGCGAAGAAGGTTCAATGAGTTCGTTCCAATCGCTCTGCACCGCTGTTGGCGGTCAGGTCGGCACTGGCAACATCGTCGGTGTTTGCGGTGCTGTTCTTGTTGGTGGACCAGGTTCGATTTTTTGGATTTGGATCATCGCATTTTTTGGTATGGCAACGAATTATGCTGAGGCAATTCTTGCTCAAAAGACAAAGGTTAAGGACAAAGACGGCAACACGCTTGGTGGTCCTGTTTACTACATCAAGGCTGCATTCCAAGGTGGTGCTGGCAAGTTCTTGGCTGGCTTCTTCGCAGTGGCAATCACACTTGCTCTTGGCATTATGGGTTGCATGGTTCAATCAAACGCAATCGCAGGTGTCATCAACTCTGCTTCCAATGAAATGATCCCAACTTGGTTGATTGGCGCAGTCACGGTTGCTCTTTGTCTTTGGGTGTTCCTTGGAGGCACAAATCGTCTTGCATCAATAACAGAAAAAATTGTTCCGATTATGGCTATTTTCTACATCGTTGGTGCTCTCGTCGTGCTTCTGACACACATTCCGCAAATGATTCAGGCATTTGGACTCATCTTCACTTATGCTTTCACTCCTTGGAGTGCGGCCGGTGGAGTTGTGTTTACGGTGTTTGCGGCGATTTCAAAAGGTGCAAACCGCGGTCTTTTTGCTAATGAGGCTGGCATGGGTTCAACACCACATGCTCACGCTCTCGCTGACGTTGAGAAGCCACACGACCAAGGCATCGTTGCTATGATGGGTGTTTTCATTTGCTCCTATTTCGTTGTTACATTGACTGGCATCGTCGTTGTCACAATGCTCTACACGGACGGTGGGGATGTCTCCAACGCAATCGCTTCAAGTGGAGCAGGGTTTGCTGATGCACTGAAGGCAGACGGCATTGACAAGAACTCACTGGCGCAGCTTGCTTTCTCGAAGCTCTTCGGTGAAGGAATCGCTAACTGGTTCGTTGCAATTGCTCTGTTCTTCTTCGCATTCTCAACAATCATCGCTTGGAACATGTTCGGCAAAATCAACATGCAATATCTCTTTGGCAAGAAAGCAGTCATTCCTTTCTGCATCCTTGCTTGCGTTTGTATGTTCGTCGGGTCACTCGTTGAAAGCGACCTTGTTTGGGCGTTGGCTGACTTCTTCAACATGATCATGGTCATTCCAAACGTCTTTGCTGTCATCGCACTTGGCGGAGTCGTTGGCGCTTGCGCTCTTGGCAAAGACAACGAGTTTGGCATTCCAGGCAAACTTGCTCCTGGCGAGGAAGTGAAATAAGTTTAAAAGTTTCTAGCAGAATTTCTTAACTCAGAACATAAATTATTTGTGAGGAGACCTGAAATTTGTTTCAGGTCTTCTTTTTGTGAGGATGAAGTTTTAAATTTTTTATAGTAAGGTGAACGTCGAAACTTGCAGTTAAAGAACAGCAGGTAGAAGGGGTGGTATCTAAATTTTTAACCTTTTACCGAATTTTTTAGTTAAAACTCAATTAAATTTATCAAATTAAAATATACAATAAAATTGCTCTGTTAATTAGAGAAATGGTTTTTTAAATGTAAAGGAGGCAAAATGGGCTTTATCGATTTTCTAAACGGTCCACTTTTAGATGGGCTGAACGTGATTAACAGTTATTTGACCGACTATGTTTTGATCATATTACTTGTCGCGACAGGACTGTACATCTCCATCAGAACAAGGTTTGTGCAAGTGCGTTGTTTTGGTGAAGGTCTCAAGAACCTTTTTGGGAATTTTTCTCTTAAAGGCAAAAGTGAAGAGGGCTCGATGAGTTCTTTTCAATCGCTTTGCACAGCTGTTGGAGGTCAGATTGGCACTGGCAACATCGTTGGCGTTTGCAGTGCGCTACTTGTTGGGGGACCTGGTGCAATTTTCTGGATCTGGGTCATTGCATTCTTTGGCATGGCAACAAATTATGCCGAGGCAGTTCTTGCTCAAAAAACAAAAGTGCAGGATAAGGAAGGCAACACCCTCGGTGGTCCTGTCTATTACATTAAAACTGCTTTCAAAGGCAAGTTCGGAAAATTCATGGCAGGGTTCTTTGCGATTGCAATCACTTTGGCACTTGGTGTCATGGGGTGCATGGTGCAAACAAATGCTCTCTCAGGAGCTTTGTCGACTGCTTCTGGTGGCGTCGTTCCAACTTGGGTTATTGGACTCATCACAGTTGCACTTTGCTTGTGGGTCTTCCTCGGAGGAACGAACCGTCTTGCAGCAATCACCGAGAAAATCGTGCCTTTCAAAGCGGTTTTCTATATCCTTGGAGGAATTACTGTTCTTGTGACACACATTCCAGAAATGTGCGAAGCCTTCGGGTTGATTTTTAAATATGCATTCACGCCATGGAGCGCTTCTGGCGGAATCGTCTTTAGCGTTTTCGCAGCAGTTTCAAGAGGTGCCAATCGTGGTCTTTTTGCTAACGAGGCTGGCATGGGTTCAACTCCACACGCTCATTCACTTGCAGTTGTCAAAAAGCCACACGATCAAGGCGTCGTTGCTATGATGGGAGTTTTCCTTTGCTCCTATTTCGTTGTCTCGCTGACTGGCATTGCTGTTGTTACAATGCTCTACACTGACGGTGGTGCAGTGTCACAAGCGATTGCTTCGGCAGGACCGAATTTTAATGATGTGTTGGCAGCTGAAGGCATAACGAAAAATTCAATGACACAGCTTGCATTTTCCAAAGTGTTTGGAGAAACTTTGGCTAACTGGTTCATAGCGATTGCTCTGTTCCTCTGTGCGTTTTCGACAATTATTTCTTGGAACTTGTTCGGAAAAATCAACATCGAATATCTCTTCGGCAGAAAAGCGGTTCTTCCATTCTGCGTCATTGCTTGTGTGTTCATGTTCATAGCTTCACTTGTCGAAAGTGATCTTGTTTGGGCGCTGGCAGACTTGTTTAACATGATAATGGTCTTTCCAAATGTTTTGGCAATCGTTGCCCTGGGTTCGGTGGTTGCAAAAATTGCCACAGGCAAAGACACAAGCTTTGGAATGGAGGGCGAGGATGCTCCAGAGATGGAGGCTGCTAAGGAATAAAGTTTGCGTTTAAAAACGTCTAATTTAGATGTTTTCAAGGACGATTCGATTCAAAAGCTAGACCTGAAAGTTTTCTTTCAGGTCTTCTTTTTTGTCTTGTTAACTTGATAAAATGAAGAAGTGAAGGAAAAAGTTGACATATTGCGAATGGCGTATGGCAAAGGAGCTGTTGCGAAGCTTAACTCAGGAAAAACAGCCTTTGTGTTTGGTGGTGTGCCAAGGGAAGTGTGTGAAGTGGAGGTGGTGGAGGACTTTGACCGCTATTGCACAGCCCGAATTGTTTCTCGAAACGTCAAAGCTGACTCGATTCCTGGTGCAAACTGGGCAGATTTGCCCTATGAAGTTCAATTGAGGGAAAAGAAGGCAATCGTCAGAGATGCGTTGCTGAGAAATGCAAAATTTAAAGAAGACATTGTCGATAAAGTGCTGAAAAACGTTGTTGCAAGCGAGGCTGAATGGAACTATAGAAACAAAATCGAGTTAGCATATGCTAACTCCCAAATTGGAATGATTGATCAGTCTTCAAATGAATTTGTGGAGGTAAACAGTTTTCCACTTGCGCACAAAAGCATTGAAGGTGCTCCAAAGGCACTGGCAGGTGCTTTGAAGTTTGCACTGCACGGGCAGGATTATGGGCTTTTTAGAGTTGGAGTGCGCCATAGTGATCGAACAAATGAGACACAAGTTGCACTGTGGACAACGCCAGGGTGGTTTCCACGGCATGAGGTCGCAAAAATAATCTCGGATGCCTTGGATGTCACATCGATTGTTAGAATAATTGCAAGCGAAGGCAAAACTCGCAAGATTAAGCAAGTTGAGGTTTTGGACGGTGCTCCAACGTGGTCTGAAAAGTTGCAGGGATTTAGATATCAGCTCTCAGCTCCTTCGTTTTTTCAGGTTAACACTTCTCAGGCTGAAGTTCTCCAACAGCATGTTATTTCCTCCCTAATCTCTAATCCCTCTTCCCTAATTCCTGAGAAGGTTGTCGATTTATATTGTGGGGCAGGCACCTTCACTCTCCCATTAGCAAAGGAAGGTTTTGGCGTTGTTGGTGTTGAGTTAGCAGGCTCGTCCACTAGAGATCTGAAAGTCAACTTAGAAAAGAACAATTTGAAAGCAAAGATCGTTTGCGATGAGGTTGAGAGAGCTTTGCCATCGCTCGACAACTTTGATGCTTGCGTCGTTGACCCTCCGAAATGCGGGCTTAACAAGGGTGTCATTAAATCTCTCATTAAAAAATCGCCAAAACAGATCGTTTATGTTTCTTGCGATCCGATGACTTTGGCTCGCGATCTGCAGAAACTATGCAGTGCAGGATATTCTCTCGAAAAAGTGACACCAGTCGACATGTTTCCACAAACACATCACATTGAGACAGTTGTTAGTTTGACGAGGAAGGGCTAGCCCTTAGTTGCGTCTCACAGATTTGAATGGTTTCTCATGATTTATGCAATAATAAATTATTGACATTAATTTGATTAAGTGAGGAAAGGTCAATATGGATAAGCAAGGAGTATACGATTTTCTAGCGAGCAAAAACATTGAATTTGAGCCAGTGGAACATGGCGCCGTTTGGACAATGGAAGAGCTGCAAGATGTTGAAATTCCTCATAAAGAGGCGGACGCTAAAAATTTGTTTTTGCGCGATGACAAAAAGAACAATTATTATCTCGTGACAGTTCGTGGAAACAAGCGCCTTGACTTGAAAGCTTTCCGAAAAATGAACGAAACGCGCCCTTTGAAGTTTTGTGGCGAAGATGAGCTTAAAGAAAAACTTGACCTCTATGCTGGCGCTGTATCTCCTTTTGGAATTCTAAACAACGATGAAAAAGATGTGCAATTCTTCATGGACGAAGATTTCTTAAAAGATGACGGGCTTATTGGGGTGCATCCCAATGACAACACAGCAACAGTCTTTTTGAAAGCGAAGGATTTGCAAGAAATCCTCACCGAACATGGCAACGTTGTCGTTATCTCAAAAATTCCTGAGAAACAAGACTGACAGAAAAGTCTCCACGCCATATCTGTTATTTTTGCTTAGTCGACAGTGACAGCATCAATAAAGCATTGCGCAATTGCAGCATGACCTGCCTCATTGGGATGGAAGTCGAAAACAAGTGGGTCTTCTGAAGCATAGCAATATGTAGCAGAGTTTCCTTGGAACGCAGTGTAGACATCAACACTTTCATATTGTCCTGTTGTCTGATTATCGATTTCTGCTTGTCTCATTTTTGCAAGGCATTTACCAATGTTTTGTGTGTATGATGCGTAGGTCCCCGAAAAATGCTGATAAGGGTCATATTGTGTTGCTAGATAAATTTTAACAGACGAATTTTTGCCCTTAATGTAGGAAGTTATCGTGTTAACATTATCAATAAAGTCAGAAAGGGCTGTTGTAAATTCAGTTGAAGTATCAATTCCATTAAGCGCAATTCCAAGAGCAAGCATCAATTTCCAGTCTGGATTATTCATAAGCATACTGCTGACGTCATCTGCGGTTATGCTTGCCGACCAAGTGGAGTTATAAGCGTCTGCTGTTTTCTGGTAGAGAACCTCCATCATGTCGTTTCCGCCGATGGTGAGAGTGACGATGGAAGCTTTTTTAATCGTTTCGTCAAGCTCGCCAGAGTTTAGTTGTTCAATCACGTCTGGTGCTTCGTTGCCAGAAATAGATTCATTGATTGCGTTTAAGCCTTTGTTCTCTGCCAACATGCGAACAAAGCAAGTGTCGGTTCTCTGTCCTGCATCGACTGTGTAGCCATAAGAAATGCTGTCGCCAAGTGCGAGATAGACTGGCGGTTCTGTCGAAGCTCCCTTTGCTTGCAGTGTTGCAAAGCAAGCAAATGAAATTCCAGATAGGGCAAGAATTGCACAGATGCCAATGCATAAAATTTTCTTCATAATTTCACCCCTTGAAGGCTTAATCAGCATAAATCTTATTACTTATTATGATACACCATTAAAATGAGTTCCGACAACTTCCTTAATTTCATGATTTTTGTTTGCATTAATCGAGAAAACAGCGTTGAAAGTATGGCAAAATAGAGTTGTAGCGATTTTGCTTGCTTCCAAGGGCAGGGGCTCATTTTCTTTATAATAAACCAATCTTTTAAATTTTTAATTTTTTTATCAATTTATAGAGATTAATCGTGATCGATATGGTATAATCCATTTTATGTAGTTTTATTGTATTGTTTTATAAAGTTTAAAGAAGGAGGCAGTTATGAGGGTTGAAAGAGGAAGAGGGTTTTCCCTTCCAAAGAAAGCTCTGAGCGTGTTTTTCGCTTTCGCACTGGTGATGTCAATGATGCCAGTTAGCAAGGAAGCTTATGCACGTCCTGAGAGCAATGCAGATGCTTCTACCGTAACGACCGCATCCAGTGCACAGCAAGATGTTAAGGTTGTTGAGGACTTTGCTAAGTCGCAGGTGGACACAAATCTTAAATCAAATGACTCAACAGATCAAACCGTTGTCGTAAATGCGGCAGGAGAAACTGTTGAAGTCGACAAGGCGACAGCAAGCAGTGACAGCTCGGAGTCTGCTTCATCGTCAACATCGTCTAACGCAACTCAAGACAAAGCTGAGTCACTTAAAAAAGCAACAGAGACAGCAAATAAGTTAAAAGAAGAGACTGCTGACGCATCGGATTTGGACAAGGCCAAGGCGGCAGACGATTTTGCTGACTCAACAGAATTTAGGGACATGATGTCTTCAAAGGTTCAGAATGACGATTATGATGCCGCCGTGAAGTCACAAGACAACCCATGGGCAGAAAAAGATGCAAGCGGTAATTTGCATTCTGTGCTTCAAAACCCAATGAATGAACTTTGTTTCATCCAAAACACATGGAAAGATGGCGTGTCCGCTCATGTGTTTGACACTTTTAAAAGCTCAGTTCGTTCATGGAATGGCGTTTATTTCAACAGAACTCCTTTAGCAAACGAAGACCAAACGAGATCAGAAACGTTTTATGGACAAAAAATGTATAAAACAGAGTCAAACTTTGAAAAGGCTTATGACTTTCCCCAAAATGACAGCACAAATGGACAGTTCTATTCATTGACAAGAGCTGTCGCTTTTAATCCACACGGTGACAGAACAAGAAAAGATTGTGTTGCATATGTCTCAGGTTATCCGAAAAACGACAACGAGATGGATGTTTACACATGGATGTATGATTACACTTTAAAGAAGCCTTCAAACAGGGTCTATCTCGGGACATATAACTGGGACAGCATTTCTGACACTGCTTTTAACTCCGAAAATTTGAACTTCATGTCAATCACAGCTGGTGATTATTATGGAAATAAAACAGATTCAGTCGTCGTTTATTTTGCTGGGCATGGCAGTGGCACAACTGATGACGTGGGGCTATTTGAAATCAATTGGTCAAGCATGGACAATCCTGTCAAGTCGAATTTGAACGCAAGTGCCATTCATCCAGATTATGAATATGGTGGAGAGAGTTCTGGCACGACCAAAGCTTGGGAGAAAAGCAACAGCCTCTATGATAAATTGACTTGCACAATTGACTCAGGCGACGTGACAGGAGACGGGATTGATGACCTTGTTGTTGTCACTTCTGTTGGGCGAGTCGAGACAAAAGATTATGCAAACATGCGTAAGTATTGCCCCTACCTTTCTGTTTGTTATGGAAAATCAGGTGGTAAGACAGGTGACGTTTTAAACAAGTCGCATGGTGATTATGTCGTTGGTGATTGCAGAGGAAGCGACAATGAGCAAATTTTCTGGACGACAACACGCCAACCTGGTCTATCTGTCGGGGATGCAAATGGCGATGGCGTCGATGAGATTGCGGTATGTGGTTATAAGTGGTATCTAAAGAGCTACCACGAAGGAAACAGAGATCTGGGTTCAACGATTAGTTGGGGAAACCCATGGGATGGTTTTGACAAAACTCATTATCTGATGACAATGTGGACTGGCACAAACGATCAATTGTCGAATTCGATGTTTGATGTTACGCGTGAGTCGTCAGGATGGTCACAGAGGAGTCAGAGTTCTGAGAACAGAATTCTGCCAAGGTGTGGCGTTGAGTTTTTCGCTGTGAATGGCGCAAATCAACCGAATGCGCTTTTTGTTGACGGAACAGTGTTTAATTTTGATCAGAGCGGATCGATAACAGGTGGTCATGTGCCATATTATTTCACTAATGCTGACAATCAATGTGGTGATTACAGAGGAACTATTTTTTCGGATCTCTATATTCAATCAGTTGTTGCAGGCAACTTCGACAAAAACACTAACAATCGTCAACAATTGATGATATTGCTTGGCTTTAAAGAAACGGGCAAACACGACGACTCGATTGGTTCGATGTGCATTGGTGGCGTTTATGCAGATGACGTGACGGATAGCAAAGGAAACATCACCACGTACAATGATGCAACAGCCTATTATTCCAATGATTATGTAAATCATCCAACGATGACTGTTCATTGCACCGATGCTGATATCGAAAACAGATTTAGCGCTGAAATTGTTTCGTTAGACATTGGAGATGACGGTGTGGACCTTGAATATGAAGGTGTTGGCATCACCTATTCAGACCCTGAGACGACTGCCGTCATTCAAGGAACACCCTATTTTGACGAGTTTGATTATCCAGATGGATGGTCTCAATATATCGAAACAGTCAGTTTTGACCAGACGACAGACAGCAAGACTTGGTCGCACTCCTATGCAGTATCGATAACTTATGACAAAACAACGGACATGATCCCAGAAACTCTTTGGAGATCGGTTGGAGGTTCAGCAGGATGGGTAGGCAACTGGAGTAGCAGTTGGACAAAGAGCAGGGGGGTTAGTTTTGCGAGAAAAGTGAATCCTTATGGCTCGACTTCAGTTGTTGTGAGAAGAGTGCCTGTGATGGTTTATAAATATAGAATTAAAAATTCTAAAACAGGCAAAGAAACAATGACCGTTTTGGCACCTTCAGCGCCAGTTTATTCAAAGATGAGCATAGAAGACTATAACGATTTTGTTGACATTTACAACAACTTTGTGGACATACGCGGTGATGCGTCCAAAAACGAGAGCGTTGTTAAATTGCAAAAAATTGAAGAAAACTCACTCAAAAACAGCAACGGAAATCCATTTTATTACTTAAACGACCTTGGTTGTTCTAATTTCCTTGAAGGTAAAGATTCTTGGGTTGGTTTCGCGAGTGGTTCATCAGCGAGTGAAGCAGGAAAAAGGACGTTGGCAGGCTTCACAGCAAGTCCAACATGGATTGATTTGCCTCACAATGGTGGAAACACACAGATGGAGATCTCCAGAAGTTCATCAATGAACTACAACTGGTCAACATCAAATGGATTTAACATCAGTGGATATGTTAAATTTAAAAGCTCAATAGGAGGACAGCCACCAATGGAGGAGCTGTTGAGAGATATACGTGAGAATGGGGATATAGACGCGATGGATGAACCGCTACCCGAACAAGCCGGAGGCGACCAACAAGCTGCTGGTAGTGGCAGTTGGACAATAGGAATAAAAGCGAGCACTACTCATATGTATGGTAGTACTGGTGGTGACTCCCAGTCTGAATCGACATTAAATGCATATGTTGTCGGTGGAATTGAGATGAAAGATGCAATTGCAGGTAATGCAAATTCTGAACAAACTGTCAAGAATTTCAAGTTTCAGTGGGCAGGAGCAGTTGGAGGAATTCAAACTGGAACAAAAGGAAAAGACAACAATGAAGTTGTTCAATGTCCTGTTATGTATTATGTCCTGAGGAACGTCACTGCACCGCCAGCATCTGTTGTTATGAAAGAAGCAGTGCAGAGCAAGAGCAAGTCTGGCAAGGTTCAAATGACGCTGAAGTGGAAATTGCCAGAAAATGATGGGTCAAATCGTGAGTTCCCGACAAATGATCAGCTCCAATATAAAATCTATCAAAGAGATGAGGGGACAAAGAGTGATTGGGAAGCAGTAACTGACAATTTCCAGATTAGTAACAGCAACATTGCAAGTGACGGTACGATTTCCTACACATTTGAGCCGTCAGAAGACACGGCTGTTGTTGGCAAGATGATGTCATATACCGTGCATTGTTCAAAAACTGCTGGCACTCTAAAAGGCATCGAGAGCGCTAATCCAACACCTGTTACTCACATCTACACCGACATAAACAAAGGTGAAAAGGGCGATAAAGGCCAAACCGGTGACAAAGGTGAAACCGGTGATAAAGGTGAAACCGGCGACAAAGGTGAAACCGGAGATAAAGGTGAAACCGGAGACAAAGGTGAAACTGGAGATAAAGGTGAAACCGGTGATAAAGGTGAAACTGGCGACAAAGGTGAAACCGGAGATAAAGGTGAAACTGGCGACAAAGGTGAAACAGGAGATAAAGGTGAAACCGGAGATAAAGGTGAAACCGGTGATAAAGGTGAAACTGGCGACAAAGGTGAAACCGGAGATAAAGGTGAAACTGGCGACAAAGGTGAAACAGGAGATAAAGGTGAAACCGGAGATAAAGGTGAAACCGGTGATAAAGGTGAAACTGGCGACAAAGGTGAAACCGGAGATAAAGGTGAAACTGGCGATAAAGGTGAAACCGGCGACAAAGGTGAAACCGGCGACAAAGGAGAAACTGGAGATAAAGGTGAAACCGGCGACAAAGGCGAAACCGGCGACAAAGGCGAAACTGGCGACAAAGGTGAAACCGGAGATAAAGGCGAAACTGGCGACAAAGGCGAGAAGGGCGAACAAGGAGACACTGGAAATTCTTCCTATCAGCAAGCTTTGAAAAATGGCTTTAAAGGCACTGTTGTTGAGTGGCTGGAAAGCTTAAAAGGAGCTTCTGGTAAGTCAGCTTATCAGCTCTGTGTCGAAAGTGGACAGTTCGTTGGGACTGAGATTGAATGGTGCAACATGATTCTTGGCATCAGTCAAGCAAAGTCAGTCACAGCGTATGAGAACAACGCATCAAAGGGCTACAAAGCTTCTCTCGATAACTGGGCAAACACAGTTTTTGGTTCGAATGCACAAGCTGCCTATAATTTGTCAAAATCAAATGGCTTCACAGGCACTTTTGAGCAATGGTATAAACAGCAAATTGGCAAATCAGCATATGACCTTTACTGCGCAAATGCAGTGGCTGGCAAAATTATGTCAGAAAAGGAATATCTCGCTAAAGATCCATATGCAAGCGGAAGTGCAGATTTGAGCGGTGCCTATTATGTTTATGTTAGTGCACTTAGCCAAACTGGAGAATACATCAAACCATTGTCAAAAGACGATTTCTATAAAAAATGCATAAATAACGGTGGTGCATATGCTGCATATAGCTCAATTGCAAATGAGTTCTTGGAGCAAGCGACATCAAAATTGTCGAGTGAACAACTGAGTGGTATTGTTGGGCAAGTGTCAATTCTTTCTGAGAGCGAATATAACGAGGCAGTGAAGAACTGCATAACAACTGCAGATTATGCAAAGAAGGATCTTGAGCTAATTAATCAAATGATGTCAACGTTGTTCAGCAACAATAAAGATTTCACGTGGAACAACATTGATTTTAGTTCCAATCAATATAGCGCAGTTGAGCTTTTTGAATCAACTTTGGGATTGAATGCAGGTTATTCGGTTTATAAAGAGACATGCGCAAGTTCTGACAACAACAAAGATGTTATGAATCAAGATTCTTGGATTGCAAGTCTGACGTCGACAGGCAAGAAAGCAACGACAGAAACGGCATACCAAACGGTGGTTAACAATGGCTACACTGGAACATCGGAGGAATGGATCGAGTCGCTGACAGCCACTGAAGCAGCAGAGTCCAACGCTTTCACAAATGAGGTGATTGGTGGTTCTGACGGGCGCAACACATTAACGTTGAGTGGCGTTTCTGGCACAAGTTCCAACGATGGAGTTGTCGGAGCGAGTGGCGCTAACGGTTCATCAGGGGTCATCAAAGGATCTGATGGAGCAACTGGCGCAACTGGAGCAACTGGCAGTGCTGGTAAAAACGGAGTTGATGGAAAGGATGGCAGAAGCATCCAAGCAGTGTCAATTAATGATCAAGGGAACTTGGTCGTTACATTCACTGACCTGACAACGCAAGACGCAGGCTTAGTGAAAGTTATGCCACAAATTGCAAATTCGAATGAATATTTCGTTTTCGTCGCCCTTGGACTCATCATCTTGTCGTTGCTCTTTAGTGTGGGACTTGTATACACCATACACAGAATCAACAGAAGATATAGAGATTACGTCGAATAAGCCGAACACGAGTGGAGGATAAAAGGACCTATGGCAATAAAAGGCGAGCATTTCTAGGAAGTGGAGTGCTCGCTTTTGTCTCACCAAGGTTTAGAGATTAGAAAGTTTAAACAAGTTACTTAATTTTTAATTTTTTTGTTAATTTATAGGGATAAATCGTGTTCAATATGGTATAATCCATTTATTGTAGTTTTTTGGTTGTATTGTTTTATAAAGTTTAAAGAAGGAGGCAGTTATGAAGGTTGAAGGCAGGAAAGGGTTTTCCTTTCCAAAAAAAGCTCTGAGCGTGTTTTTCGCTTTCGCACTGGTGATGTCAATGATGCCAGTTAATAAGGAAGCCTATGCACGTCCAGATAGTAGCGCGGATGCATCTTCTTCAACATCGTCGTTGAGTTCACAACAGGATGTGAAGATCGTAGAAGATTTTGCAAAATCGCAAGTCGAAGCAAACATGAAGACGAGCGAATCGTCTGAAGGAACCACCGCAACAAATTCACAAGGAGAAAAGGTTGCTTCAGAATCGACGAGCACTGCAACGACAGAAACTGACCCAACTCTTGACCTGCATGCCTATAACGAGTCTCTGAGCACGGAGCAACAACAGGCTAATAATGAGCAACAGCAGGCAAGTAACGCTCAGGAGGAGAGCAAGAGTGACGTGGTTATTCCTGAGAATACTGACTTCAAGGAATTGATTAACACGAATCTCGAAAAAAATGAAGCATACGTCAATGCTCAGGAGACAAAAGAAAATCCTTGGATTGGGAAGGATGCCAACGGAAATCTTCATACTGTTATTCAAAACCCAATGAACGAACTTTGTTTCATTCAAAACACCTGGAAAAAAGGTGTTTCAGCACATGTTTATGACACCTACAAAAGTTCAATTCGTTCTTGGAATGGAAACTACTTCAACAGAACACCTCTTGCCAACCAAGATCAAACTCGTAGTGAGTCTTTCTATGGGGAAAAGTGTTATGTGACTGAGTCAAACTTTGAGAAGGCCTATGACTTTCCACAAAATGGAAGCACAAACGGTGAGTTTTATTCATTGGTGAGAGCAGTCGCTTTCAATCCTAACGGCGCAAAGAGTGGAGACGAAGCAAGAGAACGTAAAGACTGTGTCGCTTATGTGTCTGGTTATCCAAAAAATGACAACCAAATGGAAATTTACACTTGGATGTATGACTACACCGCGAAGAAGGCTTCACAGCGTGTTTATCTGGGGATGTACGACTGGGAAAAAATCTCTAAAAAAGCATACAACTCCGAGAACCTAAACTTTATGTCTATAACTGCTGGCGATTATAACGGAAACAAAGCAGACACCGTCGTTGTTTATTTTGCTGGACACGGTAGTAACGGAGTTGACGACACTGGTTTCTTCGAAATTGACTGGTCAGACATGTCAAACCCTGTTAAATCAAACTTAAATGAAAGCATGATTCATCCTGATTACAAAATGGGCGGCGAGAGCTCTGGGTCAACAAAAGCATGGCAAAAAAGTAACTCGATCTATGATAAATTGACATGCACCCTTGACTCGGGGGACATTAACGGGGACGGAATAGATGATCTTGTTGCAATTAGCTCAGTTGGTAGAGTTGAGACAAGAGACTATGCAAACATGCATAAATACTGCCCATATCTTTCAGTAAGTTATGGAAAAGCAAATGCTAAGGTTGGAGATATCTTGAACAAAGCACAAGGAGACTACATTGTCAGCTCTCCAAGTGGCAGTGATAATCAGAAGATTGAATGGACAACAACGAGACAACCAGGACTTTCTGTTGGAGATGCAAATGGAGATGGCGTTGCTGAGATTGCAGTAGCGGGCTATCCTTGGAAATTAAAGAGTTATCACGAAGGTAACAGAGATCTGTCTTCAACGATTGATTGGGGTACTCCATGGAGTGAATATGACAAGGATCACTATCTAATTTCTCTTTGGAAGGGAACTGGTGATACGTTGACACAAACATCGTTTGACACTAGTCGCGCGACCCCAGAGTGGTGCCAGACGAGCAAGAACAACACACATCAAAACAGAATTTCACCAAGATGTGGAGTTGAGTTCTTCGCTGTTAATGGTGCCAATCAACCCAGTGCACTTTTTGTCGACGGCACAGTTTTTGATTTTGATCAAGCAACCAACATCAGCAGTAGTTACGTTCCTTACTACTTCACAAATAAAGCAGGCGCTTGCGATAAATATCAAGGAACCATTTTTGGCGACATGTACATTCAGTCTGTTGTGGCAGGTAATTTCGACAAGAACCTCAATAATCGTCAGCAGTTAATGATTTTGGTAGGGTTTAAGGAAGTCAACGTTCACGATGACTCGATTGGTTCGATGTGCATTGGTGGTGTTTATGGCAATGACGTAACTGATAAGGATGGCAACATCACGACATACGCGGCAGCAACTGGTTATTATTCTAATGATTATGCAAATCATCCAACGATGACAGTTTACAACTCAGATGCCGACATTGAAAACAAGTTTAGTGCAGAAGTTGTTGCCCTGGACATCGGAAACGATGGTATCAAGATGTCTTATGATGGAGTGGGAATAACTTATTCTGATCCAGAAACAACTGCTGTTGTTCAAGGAACGCCTGGATTTGGTGAGTTAGGAACTCCAGGAGGTTGGACGACTTATTCAGAGACAGTAAGTTTTGATCAGATCACAGATAGTAAGACATGGTCGCACGATTATGGAGTCTCTGCCTATGTCGATTTTGAAGTCGAAGCTGGAGCGGGAGCTAAGCTAAAAGTCAAGGGAGGAGTCTCCGCAGGATGGGTTGGTAATTGGAGTAGTGGCTGGAAGAAAAGCCGAGCAGTCAGTTTCTCTAAAAACTTCAATTCAGGAGGATCGTCATCCGTCATTTTGAGAAGAGTGCCAATTCTTGCATATAACTACAAAATCGAAAATGCGGCTACAGGAAACAAGAATGTAACAGTCTTGGCGCCTCAATCTCCTGTTTACTACAAATTCAGCATTGATGAATATAACGAGTTTGTTGACGTTTACAACAATTATATAAGCACGCATGCAGGGAACATTGCGAACGCCACAGAAGTTGTGAAGTTGCAAAAGATAAATGAAAAATCGCTAACAAGCAACTATGGCAATCCATTTAATTATTTAAATACTCTGGGGAGTGAAAACTTCTTAACAGGGCGCGATGCCTGGGTCTCTTGGTCAAGTGGTTCATCGACCAGCGAGCAAGGCAAAAATGCCATGGGACAGCTTTCTCAATCGCCAACATGGACTGAGCTTTCACAAAATGGTGGTAACACTCAGATTGCTATAACAAGAAGTTCTTCTCTTAGTTATAGCTGGTCAACTTCAAATGGATTTAGCATTAGCGCATATGCGGGAGTTGGAGGAAAATTTGACGTCGGGGCTCTCAAAGCTGAGGCGGGGGGTGGAGTTTCCTTCTCCACAACGCATACGTATGGAAGCGTAGGCGGAGACACGCAATCTGAGTCTTCTGGCAACACATATGTTGTTAAGGGAATCGACAGAGCTTCATTGACTTCTGGCAATGCTAATTCTGATAGCACGATAAAGAATTACAAATTTAAATGGTCAGGAGCTGTTGGCGGAATTCAGACTGGAACGAAGGGAAAAGACAACGAGGTTGTTCAATGCCCTGTTATGTATTATGTCTTAAGAGACGTGACAGCACCTCCTGCACCAGTTAATATGCAAAGTGTTTCACAAAAAAGAAACTCTGATGGCACTGCAGAAGTGACAGTTTCATGGAAATTGCCTGAAGACGACAATTCAGGTCGAGAGTTCCCAACAAATGATCAGTTGAAATATACGATCTATCAGCGCGATGAAGGAACTAAGAGCGATTGGCAACCTGTAACAAAAGAATTTACAATTAATAAAGATAGCGTTGCAAGTGACGGAACAATGTCCTACAAATTCACTCCAACTGCCGATACAACTGCCGTTGGCAAGATGATGTCCTATGCGGTTCGTTGCTCCAAGGTTTCTGGATCTATGAAAGACATAGAGAGCATCAATCCAACACCTGTTACCCACATCTTCACTGATGGAGGATCAGGAGGTTCACAGGGTGGAAAGGGTGACCAAGGCGAAAAAGGTGACACCGGCGAAAAAGGTGACCAAGGAGAGAAAGGTGACACCGGCGAAAAAGGTGACACTGGCGAAAAAGGCGACACTGGCGAAAAGGGTGACCAAGGAGAGAAAGGTGACACCGGCGAAAAAGGTGACCAAGGCGAAAAAGGTGACACCGGCGAAAAAGGTGACCAAGGAGAAAAAGGTGACCAAGGAGAAAAGGGTGACACTGGCGAAAAAGGTGACACCGGTGAGAAAGGTGACCAGGGCGAAAAAGGGGACACTGGTGAGAAAGGTGACCAGGGCGAAAAAGGTGATACTGGAGAAAAAGGTGACACTGGTGAGAAAGGCGACACTGGTGAGAAAGGTGACCAAGGCGAAAAGGGTGACCAAGGAGAGAAAGGTGACAAAGGTGATTCTGGCGTCACAGGTGAATCAGCTTACCAGCTAGCATTGAAGAATGGCTTTAACGGAACATTGGTTCAGTGGTTGAAGAGTCTGCAAGGGGCAAATGGTCTCTCAGCCTATGAGCTTTGTGTTAAGAATAAGCTTTTCAGTGGCACTGAAGTTGAATGGTGCAATATGATCCTTGGAATCAGCAAGGCAAAATCTGAAACAGCTTATGAGAACAATGTGAAGAAGGGTTATAAAGGATCGCTTGAAACTTGGATGACAACTGTTTTTGGACAGAATGCGAAAGCGGAATATAATTTAGCAAAGACTAACGGCTACACTGGAACTTTGGAGGAATGGTACAAGCAGCAGATCGGTAAATCGTCCTATGATCTCTATCGTTCAACTTCAGTTGCAGGAAAGATGGTTAGCGAGAAAGATTATCTAGCAAAAGATCCTTATGCAAATGGCAATGCTAACCTGAGTGGATCCTACAACGTTTATGTTGATGCTTTGAAGCAAACTGCGGAGTATATCAAGCCAGTTTCAAGTTCAGACTTCTTTAAGCAATGCGCTAAAAACGGCGGAGCTTATGCTGCATACAATGAGATCATTACTAAGTTCTTGGAGCAAGCAACGAACAAGATGACTTCTGAGCAAATCACAAACGTTGCTGGAAACGTTTCAGTTCTTTCAGAAAATGAATATAACAATGTTGTTAAAGGTTGCACCACAAGCGAGGATTATGCACGCAAAGACATTGACTTGGTCAACAGCACAATGAGCGCGCTTCTTGCTGATAACAAGGACTTCACATGGAATAACATCAACTTTGACAGCAATAAATATAGTTCAGTTGAGCTCTTTGAGTCAACAGCTGGATTGAGCGCAGGATATTCTGTCTACAAAGACACTTGCGCAAGTGCTGACAACAATAAAGACGTTTTGAGTCAAGATGCATGGCTCTCAACATTGACAGCATCAAGCAAGAAGAATGTTGAATCAGCTTATCAAACAGTCGTAAAGAATGGCTACACAGGAACGATGGATGAGTGGATCGAGTCACTCAAGGCAATTGAGCAAGCAGAATCTAATTCCTATTCAAGTGTTGTTACAAATGGTGCAACAGGTGGAGATGAAACAGCTTCATCGAACGATGTCACTGTTAGCAACCAAAACAATGGAATCATTGGTGCTAGCGGTTCAAACGGATCGTCAGGGGTTATCAATGGTTCAAATGGCGCAACGGGTGCAACAGGAGCAACTGGCGCTAATGGAATCAACGGCAAGGACGGAAGAGGAGTCAGCTCTGTTGTTGTAAACGATGAAGGCAACTTGGTCGTCACATTCACAGACATGACAACACAAGACGTTGGACTTGTTCGTGCGATGCCTCAGATTGCAAACACAGGTGAAGGGTTGGCGTTCACAGTTCTTGGCTTGGCAATCCTGTCGTTGCTCATAAATGGAGGACTTGTGTATGCAGTTCACAGAGTGAGCAGAAGGTACAGAAACCTCGTCAGGTAAGAGCAAACAAAACACCTCTTTCGCTTTATAAAAGCGAAAGAAAGCATTGAACGCAAACGAGCAACTAAAAGATTAGTTGCTCGTTTTTTTATCTGTTAACCCTTAGCCACTTCTCTTCAAGCTCCAAAAACAGGTTAATTTTTTTTCTTTAAAAGAAATCCAAATTAAACATAATAGACACAACATGCGCGACGCTTATGCTAAAATTAAAGTTCGATAATTTTGACAACTGAATTTAACTAAAAGAAGGGATGAGTTTAAAGTGACTCAAATTTCAACAGCCGACTTTAAAAACGGAATGTGCATTGAGCACAATGGAAAGCTTTGCACAATCGTGGAGTTTCAGCACGTGAAGCCAGGAAAAGGAAGTGCTTTTGTTCGCACAAAGTTAAAGGACATCAAAACTGGACGCGTCGTTGACTACACTTTTAACTCAGGTCTCAAATTTGAAAACGTTCGTCTGGAAGCAAAAAAGATGCAATATCTTTATAACGACGGCGCAGATTATTATTTCATGGACAATGACACATATGAGCAATCGTCTCTGCCAGCTGAAACAGTTGGTGATGCGGCAAAATGGCTAAAGGAAAATGACGATGCATCCTTGCTTTATGCAGGAGATGAGCTCATTTCAATCGAGCCTCCAATGTTTGTTGAGTTGGAAGTGACAAACACTGAGCCTGGATTCAAGGGAAACACAGTTCAAGACACCTTGAAGCCTGCAACGCTTGAAACAGGCGTTGAAGTGCAAGTACCAACGTTTGTTGAGATCGGCGACGTTTTGCAGATGGACACAAGAGACGGACGTTTTGTTAAACGTGTTTAATTAATAAAGAGGTAACTTAAGATGCCACGACTGAAGATAATGGACACAACGATTCGCGACGGACAGCAAAGTCTGTGGGCGACTCGCATGACCATAGGTGACATTTTGCCAATTTTGCCTAAAATGGACAAAGTTGGATATTGGGCGATTGAGGCATGGGGTGGAGCAACTTTCGATTCGTGTCTGCGCTTTCTCGATGAAAACCCATGGGAGCGCTTGCGTTCTATTAAGGCAATGACGCCAAACACGCCACTTTCGATGTTGTCGCGTGGTCAAAACTTGGTTGGCTATAAGCATTATTCAAAAGACATTGTCAACCGTTTCATAAGGTGTGCAAAAACGAATGGAATTGAAGTTTTCAGAGTTTTTGATGCGCTAAACGACATAAGAAACATCACAGACAACGCTGAAGCCATCAAAGCTTGTGGCGGACATTTTGAGGGTGCGATTTCCTACACAATTTCTCCTGTCCACACACTTGATTCATTTTTGGAATACGGTCAAAAATTGAAAGATTTGGGGGCCGATTCAATCGCCATCAAAGACATGGCAGGAATGCTCACTCCCTATCGCACAGAGAGGATTGTTGAGGCATTTAACATTGAAATTGGTTTGCCGATCCACATCCATTCGCATTATGTCGGAGGCATGGCGCCTGCAAACATAATCAAGGCAGCGGAAGCTGGTGCAGAAATTGCAGACACTGCGCATGCACCGCTTGCTTTTGGAAATTCTCATCCAGCAGTTGAGATGATTGTTGCAGCTTTCAACGAGTGCAAATTCAACACTGGACTTGACCTTGATCTTCTCTTTGAGATCAGTGATTATTGGGAGCAAATCCGCAAGAAGAATCACTACAAACGTGGCGTTTCTTCATTGATGCACATGAAAGTCTATTCTCATCAGGTGCCAGGTGGCATGATGAGCAACCTCGTTTCGCAACTTGAAGCTCAAAAGGCGACGGATCGCCTGGAAGAGGTTATGGACGAAATCCCAAGGGTTCGTGCTGAAGTTGGCTATCCGCCTCTTGTGACTCCGATGTCTCAAATCGTTGGAACGCAAGCTGTTTTCAATGTTTTAACAGGTAAACGTTGGAGCGTCATTTCTGCAGAGATGAAGGACTATCTCAAAGGTTATTATGGAAAAGCACCTGGAGAAATCGACGAGAAAATTTTAATGAAAGCCACGGGCGGAGAAGGGATTTTGGATCCTGATATTGCCCCATGCACACTTGCAAAAGCAACGTTTGAAGACGCGGCTGAAGAAATTGGTGATTTGGCGCAATCAGAAGAAGACGTTTTGATGTATGCGTTGTTCCCGAATTCAGCGAAGACCTATTTATCAAAACATCAAGCACAAGAAAACGTTGATTTTATGTCAGAAGCAGAAGTGTCTGCAACGAAGGAGGAAGATTACGTGGACATTCAGCAAATAAAGGAGCTTGTCAAAGTCGTCCAAGAAAGTGGCGTTGGCGAGATTGTTGTTGAGGAAGAAGGGGCGCGCGTTGCTGTGAGAATGCCTGGCGCTCAGGGAAGCACGGTGCAGGCACCTGTTGCTGTTGCGCCAGATCAGCCAGCAACAACTCCTGCACAAACAGAGACTCCTCAGACTGTGGCTCAAGCGGCTTCAGACTATCCGCCAGATTGGGTTTGCGTAAAAGCACCGATGGTTGGTACTTTCTATGAAGCTCCAGCTCCAGGAGAGGCGCCTTTTGTGAAAGTGGGCGACGAAGTTGCAGCAGGAGAAACACTTTGCATCGTCGAAGCTATGAAATTGATGAATGAGATAACTGCTGAAGAAGTTGGCGTTGTTAAAGAAGTTTGCGTCACGGATGGATCGCCAGTTGAGTTTGGAACACAACTTTTCTGGATTGAGCCAGTGTCAGCGCAAAGATAGGTATAATTTAAACATGTTTAATAAAATTCTCATAGCGAACAGAGGCGAAGTTGCACTGAGGGTAATCCGTGCTGCGCGTGAGCTCGGTGTGGGAACTGTTGCTGTCTATTCTGAAGCCGACAAAGACACTTTACCTGTTAGAAGTGCAGATGAGGCTGTTTGCATCGGACCTGCACCTGCATCCAAAAGCTATCTTGTTATGTCGAACATAATAGCTGCAGCTGAAAACACAGGAGCTGAGGCGATTCATCCTGGCTATGGATTTCTGGCAGAAAACGCAGATTTTGCTAAGGCTTGCGAGATGAACGGGATCAAGTTCATCGGACCTTCTGCTGACTGCATTTCGTCTATGGGCGACAAAGCAACAGCGCGCGAAACGATGATTCGTTGCGGTGTTCCAGTCGTTCCTGGAAGTGATGGCATTTGCGAAACGGTTGAAGAAGCGCGATCTTTTGCGGAAGCTGTTGGCTATCCAATTTTGATAAAAGCAACTGCAGGCGGTGGCGGGAAAGGCATGAGGGAAGTTCACATCCCTGAAGAGCTTGAAATGCAGTTCACGCAAGCTCAAACTGAAGCTCGAGCGGCTTTTGGTAATGGGGATGTTTATCTCGAAAAATTGATATTGAGGCCGCGCCATGTTGAGATCCAAGTCCTAGCAGACGATTTTGACAACAGAATTGCTCTTTGTGAGCGCGATTGCTCAATTCAAAGAAGACATCAAAAATTGTTGGAGGAAGCTCCAAGCCCAGCGCTAAATGAAAATCTTCGTCGCGATATGGGAGTTGCTGCAACGAAGGCTATGCGAGCAGTTAATTATCGAAACGCAGGTACGATCGAGTTTTTGCTTGACGAAGATAACAAGTTCTATTTCATGGAGATGAACACTCGCGTTCAAGTTGAACACCCAGTGTCAGAGTTGATAACAGGCACCGACATCATCAAAGAGCAAATTCGCATTGCTGCAGGAGAGCCGATCAGTTGCGCTGTTCGTGCACCTTTTTCTCCAAATGGAGCTGCAATCGAGATGAGGATTAACGCTGAAGATGTCGACAACAATTTTTTGCCAACACCAGGCAAAATAACGCGCTTCAGAATTCCATCAGGTCCAGGTGTTCGAGTTGACACCTATCTCGAAGAAGGTGCAAGTGTGTCACCTTTCTATGATTCTTTGGTTGCAAAGCTGATTTGTTATGGGCAAGACAGACCTGAAGCGTTAATGCGAGCAAAGAGAGCTTTAGATGAATTTGAAATCGAAGGAATTAAAACAACAATCCCACTGCATAAGAGGATTTTGGATAACGAAGTCTTCGTGTTGGGTGAAGCAAAAACTGATTTCATCGAAACTCAAATGAGTGACATTTTTGAATAGAACTTTTGAAGAGGTTTAGAAAATGAAAAAAACTTCAAAGAGAACAGAGACAATGACGATGGCACCAGGTGTCATCGATCATGTTATAGCTATTGCTGCCAGTGAAGTCGAGGGCGTTGCAAGCGTTTCTTCATATGTTTCAGGTGGCATTCTTCATCAAATCATCAGTCGCGCCAAAAGCGAGCCGATCGAGACAAAGCTCGGAGAAGACGGAAAGTTGCAAGCAAAAGTGCACCTGGCCTGTGAATATGGCTATTCTATCCCTGAAGTAGCAGAAGCTGTCAAGCAAAGTGTTGCAGACGCACTTCTTTTGCAGACTGGAATTGAAGTTGGAAGAGTGGATGTCTGTGTTGAGAGCGTTGAATTTAAAAAATCTTAAAAATTCTGACAGCAAAATTATTTATTAATCAACAAGTTTAAAAAGAAATTAAAATGGCACACAAACATGAGAGATCTATGTCGCGACGCACTGCTGTTCAGGTGCTCTATGCGTGCGAAATGAGAAATTTGAGTGATAAGAAGTCTCATGAGTTTTCGCCTGAAGAGATGTTTTTGGCAGGGGAGCTTGATGTCATCGAAGGCAAAATCGATGATTACGCAAAAAAACTGATTAGTGGTGTCATTGAAAATAAAGAAAAAATCGATGAGCTTTTGAAGAGGAGCTCAAAAAACTGGGCGCTTGACAGAATGTCTCTTGTTGACTTGAATGTCATTCGAGTTTCAACTTTTGAAATGATGTGTGTAAAAGACGTGCCAGTTTCTGTCAGCATTGATGAGGCAGTTGAGCTTGCGAAAGGTTTTGGTGGGGAGCAATCACACAAATTTGTTAATGGGATCTTGGGGGGCATTTCAAAGATGATCGCCGATGAAGAAGAAACGGACGAGAACTAACAATGTCAGATTTTGATACGTCGGCAAATGCGGATAAACGGAGACTAACGGAGATCAGCGAGAAGATTGATTGTGAGGATGTTTCAACTGATGAGCTTCTTGAAATGCTAGACGAGGCAGTCAACATCGGAATGAACGTTTGCTCAAAGGCGCAAGAAAACATAAATTCTCAAATTGCTAACGAGGCAAAAGCAGAAGATGAGCGAAACTAAGCGCATAATCGATTGTGTCACAAAGCCTTCTGACATACGAGCATTGGATGTTGAAGAGCTTGAGATTCTTGCTGATGAAATCAGAAAAGAGATCATCGAGGTAACCTCAGAAAACGGGGGTCACATAGCGGCTTCACTTGGTGCAGTCGAATTAATTTTGGCTGCTCACTGCGAGCTTAACGTGCCTGAAGACAAGCTTATTTTCGATGTTGGGCATCAGTCCTATGCACACATGCTTTTGTGTGGTCAGCCTAGAAATTTTAGAACTTTGCGTCAATTTGGTGGATTTCCAGGATTTCCACGCCCCAGCATAAGTGAATATGACTGTAACGTTGCAGGTCACGCCTCCGATTCTCTTTCTGTTGCTGCAGGTTATGCCTTGGCAAACAAAATGAATGGCACTGATTCGAGAATTTTGACCATCATAGGAGATGCTGCGATTGAAGGTGGCATGGCTCTTGAGGCCCTGAACTACATCGGATCGAATCAGCTCAAAATGACGATCATTTTAAACGACAACGCGATGGCAATATCAGCAACTGTTGGAGCAATAACGCGTCATTTGGGAACTGTGCGAACAACAAAGCACTATCGCGATGCCCGTGTTGCTATGAAACAGAGACTCGAAGAGCAAGGCATTTTTGGGCGAAGAGCTGCCGATTTCGTCAGCAGGGCGAAAGCATCATTTAAGGCGTTGCTGTTTCCTCACGCAATGATGTTTGAGAAGATGGGAATTGTGTGCACGCCACCGATTGATGGCAACAACATCACAGAAGTGCGTGACATGCTTGACATTGTTAAAGATGTGGATGGACCTGTTCTAATTCATGCTATAACAAAAAAAGGCAAAGGTTATGAGCCAGCTGAGAGGGATCCTGAAGGTTTTCACGGAGTTGGAAAGTTTGAAATTCCAACTGGAAAACCCCTCGCGAGAATTTCGACGAAATGGACAGATGTTTTTTCGGACGAACTTGTCAAGTGCGCAAAGAAAAACGACAACATCGTAGCTTTGACTGCGGCGATGGAGGGAGGATGTGGATTAAAAGAGTTCCGCAAGCTTTTTCCGAAGAGGTTTATCGACGTTGGCATCGCAGAAGAAAATGCCGTAGGAATTGCATCAGGACTTGCCTATTCAGGTAAAATACCAGTTGTTTGCATCTATTCAACATTTTTGCAACGTGCCTTTGACCAGATGATGATAGATGTTTGTTTGGAAAACAAGCATGTTGTTTTTGCGATTGATAGAGCGGGGCTTGTCGGAGATGATGGACCGACTCATCACGGAGAATTTGACCTGTCCTATCTTCGCACGATGCCAAACATGACTGTCATGACTCCCAGTGATGAAACAGAACTCAGGCTTGCTCTCAATAAAGCGATTGAAATGTCGGGACCTGTCGCCATAAGATATCCCCGTGGAACGTGCCCTCATTTCGATGCGGAACACACAGAATATAGAGTTGGAAAATCTCGTCCTTTGAAGAAAGGAAGTGACGTTTCGATTCTGTCATTTGGAAGAATGACAAAGACTGCTGTTGACGCTTCAAAGTTGATAGAGAAGGAAGGTCATTCGTGTGAAGTTGTTGACATGCGTTTTGCAAAACCACTCGACTTAACAGCAATAAAAATTGCAAGCAACGCAAAGGTTGTTGCAACGATCGAAGATGGAATTTTGCAGGGTGGGGCAGGAGAAGCGGTTGCATGTGAGATTGCAAAAGACAAACAAACATCTTGTGATGTCATTAATTTTGCGATTGACAATTCTTTTGTTGAGCACGGAACAGTTGAAGAGCTCTTTGCGTCAATCGGCTTAGATCCTGCTTCAGTTGCAACAAGAATTTTGAAATCTTTATAATTGAAACTGATATGAAAACGAAATCCTGTGATAAAACTGTTGAAATAGCGCCTGCTAGTTCGCAGGTGTGGTCTGGAGAAGACATTTCAAGGAAAATTCTCCCCTGCATTCTTGACATCGGGTGTTCGCTCATGACTTCTGGTGCAGACGTAAATCACGTTGAGCGACTTCTTGATCAGCTCGGTCACGCCTACGGTGCAAGGGAAATGAACGTTTTTGTCATAACAGGAAGCATAATTGTGACGATGACTCTTCACAATGGACAAGAATACACACAAACAAGGAGAGTTGGACCTCCAGATTTTGATTTTTATAAACTTGAACTTTTAAATAAATTATGCAGATCATGCAAACACATGCCACTGCCACCAGCAGAGTTTCAAGCAAGGTTAAAAGACATTGACTCTGAAAAAAAGCTCGTAAGTTGGAATTATGCAGGAGCAGTTTTGGCAGTTGTTTCCTACACAGTTTTTTTTGGAGGAACGCTTCCAGAAACTTTAGTCAGCGCAGTTTTGGCCGTCATCCTTTGTTTTTTAATTCAGAAACTGTCGCAAAAAACGCCAAACTTAATTGGATTTAACTTCATTGCTTCACTTTTGATAGGCATTGTAATCGCATTTTTGTGCAGGTATGTTTCATTTTTGACAGCTGACACAATGACTTCAGGCATCATAATGATAATCATTCCTGGACTCGCACTTACGAATGCTATTCGCGACATGCTCTCTGGAGACACTCTAGCAGGGCTTTTAAGGTTTTGTGAGAGCCTTCTTTGGACAGGAGCTATGGTTTTTGGGTTTATGGTTGCTTTTTCGATTCTTGGGCTGACTGTTCACACAAACATTCCAGTCGTTTCGTGGGAATTGAAATATGCGATGGTAGTGCCTGCAACAATGGGCTATCTTCTTTACTACAACTCGAGGCGAGCTTTGATGATCTATGGTTTTGTCGGAGCACTTTTGACATTTCCAGTTTATGTCTATTGCGAGTCAACGATTGCTGGTAATGAGTTTTTGTGCGTTTGCCTAGCTTCGTTTGTTGCGGCAATTTATTCAGAAATTGTCGCCAAGAGAAAACACGTGCCAACTGCTGTTTTCTTCTTCGTTGCAGTCATGCCTCTAATACCTGGCCGCTTGCTTTTTTCGACTGTCAACAACATTGTTCAAGGGCAGTGGGATGCTGCCGCAACCGTGGGGCACACAGCTGCTATGACTGTTCTTGGGATTTCCACTGCGATCTGCGTCGTCTGGACAATCTCGAGAACTTGGCAAAATTTTCACATTAGTGAACACATAGAAAAGGTCATTCACTAAAGGGAGATGGATCTGAAGTGGAATCGTTAATAGAATGGTTGAAATCACTTTCGTTCGTTGAGATTTTCAACTTGTGCGTGTTGTTGTTTTTTATGGTGTGTTATGCCTATCAGTTGTTCTATGTCTTTGTTGTGTTGTTGCGGCCAGCGCCCCGTGTGAGTGCAAAGCAAAATCACAAGTTTGCGGTGCTCATCCCTGCGCGCAACGAAAGCACAGTCATCGAAAACGTCATTCATTCGATCCAGAATCAGACTTATGACAAAAACTTGATCGATGTTTTTGTCATCGCCGACAATTGCACTGACGACACAGCCGAGGTCGCGCGCAGGGCGGGCGCAAACGTTTTTGAGCGAAATGAACCTGATCGCGTTGGAAAAGGTTTTGCTCTTGATTTTGCTTTGCAAAACATTTGGAAGGCGTTCGGCACAGAGGAACATGAAGCATTTTTTGTTTTCGACGCCGACAACGTTTTAGACAAAAACTATTTCAAAGAAATGAACGCCACATTCGACAACGGGGCGCTGGCCTCCACGTCATACCGCAACTCGAAAAATTTTGATACTAACTGGATTTCAAGTGGCTATGCTTTGTGGTTCTTAAAAGAAGCAAAGTTCTTGAACCAAGCGCGTCTCACATGCAAAACAGGTGCCGCTATTTCTGGAACGGGCTTCTTTATCGCTTCAAGTGTTTTGGTGGATGCTGGAGGCTGGAAGTGGCACTTGTTAACAGAAGACATCCAATTTTCTGCTGATTCAGCTGTCAACTCGAGGCGAATTTCCTATAACCCTCGCGCAGTTCTCTATGATGAACAACCAACAACCTTCAAAGCTTCATGGGATCAGCGTTGTCGCTGGGCGAAAGGTTTTTACCAAGTTTTGCTTAAATATGCAGGTAGGCTTCTGAAAGGCTTTTTCACAAACAAGCATGGCTATCATTTCGCTTGTTGGGACATGCTCATGACTGTTGCGCCAGGCATGCTTTTGACAGTCATCGTCTTGATCCTCAATTTAACGATCGTTGTTTTGGGAGCTCTTGGCATCTATTCATTTGGGACTGCAGTTGTCAGCGCTCTTTCATCAGCTGGTTTCTGCTTGCTGAACTATCTTTTGTTTATGTTTGTTTTTGGAGTTTTGACAACTTTCGTTGAATGGAACAACATTCACACAACAACAGCGAAAAAAATCCGCACATGTTTCACTTTTCCATTCTTCCAGCTCACCTATGTCCCAATTGCCATCGTTGCGCTCTTCAAAAAAGTTGCATGGAAGCCGATTGCGCACACTGTCACAGTCGATGTTGACGAATTTTCTTCCAAAGCTGGCAGTTAGGTTTTAGGTTTTAGTAAATTTATCAAATTTTCATTTCAGGGCGAGCGCAACTAACTTTAAGGTTTAAAGCAACTTTATGCGAAGCGATACCGCAAAAACCTTATATTAAAAACTTTGCCTGGTATAACCCAGCGTCTTCAAATCCGAGTGAACGATAGTATTCCCTCGTTCCAACAGCGCTTATGACGTTTACTTTCTCAAAGCCTTCATTTTTCGCAATTTGACAAGCTTCTTCAATGAGTTTTGCACCGAGCCCGAGATGTTGAGCCCCACTCGTTTGTTCATGAAGTTTTGCAACTTTGCCATAGACGTGCACCTCGCGAATCATGGCTGTCTTAGGTTTTAGGTGGCAGTTTTGAGGTTTTAAGTTTTCATCAGGAAGAGATAGCCTCAAAAATCCTGCTAATTTGTTTTTGTGCGTTACCCATTGAAGAAAGTGTTCGGTCGTGTTAGAGGACTTATAAGTTACAGTTTGTAAATTAAGTTGATCCTCATCAACCTCCTCAGTACCAATTTCGCGGAAGCGCATTTCCTGAATTTCTTCTGTTTTTCCCTGCTCCTTCAATTTCTGCTCGACGAGCTGGCGAAGGTTCGGCTTTTTATTTCCAGCAATAATGTCAGTTGTTGAGATGTCTCGAATCATCCGAGAAATTCGTGTGTGAGCTGGCGTTGCCGCTATGTTTGACACCACGACGTCGAGCAATTCGCTTTCTGAATAGGGCTTCCAAGTGCCATCTTCATAATTCTTTGTCAAATGAGCACTTTTGACAAGGCAACATGGATAAATTTTGACTTCATCTGGCACAAAGCGGGGGTCATTCATCAACTTTTCATAAACTTGCTTGTCAACCTCAGGAGTGCTCCCCACCAAATTAGCCATCATGTGAACGTGCGATTTAAAGCCTAGTAGGCGCAAGTTCTCCATCGTCTCAGCAATTTTGTCGATTGAGATTTTCCTGCAGTTCCTAGAGAGAATTTCCTCATCCAGAGTTTGAATTCCAATCTGAACTTTTGTGCATCCGAGCTTTCTCATAAAAACTAAGTTTTCAAAATCTGCCTCGTCAGGTCTTGTTTCTACAACAAGACCCACAACTCTTGAGTTTGCAGTTTCATTGATTATGTGTTGTTTCTCAACTGCTTTGAGCGAGGCAACCTGAACCTTTTCGTCTTCCTTTTCTTTTTTGGAATAGATTTCCTTCCACGCTTCGTTGTATGTCAACTCTCCTGCATCGAGCGCCTTTTGGATCTCTGGAACTTCTTGGTCAAAAGGCTTCAGTTCGAGCTTTGCCGATTTAAATTCGTTACATGCCCGAAAAAGTTCTTTTATGAACCATAGTTGATAGTCCCGTTTGTAATCTGAAAAAGTGCCACCTAGAACAATCAACTCAATTTTGTCGATGTTGTGCCCCATGTCATGAAGCGCAGCGAGTCGTGATGTCACTTGCATAAAGGGGTCAAAGTTCCAACGAGCTGCTCGCTGACACGCAGGCTCATTGTGAATGTAGGACTTCGGCATCAAGATGTCGTTGGGACAAAAAACACAATCGCCACTGCATGGCCATGGCTTCATAAGCACTGTTATCGTCGCGACTCCAGAGGCAGTTCTTCGAGGTTTTGCTTTGAGAAGCTCAGTCACCTCATCATCGAAAGTCTCGTCGAGACCAAGAGATTTCAATTTGTCAGGTTCTTCTCGCTTTAACCGAAGGTATTCAGGCATAAGACGTCTTTTTGCAACTGTTCTTTCTGCGTCGTGCGAGCTTTTGTTTTTGCTTCTAACAAACTTATCAAGCCATTTGTTGTCGACATTTTCGCCGTCCTTGAACGCATGTAAAATCTCAAAAACAGCTTCTGTCAATTGTGTATTTTGTTGGTTATTCATTTTTATATATTTTAACTGACGTTTATGATTCGATGCAATTCTCTGAAACAAACATCTAAACGACAACATTAGGAAAACAAAAAGCGCCAATCTTCTTGATCAGCGCTTCACTGTTCTGTGTCTGTTTATGACGGAAAAGTCTATAAGAAGAAAACAATCGAGTCAATGATAAATACTGGTATCAATATCCCAAACGACCACCCCATGTAGCCGAAGAAGGACGGCATTTTGATCTTCGCTTCCTCTGCCATGTTTTTCACCATGAAGTTTGGAGCGTTTCCGATGTAGGTCAGCGCACCCATAAACACAGCACCTGCGCTGATTGCGAGCAATATCTGTTGCGACACAGCGCCCGCGGTTGTTAAAACTGTGCCAGCACCAGAGGATCCAAGTGCACCTGCCGTTGTGAGGAACACGACATAGGTTGGCGAATTGTCCAAAAAGCCTGAAAGTGCACCTGTGCACCAGAAGAACTTCAAAGGCGAGTCGATTCCAAGGTTGCCTCCGTTTACTCTAAGTATTGCAAGGGCGGGGATCATCGTGATGAAAATGCCGATGAAGAGTTTTGCGACTTCTTGAATTGCTCCCCAGTTGAACTCGTTTTTCTCCATGCGAGTTTCTTTTGGAGTGAACTTCCAAGAAAGTGCAGCTGCAAGCAAAATGAGGGCTATTTGCACAAAGTATTGAATCCCTAAGTCGACCTCATCCATGAGCGTTATTCCAATGACCTCGCCATCAGCGCCTAGGAAAAGGGTCATGTTAGGAATCGTGCCGTTCAAAATGACTGCAACGATGATGAGAGCCAGAAAGAGGATGTTGATTGCTCCTTCAATTCTAACTGGCACTTTGTTTTCTGTTTTTTGCATCAATGCAAGTTCTTCCAGGTTTTCTTTTGGTTCTTTTTTATAAAAATGCATGTCAATTGCTGCGAAAATTGCAAGCAACAAAACGCTGTTCAACAACAAAATTGGCCAGATGTGTTGAAGCGTCCAGAAAAAAGGAACGCCACGCAAAAAACCGAGGAACAGTGGAGGATCGCCTAGAGGGGTCAAGCAACCACCAATGTTCGCTATCAAGAAAATGAAGAAAATTATGATGTGTTTTTTGTTTTTGCGCCATTTGTTCGCGCGGATGACTGGGCGAATGAGAAGCATTGCGGCTCCAGTTGTGCCGATCCAGCTTGCGAGAAAAGTGCCGATTGCAAGCAGTATCACGTTGTTTTTTGTTGTACCTGCAATTGTGCCACCGATGTGAATGCCTCCAGACACAACATAGAGGCCAAAGAGAAGCACAATGAAAGGTATGAAGTCAACAACGATGCTCTCGATGAGTTGCAGTCCTGTCTCCTCTGCGCCATAACCAATCGTGAATGGCACGAGAAAAACAAGTGACCAGAAAATAGCTACTGCCAACTGGTGTTTTTCCCACCACTCGGGCTTAACTAAAGGAAAGATTGCGATTGATAGTAGCATGCCCACAAAAGGTATGATGCTATAAATCGGCAGTGTTGAGCCAATGTCCATCTTTAATTCTCCTAACTTCTGCAGAAACTAATAATATATTCAAGAGTTCGTTTTACTTCCCCTCTTTTGCAGAAACGAACTCAATTTAGATTATAAGAAGAAGGCTTATGTTGAACATGTTCAAATTATGAGAATTCCGCCAATTGCAAAAGACTGCCAACGCACTTGAACAGATGGCAGTCTTTTATGAGAAAACGCTCTTTATTCAGCCATTTTGATCTTAGGATAAAGCGTTGTCATCGTGGCAAAACGCTTTCTGCTTGCAACAAAGGTTGACAGAGCTAATGCACCAACGAGGAAGCAGATGAGCACGATGACTGATTGCGTCATATAGCTCGGATCTAGCCCACACATGGCAACCCTGAATCCTTGCACGACATAGGTCATCGGAAGGAATGGGTTTAGCCAATTGAATATGTCGATTTCGGCTTCAATCGGGAAGGTGCCAGCCGCGGTGCAGAGCTGCAACATGAGGAGAATGATGATAATAACCATTCCTGGTGTTCCAAACCAAGCGCGGAAAAGCTGAATGATTGCCATGAAGCAGAGCGCAACGAGGATGCCGAACGCGTAGTATTCCTGCACAAAGTTGATGTTGAATTTCAGTCCAAATTGGATTATCGCAAGGAGCGCGAAAATCTGAATGAGCGCTATGGCTGCCATCGGCAAATAACTCGAGATGACGGCCGCGAAACTCGAGGCGTTGCTCATGAGAATTCTGCCGTTAAGCGATCTCAGGAGGAATGTTATCATCAAGCAGCCGACCCACATTCCAAGACCGATGAAGTAAGGTGCAAAACCAGTCCCATAATTCTTAACAGTTGTCAAGTTTTCGCCTTGTCCCGATTCTCCATTTGCTGTCACTGGAGAAGACATCATTTTTGTTTTTGCTTCAGAATTTTGTGTGTTGTCTGCCATTTCTTTTTGGCCGTCGACAAGGCCATCAGTTAACTCTTGCATACCATCTTTTGCGGTGATGAGTCCGTCAGTCAGTGATTGCGAACCGTTAGTTAGCTGAGATGCTCCGCTTCTTAATTGTTCAGTCCCACTCAACGCTGATGAAGTTCCACTACTCAATTGGGACGCACCATCAGAGATCTGGGTTGCTCCGTCTGATACTGTTTTCATGTTGTTATCGACCTGAACAGCTCCTGATTCAAGAGTTTTAACACTCGAATTGAGTGTTGCGATTCCACCCGAAAGAGCGCTAGCTCCAGTTTTGGCTGAAGAAATTGCACTGACAAGTGTCGGAGAGGCGCTTGAGAGCTGGTGAGCTCCGCTTGAAAGTTGAGCAACCGAGCCTGTTTTGCTCGTTAGCGTCGAATTCATCTCCTTCAAGCCAGAATTGACTTGCGAAGCTCCCGATTCAAGTGATTCCGTTCCACTAGCTGCCGAGTTAACACCTGTTGCATAAGCTTTCAAGCTTGTGTTAAGCCCTAGGTTGTCGGCTGTGCCGTCACCATTGTAGCCTGCATCCAGTGTTGAAATGCCAGTGTCGATGGCAGAATATCCATCTTCTACTGATGTCAGTGCTTGAACAGCTCCTGCGTTTCCAGATGAAGTTGCGAGGGCGGTCACAGCTGCGTTTAGAGTTGCAAGTGCATCTTGTGCTTCTTGACTCGTTGCTCCTTTCGTTGCAACTGCAATTGTGTAGGCTTGAAGCGACGATTGGTAGGTCGCAGTTCTTGAAGCCACGTCAGCATCAGCGGCAGAAGCTTGTTTTGCAGCTGAAATTGTCGACTTAAACTGAGTTGATCCCACATTCAAGTTTGAAAGTCCGTCAGCTATGTTTTGTGACCCTTCAGTCAGTTTGCTCGAATTTCCGCTCAACGTTTTAAGCCCAGAATTTAAGCTCGTCAAACCAGAGCTAACAGCCGATGATCCATAAATCAAGGTGTTTTTGGTATTTTCACTTCCAAGACTTGTTGACAGAGAAGATGTGAGAGTGTCGATTCCGTTTGCGAGTTGATCTGTGCTTGAAGGCAAGCTCGAGGTGCTCGATTCCAGGGTTTCAAGTCCGCTTGCAAGTGTCGCTGCTCCTGAGCCGAGTTGTGAAGATGAATCTGTTGCAGCGTCAAGTTGAGTAGTTCCTTCTGCAATTTTTGAAGTACCAGAAGCCTGAAGAGTCTTTGCTCCGTCTGATAGAGTCGTTGACCCGCTCTCCAAGGTTTCTGTTCCGCTGAGGAGTTGTTTGAGACCATCTTCGAGTGAAGTTGTGCCGTCTGTTAGTGTTTTTAAGTTGATTGTTATTGTGTTTGAGCCATCTTTTGCTGATTGCAATCCATCATTTAGCTGATTTGAACCATCCACCGCTTCCAAAAGCTGGTCACTTGCTTTTGTCAGTGACACGAAGATGTTGTCATAATAACTTTCTTGGATTTTTGTGTCGAGTTCAGCCTTTATTTTTGTTAGCATGGAGTTTCCGACAGTTGATGCGATGAGGTTGGTTGAAGGGTTGAAATAAACTTCCAACTCCGCCTTTTCAGGGTTTGCAGAGTCTGCCGAAGCAACGTTTTCTGTGAAATTGCTTGGCACGATGACACACATGTAATACTTTCCGTCTTTCAGTCCTTCAACAGCGTCTGTCCTGTTCGTTTTTTTCCAATCGAAACCACTTGCTTCTCCCTCTTTCTTGTTTTCGTTGTTTTCGATGAGAGTGTCATAGAGTTCATTTCCAACATTTCTGTTTTCGTCAGATATGACAGAGCCTTGATCTTCGACGACGATTGCGGCAGGAACTTGGCTCAAACTTCCGTAAGGATCGAGAAAAGCGAGCAAGAATAGTCCTGCATAAATTAATGGAATGAGAGCAATTGCGCAGATCGAGAACACTTTCCAGCCATTGTGTCTCATGTTCTTCGCTTCCATTGCCGCATTTTTGGTCCCTGCAAATGGTGAAATCATTTTTCCTTCATCTCCTGACTTCTGTTAAAATTGACTCTAAAATAAATTACAAGTTGTTACTAATTTAATTTACATTTTGTTACTTACTTTTCGTTTAAACATTTCCATCTTTGATGGATGCCTGTCGACATCGTCTTCTGCATAATTTGCCCACCCTGCCAATCTCGGTTGTTTTTCTTCTTTGTTTTTGGAAATCACAGCCTCGCGTTGTTGCTTTGCGCTAACTGACATGATGACGAGCGAGTCTGCTTTTTGTGCAAGTTCATATTCATTCGTTCCAAAGAGAGTTGTTATTCCTCTTGAAGCGGATAGTTGGTGAAAAAGCTCTGCCATTTTAAATGAGGCATGCTCTGTCAGTGATTCTTGAATGTCGTTGACAAGCAAAAGCTCAGGGTCGCCAGTGCAGGCTAGCATAACATCGAAATATATTTTTTCTTCGATCGAAAGCGAGAAATACTCAGTCTTCTTGTTGTGAGCAAAATTCCACTTTTCGAGATAGGAATCAACACTTTTTGAATTTCCGCTCCTGCCTGCAAGGTAAAGGTCCGATGACAATATGTCTCCACAAGCTAGGTTTTCTTGAAGGTCATTAATTCTGTGGATGACAGTCACACCACTGATAGCCCTGATTTGCTTTGGATTGTGTTTCAGATCAAGTCCAGCAACTGTTGCCTTTCCTTTTGAAAATTTCATTCTTGCACCGAGTGTGAGCAAAAGTGATGTTTTTCCTGAACCAGCTGATCCGAACAGGGCACAAACTTCTCCTCGTTTGACTTCAAAGTTTGCGTTTTCAAAAACTGCCCCAGAAGGCGTTTTTAACGTCAAATTGTCTGCTTTTATAAACGTGTCTCTTTCGTTTTCCATGTGCGCCTGCCTTTTGTTTAGTGCGTTTTACATCTACCATTCTACACACGTTTAATCGTTTGAAAAAAGCTTGCATAGTTTAGAATTAGATTTATGAAAAATCGCTATGTAAATAGGTCACATATCTCTGAAAAAACATTCTGTTTAATCGTGAAGTGTTTCGTTGATGATTTGACGTCGCTTAAGTGTGCGAAGAAAGCGGAAGTGAACAGAAACACGACGTCAAGGCTCTATTCTCTTATGAGACGAAGGATTTTTGAGATGCAACAAAGATCCTTAGAAATACCAGATGAAATTGACCCAACTGAAGTTGATTTTGGCCTAAGAGGTATTTTGACACATTCTTGTTTTAATGAAATGGGAGAGGTGTGCCATGTCGCAATTTTGAATGAAGCAGGGACTCTTCACGCGCAAATTGTGTCGGACGACAGTCTTATTAAAATCGCTTCGCTGATCAGTGGAAGATTGGACGAAACAAAAGAGATGTGTAAGTCAAATTTTGAGGCAATTGCGGTTTTGCAAGAAATCGCAGAAGATTTCAATTTTCACGTTTATTGTGGAGATAAAAGGTCCGTGGAGATTTCTAACGACGAAAAGAGGATGGAAGAGATTGATGAATTTCTTAGATTTTCAAAAACGCGATTGAAAAAATTTTATGGAATCAAGGCTTGCGAGTTTAAATATCACTTGGCGGAGTGTTGTTTTCGTTGGAATTGCAGAGATGATGACATGTTTGCGATCTTGAAAGGCGAATTCCTAAAAACCCCTCTTTAATTTTCAGTGGGTCAAGCCTTTTGCTACTTGCGCTTTGCGGTGGAGTTAATGCTTGGTCTTATTGTCAAAGCAGAATGGGAATCTCCTAGCCATATTAAAGCTTAAAGCGACGCTTCCTTTTTTAGTGTGGCTGCCATGGGTGGGCGTGGTCTTAAAACAGCCCTGTAACCTGTTTGCCAAACATTCTGATAACTGTGTTTGCAAGGCACTCCATTGAGTCGACTGCGTCAATTTTCCCCTCAAGTTGTGGTTTAAGAACAGAAAGTTCAGTGCAGCCTAAAATTGCGCAGTCGCAACCAACTTCTGAATATGAGTTAGCAACGCTAACTATTTTTTCTGCGACAGACAAATCGCCAGTTTTAACACCGTCATAGATTACTGAGTTAACAATTCGTTGGTCATTTTCGTTCGGAATGCAGAAGTTAACTCCGTGTTCCTTTAAGCAAATTTGATAGCTCTCAGTGCTAATTGTGCCTTCGGTGGCAAGGATTAATGGTTTTTTCTTTCCTGCGGTCCTTAAGTGCAACACTGTTTCTTCAATAATGCTTGGAACGGGGACGTTAACCGATTTTCGCACCTCTTCAATGAAATAGTGTGCCGTGTTGCAAGGAATAACAATCGCGTCAACTCCGCACGCTTCAAGCATTTTTGCATCGCTCACCATGCATGGAACAGGAGAGTTGCCATTTTTGCCTAAGATGAAGTCAGTTCTGTCGGGCGTTGTTGCATGGCTAGACAAAATGATGTTGATGTGATCCTGGTCGCATTTTGCAACAGTGTGCTTTGTAATAAGTTCATAGAAATATGCGCTTGAAAGGGGTCCTAATCCGCCAAGGATTCCAAGCAAGGTCATCTTTTTTGAGTTCAATTTTCTACCTCTTTGGGTACCATTGCCTAAACTT
>CAVAWT010000003.1:41100-47332 GCA_963592435.1 Oribacterium sp. | reverse complement strand
CCTTGCCTTAAGTTGATTTCAAAAACATTGAAGTCGTTAGTCGTGCCTTCACGAAGCTTTATGTCGAAGTTGGAAAATCCTGTGTAGTGAAGGTCTTCAAGCATTGTAACAATGTTAGCAATCTGTGGGAAGTCGTCAAGTTTTTCGGTGATAATCGCAGCATGGTTGCCAATTGCAGACGGCACGTGCTCTTCAATCATTGTGTTTCCTAAACATATTGCTCTCACCTTCGCATTCGAATCCGAGAACATTGTGAGAACTCGCATGTTAGCATCTGTGCCAGCTATTGTTTCTTGAATAATAATCTTGTCGTCATATCCAGAGTCGAAAATCTTGTTAACAATAGCCGTGGCATTTCTTGCGTCTTTTGCAAAAAACACCTTATCCATACCATCAAAAGGATGTTGCCAATATGCGATCGAAGAAGACGGCTTGATTACAATTGGATATTCGAAGCCAAGAGATCCTTCTGACATGTCATCGGCTGAAACCTTTTTTTCTGCGATAAAAGTTTTGGGATGGGGGACATCATATTTGTTGCAAATTTCATAGAACTCTGCTTTGCGAGAAAGCAAAGGCCGTAAGTTTTCTTCAGGGTATGGAAAAACAAATTCTGGAAGTTTGGATTTAATTCGAGCAAATACGTCGGAGTATTCGTCGTTGCATGCAAACAAAATCAACTGTTCTCCCTTGTGTTTTTCGCTAAAATCTGATAACACCTGAAACATAATTTCGTCGGTGTCTAGGTTTTCGACCGCTTGGAACTTTACTAGGCGAGAATATTTTGTTGGTGCTGAAACATATCTTCCAAAGGCGTACGATGTAACACCATATTCTTCATGGAAAGCCCTCGCAACGTTGTAGCAATTTAGGTCTCCTCCAAGCAACACTGGCGTCGGGGACATTTTTTTAGTTTCTTTCTTGTTCACTTAAAACCTTTCGAACATTTTACACAACTGTTATTTTACTCTAAAGAGCGTTTTGGTAAAATAAATCTTAAAATGGCAAACCATTATGACAGAGCATTATATATTGCAGAAATGCGACGCAGGCAAAAGCGTAAGCGCATGATAATTGGCGCAGTGGTTGTTTGTTGCGTTCTTGTGGTTGGTGTTTTTGCCTTTGTTAACTTGACTCAGAAACCCACCGTTAAAGAAGCTCCTCAAGATTCGCTTGCTCCAAATGAAGTTGTGACTAAAGACAAAGCTAGTGATGTTCAAGAAAGTTCAGATGTTGTTATAACGCTTTTTGGAGACGAAGAAACTCTCGTTTTGAAAGGAGAGGAATACATTGAGGCTGGAGCTCATGCTGTTGATTCAGTGAACAAGACCAACATTTCAAACATTAGCATTGAAGGAAGCGTCGACACTTCAAAAACAGGCAATTATGAGATTAAATACACAGCAACAAGTGATGCTGGAAAAGTTAATACGGCAACTCGAAAGGTGAGTGTTGTTGATTCGTTCGAAGGTGGAAATGCAACGGCAGTGCCAGTTTTGATGTATCACTACGTGTATGATGAAACTAACAAGCCTGATGATTTGGACAACAACTGGATCGAGGCATCGCTACTCCGTCAGGAAGTTGCATGGACGAAGGAGCAAAATTTTTATTATCCTTCGTATGAGGAGCTCGTAGCGTTTGTTAATGGCAAGAAAACCTTGCCCTTTAAATGCGTTATTTTCACATTCGACGATGGTAAGCCAGAGTTTTTGGAGTCGGGACTTCCAATTTTTAATGAACTTCAAGTTCCAGCAACAGCGTTTATCATTTGCAACAACGATGACGCTAAAGAAAAAGTTTTCAACAATCCGAGCAAATACGTCCAATATCAATCGCACTCCTATGCAATGCATCAAGCGGGAAGCAACGTCGGCAGAGGTGGCAGAATCCACGCATGTTCGTTTGATGAAATTCTGAAAGATCAGCAAACGGCTGTCGAGCTTTTGGGAAACAAACAAGCATATGCATATCCTTTTGGCGACAACAATGAAACTGCACAAAAGGCTTTGGCGCAGGCAGGAGTCGAGTGCGCTTTCACAATCGAGAATCGCTCAATCAAACAAGGCGACAACACAATGGCGCTTCCGCGTGTTAGGATTAATGGGTCATATGACCTAGCTACATTTCAGGCATTAATTGGGTAACGTTTACGTGTTATTTCGCACCAACTGTCTGCAGTTTGTTATATCATTATTGTGTTAATGTTAACCACGAAAGAAAGCAACTTTTAGATGCCAAAGCATGTTAAGCAAACAACGCAAACTGATTCCTATGCCCAAGGGGGTTCAAACGTTAAGCCAGCGTTTGATCCTAATCAATATACTGAGATTCCTAAAAAGCACAAGGGTTCAAGAGGTCTTTTGATTTTTTTTGGCGTTGTTCTTGCAATTATTGCTGTTGTGTACCTTTTAGGTGTGTGGCTTTTCACCTTCATGTTTATGCCGAATTCTAAAATTTCTTCTTTTGATGTTTCATTAAAGACAGCTGATGCGGTTGAGAAAGAGTTGACTTCTAATTTCGAGACGTTTTCTATTACTGTAACAGGTTCAGATTTAAATTTCAAAATTGATGCTGCAAGTGCAGGTATTAGCGCTGATACTAACAAAATTGTTAAAGATGCTCTTTCAAATGTTGACACCTGGCAGTGGCCTTTGGAAATGCTTAATTCGCATGATTATTCAAAGGAAATTTCAGCAAATCTGTCTCAAGGGAATCTGGGCACAATAGTTCAGCAACACGTCGATGAGGTGAATGAAGAGAAAATCGATTCGGTGGATGCCCACCTAGCATGGAACGAGGCAGGGTCCGCCTTTGTTGTCGAATCAGAAACGTATGGGACGAAAATTGACGCAAAGTCTGTGGAAGAATTAATTACTAACGAAATCGTTTCTATGGGTAGCAGTGTTTTTGTTGGAAGTGATCAATATATTAAGCCTAACATTTTAAAGACAGACGCTCGGTGGGATAGTGCGCTCAAGCAGGCAAATGAATATGGTAAAGCTAATTTTAAAATAATGATGGGCGACACTGTTGCGGCAACAGTTAGTGGTTCAGTGCTGAAAGATTGGATTTCCGTGGACGAAAATCTAAACGTTTCGCTCAATTCTGACAGTGTAAATTCGTGGGCATATGGAATTGCCGAAGGTTGTAATACGGTCGGATCTGAGCGCACCTACACTCGTCCAAGTGGCAACAAAACTTTTACTGTGAGTGGTGGCACCTATGGTTGGGAGGCGGACGGCTCAGGGTTGGCTGATCAAATTATCAGCGGAGTCAATGCAGGTTCAACGTCTCCAATTAGCGTGAATGTGACACAGTCAGCGAATGTTCTTGTCCCGAAAGGCCAAGCTGACTGGGGTGGCAGATGGATTGACGTTGACCTGACAGAGCAACACGCCTACATGTATGATAATGGGAGCCTGATTTGGGAGACAGACATTGTCTCTGGCGATCCAACAAACGAGGACAAAACTCCGACGGGAGTGTGGAAGATTAATGCGAAACGAACGAATGAGACTTTAAAAGGACCCCTTAAGAATGGTGTGCCAGAGTGGGAGAGCGTTGTTGCCTACTGGATGCCTTTCATTAACAATAACTACGGTCTCCATGATGCGAATTGGCAGTCCTATTTTGGAAGCGTGGCCTACACGATTCACAATTGGTCACACGGTTGCGTTAACCTCCCGACTGATAAAGCCGCATCGATTTACGACCTTTGTCAAGTTGGAGATTGTGTAATTGTTCACTATTAACAAAAACGCTCCAATTGGAGTCTTTGACTCTGGCTTTGGAGGATTGACTGTTGCAAAGACTTTGCAACAGAAGTTGCCTTTCGAAGACATTATTTTTTTTGGGGACTCAGGTCGGTGTCCTTATGGTCCGCGCGACCCCGAGGAAGTGAAACATTTCAGTTTGCAAATTGTTCGCTGGCTTGATTCGCTGGGATGCAAGCTCATCGTTATAGCTTGCAACACTGCTACTGCTGCTGGTCTTGCAGCGTGTCAGCAGACGGTCTCTGTGCCTGTGGTTGGCGTCGTTATGCCAGGAGCACGGGCGGCCGTTGAAGCAACATATTCTCGCAAGGTTGGCGTTATTGGAACTGTTGGCACAATCGCCAGCGGGGCTTATTTGAAGGCAATTACGAGTCTTGACGGTGGTGTCAAGGTGCTCTCGCTTCCAACTCCTGGTCTTGTGCAACTTGTGGAAGACGAACTTGTTCAGGAATACATCGAAGCACTTGATGTCCGTCAGGCGCGCGTGATGGATGAACTCTCACCGCTCATAGGAAGTGACGTTGACACAATTGTTCTTGGATGCACTCATTATCCTCTTCTCTATCAAGAGATAAAAGCCTGTTTTGATGATGACACAGTTTTGGTGAATTCAAGTGAAGAGACTGCGCGCGACGTTCATGAAATCCTTGAGCGCAGGGGAGAGTTGTCAGATTCAAAAGAACGTGGTCATTTACGTTTTGTCACAAGTGGAGAGGATGTTGAACTCCGAAACCGCATTGCATCGCGCATCATGGAATATGAAATCACTGATGTTGAGTTTAAGAGTTTTGATGGAGAGTGAAAATGCATAGGGTGATTGTTGCAACTTCAAACGCACACAAGGCTGAAGAGCTTGAAACAATGCTTAATTTGCCAGACTATTCCTTAGAAACTATGGCTGAAGCAGGATTAAAGAGTGACCCTGAAGAAGACGCAACAACGTTTATTGGTAATGCGCAAATTAAAGCGTGTGCAGCTTTTGAGGAATGCAAACAACGAGGCATTGAGGCCTGCGTTTTGGCTGATGACTCTGGCATTTCAGTCGATGCACTTAACGGTGAACCTGGGGTTGTTTCTGCGAGGTACGCTGGTGTTGGTGCAGGGCAGGAGGCAATCAACAAAAAACTCTTCGCAAAATTAGACGGTGTCCCTTTTGAAGAGAGAACCGCTCATTTTTCTTGCGCACTCGTTTTTATCGACGAAAAAGGAAACGAAATTTCGGTTGAAGGCAGAGTTTATGGGCGAGTTGGCTTTGAACCCGTGGGCGTTGATGGCTTTGGATACGATCCAATTTTCTATCCTGAAGAATACGACTTCAAAAAAACATTTGGCGAGGTGCCAGCTGAGGAGAAAAACAAAATCTCTCACAGAGCACGAGCCTGCGAGCAACTTCGCGAAAAGTTAGCCTAGGTTTTTTACTCAAAGAATGCTTTGTGCCAAGCTAAAAACACCATCACTGTCCAAATTTTGCGATGGTTGTTAGCAACACCGTTTTTGTGGTCTTCTAAAAGTTGCAACAATTTGTCAACGTCAAAAAATTCTGTTGCCACGTCTGTTGCAATTAAATCATGTGCCTGTGTGTAATACTTTTCTTCTCGAAGCCAATTTTTGATTGGAACAGGGAATCCCTTTTTAGGGCGTTTGACCCATTCTTGAGGAAGTGACTTTTTTGACGCTGCGCGAAGAACTGCTTTTGAGGTGTCGCCAGAAACCTTGTAGCTCGGTTGAATTTGCCCAGCAAACCGAACAATTTCCTTGTCAAGGAACGGAACACGAAGTTCAAGAGAATGGCTCATGCTCATTTTGTCGGCTTTGAGCAGAATGTCACCTTGTAGCCACATGTGAAAATCGAGGTATTGTTTCTTTTCAAGTTCGCATAAATTTTGTGCTTGAGCATAAATTGGGTCTGTGTAACTGCGAACTGTTGCACCGTTGGCATATTTCGGCTTTAAGAATCGTGGTGCGTCTTGCGTCTCAAACACGAGCGCATGGCCAATGAAGTAGTCTTCAGGCCTGCCGCTAGCTTTTTCCAAGAAACCCTGTCCTTTGAAGTAGTTTCTTTTACGCGCCCAATTTGCAACACCGCGCCTGAAACTTGCAGGCAAATGTTTGTATTTCCTTGTTAAATCGGAATCAACATACCAGTCATATCCTGCGAAAATTTCGTCTGCACCTTCGCCCGAAAGAACAACTTTTACCTGATCAGAAGCCAATTTTGAAAGGTAGAAAAGTGGCAATGTTGAAAGGTTCGCATTGGGTTCATCCAAATGATATTGCACCTTTTCGACAATGTTCATGCAATCATCTGGTGTTAGGTGAATAATAGAGTTTTCAATTCCAAGGATGTCTGATAGGTTTTTGGCATCTGTTGTCTCGTCAAATTCCTTCCCTCCAGGGAAACCAACGGAGAACGTCTTGTTTGGGTGCTGAACTGCCGTGACATATGATGAATCAAC
>CAVAWT010000003.1:0-40766 GCA_963592435.1 Oribacterium sp. | reverse complement strand
CCTTTTTCAGTTATTGTGTAATAAAAAGGCTTAATTCCAAAGTGATCACGCGCCGCGAAAATCTCATCATTCACGCTGTCATAAATAACAAAAGCAAACATTCCTCGGAGGTGGTCAACAACATGCTCTCCCCATTGTTCATATCCATGGATTATAACCTCTGTGTCACTGTTTGTTGCGAATTGGTGACCATTATTTTTTAGTTGTGTGCGAAGTTCCTTGAAGTTGTATATCTCTCCGTTGAACACGATAACGAGCGTCTTGTATTCATTAAATATCGGTTGGTCGCCCTCATTTAAGTCGATAATTGAAAGGCGTCTGTGGCCAAGTGCAACAGGCAATTCTCCACTGTCAGAGAGATAGAAACCCTCACCATCTGGTCCGCGGTGAGCAATTCTGTCTGCCATCTTTTTAATAATGCATTCTCTGTTTTGAACATTGCCAGTAAAACCAACAAATCCACACATTTTATTGTTTATCTCCTTGGGCTAAGTTAAAAAAATATTCTACCACTGATGTGCAAGCACATGCTTTTTAACATTCTCACTATCTGGAACAATTGGGATGTCTCCTGAAGTGCACACGCAGACCGATTCATTGCCTTTGCCAAGTGCACAAACACACACCTTTTCGCCTTCAGCAATCTTTTTTTTTGCCAGCTCAAACGCGCGTTCACAGGCTTCATCTCGCAGGACTACCTTTTCAAAGGGGACGTTTTTTGGCACATTGGAAGCGCACTTTTCCACAACCTCGGCGGGGTCTTCTGTGCCAGGGTCATCGCTTGTTATAACGATGTAGTCACAGAATTTTGCAGCGGTTTGAGGCAAGTCGACGTATCGTTGCAGTGCTTTTCCGCCACTAACGCCAAAGTAGGCAATTGTGTAGTATTCTGGAAATTGCGCTTTGATGTCATGAAAGAAGAGTCTGTAGGACTCCAGCGTGTGTGCGTAGTCAACAACGCCAACGAGTCGACCATCTTCGCTTTTAAAAACCTCCATTCGTCCTGGAACTTTTGTGTTGCAAATTGATTTTGTTGCTTTACTTTCATCAAGTCCCAGAACTTCGCAGATTTTTAGCGCACATTCGGCATTTCTTTGGTTAGTGTCGCCTAATAGTTGGAGAGGTAGCTTTCTTTTAGGCATATCGAAATAAGTGACATTGTGTTCTTTAAGTTTTTCCATCTCGGACACGCAAAGTTCTTCGACTTCTTCGCAAAGAGGCAGATGTTTGCCAACAACAAGATCATCAGTAAGTTCAGCAATTTTAAATTTAGAGGAAACGTAATCTTCTAAGGTCGGATGCTCAACTGGAGCGATGTGGTCGATTCCAACATTTGTGATGGCTGCCACGTTTAAATCGAGACCTAAAACTCGATCGTACTTTAAGCCTTGCGACGACACTTCCATCACGCAATGCGTGCATCCGTTTTTGTCCATTGTGTGTAAAAAGCGGTAGAGGTCAGGTGGTTCAGGCGTTGTGTTCGGTGGCTCAAAAGTGCTTTTCCCATCAAACACTCTGTGTGTGCCAATGAACCCACATTTGGTGTCTAAACATTCTGTAATTGCATGTTCAACGAATGTGGCAACCGTGGTTTTTCCTTTTGTGCCAGTGATTCCAACAATTGCCAGCTTTTCGTCTGGTCTTCCCCATGCAATTTTTGATGCCTTTGCTTGGGCTTTGCGAATGTCTTCTGCGCGAATGATGGGAATGTTAACTTCTGGCAGTTCCATTTCAGCGGGCGCAAGCGCAATTTTTGCTCCACGGTTAATGCCTGCCAAGAGGTATTCTTTTTTAAAGTTTTTTCCTTTGCAGACAAAAAGACTGTTCGGCTCAACAAGTCTCGAGTCGCAAAAGGCGCCCTTCACATGGTTGGCAAGAATGGCCTCTTCAATTTTTTCCTTAAAGTCGCAATTCATACATACATTTTACCAACTAATTACCAATTCTTGCAGTATTAAACGGCAACTTGTCTTTTCCTGCTTCTGGAATGCCAACGTAGGGGTTCGAGGTATGGATGTTTGTTTTGCGCTTCGATGCTTTCCAAGCCTGTAAAGGCAGAGAAGCCTTTTCGAGATCGTGGGTGCCTATGAGACTTGATAACTGCGCACAGTTGTGCTTCTCTTCTCAGTTCGGAATTGAGCAACTAACTCTTTGCTTTTGACTATATAAGAGCGGAATGGAGAGTAAGAACAAACTGACAGATGTTGGATTCCCTACTTGGTGTCTTTAGTCAATACAAATTGTATCTGATCTTTGTTAACCAACACTGACTTTATTGGAGGTATGTCGCTCATGAAGTAGAACTCCTCTACCAAGCAACGAAAGTCATAAGGGGTCTCAACAATTGGAAAACCATTAATGTTGAGAGAAGTGTTCACAAGACAAGGAATTCCGGTTTTCTCAAAATAGGTCATTAGCAGGTCATACAAGATTGGATTTAATTCTCGCTTCAAAATTTGCGGTCGTGTCGAACCATCACAATGACAAACTGCTTTTAGTTTGTCTCTCCATTGATCCTTAATCGTCAGCGTTCTCAGCATAAATTCACACATCTCAGTGTTGTCTGCATCAAAAACGAGTTTAAATAGCCTGTCAGGGACAATGGGAGCTAAGGGTCGCCAAGATTCTCTTCCCTTAACTTTGTTTAGAGCGTCAAACATTCCAGTTGTTGATGGGTCAGCAAGGAAAGATCTGTGTCCCAAAGCCCTAGGGCCAAATTCTGCACCCTCTTGGTACCAAGCAATGATGCTTCCTTTGTTTAGCTCCTCAGAAATTAACTTTAAGGGTCGATCTTCGGTGTATAAACTGAGTTCAGAATTTTTAATTGAATAAGTTGCTCCTAAATATGGAGTTTCAAGGCGGTTAGACTTGAGAATCTCACCTTTCTCCTCTAATAATTTTAGTCCCCTTCCAACTGATTCTGCACAACCATCAGAGGGTTCAGGGCTAGCGTAATAATGTTTAAAAAGTCCAAGCCCAACGATTTTTGAGTTCGCAGGACAATTCAAAATGCCACCGCCACTCAAACAAAGATTCTCGGTCTCAAGACCGTTTTTGATGAGCAATTCTTTAAGATGTTTTACGAGCTCGACAACAACATTTTCAAAATTGTCTTGGACGGTGAAAGCGACATGCTTTGCCGTCATTGGGTCGCTCCCTTTTTCTTTATTTTGTCCTTTTAAACACTGGTCCAAGTCAGCAATTAACTGCGCTTCATCTGTCTCGATCTGTTTGGTTATTCGATTGAATTTGATATATTCTTTCCCATTGTCCCTACCATAAGCAGAGAGCCCCATGAATTTTCCTTCTGCAAAATTATGGTCATGAACAATTGAGGCAGCTTTGTTGTAAAGCAAGCAGGGCGAGTTGTCGTCGCTGAATTTTTTAAGGATTTGAGGTTTTGCTCCTTCCTCCATGTATGCAAACGTAACACAATCCCCTTCGTTACCGCGTCCATCGTTTACCAAAACTGCCGCTTCCTTAAATCCACTTTGATAGAAGGCCTCATAGATGTGATGCAAATGGTGACTAACATTCGGATCGTTGCTTTCCAGCTTCTCGAGATTGCACCCACCGCTAAAAAAATTATCTTTGAATGCTTCCAGCGCCAAGAAAGGTGTCTCATAATCATGTCTGCGATGAGTGTGTCTTTCCGATTCGCTCGCGTATATGACTTTCGTTCCGTCAAAAACAACACAAGCATTATCCTTTGTCCTCGTACCTTCAGGAACCCACTTTGCAAATGGTCTTCCAGTTCCCATCATGCTAAAGATGTACCTCAAGTCAGACAAGTTTTACACCCCATAATCCCTATGCAAGTTGACTTGTGCCATTCTTTATTGAACTGCCTTCGTTAGTTTGTTATCCCTTATTCATGGGTTGACGTGAAGGTATTGATTGATTTTCTTCCCTGAAATCATCGATATCGCGGATGACGTATTGAGGAATGTTGTTTATGCTCAAATATATTCTCCCAACATATTCACCCAGCAGTCCAAGCATTAGCATGATCAGGCCGCTCACGAACAAAAGCATTGACATGAGGGAGGTCCAGCCTTCGGCAATGTTTGGATCTATGATTTTTTGGATTATTAAAACAAGCATCAAGATGAAGCCTATGAATGCAAGAAAAGTTCCTATGCAAGTCGCAACTCGAAGGGGTGCAACAGAGAACGCTGTGCAACCGTTTGCCCAAAGACCAAGGAGTTTTTTCAATGTGTAGCCCGATTCTCCGACAGCGCGATTGCGGTGTGTCACTGGAACATTACAACAAGTTTGCACCGATTCGTGCACAAGTCCGCGGATGTAGGGGTAGGGGTTTTTGTAGTTCAAGGCGTTGTCAATGACGAAGCGTTTGCATGCAAAAAAGCTCGTTATTTCAACGTCTTTTGGTGCACCACTTATGTGATGATCGCACCACATGTTGAATTTGCTCCCAAGGTTGCGAAACAAATTGTGTTTCTTTTTGCCTTGATAGCTTGCATAAACAAGGTCATATCCATCCATGACTTTGTCAACAAGCTTGAAAGTTTCATTAGCAGGCGTTTGACCGTCGTCATCTAGGCACACAACAACTTCACCTCTCACCTTGGCAAATCCTGCCATGAGAGCTGCATGCTGACCAAAATTTTTGCTGAGAGAAACTGCAACGATTGAAGAGTTAGCATGTGCTAACTCGCTGATCTTCTCTGCAGTTTTTCCACCATCAGGAGACCCATCGTTGACGAGGATGACCTCCATGTCATAATCGTTCTGTTCTTTCGCTGCCTTTGTCAACTCTGCAACGACATCTCCGACAATCTCTGAAGACTTATAGCATGGGATCACGCAAGAGACTAATGTTTTATTGTTTGCCATGGTGTTGTTTTTTATGCCTTTCCTCAGTTATTATTTTAAACTTTAATCTAGATTTTGGTAAAACTCTATTATTTTATCTGAAACGAGGTCGACATCGGAGGTGCTGATTCCGTAGTAAAGGGGAAGTCGCAACAATCTCTCACTTTCCTTTGTTGTGTTGATGTCTTTCCCATTGAACCTGCCAAACTTCAAGCCAGCTGGAGCTGAGTGGAGTGGGACGTAGTGGAAAGGCGCCTCAATTTCCGCTGCCTTAAGGTGTCCCATCAAGTCTTGTCGCTCGTCAACATCTTTGCATTTTATGAAGAACATGTGCGCGTTATGCTCGCATCCATCGGGAATTTCTGCAAGTTCAATTTTGTCTTGAAATTCAAGTTCGCTTAAGTTTTTGTGATAGCGATTCCAGGTGTCAAGACGGTTTGTGTTGATCTCGTCTGCAATATCTAGTTGCGAGAGAAGATATGCTGCGTTTAGGTCTGAAGGGAGATAGCTACTGCCATAGTCAACCCAGTGATATTTGTCAATTTGACCACGGAAGAATTTCGAGCGATTTGTTCCCTTCTCACGCAGAATCTCAGCTGATTCATTGTTGGCTGCATCTTTTATGAGAAGTGCTCCGCCTTCGCCCATCGAATAGTTCTTCGTCTCATGGAAGGAAAAGCATCCAAAATCGCCAAAAGTTCCCAGTGCTTGCCCTTTATAGGTTGACATGACGCCTTGTGCTGCATCTTCGACGAGAAGCAAGTTGTGTTCTTCTGCAATCTCGCAAATTTTTTCCATGTTGCAAGAAACCCCAGCATAATGAACGATAAAAATTGCTTTTGTTGCAGGAGTGATTGCGTCTTCAATTTTTGTTTCGTCAATGTTCATTGTGTGAGCGTGTATGTCGACGAAGACTGGAGTTGCGCCGCAAGCGATGACAGCATCAGCAGTCGATGGAAATGTGTAGCTTGGCATGATCACTTCATCGCCTGCTTTTAAGTCGCAAAGGCGAGCTGCCATTTCCAATGCAGCTGTTCCGCTCGTCGTTAAAAGCGCCTTTTGCGCGTTAAAGTTTGTCTCGATCCACTCATGGCATCGCTTTGTGAAAGGTCCGTCGCCACAAATTGCTCCACTTTTGGCGGCTTGTTTCACATTTTCAAGCGAGCCTTCAAGGCAAGGTGCAACATTAAAATGAATCATTTATTTCTCTGCTTTATCTCTACGTTTTTTAACACATCTAAATAATACGACACACAGGAGCGATAACAAGCCTAAACATGTTGTTATGAAACCTTCATTTAACCCAGGGGATGTGAACTTGAGCTCGATGTCGTGAGATCCTGCATCAACTTTCACTGCCATAAACGCAGTGTTTGCGCTGATTATCTCTGCATTTTCCCCGTCGACTGTTGCAGTCCATCCAGGAGTTTTTGGAGTTGAGAAATACACCAATTGCTGTGTGTCTGTGTCGACGTGAGCATTGATTTTGTTCGTCGACTCAACGTAGTCTGTCACCTGCATGTCTTGCCTGTCCTTTATGTATGACGAAACGCTGTCAACATCTTGACACACAATGCTTAAATCGTCGAAGGAATATTGCCCAACCTTGTCGAACGTGAGCGTTATCTTTGTTTGCGCCTCTTCAGAATAGCCCATGTTGACAGACCAGTCGTCCTTGCCACCATAGAGGTGATTGCTTGGGGTTGGTGCAGAAATTGTCCTGTCAGATGTTTGGCCATCAGAAGAAATTGTTATCTTGACTGTCGTTGGACTCACCCATTTCATGAGCCATTTAAAATTCGAGACGTTGTCTGCAAGGGTTGGCTCGACTCCAGTCAGTTTCGCCTTAACATTTTGCGTGTCAAATGGAGTTAGTGGATTTAGTTTGAAGTTAGCGAAATTGATGTAGGTCTCGCAATTTTCTTTACCTTGAAAAGTGAGCGTTACGCTTGAATTTTCCTTTAAAACATAAATCGAGTCGTCAGTTATGTAGACGTTCTTTTGTGTTGTGCCTGCATTTTGTTCCGTTATGGTTTCTGAATCGGCATAGTTGACCTCTGTTGAAGTTATTTTTGGTGTGATTTTATTAAGCCCTGTTTTTTCAATTTCGTCATCGTCGACGACTGCTCCTTGCAACAGTGCTTCTTGACGCTCGAGAGGGGTGAGCGATTTGTAATAACTTCTTGATATGACAGAATCATAACAAAACGCTTTGCCGATCGAGTTGTTTGTTTCATAGACTTCATATTTTTGCTCGCCACTAAGAGTTGTGTAAAGTGGCGTTTTTTCATATCCATAAAGTGCTTTTGATTTGCCTTGTGGCACAATGTAATATCTAACTCCAGCCAGCGCCTCTGCCATTGTGGAAGCCATAAGGTTTTGGTAGGAGAAATTGATCCCTCCTTGCGTTATACCGAGTTCTGTGTGATATTGGTCGACTTTGCCGTTATAGAGACTGTTGTAAAAGTTTATTCCAGGAATTCCCAAAACGAGTGAATTGTTTCTTGGACGGTCTCCGCAGGCTGGGTCTGCATCATACCTCCAGTTGTCGCTTTTGTCTAAAGCGTCGATTTCGTCTGTTTTAACTATTGCATCATCTGCCGATTCATCTGTTATTTTTGAGTAAAGTGTTCCAAGAGTAGGCGCATCTTTGGCAGTTCCATAAATTTCTGGGCAGGTGAAATAAAAAGCATTCAAGGCGACACTAAACAGAAGCACCGAACAAAGAAGTGTTTGTTTTGTGCGCTGACCTGCATACTGTTGAATGCAAACTCCGAGAGCCGCCAAAAGAGCAACACTTGCGGCAACAGTCTTCTCGTTTCTCATCCACGGAAGAACAAAAACGGCAACGACAAAGATGCCACAACAAATGATTAGAGTCAGAATCTGTTCCCAAGGCAACTTTTCTAAGAGCCTTGGAATTTCTTTTGCAAGGATGAAGCAGACAAGGAGCGCAAGGGCCCAAACCCAGCGATTTGTCGCATAGTTAAATCCATTTAGGGCACTTCCAAGCGCAGGAATCAGGAGGATGATGAGCATTGTAACGAGGGCTGCTTTTAATAGTGTATCTTTGCCTTTAGAAGTCAAAAGCATAACGCAAGCTAAAAATGCAAATCCGCCATATCCAATGAAGCAATCGCTACCCACTGCGGCAGTTCCAACGAAAGCAGTGCAGGTGTCCATGTAATACGAAAATGAATATAGGAGAGGGATGTAGGTTTCAACATTTGTTGCGCGCTCGTTGACAGTTAAATCGAGGATCATTGGCCAAAGGGCGATTCCAGCGATTGCGATCCCGATCAAGTAATAACCCGCAAATCGGCAAGTCCAAGAAAAGAAATTTTGCACAGTCAATTTATTTTCTTTTTTTAGCTTTAAAGTCACGCGAACAGCACAATAGATGACAAGAAAAATCGTTGCCATGTAGGCGAAATACCACGTAATGAGGAAGAAAAGAAACGAAGTCAAAATGAAATGGATCGGAGATCTTTCCTCCAAGATTTTCTCGACGCCAAGCAAAAGGAGAGGGAACAAGATGAGTGGCCAAGTTGATCCTGGCCAATGAAGGGCGGTGAGAGCGGTTCCACTTAAACAATAAACAATTGATGCCAAAAGAGTGCACCAGCGCAAGTTCTTGAAGTGGAGTGAAAATAGTGAAAAAGATGCTCCTGCCAAAAACAGGCGAAAAATGATTAAGAATTGAAAAGCCCATTCACTAGATTTTTCTGGGAAAAAAGCTGAGATTAAATTTAGGGGATCCCAAAAAACATCCATCTCTGCCAGAAGGTCACTTCCATAACCTAAGTCAAACGCCCACATTGGGACCTCAAAGTTGCCATTTGCAAGGTTTGAGGCGATCTCACGAAGCCATTGCCCTTCATAAACGAAATAGGGATAGAACTGCTCCATTCCGTCTACTGACCATACGATCGAAAGGCCATTTAGGATGTAGACATTGAGCGAAGCAACAGTCATTAAAACAAAAGTGATGACATATAACGCCCAATAGGTGCGACGCTGTCTTTTCGCGTCACCTGCTTCCCACTTTTGTATCGACTCAATTTTAGAGTTAATTACTTTTAAACACTTCATAGGTTAATTTTATATTACAGAATCAAAATTTGACCGTTCCAAATCTCCATTTTAAAAACTACTCTTGCAGGCTCAAACACTGATAGAATAGTGTCAGACTTCAATTAGATTTAAGAAAAGGAACAAAAACATGGATTCTCAAAATCAAATCGACATCTTAAAAGAATGGGTTCAGGATTGCAAAGAGGGCGGATTAGTTTTTTTTGGAGGAGCAGGAGTTTCAACGGAAAGTGGCATTCCTGATTTTCGAAGCGCCGACGGTGTATACAACCAAAAATACCCTTATCCGCCTGAAGTTATGGTGTCACACACTTTTTTTATGCAACACACACGCGAGTTTTATGACTTTTATTTCGAGAAGATGATTTTTGAAAATGCTGAACCCAACAAGGCGCACAAAAAACTGGCAAAGCTCGAAGAAGAAAAGGTCTGCAGTGCCATCATCACCCAAAACATTGATGGGTTGCATCAAATGGCAGGATCAAAAAACGTTTTAGAACTCCACGGAAGCGTTAACAGAAACACATGTATGGATTGTGGCGCTCACTTTTCGCTTCCCCAAACAACAAACGCATGGCAGACAGCAACAGATGGAATTCCTCACTGTCCAAATTGTGCTGGAATCATAAAGCCTGATGTTGTTTTATATGAAGAGCCACTTGACACCCGAGTCACCGATTCTGCCATCACATCGATTGCAAAGGCGGAGCTCCTGATTGTTGCAGGGACTTCTTTAGTTGTCTATCCAGCAGCAGGGATGATTGATTATTTTCACGGGAAGCACCTCGTCATCATCAATCTATCAGCAACTAAAGCAGACAGAAACGCTGATTTGTGCATAACAGAAAAAGTAGGACGAGTCTTTTCTGCGCTCTAATGTCTAACTTTTTTAAGATTCTTAAGGACGAAGGAATACTTTTTTGATATAATTAAACAAGTTTTTTGAAATTGCAATTTAATTTTTAATAAATGAGGGGCTACTATGTTTACTTCAAGACTAAGTTTACTCGGACTCAAAAATCTAAGAAGATTTTCTTTTCTTACCCTTATCTTTTCGATAGTTATTTTGCTTTTGATGTGCACTAATCTAAACGTTGCAAGTGCTCAAGAGAATGCGGATGTTGGGCTGAAAGGAAGTGGAGCCACGACTGAAGCCCTCGCTAACACCAATTCCCTAATCCCTAATGCCTGTTTAGGTGCTGACAGCGACAAGATGATGTCGAGCGATGGTTCTCGCGTGGCAATGTTTAGGCTATATAACAGATGGAACTTTGAGCATTTCTACACTGCGAGCATTTCAGAGCGCGACAACATCGTAAAAGCTGGCTGGGTCTATGAAAAAATTGAGTGGTATGCACCAACAAGCAAAACTATGAAGCCAGTCTATCGTCTTTATAACAAATATGTTGAAGGTGGCGATCATCACTACACCACAGACGCTAAAGAGAGGGACAAATGTGTGTTGGCTGGTTGGACTTATGAGGGAACAGGTTGGTACACGGTTACAACAAGTTCAGATGAAGAGCCAGATGTGATAGATGTTTTGAGGCAATATAACCCTTATGCGCAGACAGGAACCCATAATTACACTACAGATGAAAGAGAACAAAAAACCCTTGTTAGTCTTGGCTGGAGGGCAGAAGGCGTTGGCTGGCGAGGCTATTCTGTTTTGGAACCATCCAGCATCGCGATCGATTTTTCGAAGGCTGTCGTTGATTTGACACCGAAAACTTATAACGGCACTCAAATCAAGCCGAGCGCGACCGTGACTGGTTTGACAGCAAACAAAGACTATGTTGTGACTTACGGCGCAAACAAAAGTCCAGGAACTGGCACGATAACAATAACAGGAAAAGGGAGATACACCGGCTCTAAGACCTACAACTTCATCATAAACAAATTAAACATCGCTCTTGCGACCGTGACACTTGGGAATTCTCTGACCTATAACGGGAAAGCTCAAACGCAAACTGTTACGAAGGTCACGATGGATGGGAACACAATTCCTGCTTCTGAATACACAGTTTCAAACAACACTCAGACCAAAGCGGGGACGTATGCATTAACCATCACAGGAAAAAATAACTGCACTGGAGTTGCTCTAAAAAGTTTCACGATTTCTCCTATGAACATAAAAGGTGCTCAAATTGTGCTTGAAGGAAGTGGCACATTTGATTATGACGCAACCGAACATGAGCAAAAGGTCTCGAAAGTGACCATTAATGGCCTCACACTTTCCACTTCTGATTATGATCTTGCAAACAACAAGCAGACCGATGCAGGAACGCATAATTTGCAGGTGAAAGGCAAAGGCAATTTCACAGGAACTGCGACGAAGAGTTTTGTCATCAACAAAGCGAAGTTGACGGCAAGCAATTTGCAAGCTGAGAACAAACTTTATGACGCGACGAGAAACGCTACTTTCCTGCCTGATTGGACGCTCACTGGAGTTTATGGGACAGATGACGTTAAAGTCACGCCGATTGGAACTTTTGGTGAGGAAGCTCTCATAAACAAATTGAGTGAAAATGTTCCTATTGCAATAACATATGAAATAACAGGCGCAAAGAAGAATTGCTATGAAATGAGTGGCGATTCGCAAAAAGAGTCATCAGCAGACATTGAGCAGTCAATAACAATCAAATGTAACACACAAGACCATGGAAACGCAACGTTTAATAAATATATTGCCCCGGGTTCGAGTGTTTACATAACTTCTGACGATTATGGCACAGAAGAGGGTTTGGAATTGGCAGGATTTTTTAAGGATGCCAATTGCGCAGGCGAAAAAATCGAAGCAGACACCATATTTAGCGAAGACACGGAGATTTTTGCGAACTGGGTGCCCTCATCAGATGGTGACTTAGTTAAGTATTGGCTTGCTCCGAGCAAGTTGATAACAACAGACAACACGGCAGAAAAGGCTAATGTCGAGAATCCTAATTATGTCGAAGCTGCATGGAATGTTAAGAAATCATCTGCAGAAATTGATGCAGATGTAGCAAAAATAAAGGCAGGAAACATCGAGACTATTGCGGAATATGAAGGCTACATGAAAAACGACAACTATCACCTCTACACCCAATGGAAGAACAAAAATAACACAGGGGAAGACAAGTTTGTCGAGTTCAGGATTTTGGAAGTTGGGCAACACGAAGAGACTTCTGATCAAAGCACAATAATAAGAGATGACACAACGTTGACTTTCGAGGCAACACACCTCACTCCATACGCGGTGGAAATGGAAGTTGCCAATCCTCTAACAAATGACGGGGGGTGGAGTCGAATGGAGATCTTTACAACCATGAATGATGAAAATCATTACCTCTTTGTTAACTTAAACACTGGTTTTACCGATAAACTGAAGGAAGTTGGCAAGCGATCATACACGGGTGGCGGAAAGGATTTTGCCTACATCAACACGACGACAACAAAATGCAAATTTTGGCCATCAAGCCCAACTGAGTTAACTAAGTATGTCTATCCGCCAATCGACGGTAGCCAATATGCTTTCTATGATAATTTCTCTGAAGAAAATGAGGTAGAGTTAAATGTCGCTGCCCCTGCATTAGTTAAAAAGACGAGATCTGGAGGTACGCCTGAGAACTCGGCATCTGGCTATGAAAATTGTTATTGGACAAGAATGCCACAATATGAACAGGGAAAGAACTTCTATTATGTCAGTGCTGATGGTACATGCTATGGTGCAGATGATTCTTCCTCAACGAAGCCAGATGGAGCGTCCGAGAGAACTAAGATGGGCCTTGTCCCATGCTGTGCATTTTAAAGTAAACAGGAACGGTCTTCGTCCATATAATGATCGAATTCATCATAGACTGACTTGTCTGGTTCAGGAGTCAGCAATGAAACAACCATCATAACAGCGAGGCTTATGATGAAGCATGGCAAAAGCTCATAGATTCCAAAAAAGCCACCCAAAGGCGAGAGGAGGTATTTCCAAGCGATGACGGAAATTCCACCAGCTAACATGCCAGCAATCGCACCTTGTTTGTTAAGGCGACGCCAATAGAGGCAACATAGAGTGAGAGGCCCAAAGGAGGCACCGAGCCCTGCCCATGCAAATGAAACAACTTTGAATATGACAGAGTTCGCGTCGCTTGCTATGACAATTCCGAGCAGAAATACGCAAATTAAGACGATGCGTGAAACAATCATAACTTGGTTGTCTGTTGCGTCTTTTTTTATGACTCCTCGGAAGAGGTCTTCTGCAACAGAAGAACCTGCGATTAAGAGATAACCTGAAGCAGAGCTCATTGAAGCAGCCAAAATTCCTGACACAACGACACCACACAAAAATCCAGGCAAGAGCATTCGAGACAAAACAATGAAGATGTTTTCTGCAGCACTGTTTGTTAAGAGCTCGGTAGGAACAACAACGCGACCAATGATTCCGATTGCGACAGCGCAAAACATCGAGATGCAAACCCAGATGACTGCGATGTATTTCGATTTCCGAAGTTCTTCAGCGTTGCGAATGCCCATGAATCTGACAAGAACGTGCGGCATTCCGAAATAACCAAGCCCCCATGCCAGATAGGAAACAATTGTCAAAAGCCCCATGCTTTTTGGATCTTCAAAAATTGGAGTGCCATTTTGAACGATCTGGTTGCCGTCAGCACCAAGTGACGGCGAAGCAGTTGTCAATAGTGAGAAATATCCAGGAATATTATTTAGGAAGGTGATCATGTTCTCAAAACCTGAAGCAAGAGTGATAGATCCCACCATGACAACTGCCAAAGCAAAAAACATGAGGCAACCTTGAACAAAGTCAGTGACGACAACGCTCAAATAGCCTCCAACAAGAGTATACAGGAAAACAATAAGCGCGCCCAAGATCATCATAGTCATGTAATCAAGACCGAAGAGCGTGTGGAAGAGTTTTCCGCATGTAACAAAGCAACTTCCAACATAGACGCAGAAAAACAGCAAGATAATGAGTGCTGCAATAGTTGAGATGACGTTTTTGTCGTCGTGCAGTCTTCTTGAATAGAAATCTGGTAATGTTATTGCGTCACTTGCCTTTTCGCTATATTTTCTCAATCTCTTTGCTGTGAAGTGCCAGTTTGCCCATGTGCCGATGGCAAGTCCTATGACAGTCCATCCAGCGTCGGCGGCGCCTGTGAAATAGGCAAGGCCAGGGATTCCCATCAGGAGATAGCCACTCATGTCGGATGCTTCAGCAGAGAGTGCTGTCAGCCATGGACCAACCTTTCTGCCTCCTAGGAAATATTCATCTGTCGACGAATTTGATCTTTTGGCATAAACAAACCCAATCGTCAAGACGACGATGAAGTAGGCTAAAATTGCCAGCAATACCCAAAAATCATTTGTAAACAAGCGAACTCCCTAGTTATTTTTTAAACACGTTTAATTAATTCTTGACGTGCTAACTTTCAAATTTAACAGCTTTTTACAATTCTACCAGCAAAACAGCGTTATTATGTTACAAGTTATTAAATAATTTTAAAAAATGCGTAAGGAGACATTTGCGTGGAACAGTTAGAAAAGCAATATCTTGAACTTAAGGCTATGAACTTAAACATTGACATGACTCGAGGAAAGCCGAGCAATGAGCAGCTTGAGCTTTCTGGCGACTTGATGACGATGTCAGTTGATTTTATTGGCAAGGATGGTGTCGATATAAGAAACTATGGTGTTTTAAAAGGGACGATCGAAGCGCGCGAGCTCATGGGTGAGCTCATGGAGGAGGATCCTGCATGCGTGCTTGCGATCGGGAGTTCGAGTTTAACACTTATGTATGACACAGTGCAGCGAGCTATGCAATTCGGAGTTTGTGGAAGTGAACCTTGGAATGCTTTGGGAAAAGTGAAATTTTTGTGCCCAGTTCCTGGATATGACAGACACTTTTCGATTTGCGAAAACTTCGGGATCGAAATGATCAACGTTGAAATGACTGAGGACGGTCCAGACTTAGACTTTGTTGAGGATGCAGTAGCAAATGATGAGGCAATTAAAGGGATTTGGTGCGTTCCTCAATACTCAAACCCGACAGGTGTCACCTATTCTGACGAAGTTGTGAAAAGGTTGGCTTCCATGAGCACAAAGGCGAGCGATTTCAGGATTTTTTGGGATAATGCCTATTGCGTTCACCATTTGACTGACGACGATTCAAAAAAGGAGCACGTTTTAGACATTGGCAAGGCTTGCATGGATGCCAGAAATGAAGATCGTTATTTCAAATTTGCCTCTCTTTCAAAAGTCACCTTTCCAGGCGCAGCAGTTGCTGCATTTGCCTCAAGTGAAGCTAACTTAAACGATGAGTTGGCACATTTGAACGCACAGATGATCGGTTCAGACAAAATAAACCAGATGAAACATGTCAAGTTTTTGAAAGATAAACAAGGCGTGTTGGAGCACATGGAAAAACATGCTGAAATAATGCGACCAAAATTTGAAGCTGTGCAAGAAGTTTTGAGCGAGGAGTTAGCATGTGCTAATTGGTGTTCGTGGAGCAAGCCAAACGGTGGCTATTTCATCAGTTTTAACTGCATGGAAGGAACTGCAAAAAGGGTGGTTCAGATAGCAGAAGTCCTTGGTGTTAAGTTCACGAAAGCGGGAGCGACCTATCCCCATTTACGAGATCCGAAGGATAAAAACATAAGAATCGCGCCTTCACTTCCTAGTGTTGAAGAAGTGAGAGACGCGACGCGTGTTTTGGCTCTAGCAGCAAGAATTGCTGCAAAAGAAATTGAAGAGAACAACTCTTAATCGAGTTGTTCTGCAATTTCATCTGTTATGTTTGCCGTGTGATAGACGTTCTGCAAGTCCTCGAGCTCTTCAAGCTTGTCGATGAGGCGCATAACCTTCTTTGCGTCTGAGACAGAAACTTCTTGTGGATTGGTCGGGATCATTGTGAGTTCTGCACCCTTAATTTCGATTCCCTGACCTGCAAGAGCAGTTTTAACAGCGTTCAAATCGCCTGCTGCAGTATACACTATCCACTCTTCATCGGCATCTTCATAATCCTCGCCACCAGCGTCTGCGACTGCAAGCATGAATTCATCTTCGTCGCCTGCTGCCCCGTTTGGAAGCATGCCTTCCTTTTTGCCACCTTCAATTTGTTTTGTGACGAGAATTTGGCCCTTGCTTTCAAATTGGAAAGCAACGCTTCCACTTGTTCCAAGGTTGCCACCTGCATGAGAAAAAGTGCTTCTGACGTCTGCTGCAGTTCTATTCAAGTTGTCTGTCAAAGCTTCACAATAAACTGCAACGCCTGCTGGACCATAGCCTTCATAGACGACAGTTTTGTAGGAAGCTGCGTCCTTGCCTGAGCCAAACGCCTTGTCGATCGCTGTCTTGATTTTGTCTTTAGGAAGAGAATAGCCCTTCGCTTTGTCGATGGCCGCTGCCAAAGATGCATTGTTTTCTGGATTCGGGTCACCGCCTTCTTTTGCAGCAACTGTTATGTTTCTGCAAAGTTTAGAAAAAAGCGCACTACGCTTCGAGTCTTGTGCAGCTTTCCTGTGTTTCGTTGTCGCCCACTTTGAATGTCCTGACATTTGTTTACCTAACCTCTCAAATCGTGTGTTACAAAAAATTGCTTATAAAATAATCAATTTACCTGCTAAATTTTATCACAAGGGCACGCGTTTATTAAACATTGAACTTGAAATTCATGACGTCACCGTCTTGCACGACATAATCTTTGCCCTCTTGACGAAGCTTACCTTTCTCTCTGCAACCTGCTTCACCTCGATATTCAACGTAATCTTCAAAAGAGGCAGTTTCAGCTTTGATAAATCCACGCTCGAAATCCGAGTGAATAACTCCAGCTGCTTTTGGGGCAGTGTCGCCGATGTGAATAGTCCAAGCGCGCGACTCTTTCTCGCCACTTGTGAAAAATGATTGAAGTCCGAGTAAGTGGTAGGTTTCTTTAACGAGACGCTCAAGTCCGCTCTCTTCGATACCAAGCGTGTCGAGGTATTCTTGCCTCTCGTCGGCTGGCAAGTCGATGAGTTCACTTTCAACTTTAGCTGATATTTTGACTGGTTTTAGTCCATCAATTTCTGTTATGTCGACGCACAGCTGATCTTCATCAACGTTTGCAACATACAAAAAAGGCTTCATCGTCAAAAGATGAAGATCATAGAGCTCCTCAATTTCTTCTTCGCTCAAATCAAGTGTTCTCACTCTGTGACCAGCATTGAGTGCTTCAAAAGATTTTTTCATCGCGTTTAACTTATTTTGTTTAGTCTTGTCTCTCTTCGCCTCTTTTTCGATTCGTGGCAGTGCCTTTTCAAGAGTGGCTATGTCAGCGAGGATCAATTCAGTTTTGATTGTTTCAACGTCAGATTCTGCGTCCACTTTGCCTGACACATGGATGACATTTTCGTCAGTAAAAAAACGCACAATCTCACAAATTGCGTCGCACTCTCGGATGTTGGCGAGAAACTGGTTTCCCAAACCTTCTCCTTGTGAAGCCCCAGCAACAAGGCCTGCGATGTCGACAAATTCGACCATCGCTGGGACAATCTGAGCTGGATTGTCGATTTCTGCAAGTGCTTCAAGACGCTTGTCGGGGACTGGCACCATCCCCACATTTGGTTCAATCGTTGCGAAAGGATAATTCGCAGCGAGACCACCTTTGTTTGTTAGAGCGGTAAAGAGTGTCGATTTTCCGACGTTTGGCAATCCAACAATTCCGATAGATAAAGACATGTTTTGACCTTTCTGGGGTGTTATGCGTTAAAACTAAAAAGTTATTTCCTTTAAAACTTATTTTAATTTATGAAAACAAAAAAGAGGAGCGCAAAAGGCACTCCTCTTGAATTTCTTTTGTAGGCGTTGTTATTCGCCACTTTTAAATCGTTATCAACCCAAATTGAGCAGCAGTGTAGGAAACAAGAATGACAGCTACCAAAATTGGAGCGATGAATTTGATCATGATCGTCCAAGGCTTTGCCAAAACAAACTTTGAGGAAAGTTTCACTTCGTCGATTATCTCCTTTGGTTTGATGATCCAGCCAACGAAAATGCAAGTCAAAATTGCGACGATTGGCATCATGACTGTGTTGCTCAGGAAGTCAAAGAAGTCAAGCAACGTTGATCCTTCTCCAAGAGGCTGAATGAAGTCAAGTTTGTTATAGCCCAAATTGACAAGTGTAACAGTGATTGCGAAATAGATGATGACGATGACGATTGCTTTTCTTCTTGAGCATTTCGTTGCATCGCAGAGGATCGAGACGAGTGTTTCGGTTAGCGAAATTGCACTTGTCAGAGCAGCAAAAAGAACGAGAACGAAGAAAAGAGCTCCAATTATTCCGCCGAAGTTTCCCATCTTTGAAAACACTTCTGGAAGTGTTATGAACATGAGGGAAGGACCAGCTTTGGCAGCGATCGCATCGCCTCCGCCAAGACCAACAAAGGCTGCTGGAATGATCATGAGCCCTGCGAAGAAGGCAATTGCAAAATCGAATCCTCCGACTTGAACGGCTGAAGATGTTAAAGAGGAATCTTTCTTGGTGTAGGATCCATAGGTGATCATGATCCCCATTGCCAGACTCATTGAATAGAACATCTGACCCAATGCCGCGACCAAGAGTTCTGGTGATAATTTTGAAAAATCAGGAACGAGGTAATATGTCGCCCCAGCTGCAGCTCCGGGCTGAGTAAGAGTGAAAATTGCGATGCCAACAGCGATGACGATGAGAAGTGGCATCATGACAAGGTTCGCCTTTTCGATGCCATTTTCAACACCGAGAGCAACGATGAGCACTGTTGCGCCGACGAACATGAAAGCCCACGCAAAAGATTCAACTGGCGAAGTGATAAAGGATGTGAACGCGTTTGCTGCATCTGCAGCGACGGCAGACCCGCCCCCTAGGATGTAGGTTGCCGCATATTTTGTCACCCATCCGCCGATGATACAATAGTAACAAGTGATGATGAATGGAACTGCCGAAGCCAAAATTCCAATAAAAGCATATTTTTTGCCATAGGACTTAAATGCCGCTATTGCTGAAAGGCCAGTTTTTCTTCCCAGTGCCGTCTCCAAAAGGAGGAGAGAAACGCCAAAAGTGAGGAGCAAAACGACATAGACGAGAAGAAACGTGCCACCACCATATTTCGCTGCTAAGTAAGGAAATCTCCAGATGTTTCCAAGTCCGACCGCTGATGCCGCTGCAGCTAAAACGAAAGCCGCCTTGCTTGACCAGTTCGATCGTGCGCTTAAATCTTTATCTCTTATGTCAGTCATGTTTTCTCCCTAAAAATCTATAAATGCTAGGCGTGAATTATACCTCACAGACAAGGTTTTTTTTAATTTTTAATTCATTTTTTACAATTAATAATAAACTTCCCAAAAAATGAGCCCTTTTGCTGGGGCGTTTTCTCCAGCTACGGAGCGTCTTTTTGCTACTAAGACATCATGCATCCATTCGGCTTTTCTTTTGCCCTTTCCGACTTCAACGAGAGTGCCGACGATGGTCCGAACCATAGAATGAAGAAAAGCATTTCCTGTTATCTTAATTTGAATGAGTTCTTCATCAAAATTCTTTATGCTTTCAAAAGTGATGGATTCGACATTGCGCATCGTTGTTTTATTTTCCGCTGAGCATGCAAGACAAAAACTTTTGAAGTCGTGTTCCCCTATTAAGAATTTGCTAGCCTTTTCCATGGCTTCAACATTTAGGGGTTTTGAAACGTGCCAAGAAAAATTTTTGCAAAAAATGCTTTCGGTTTTTGAATTGGAAATGAAATATCTATATTCTCTTTTTTTTGCTGAGAACCTTGCCGAAAATTCAGCAGAAACTTCACGCACATCCAAAATGGAAATTTCGTCATGTGTGAGTGCGTTAATTGATCTTAAAAAAGAGCCATCCATTTTAATCTTTTCTTGTGAGAAAAAATTGACAACTTGACCTCTCGCGTGAACTCCTGTGTCGGTTCTGCCTGCACAAACTGTTTGGACGTCTTGGCGAAGAGCAATCTTTAGTGCGTCCTCTAAGTTTCCTTGCACAGTTAATTGTTCAGGCTGTCTTGCAAATCCACAGAAAGGAGAGCCATTGTATGCAATTTTTAATGCATAATTATGCAATTTTTATGCCACTTCACGACCGAAAAGCTCGTTGAGCTGTTGCTTTAATGACAAATTTTCAGCATCGATCAAAACTGGAAGGTAGGTTTCCAGCTTCTTACCCGAGTTTGTGTTAAGAAGAATTTTTATTCTGTTTATTCCTTGGAAATTTTTAACGATCCTAATGAGTGAATCGCAAGTCGTCTTCGAAAATTCGTCTTGCGACAAAACAAGTTTTATCTGTGGTTCTTCTTGTTTTTTGTGAGATTCTCCATTTTCACCATCGAATGAAATCAATTCCATAGAGTTAACTAAAATTTGATCGCCGCGGTCGCTCTTGTCGAAACGTCCGTTGATCTTAACGATTGCATCATTTTCTAAAAAGTCTTTACAATCGTCGATTTGAAACATTACAACTGGACAACTTCCAGAAGTGTCCTCCAAAGTGAAGTTTGCCATCTTTGCTTCTTTGCCAGTTTTTTTCTGGACATAGCTTCTCAAGTTCAAATCGGAAATCATCCCGACGAATGTTCCTTGTTTGATGCCAGTTTCTCTCTCCGCCAATGAAGCCATTGTGTGAGGCGTTATCTCTGCAATCTCATCCTCATGGTGCGCCAACGGGTGATCAGAGACGAACATCCCCATGAATTCTTTTTCAAAAGCATTTTTAACTGATCGCTCCCATTCAATTCCGTCTGGTGCAGGAATTTCCAAAGAGTCTTCTTCTTCCAGAACTGCAGTCTCAAAAATTGAGGTTTGACCAGCTGCTTTGTTCTTCTGTCTTTTTGTTTCATCATCGAGGATCGTCGTGTTATAGATGAGGTCGTTCATTTGTTTTCTCGTGTAGCCAGTCGAATCGAACGCACCACCTTTGATGAGAGCCTCTATTGGCTTTTTGTTCCACAGATTTGCATCAATTCTCCGCAATAAGTCGTGAAGGGAGGTATAGGGACCGTTCTGTTTTCTCTCTACGATGATGGCGTTCGCGACTGCCTCGCCAACACCTTTTACGCCCATGAGACCAAATCGAATTCCCCCTTCGACGGGAGTGAACTCGACGTTTGACGAATTGACATCAGGAGGGAGAATTGGAATGTTGTTGTGGTTGCAGGAAGCGATATATTTAATCAATTTGTCAGTTTTTCCCATATATGAAGAAAGCACAGCTGCCATGAATTCGTATGGATAATGGGCTTTCAGGTAGGCTGTTCTCATGACAAGAACTGCATATGCAGCAGAATGTGATTTATTAAACGCATATTTAGCAAACTTTTCAGCGTCTTCCCAGATTTGCTTTGCAACATCGAGAGAAAACCCGTTGTCGACAGCACCGTTGTTCCAGTCTTCCTGCAATTCTTTCATAACGTCAAGCTTCTTTTTCCCCATTGCTTTTCGAAGCTTGTCAGCCTTTCCAGCAGAAAATCCACTCATTGCCATTGAAATCTGCATGATCTGTTCTTGATAGACCATCGTTCCGTATGTTTCTTCCAAAATCGGTCGAAGACGGTCATCATAATAATGTGCAGGAACTTTGCCACTTGCAACTTTGACATAGTCATCAACCATGCCAGACTCTAGCGGACCTGGGCGGTTGAGAGCAATTGATGCAACGATGTCAGAAAATTTTGTTGGTGGCAGACGGTGAAAAAGCTGAACATAGAGCGCACTTTCAACTTGAAAAAGCCCATCCATGTTTGAAGTTCTTATGAATTCAAAAGCACTTTCATCGTCGATCGGAATTTCTTCAGGGTTGATTGAAACGCCAAAGCGCTCCCTCACGTTTTTGCATGCTCGCGACAAAACCCCAAGCGTTCGAAGACCAAGAAAGTCCATCTTCAAAAGTCCAAGCTCAGGAGTGTAATGACCATCATATTGCGTTATGATTCCGCCCTCTTTTGTGTCGCGCTTCATCGGCACATGGTCGCTCATTGGGTCTCGACAGATGATCGTGGCACAAGCGTGCACACCCTCATTTCGGATAATTCCTTCAATCGATTTTGCCGCATCGATGACTTCTTTTGCTGAGGCGTCAGTTTCATAGAGCTCACGCAAATCAGAGTTTTGTGCAAGAGCAGCGTCGAGAGTTATTCCGATTTCGTTACCAATCAGCTTTGCGATTGTGTCTCCAGTTTGATAAGAATACCCCAAAACGCGTGCTGCGTCGCGTACTGCATTTTTTGCAGCGATTCGGCCGTATGTTATGACACCTGAAACGTGATCTTCGCCGTAGATTTCTTTTATGTGTTCGATGACTTCTCCGCGTCGCTCATCGTCAAAGTCGACGTCGATATCAGGCATTTCCACACGCTCAGGACTTAAAAAACGCTCAAACAAAAGTCCGTTTTTCAAAGGATCCAAATCTGTTATTCCCATTGCGTAAGAAACAAGTGACCCTGCAGCGCTGCCACGTCCTGGTCCCACAACAATGCCGTGTTCGCGTGCCCAAGAGATGTATTCTTGAACGATCAAAAAATAGGCAGGAAAACCTTGCTGGATGATGATTCCAGCCTCATATTCATATCTTTCTTGTACTTCTTTCGGAATGTCTTCGCCATATCTTCTTACCAGCCCAGTTTCAATTTGGTGGCGAAAATAACTCTCGGTGTCAAATCCATCTGGAACAGGAAAAATCGGTAAAATTGAGTCTCGAGCAATTTCGACGTTGCATTTTTCTGCAACTTCGACTGTGTTGTCGCAAGCCTCTTCAAATCCTGTAAGAGCAGCTCGCATTTCCTCTTCTGTTTTCATGTAGGATTCATGTGAATAAATCATTCGATTTGTGTCAGAAACTTGCCTATTTTGTCCTATGCAACGCATTATGTCTTGCGCTCTTGCATCTTCTTTTAAGAGAAAATGGAAATCGTTTGTGGCGATTGTTTTGAAACCGCAAGTGTTTGCCACCTGCACAAGTTGTTCGTTAAGCCATTTCTGAGTTCTGTTGTTTTGTGTTGTGTAACCAGCATCTTGAAGCTCGATGTAGAAATCGCCAGGCTCAAAATAGCTACTAAGTTTTTTTGCCCACATGCAAGCCGCGTCAAAATCGTTTGCGTCCAGCAATTTTGGAATGATGCCAGCCATGCAAGCGGAAGAACAAATTAAGCCTTCTGCATATTTCTCTAACATGGGTTGTGTGACAAGTGGTTTTGAATAAAAATTGTCAACGTGGGATTCGCTCACCAATTTTAAAAGGTTGTGATAGCCTTTCGTTGTTTTACTGAGCAAAATCAAGTGATATCTTTTTTGAGATTTTGAGCGTTTGACTTCATCTTCAGCGACCATATAAACTTCGCAACCATAAATTGGTTTGACCTCTTTGCCAGTTTGAGACTTGACTTTAGCACATGCATCGCAAAGCTCAATGCAACCACCCATGACACCATGATCTGTGATGGCTATTGCTGGCATGTCAAGGTCAGTGGCACGTTTTACCATGTCATAGACATGCGTTATTCCGTCAGCTAGGGAATATTCAGTGTGGTTATGAAGGTGAACAAACGCCATTATTATTTACTTTTTCACAAAATGATGCGAATGAGAAAGGAAAGAACACTCAGTGCCAGCAGTGCAACGATTGGCGAAAAATCGATTCCTCCAACTGGCGGAATTGCTTTTCTGAACACTGCGAGATAGGGCTCGCAAATTTTGTTCAAAATTGAATAGAGGTCATTGACCCAGCCATTCATCTGTGGAATCCAGCTCATCAAGACATAGACGACAATGAGGAGCCCATAAAGTTCGATGATGCGTGTCAACAAAAAAGTCAACATATCTTCTAAATCAACCCTTCGTTTCTGACTCTGTCAATTTCACCTTGAGTGATTCCAGCTCCAGTTGAAATGGAATAGATTTTGTTTTCCAAAACGTCCACATTTCCGCCGAGTGCTGATGTTGCTCCAAATGAGAAATCCAAGAATCGTTTGCCGAGCGCGTCTTCAGTTGAGCGAAGGTCAATCAACACGAGACCGCCTGTTTTTAGCGTGTTCGTGACAATTTCTGCCTCTTCAAAAGTGTCAGGCTTTATCACAGCAACTTGCCTTGTTGTCGGTTTTTTCGGAGTGGAAGAAATCATGAAGTCCTGCGAATTTCCTGCGCTGACCCTTCCGTCATTTGCTGGCATTGTTGGTTGTTGAATTGGTTCCATAGGTTGTGTTGGACCTTCCTTTTGTGTGTTTTGTGGAATTTGGGCTGATGGAGAAAACAGAGAATCAAGCCCATTTGAATGCGTTGTCGATTGGTGCGTTGTCGTGTCTGCAAAATCGCGCTCAAACTGAGAAACACTTCTTGTCACTGGAACAACTGCCTCATTGACAACGTCCAAATTCGACAATTCATCCTTCTCAAACTCTTCTTCCTCAAAATCATCTTGAGCGCCTGCGCCCATCAATTTTTGCTTCGCGTTAGCATATATATCTTTAAGACTCGACACTTTAAACCTCTCTTATGATCAAACTTTAAAGCACAAATTTATTCTATCAAAAAAGGTTGCTAATGAAACTGGAGAGGAGATTTCAGAAGTTTAAATTAACCTTTTAAACTGAGATTGATCTTCAAAAAACTATTAATTTGATGCAAGCTTATCAATCGCTCGAACGACTGAATCTTTCATTTCATTTTTCTCAATGATTGATGTGTGCAAGTCTTTTTTGTTTTGCAACTCAGCAAGTGCTTTTGGACAAGCGTCATCGTTTATCTCAGAAAGTTTCGAGAGCGCATTCCATTCGTCTTCGATTTCTTCACCCAACGCACTCATGACTGCTTGTGGAAATTTGAAAGGTGATGCAGTTGAAAGGCTAACAACAGTTTTCCCAGCATCAGCATATTTCTTTGCCACGTGATAGGCAACAGCAGAATGAGTGTCTAAAACATATCCAGTTTCTTTTTGAACCTCAGCAATTGTTGCTTTTGTCTCATCTTCGTTGGCAGAACCGCTTTCAAAGAGTTCGTCGATTCTCTCTTTTGTCTCCGCGTTCACAGTGTATTTTCCGCATTTCCTCAACTCTTGCATCCATCCTGCAACCTTTTCGCAATTGCCTTTGGTTGCGTAGTAAAGCAAACGTTCAAGGTTGGAGGACACGAGGATGTCCATCGAAGGCGAGATGGTTTTAAAAAACTCTCTGTTTGCGTCATAAGTGCCAGTTTTTATGAAGTCGTCTAAAACGTCGTTTTCGTTGGCAGCTATTGTGAATTTATCGACAGGAAGCCCCATCAAATGTGCATAATATCCTGCCAAAACGTCGCCAAAGTTGCCAGTTGGCACGCAGAAAATGATTTTGTCACCTGCGTTAATTTGCTCATTTTCAACAAGCCACGAATAAGCCGAGAAATAATAGACGATTTGAGGCATCAATCGCCCTATGTTGATTGAGTTTGCGCTTGAGAGCTCAATTCCTTTAGAAGTTGCATAATCGTTCAGTTCCTCGTCAACAAAGAGTTCCTTCACTCCGCGTTGTGCGTCGTCAAAGTTGCCTTTTACTGCATAAACGTCGACATTTGCACCTGTTTGTGTTGACATTTGTTTTTTCTGAACTTGAGAAACTCCCCCGTGTGGATAATAAACACAGATTCCTGTGTCTTTGACGTCTGCAAATCCATTCATGGCGGCTTTTCCAGTGTCGCCAGAAGTTGCAGTCAAAATTAAAGCTTTTTTATTGGATGTTTGCAAAGACTTGCTTAACAACTGAGGAAGCATCGTCAGTGCGACATCTTTAAATGCACTTGTTGGTCCATGAAATAGTTCGAGAATGAACATCTTGCCGACTTTTTTAACTGGCGCGACTTCATCATTTTCAAATGTCCCAGAATATGCATTGTTGATGCACTCCTCGATCTCATTTTCGGAGAAGTCGTCGAGAAGTTTTTCAAAGACGAGTTTTGCAATTTGCGAGTAGGGTTTCCCAACGAACTCGTCAAGTTCAATTTGATTCTTACTCAAGTCAGGCATAACAAAAAGCCCACCATCAGAGGAAAGTCCCTGCAAAATAGCTTGTTTTGCAGGGACTGAAATGCTGTTTGATCGCGTAGACTGATACATATTAGTAGCGAACGTAAATCATGTCGGATTGGACACCGCTCACGCATACTGTTTGACCGAAGGTTGGTGCGTGAATCATTTGTCCGCCTCCAATGTAGATGCCTGTGTGGTAGCTGCTGACGCAAACGTCACCAGGCTGAGGGTCACTCACACGTGTCCAGCCCATGAATGTGTATGTTGTGCCAAGGCGTGAGTGGCTACCAGTGAGGCAATAGCTCACAAGACCGCTACAGTCGTAGCCATCGGGTCCAACGCCACCCCAAACGTATGGTTTGCCAATTTCAGCATACGCGCGGTCAACCACTGTGTTGCCTGTGACCGTTTGTGGTTTGCTGTTGTCGTAGCTGCTTGAACTTCCGCCTGAATAGCTGTCGCTTCCCCCGCTGTATGATGACGATGACGACGAAGCCTCGATCGCCGCTGTTGCAGCTGCAGCCTGCGCCTCTTCGGCAGCTTTTTGAGCGGCTTCCAACTCGGCCTTAGCCTGTTCGCTCAGGTTGTTATAAACCGCTTGCTGAGTTGAAACAAGTTGCTGTGCCTCGGCATATGACCTGTTTGCCTCCGCCTCTTTTTCTTCCGCAACTTTTTTCTGTTCTTCAAGAGTTATCTTTTGTTCTGTCACTTCGTTTCTTAGGCTTTTGCTCTCTGAAACAAGGTTTTGATCGTTTTCATTTAGAGTTGTCAAAATTCCCCAGTTGGTGGCAAACTCAGTAAAAGATGTTGAGCCTAAGATGAGGTCAAGAATTGATGAAGAGCCCGCACGATACATGCTCCTGGCACGATTGCCCAGTTTTCCCTGCAGATTTGAAATCTCCTCGTTGCATTCATTAATCCTGCCTTGCGCCTCGTCTACCTTCCCTTGAGCTTCTTCTTTGTCAATGATCGCTTGATTGTAAACATTTTCGGCTTCGCCCATTTGCTGTTGAAGAGTGTTGAGTTTTGACAGTGCTGCGTCTGCTTGCTCCTGCGTGCTGGGTTCAGCGATTGCGACTGTTTGATTTGACAGCAATGTCTCTGTTGTCGCCAAAGGCATCCCAAGACCTGCGGATAAAATGATGCTTGCAACAACAGCACCAGCCTTTTTTGTTAAACTTTGTGTTCTTTTTTGTTTGTTCAAAGCATAACCTCCAAGCTTTTAATTTCGTTTGTTTTGCTCATTTGAACTTTAACATTATATCATTAATGTGCGGACTTGCGAAAAAAGTTGAATTTTTTAGGGAAATACACCCCTTTGGCTTACTGACACGCCCGGGTGCGTTGTTAGAGTTGAAGTTGATATGCGTTATTAATAAAATAAACAAGCTTGTTTTAATTCAAAACAAGTGGCAGCTTGAAAATTTCACATTTGAGAGCGTTCTTTTTTGTAAGAAAAAAAGAGCGAGCCAGATGCCTTTAGTTCAAGGAGGGCCGATAAAATTTTGAGGGAGTTGCCTTCGTGCAATAACCGAAAAATTTACATCGAGACCGACGCAGAAATAAAGGTATATGGCGAAGCTATTTTGGGCGATTGCACCGAGTGGTTAAAGGGGACGGGCTGTAAACCCGTTGGCTATGCCTACCGAGGTTCGAATCCTCGATCGCCCACCATCGTACTCTAGGTTTTAGGGATTAGGTTTTAGGTTTTAGAAAAACCCAAACAGACCAGCCTAAAGTTACCGAGCTTATTAGATTTAGAACGAGCGATTAGAGGCTTAAATCGCGAGATTATAAATTAGAACGAGCCAGGTGCCTTTAGTTCAAGGAAGACAAGAAAAATTTTCTAGGGAGCAACCTTTGGGTTGTGACCGAAAATTTTATCGCAGTCTGACGCAGAAATAAAGGTGCATGGCGACGTTATAAGAACGAGCGATTTGAGGCTAATTCAAGGAGAGCAAGGCGATTTTGAGGGCGCGACCTCACGGTCGTAACCGAAGAATCGACCGCTAGCTCGACGCAGAAGTAGCCCAAAGCGCGAAGTTATAAATTAGAGCGAGACAGGTGCGCTTAGTGCGAGGAAGGCCGTTGAATTTTCGAAGGAGCGACCTCACGGTCGTGACTGAGAAAATTACAACGAGGCTGACGAAGCAATAAGCGTGCATAGCGAAGTTATAAGAACGAGTGAGGCGAGTCAAGAACAAGGAAGACCGCCAAAATTTCGATGGAGCGACCTCACGGTCGTGACTGAGAAATTTATGGCGAGGCTGACGCAGTTATTGGCAGGCTCACGAAGTTATAAGCCTGCATGGCTCAGTCGGTAGAGCACTTCGTTGGTAACGAAGAGGTCACCGGTTCAAGTCCGGTTGCAGGCTCCAGTTTAGGTTTTAGAGACTAGGTTTTAGGTTTTAGTAACCCAGAGAGTTAGTTTCCTAAGTTACCGAGCATACTAGAACGAGCAAGGTGCTATCTTTAGGTTTTAGGGATTAGGTTTTAGGTTTTAGAAAAACCCAAACAGACCAGCCTAAAGTTACCGAGCTTATTAGATTTAGAACGAGCGATTTGAGGCTTAAATCGCTACGTTATTAGAGCGAGACAGGTGCGCTTAGTGCGAGGAAGACCGGAGAGTTTTCGAAGGAGTTGCCTTTGTGCAATGACTGAGAAAACTACGACAGGTCTAACGAAGCAATAAGCGTGCATGGCGAAGCTATAAGAACGAGCAAGGTGCTGTTAGTTCAAGGAAGACCAGCAAAATTTCGAAGGAGTTGCCTTCGCGCAATGACCGAGAAATTTGTGCTGAGGCTGACGCAGAAATATGAGTGCATTGCGAAGTTATAATGGCGGCGTAGCTCAGTTGGTCAGAGCACACGGTTCATACCCGTGGCGTCACTGGTTCAAATCCAGTCGCCGCTACCATTTTATAATCAAACGTTACTTATATATATGTAGCGTTATTAATTCTAAAATTTATTAGGAGGACGTTATGTCAAAAGAGAAGTTTGAAAGGTCAAAGCCACATGTTAACATTGGCACCATCGGTCACGTTGATCATGGTAAGACAACACTGACTGCTGCAATTTCAAAGACTTTGTCAGAAAATGACGGCAGCCACGGCACAGCAAAAGCTGACTTCACAGCCTTCGATATGATCGACAAGGCACCTGAGGAGCGCGAGAGAGGCATCACGATCTCAATTGCTCACATTGAATATGAAACAGACACTCGTCACTACGCACACGTTGACTGCCCAGGTCACGCTGACTATGTCAAGAACATGATCACTGGTGCTGCTCAGATGGACGGCGCAATTCTTGTTATCGCTGCAACTGACGGTCCAATGGCTCAAACAAAAGAGCACATCCTTCTTGCTCGTCAGGTTGGCGTTCCATACATCGTTGTGTTCCTTAACAAATGCGACATGGTTGACGACGAAGAGCTCATTGAGCTCGTTGAGATGGAAGTTCGTGAACTTCTTAACTCTTACGAATTCCCTGGGGATGACACTCCAATCATTCGCGGTTCTGCTCTCAAAGCTCTTGAAGGCGACAAAGCATATCAAGACAAAATCTGGGAACTCATGGACGCAATTGACTCCTACATCCCAACTCCAGAGCGTGACGTTGACAAGCCATTCTTGATGGCAATCGAAGACGTTATGACAATTTCTGGTCGTGGAACTGTTGCAACTGGTCGTGTTGAGCGTGGTGTTTTGAAGATGAATGACGAAATCGAGATCGTTGGCATCCGCGAAACTCAAACAACAGTTGTTACTGGAATCGAAATGTTCCGCAAGCTTCTCGATCAAGCTGAAGCTGGCGACAATGTTGGTGTTTTGCTTCGTGGCACAAAGCGCGAAGACATCGAGCGTGGACAGGTCATCTGCAAACCAGGTTCTGTTACACCACATACTGAGTTCGAAGGTCAAGTCTACATCCTCACAAAGGACGAAGGCGGACGTCACACTCCATTCTTCGATGGCTATCGTCCTCAGTTCTATTTCCGCACAACAGACATCACTGGTGTTGCTCATCTTCCAAAAGACACTGAGATGGTCATGCCTGGCGACAACGTCACAATCACAGGCGAACTCATCCACCCAGTTGCTATGGAAGAAGGACTTAAATTCGCTATTCGCGAAGGTGGACGCACAGTCGGATCTGGTAAAGTTACTAAGATCATTAAATAGTTTTTTATTACCAAAAAACATGTTGGAGGGCAGGCTTTCTGCCCTCTATTCTTCTTTTGAGAAAACAGGATGCTCTTTACACAGAGATGTTGAAATTATTTGAGTTTTAAAAAAAAATAGAATTTAATTAGGGAGTTTTATGCGTACAATGATAACTTTGGCGTGCACGGAATGCAAAAGACGCAACTACACGACCAAGAAAAACAAACAGAACAACCCTGACAGAGTTGAATTTAAAAAGTATTGCAAATGGTGTGGACATCACACATTGCACAGAGAGACTCGTTAGTGCACTTTCAAGGATTAATTGAACAGATAAGAGAATTAACACTATAATTGAGTTTTTAAGACACACGCCAGTAGTTCAATTGGTAGAGCGTCGGTCTCCAAAACCGAAAGTTGAGGGTTCAAGTCCTTCCTGGCGTGCCATTTTTGAGGGAATTTAAGACAGGCATAGTTTTAAGGAAAAGATTTTTATGGCAACAAAGTCAAAAACACAAAGAGCAAAAGCTTCTGCAAAGCGCGCAGCAAAAAGAGAAGCAGAAAAAGTTAAGGCTGAAGAAATTTCTTCTGATGCAAGTTCGGAGGAAAAGGGTTCTAATGTTGCCAAAGAAGTAAAAAGCACTCCTAAAAACGAGACTCCAAAAAAGGAAACAAAGAAGAAAGAAGCTCCAAAAAAGGATCGCTTCCAATTTTTCAAAGATGTCAGAGCTGAGTTAAAGCGTGTGACATGGCCAACTAAAAAAGATGTTACTCAATGGAGCTGTGTTGTCGCTGCAGCACTTCTTTTCTTCGGAGTTTATGTTGCACTTCTTGATAATCTTGTCGTGACACCATCGCTTGTTGGTGTATCTTCTGTCAAGATTCAAGGGGTTACACCTCAAACTGAGGCAGAAATTCAGGCCTCGCAGTCTTCATCAAGCTCAACATCTAATGATTCAAGCACGTCAACGGATTCGTCTGCTACAACGATAACAGATCAAGATTTGACAGGTGGCACAACAGAATCGTCAACTGACACTTCGACTGAATCTGGAACGAGCGAAACACAACAGTCATCAACTGAAAGCAATTCAACTGGAGGGCAGCAGTAATGGCTAAACGCTGGTATGTCCTTCACACATATTCAGGTTACGAGAACAAAGTCAAGGCAAACCTTGAAAACAGAATTGAGTCTTCTGGAATGGAAGACGTCATTTCAAAAATTGAGATCCCTACGGAAGTCGTCGCAGAGATTAAGGAAGACGGCAAGCGCGTCGAGGGAGAAAAGAAGGTTTTCCCTGGGTATGTTCTTGTTAGGATGGAAATGAACGACCGCACTTGGTCAATTGTGAGAAACACTCAAGGTGTCACTGGTTTTGTTGGGTGTCAAGGAACACCTTCTCCATTAACACGTGAGGAATACAACAAAATCATGAAACGCACGAGTGCTGAGACTCCAAAGGAAACGACAACCGCGATCAAAGTTGGTCGTAGTGTGCATGTCATTTCAGGTCCTTTGAAGGATTTCGATGGAACTGTGACAGAAGTTATGCCAGACGCTGGCAAAGTTAAAGTTTCAGTTTCTATTTTTGGACGTGAAACACCTGTGGAATTGACGTTTGATCAAGTAGCAGAAATTTAAAAACACAATTTTCTCTTAGCGCCTTCGTGGACAAGGGCTTCTCGCTTAAGAAAAAGTTTGTGAAATATATGAAATTGATGTAAACTTAGTGTTGTATGGTTAAAGAAAGTGAATTAGACTAATGGCTAAAGAAGTAAAAGGATTTGTTAAATTGCAGCTCCCAGCTGGTGGAGCGACGCCTGCTCCTCCAGTAGGAACATCTCTTGGTGCACACGGTGTTAACTTGATGCAATTTTGCCAAGCTTTCAATGCGGCAACGGAAGCTAAAAAAGGCACAATCATTCCAGTCGAGATAACGATCTATGAAGATTCATCTTTTGACTTTGTTTTAAAAACTCCTCCTGCTGCAGTTTTGATCAAAGAAAAGCTTGGCATTCAAAGTGGCGCTGGCATTCCGCAGTTGCAGACAGTTGGCACGCTGACTGATCAGCAATTGACAGAGATTGCCGAAATCAAGCTCCCTGACTTGAATGCTAACGACATCGATGCTGCGAAAGAAATTGTTGCAGGAACTGCTCGTTCAATGGGTGTCCGTATTGAAGGCAGAGAGATGAAGAAACAGTATGAGGTGACTCGCAAGCTCGCTGCGATGCTCAAAGGCGAGACTGTCGAAGAAGAGTCCTAAACTTTGGAATTATCGCGTCACGAGCCAGTTCCGTGGCGCGGTTTTTCATATTTATCAATTTTAAATTAGTGGAAGGGCATTTAGCACCCGCTATAACCCACGAAAGGATGAAAAATGGCTAAAAAATCAAAACTCTATGCGTCTGCTTCTTCAAAAATTGAAGATAAACTCTATTCTCCAATTGAGGCAGTCAAACTCTTAAAGGAAATCGATCACGTCAAATTCGACGAAACTGTCACAGCTGATTTTCGTCTCGGCGTCGACACTCGTCAAGCAGATCAACAAATCAGAGGAACTGTTGGTCTTCCAAATGGTTCAGGCAAAACAGTCCGTGTCGCAGTGTTTGCTGAAGGTGATGCTGCAAAGAAAGCTGAGGAAGCAGGAGCTGACATCGTTGGGACTGATGAGCTGACAGAGCAGATTAACAAAGGCGTGTTTAACTTTGATGCAACAGTTGCAACACCTGATCAAATGGGTAAAGTTGGCCGTCTGGGTAAAATTTTGGGTCCTCGCAACTTGATGCCTAACCCAAAACTTGGCACTGTGACAAATGACGTTGCAAAAGCAATTGCTGATCTCAAAGGTGGCAAAGTTGAATATCGTGCTGACAAAGCAGGAATTTGTCACGTTATCATTGGCAAGGTCAGCTTTGACGCGGAGAAGTTGGCTGAGAACTATGGTGCAGTCTATGATGCAATTTTGCGTGCAAAACCAAGTGCAGCAAAGGGCAAATACGTCAAGAGCATCGCAATTTCTTCGACGATGTCGCCAGGAATCAAAGTTGACGACACAGTTCAAAAGAACTATGCTGCCTAAATAACCCAGCTAATTTATTTTGTGTAAAGTGAAGCGTCCGTTAAAGGGGCGCTTTTTTTATAAGTGATATCATTTTAGAAAACATATAGATCTAGGGAGAGAGCTTGAAAGAGTTGTTTGTTGACAGAGAAGAGTGCGTGGGTTGTTGCAGGTGTGTTGACTTTGCGCCTACTATTTTTGAAATGGTTGGTGGACTTGCGAAAGTGGCAGTTCAGCCAACACAAGATGAGTTAGCAGATGCTAACAATGCAATTGAGAATTGCCCAGTAGAAGCAATTGATTGGCAAGAATAGAGTCGAGAGAAAATGAGACAAGGCAGAAAATATAACTTTAACAGGGAAGTCGCTCACGAAACGATCGTTGAGAGTTTAAAACAGTTTTTCGAAAACGACGATTGCTCAAAGCATTTCGTGGTCGGTCTTTCTGGTGGAATTGATTCGGCGCTTGTTGCGCATTTTGCTGTTGAGGCGTTTGGAAAGGATCATGTTCACGGACTGATTTTGCCAAGTAACACAACTTCTGAGGAGTCGGTAAATCTGGCATTGCAACTTGCAAAGAACCTAGAGATTGAAGTTCAAGGTTTGCCAATCGGCAAGCTGATCGACGATTTTGTCAAAAATTTTGAGAAGAATTATTCAACTGAGATGAAGGCACTAGCTAAGGGAAATGTTTCAGCTCGAATGAGAATGATTGCGTTGATGGCAGCCTCAAACGATTTTGGATGGCATGTTTTAAACACAGGTAACAGAACTGAGGCAATGCTTGGATATTGCACGCTATTCGGCGACACAGTTGGGGAATATTCACCAATTGGCGACGTTTTTAAGACTGAGGTCTATCAACTTGCCGAAATGGTTAATTTGATTTCACAATCAAAGGACAAGGCGGATCGGATCCCCAGGGAAATAATAGAGCGCCCTGCAACGGCGGAGCTTACTGAAGGACAGACGGACGAGGCAGAGATTGGTGCAAACTATGCGACAATTGACAGAATCCTGTGGGGTCGTTTCGCTCAAGAAATGACCGTCGAAGAATTTGTCGCCTATGGATTTAACGAAGAGGTCGTCATTTCGATTCTTGAACGAATAAAAAACAACTCTTTTAAGGCAAAATTTTATGCTCCCCATCCTGTGGTTCACCCCGAATTTAATTAATTTTGAACGAGATGAAAGAATTTCTAAAAAACACCTTCATTAACCAAGACGTTCAGATGAAGACATCTGATTGGTTCGTTGACATTGTCATCGCAATTGGCGTCTTCGGTGTTTCTCTGGCACAATTGACGATGACAGACACGATTTTCATTCCAGATTCGTTTGTCAGAAAGATGCTTGGAATTGGAATTACCGCGCCGACGCGCTATTCTTTAGCGGTTATAGCAACCACGTCCCTTCCGCTTATCTTTCGCAGGCGATATTCCTGGGCAACGTTCATCGTGTGCCTGTTTGCATGGGTTATGTCTTCGATGAAGGGTGACGACTCAGTCGTTTCGATCGTCCCACTCCTCATCTCACTAGTAACACTTTGTGCAATGAGACCAATGGAAGACTCTTTTTTGGCAGCGCTTGTTTCATTTTTGGCAGTGGGCTTTTTGCCGGCTCTGACATGCAAAACAATCCTAACGAATTTGATGCTGGTTCAAAACGTGTCTCTTGTTTTTGCAGGTGCTGGTGTTGGAGTCGCTTTTAAGACTTCCAGGGACTTAATTCGATCGGCAGAAATGCGAGTTGAGCAGGCAGAAAAAACAGCAAAGGCGACAACAGAGAAGAGGCTGGAGGAAGAGCGAGTGGCAATTGCCCGAGAGTTGCACGACATAACAGCCCATTCTTTAACTGCCATTTCGATTCAGGCAGCAGCAGCTGAAGCTCAATTTGATAAAGATCCTCAACAAGCAAAGAAAACGATTGAAGGAATAAGAAAAATTTCAAAGGATTCGCTGAAAGAAATAAGGCGGATGATCGGAGTTTTGAGAGAGCCAACTGATGCCGAAGAAAGTCTTGAACTCGCACCTAACGTTGGAACTGAAGAGCTTGAAGAGATAAGAGAATATCTCAAAAATGCAGGCATAGGTTGCGAGATTGTTATTAATTGTTATGACAAAGAAAAAGTCCCAGGTTTTGTCGACATCGCCATCTTCGGAATTTGCAGGGAAGCAACGACAAACATAGTAAAACACGCGCATGCATCAAATGTTGAGATCACGATAAGCTACGATGAAGACAAAGAGAGTTCAGGGGCGTCAAATAACAAAAAATCCACAAAAAATGTTAGGTTGAGGATTAAGGATAATGGAGTTGGGTTAAAAGATGACCTAAAGAACACGCAAGGTCATGGTGTTGAAGGAATGGGAGAGCGTTGCGTTGCTCTTGGGGGAACTTTCGAGATAAAGAATGCAGAGGAAGGCGGGACGTTAATAGAAGCCGTTTTGCCAGTTAATAATAGTGAGGAATGACGGATGATAACACAAGACTACCTTATGCGCATGTTAATAGCTTTTTTTCAGGCTTTGATGGAGGCGAAAAGTCGAGCAATTGATGAAAAGGACATGGTCGGAGCAGCAGAGCTTCTTGAAAACTTAGTCGGAGAATCGTCAAGTATCGGCCCAGACATGTTTTTGAGTCTTGCTCCAGAATCGATGGCGACAATTCTTCAGACGACAGGAAATGATCCGAAAGTGACAGAGTTCATGGCTCGCTCATTAATGCAGGCAGCTGAATACAGAGAGAAGTCAGGTGACGTTGCAACGGCTCAATTGAGGCGTGATCAGGCTCGTGCAATCGCCGATGCTTATGGGCATGATTTGACTGTTACAATGGAGGAATGGCTTGAAAATCATGACTATTCTGCCAGTGAAGAAAAATAGGGAGTGAAACTTTTTAGGTCACCAATTCCATCACTAAATGTTTCAATTTCCTTTCTCAAATTCAAAACATTTGTTTCCTGTTTTTTTAGAATCTTCATTCTATACTCATCAGTTGTTATAAGTTTCCCAGTTGAAAGGATGAGTATTATGAAGAACCAAAAAAAGCTTTACCAGAAAAGAGTTTCAGGAGTAAGGCGTGCCCATGCTTTTAAGGTCGCCCTAGCACTCGGCATCTGTTTTGCCTTTGGAACACCAAAACTTGCTTTTGCTGAAAACGCGACAGAGATTAGGGCAGGCAGTCTTGCTGAGACTGGTGATGTGATAGCAATTCTTGCAATAGCCGTAGGGCTAATCGCCGTCGTTGCCTTGATAGTTTCAATAATGTCAAAGAAAGCAAAAGCTAAGAACAAGTCCACTTGGAAATATCCTTTTTAGAGAATTTGTTGAACGTGTTTAAATAATGTTCTATAATACCCTTTACAAGAGGGCTTTAAAAACGAATTCTTAAATGAGGAGGGGCTATGATGCCATCCAATTTTTGGACTAAGCGCCGTGCGAACGTTGTGCTTGCTTTTGTTGGAGCAAGTTGGGGGATGAATTATGCTTGCATGCAAATTTCAATGCAAGAAATGGATGGAGCATGGATGGTGGCATTTCGATTTAGTGTCGCATTTATCGTCATTGCTCTAATTTTCGTAAAAAGAATGATGAAAACCAATCTAAATGTTATAAAAGGCGCCGCAGTCGTTGGGTTTTTTGATGCTGGAATGTTTGTAACTCTAATTCAAGGCTTGAAATTCACGACTGTTACAAACGCAGGTTTTCTTTGCGCCACAAGTGTTGTAATCGTCCCGATTTTGCATGCTGTAATAAGGAGAAAGTTGCCTGATGGACGAGTGTTTCTTTGTTGTTTAATTGCAATAGCTGGAATCGCATGCATGACTTTAAAAGAAAGCCTGACAATCAGCGTCTATGATTTATGGTGCTTAGGTTGCGCTTTTTCTTATGCTTGCTGGGTGTTGGTAACTTCTCACTACACAAAAACTTGTGATGGTTTGTTGCTTGGAATATGGCAGCTCGGCTTCACTGCACTCTATTTAATAATTTTCGCATTTGCGACAGGTCCATTTTCTTTGCCGTCGAGTGGTACTGGATGGTTCGCACTGCTGTTCATGACGCTATTTTGCACAGCAATTTGTTATGTTTTGCAAACAGTTGCACAAAAATACACAACCCCCGAACTTGCATCTTTAATGTTTTGCACAGAACCAGTTTCTTCTGCACTTGTTGGATTCATCCTTTTTGGTGAGATTGTTAGTGCGCAGGGCTATTTCGGCGCCGTGCTCATCCTTTTTGCTGTAATATTATCAACAGTAAAGTTTAAGAACAAGGATGGCGACGTAAAAACATGCTAGACAACATAAGGTGCATAATTTTTGATAACGATGGCACGGTTGCAGACACGCGAGCATTAATTTTGCCTTCAATGCGTCACACAACAAAGGTGTGTTTGGGTAAGGTTTTCGATGATGAAAAATATGCCTCCCAAGTCGGAATTCCGCTCGTTGACCAGGTGAGTCAATACACAGACGATGTTGATCTTCAGGCAAAAATGGTCAAGGTCTACCGTGAATACAACGAAGCGCATCACGATTCTGAAATTGAGGGCTTTAAAGGATGCGCTGAGGCACTTGAACAAATGAAAAATGCTGGTCTAACTTTGGCGGTAGCCACTTCCAAGTTGCGGACAATCTGTTCTCGAGGCTTAAAAATTTTAGGAATTGACAAATTTATGAGCACCGTTGTTGGAGCTGAGGACACTGAACTCCACAAGCCACATGGTGAACCGATAACTTTCACTGCTAAAAAGCTTGGTTTTGATCTTGGGCAGTGCGCTTATGTCGGTGATGCTCCTTTCGACATACAAGCAGCAAAAGACGCTGGAGTCACTTCCATCGGTGTCACTTGGGGCTTTTTTGACGAAGAAACGCTTAAAAATGAAGGTGCAGATCACATCTGCCACACGTTTGACGAACTAACGCGTCTCGTCGCATAAAAATAGAACAAGTCGACCTATTTTAGAACCCATGCATCATTTGGAATGACCTCATAAAAGTCATTTCCCTCAACAAAGATCATTTTTACTTCTGGAATGCCATTAATGTGACAAATTTCTTCTTGCAAGTTGCATAAATCATGTGGCGTTTCAACAATTGGAAATCCATTCATGCTCAATGATGTTGTCGCGAGGCAAGGTACGCGAGTCGTTTTAAAATATGTCATTATTAGATCATAGAGCTGAGGATTTATCTCTCTTCTTAGAAGTTGTGGGAGAGTTGTGCCGTCATTATGACAAATTGCTTCAAGTCGAGGCTGCCATTTCTCTTTGACTTTTATGGTTCTATGCAAGAATTCACACATGTCGACATTTTCTACGTCGAAAATTCTCGTAAATAGTTCCTCTGGGACAATTGCGCAGATCGGTCGCCATTTTTCACGGCCTTTAATAGCGTTTAATGCAAGTGCTGTTTCTTTGGAGGTTGGATCTGCCAAGAACGATCTGTGTCCCATGGACCTAGGACCATATTCAGCTCCCCCTTGATACCACCCTATAACTCCTCCAGTTTTCAAAAAATTTGTCATGCCAATAAATGGATTTTCAATTTTTTGGTAGCTACAGAAAAGCTCGTTAATTGGGTAAGAAACCCCGAGGTAGGAAGATTTCGTGCGTTGAGATATCAGAGGTAGTCCCATTCTGTTCATCTTTGCATATGTCCTGCCAACAGCCTGTGCACATGCATCACCTGGTTGTGGACTTGCATAATAATTCTCAAAATAGTTTAGATCGACAATCCTTGAGTTAGTAGGTGAATTGAATATCCCACCGCCACTCAAACAAAGATTCTTGGTTTCAATGTCTGCCTGTTCTAACAACAGTTTGAAATATTTCATAACTTCAGCAATGGTGTCTTCAAAATTCTTCTGAATTGTGAAAGCTAGGTCCTTTGCATACATGGGGTTCTCATTCCACTTTTTATTTTTTCTTAAAAATTGCGAGATCCTTAGTGCGCCGTGATCTTCATCAGTTTTAATTGTGTTGTTGGGAGAGTCCCACCATATGTATCTTTTGCCATTGTTCTTCCCGTATGAAGCAATACCCATCATTTTTGCTTCCGCATGAAGCTCATTAAAAATCTGTTTCGATGCTTCTTGATAAACATAGCAAGGAGAATACTTCCCATCAAATTCTTTTAGTATTCTGGGCTCTGCGCCCTCTTTCATATATGCAAGTGTCAAACAAATGTTTTCTCCCTCGCCATATCTGTTGTTCACCAGTACTGCTGATTCCTTAAATCCACTTTGATAAAAGACCTCAAGAATGTGATTTAAATGATTGCTGTGCGGATAGTTTCTTTCTGTGTCGTCTTGGCTGGGTTCAGTCTGGGAGATATCTTGGAAAATCGCTGAGCGTTTTCTCTCGTGGGAGTGTAGCCTGATTGCTGTTCGAGGAAGATTTGACACTTCAGATGAGTCTCGGAAATACTTCGTGGCATCAAAGTATGTCTTAAACGCTTGCATCGGAAGGTATGGAAAAGACGTGTCATGGCGCTTGTGTGTGAATCTTTCAGTTTCCCCTGCATAAATTACTTGAGTTCTATGCATTGCCACAAAGGCGTTATCGGAGATACAAAGAGAATCCGTTATGTTTGGCTTGTGATAGGGACGCCCTGACGATTCTGCACTGAAAGTATAATAAAGACCATGTTCTGAAAAGTGTTCTAACAACTTATCTGCCTCATATGTGCAACCTTGATAAAATTCTCTATCTTGTCCCTAGTGGTTATGATGTCATATTTTTTTGCTTATAATTCTATTATTACATATCTAAATTTTAAGGATGATGAAAGATGACAGATATCAATCAGGCATTTATCCAAATCCGTCTGTGGAAAGATTGCATAAACAATTGTAGTTTTTGTTATTTAAAAAGTCATAAAGACAAAAAAACAACACTTTCTCAAAAAAAGACAAGATTACGAAAAGCCACAGAACTTGTAACAACTTTCGAAGCAGAAAAAATTGGTTTAATAGGTGGTGAATTTTTCGAAGGACAGCTCGAAGGTTGTGAGGATGAGTGGTTTGGGCTCGTTGATGCGCTCAAGAATTCAGGGTCAAGAATTTTTATAACAGCAAATCTTATTCATGATCAATATCTATTGAATGAAACCATCGATTTATTTAAAAAAGATTTATTGATATGCACTTCTTATGATACAGTTGGTCGTTTTCACACCGAGAAACAAAAGGAAGATTGGTTTAGGCGTGTTGAGTTTCTTCACAAAGATGAAGTTCCTATGATTTGTCATTGCGTTGCAACACAGGATTTTTTTGAAGAGGACCCCAAATTTCCTAACTGGTTGCCCATTAATTTGGTCGACCCACACATTTCCTACGAATGGTATTTATCTGTTGATAAGTGCGAATATAACGAAAAGCTGCTAAGTCAATGTGATTTTTTTAATTTTCCAAAACGAGAAACCGCACTATCTTGGTTTAGAAAGCATCCACAAAGTGCCCGAAACTATTCCGACTACACGGGCATGCACTCTGATGTCATTTATGCTTTTGATAGGAATGACGCTTTCATTTTTGAAACAGAAGGAAGGCTGAAAAGCGAGGAATACAACAATCCTAGATGCCATCATCCATGGCTTGGGCTTTGC
>CAVAWT010000002.1:0-109695 GCA_963592435.1 Oribacterium sp. | reverse complement strand
GCCTTTATAACAAACACACAGCTGGTGGCGATCATCACTACACGATGGATAAATCAGAATATGACAAACTGGTAAAGCTAGGTTGGAGTGGTGAAGGAGTCGGCTGGTATTCTGATGATAATAAGGAAGTTCCAGTGCTTCGACAATATAACCCCAACGAATTTGCAAACAATCACAACTTCACAACAAGCTCTGATGAAAATGATAATCTAGTTAAGGCTGGTTGGAAAGCCGAAGGTGTTGCGTGGTATGGAGTGGCAAGTTCCACCTATAGCACAAAGCAAGCGTTTGCAGTCTATTCAGCAGACGACCAGTCAATTAACTTTTATAAACGAACAACAGTGCCAACGCAAGGTTCCAAATTTGAAGGCAAAACTGCTACACAGGTTTTCACGGGAATTGAAAACATGCCTGGTTTTACGTCCAACAAAGGAAAAGTTGAAGGGATTCCAGGATGGAGCGACTTGTATGAGACCGTTAAAACTGTGACGATCGTCGATGAGGGCATTCAGCCTGTTAACATGGATTTTTGGTTTGGTGTTTCTTCTAGCACTCGCAACTCCAGTGGCGTAAACATACTCAGTGAACTAAAGCAGGTAAACGGTTTGAGTAAAATTGACACCTCACAGACAACAAGCATGTTTGGAGTTTTTCATTCTGCCGAAAGGCTGGAAGCAATAGATGTATCTAGCTGGAACACATCAAAAGTGGAAAATATGAGCAGCATGTTTGGAGATTGCGCCACAGTAACTGAACTGGATTTATCAAATTTCAACACATCCAAAGTCAAGGATATGAGCGGGATGTTCTCTGCTAGTAGAAACCTAAAGGCTATTAAAGGAACTGATTCGTGGGATGTTTCTAACGTCGAAAGCATGGAATATATGTTTGAGCAATGTCTTCTTTTGGAAGACCTAGATTTGTCAAGGTGGAACGTTTCTAATGTTACGAATATGGGTGGGATGTTTAGCTATTGTCCAACTTTAAAAACTTTGGACGTTTCAAATTGGGATACATCTAATGTTGCAGATATGAGCAGCATGTTTGGGTTTTGTGAGAATTTAACTGAGCTTGATTTGTCAAAATGGAATACCTCGAACGTTGAGGATATGCAAAGGATGTTTTATTTTTGCAAAAAATTAACTACAGATTGCTCAATGTGGAATGTGTCAAAAGTGACATCGCATACTAATTTTAATGGCGAAGCCCCAGGGGTCACGGCACCAGTGTGGAAAAATTAGCCTAGGCATCCAGCCAGAAACAACGCACAAAGCCGAAGTTTAGCCGCTTCGGCTTTTTTGTCCAATGGAAGAATGTCCAGCGTGTTGGCGTTGCAAGTGTTTGAGGGGACGGTGCTTTGTTGGAATTTCATAGAGAGGCTCAGAGCAGCAAAAGGGATGTTTGTAATACAGCCCCTTGCAAAATATCGACGCTTTCGATATAATTTCATCGAAGGTTTCGATGTTTTCTTTGTCGAAAGCGTCGAAAGCAATGAAAGGGGCACTGTAAGTGGCATTACCTGTTAACATAGACAAATTGCTTAATGCGCATGTTGTTGAGTCGACGCGTATTGAATTTAAGGCTGGGTGGAACCCGAACCCCATTGTGCACACAATTTGCGCATTGGCAAATGACATCGACAACATTGGTGGCGGATACATTGTTATTGGTGTTGAGGAGAAGGATGGCACCCCTGTTCTTCCGCCAAAAGGAGTTCCAAAAAATAAAGTCGATTCAATTTTGAAGAAGTTGGTAGCGCTGTGTCATAAAATTGAGCCACTTTATAACCCAATTGTTGAGCCTGTTTTTTACGATGACAAGGTCATTATTGTCATTTGGGTTCCTGGTGGGCACGGCAGACCATACAAAGCTTCTAAGGATGTCCTTGCAAAAAAGTCCCCTAAGAATTACTACATTCGAAAATTCTCAAGCACGATTATTGCATCACCCGATGAGGAAAAACAGTTGTTTTATGTGTCTACCGACATTCCTTTTGACGATCGTCCAAATTTGCTTAGCCATGTAGATGATCTTGATGTTGCCCTAATGCGGCAGCATCTAAAGGCTGTTGGGAGTGATCTTTACCCACTTTCAACAGATTACGACGCGCTCAAGCTTGCTCAAGATATGCAACTTGTTTCTGGCCCTCCAGAGGATTTGCATCCGCTGAATGTTGGTGTTTTAATGTTTTGCGAAACACCTGAACGCTTTTTTCGCTATGCTCGAATTGAAGTGGTGGACATACCTGACCCGACGGGTAGAAACATGATTGAGAAAACTTTCACTGGTCCTATACAGCGACAGCTTTCTGATGCATTGTCTTACCTTAAAAATTATGCACTTAAGGAGGCGGTAATTAAGAAAGATGACGAGGCTGAATCGACCAGGATTGTCAATTATCCGATGAAGACGATTGAGGAGGTGCTTGCAAACGCAGTGTATCACAGGTCTTACCAAGTAAATGAGCCAATTACTGTTCGAATTACGAAAAACAGCATTGAAGTCACGAGTTTTCCTGGTTTTGACAGAAGCATTACTGACGAAAACATTGCAGATTTTAACATCCGAGCGCGCATTTATCGTAATCGAAGAATTGGTGATTTCCTGAAGGAGCTTGGCTTTATAGAAGGGCGCAACACAGGTTTCCCTAATGCGTTTCGGGCCCTTGAGCGAAACGGTTCTGGGACTTTAAGTTTCGAGATGGATGAAGAGCGCAATTTCCTTTCAGTGACGATTCCGGTTCATCCTTTCTTTGCAGAAACTAAAAACAAGAAAGAAAAAGATGAAGAGTACGAAGGGCGAATTGTTGATGCGTTAGGGCAAGACGCTATGTCAAAAAATCAGCTGGCAAGGGCAATGAGTTATAAAGGAATCACCTCAAAGTTATCGAAAACTGTGGACAAAATGATTGTGGAAAACATTCTCGAGCAGGTCGCAGTTGGTTCACAGGTTAAGTTTCGAGTAATAGAAAAAATGTGACTGAGAAAGACATCTGCAGTCACCTTTCGAAACAGTGCAGACATTTGCGACATTTTAGGGGACGGTCCTTGTAATCGCAGTCCCCAGCAAGGAAAAGCTACCATGCGTTTAATAACACAATGCCACTATGACCATTTTCATCTCATTTTTAAAATGAAGTAACGCGATCGGCACTCAACTTTGACACTGTGGTAAAATAATGTTGCATAAGTAAGCGAATTTGAGAGGAATTTATGTCCTTTTTAGATAGATTACCAAGTTTTTCATTCGGATCGCCAGTGGATATGGCGATCGACTTAGGAACAGCAAACACGCTCGTAGCCCTAAAAGGGGAGGGTGTTGTCATAAATGAGCCGAGCGTTGTTGCAATTGAAAAGAGCACGCAACGTGTTTTGGCGGTCGGTCATGAAGCAAAAAACATGATCAACCACACGCCTGACGCTTTCACTGCAGTTCATCCTTTAAAAGATGGAGTCATTGCAGATTATGACATAACCGAAGCGATGCTTTCGGCTTTCATTAACAGGGCTTTTGAGCGATCGAGCTTTTTTCAGCAAAAACCACGAATTGTCATTTGCATTCCTTGTGGGGCAACATCTGTTGAAAAGCGTGCAGTTTTTGAAGCCGCGATTCAGGCTGGTGCACGCCAAGCATTTTTGATCGAGGAGCCGATGGCTGCCGCGATGGGCGCGGATTTGCCCGTCACAGAACCAACAGGATCGATGGTTGTTGACATCGGAGGTGGCACAACTGAGGTTGCCGTCATATCTTTGGGTGGAATTGTCAGCTCAAGTTCGCTTCGTTTGGCTGGAAACAGGCTCGACGACTCGATAGCGATGCACCTTCGCGATTTGTTAGGAATAAAAATCGGAGAAAGAACTGCTGAAGTCATTAAAATCAAAGTTGGTTCAGTCATGGAATTTCCTGATGGGCATGAAAGAGACATGATCATCTCTGGTCAAGACGTTTACACAGAGCAGCCAAAAGAGGTGACAATTCAGTCTGAAGACGTGCGAGCCGCTCTCGTTCCGCAAATTGAAGAGATGGTTCTGCACATTAAAGACACCTTTAAGTCGACAAACCCAGACCTTGCTTCCGACATCATTTCAAACGGAATTTTGTTAACAGGCGGTGGTGGGCTTTTGACTGGTCTTGACACCTATCTTGCAACCGAGCTCGACATCCCAGTTTTTTGCTCTGAAACAGCTCTGACAAATGTTGTAACGGGTTGTTTGAAGGTTTTGGAGTCTCCAACTGCCCTTCGTCAAACGTTGATGCGCACGCATTAATCCTTTCTTTATGTGAGGTTTTAAATCACATGAATGACAATTTTAAAGGCAGAGGAAACAAAAGTTTCGTTTTGACTGTATGCATAATATGTGCGATTTGCATAATTGCAATTTTTCTGTGGTCGCGCGAGGGAAGCAGTGGACCTCTTCATTCAGCGCAACAAAGCGCAACAAAAGTTTTCTCGCCACTAACTTCACTAACTAAAAGTGCGTCAAGTGCATCAAATGAGAGCCAAAAGCAAACGAGCGACGAAAATGCAAGCAGTGAAACTTTGTCACAATTAAAAGAGCAAAATGCTGAGTTGACAAGCCAAGTTGCAAAAGGTGAAGAATATCGCCAAGAAGCTCAAAGGTTACAAGAACTTCTTAATTTGAAAGATTCTTATGACATTGACGGCGTCAGTGCGCATGTTATAGGAAAAACGAGTGAAAGTTGGAACCAGACGATAACAGTCGACGTTGGGGAATCAGACGGTTCATTTGTCGGTGCAACAGTCTGTTCTTCCTATGGAGTCATTGGTCAAGTTTCTTCTGTTACATCTTCAACTTCTGTTGTGCGTCTTTTGAGTGACCCACAATCTGGAGTTGCTGCGATGATTCAGTCTTCGAGAGTGACTTGTGTTGTTAAAGGATCGCTCGATGGTCTCATAACTGCAGAAAACATTGCGACTTCAGCGGAAGTCAAAGAAGGTGACATAATAATAACAAGTGGTCTTGGAGGAAGTTTCACTCGCGGCATCATAATCGGGACAGTTTCAAAAGTCAGCGGAAACTCTCAAGACGGAAGTTTGAAAGCAACAATCAAGCAAGCAGACAACACAGCGTTTGAAGAAGTTATCGTTGTGAAAAGTGCACAGGCGACAGACTAGGTTAGTTTTGAGCGAAACATTATGAAAAAGCAATTGGCTACATACGTTATCGGTGCAATTGTGACAATTTTGTTGCAATTGATTGTTTCACCTCTCTTAAACATTGCTGGTACGACCATCAATTTTTGCCTTGCTTTCATTGTTGCGATTTCTTTGTCGAATGCAGAAAAACCAAAAATTGTGTTGGCAGTTGTTCTTGGCATCATTGTCGACCTAACACTTGGAGGTCCAGTTGGAGCTTTCACTTTGCTCTTTGTTCTCTCAAACGTCCTGAGTGTCAGCCTTGTCGCAAACGTCAGCTCTTCGAGTTTGCAAGAAAAATGCATAATTGCGTTTGTTGTTTGTGCAATCATAAACATTTTAAACTGCCTGATTGTTGGCATTGCAACACCAGGCCTGACAATCGTTCTCGCTTTCACTTCAGGTGCTCTTTGGTCGTGTCTTTTTGATGGGATTGTTTGCATTGCGATGCTTTTTGCTCTGTCAAAAGTTTCACAGACGCAGCCCACATCTGCTTGGAAGTCGAGATATTAAAACTTTTGTTAACTGGGTGATCATCTGAGATGTTACAAGCGCTAATAATAGCAATAATAACAGCGATAGTGTTAGCCTTAGTCGCAATTTGTGTCTTAAAAGTTTTAGACTTGCGAAAAGAAAACGAGGTCAAGTTAAAAAAAGACTTAGCTGAAGTTGGAGCAAATGAGGTAATTAAAACAGGCAAGCACCAAACGAAAGGTTCCGTTCAAAAAAACGAATCTGAGAAAAACGCTTTCGCGAAAATCAACAAAAGAATGACTGGGCTTGGAGTTGCAACTGCAGGAATTTTTGCTCTTCTCATCACAAGGCTCGCTTCAATTCAAATTTTTAGTCAAAATGAATATGAAAAAGCAGCAAACAACAATCAATATAAAACTGTCAGCACTTCAGCTGCTCGGGGTATCGTGCAAGACAGAAATGGAAGGACTCTGGCCTATTCCGAAAACGTTTCAACTGTTGTTGCCGAAAAGGACGTTTCAGAAGACACAGATGTCATGAGAAGGCTTAGTGCAGTTCTTGGAATCCCGTTGGGCATCGTCAGAAAGCGGATTTTAGATTCAACAAGCGGAGCACAAAGCAGGAGAGTTGTTTCGCAAACGGCTTCGGAGCGTGACATTGCTTGGGTTCTGGAACACAAAGATGGCCTGCCTGGTGTTTTTGTTGAGAGCAGAGCGGTGAGGAAATATCCTTATGGTGCTCTCTGCTCACACGTTTTGGGCTACACTGGCTATCCAACAGAAGAAGAAGTTTCAGCTTCAGAAGACCATTCGCTCTCTCTTGACGTTGCAAATGGAAAAAGTGGCTTGGAGCTTCAATATAACAACCTTTTGTCGGGAGATGCTGGGCAGCGCGAAGTCAGGGTTGACGCTGATGGAAACATAGTCGAGGTAAGAAACGAAATTGAAGCTGTGCGTGGAAGTGACTTGACTCTGACAATCGATGCGCATGCTCAATATGTCGCAGACAAAGATTTGAGCGAGAAATGTTTGGCTGGAAAAGCTTCAACAGGTGCAGTCGTCTGCATGGAAATCGAGACAGGTGGCATTGTTGCGATGTCATCTTTTCCGACTTATGACCCAAACCAGTTCACTGGTGGAATTCCTGAAGAGATCTGGAGCCTCTATTCCGAAGAGGACTCAAGAAGCCCGATGCTAAATCGTTCAATTTCATCTGGTTATGCGCCTGGTTCAACGATGAAAGCGATGAGCGCGATGGCAGGACTAAATTATGGCTTGACTTCTTCTGGTTCGAGTTACGTTTGCACAGGCGAGTGGGATGGCTTTGGCTCAGCCGACATTCAGAAATGCTGGAATCTCACAGGTCATGGCACAATTGGTCTTCACAGGGGAATTGTTGTTTCTTGCGACGTTGTTTTTTATGAAATTGCAAAACAGTTCTATCTTCACAGTTCATCAGGCTCTGGAGACATGTCTGACACCGCTTTGCAGGATTACTATTCGCTATTTAATCTTGGTAGAAAAACAGGAATAGATTTGGCTGATGAGGTGGCAGGACGCATTCCGACGCCTGAGTGGAAAAAAGAGCGCTGGAGAAATGTTCCATCTCAAGGAAACTGGATGGGCGGTGACTACACAAACATGATCATCGGTCAGGGTGATGTTTTGGTGACGCCGATCCAGCTCGCCTGCGCCTATTCATGCGTTGCGACAGGCAAAACAATGAAACCTCATCTTGTTTCGGCTGTCAAGAACTCTCAAGGAAAAACAGTGCTCGAGACTGAAAAAGAAGTGCTGGTTCAGCCAGAGTTAAACGAAGCTGACAGAAAATTTGTTTGCGAAGCTTTGCACGACATGGTTTTGTCAGACTCGAGCGTCAGTGGGTTTTGTGATGAAGCTGGGATCGACATGGCAGGAAAAACAGGAACGGCCGAACACGCAAACGAAGTTCCTGACACGCTTTTCGTCGGATTTGCGCCTTATGACAATCCGAAATATGTCGCAGCTTGCGTTTTGCAACATGGCGATTCTGCAACAGAAGATTCTGCGCCAATCGTCGTTGATGTGCTGAAGGCTGCGATCGAAGGCGAAAACAACGCTTCGACTGAGGTTGGAACGATTGCAGGCTATGCAGGAGAATCGCTTAAGAGTGGCGTTTCTATTGGATCGAGTTTGGGAAGCAGAGGAAACTAGGTCATGCCACACATCCCAACATTTGAAAACGTAGGAGGTTTTTCGCACCAAGGTTCTGGTACGAAAGGAATGGGAAAGGGTGGCAGTTTTTCTTTCCTGCAACAAATGAATTTGCCTTTTTTCGCAACTCTCACGTTGCTGGTCATTTATGGACTCATCGTTTGCGCCTCAGCAGTGTCTGGAAATGCGCAATATTCCTTTGCGCGACAATTAATGGGTCTTGGAATGGGATTGGTAATTTTCGTTTCACTTTTCTTTTTTAATTACAAATTCTTTGAAAAATTAACAATTCCTTTGCTAGTCGTCTCTGTTGTTTTAATTTTGTCACCACACTTGCCAGTCATCGGAGTGGAAGCGATGGGTGCAAGGTCGTGGGTAAAAATTGGAATGCAATTTCAGCCAGGAGAGCTTGCAAAAATAACAGTCATCCTTTTCGCTGCTTCTCTTGTTACAAAAAACAAAGACAAGCTTGGCAACTTTAAAGAGTATTGCAAAACCGTTGGCATGCTTGCAATCCCTTTTGTTTGCATTTTAACTCAGCCTGACTTGGGAACAGGTCTTGTCTACTTCATCATTTGCGCTGTTGTTGTCACTGTTGGCGGTGCGAAAGGAAGATATGTCATCGGAACGATACTTTTAATTGTCGTTGCATTTCTTGCCCTTCTTGCAATCGATGAAGTTTTGAAAACGCAAGCAAGTGATGGAACTTATGAATATAAACTTCTAAAAAACTACCAGAGAAATCGCCTTTTCGTTTTCTTGAACCAAAATGACACAGACTCGTCGGGAGAAGGTTATAACCTTGCACAAGCAATGATTGCAATTGGATCTGGCGGAGCATTCGGAAAAGGGCTCGGCAATGCTACGCAATCATCTCTAGGATTTTTGCCTGAAGCTCCAACCGATTTTATTTTTTGTGTTTTATGCGAAGAACTTGGGTTTTTAGGCGCGATTGTTTTGATTGCTCTTTATCTGTGCTTAATTTTTATGACGATTAAAATTGGAAAACAGTCAAGTGATGTCTTTGGTATGTTAATATGTGTAGGTGTGAGTGCGATGTGGCTGTTCCAAATTTTGGAAAACATCGGAATGTGTTGTGCGGTCACGCCAATAACAGGAATTCCGTTGCCATTTGTTAGTTATGGCTCATCGTTTATGATAGTCAATTTTGCCTGCTCAGGGCTGGTTGCAAATGTTTGGAAAACGTCAATGGCGCAAAGTGTGCCTGGAAAGCGTAAGGAAGTGAAACATGCCAAAATCATTTAAAAACATTAAAAAATTTAACAAAGAAGTCTCTGAAGTTGTTCCAAGCGTCTCAGATTTAAAAGATGTGACGAATGAGATTGAGACCTATTTTGACGTTAAAGACGCAACAGTCAGTGTTTTGATGCTTGTCGATGACGCAGCTTCAAATGAGGCTTGTGCAGAAGTGAGAAACTTGTTTTTGTCAAACGCATCAAATGTCAGGTTGCAAATAAACTATTTTTCAAATTCCAACGTTCACATCGATGAAAACGCAGACATGGTTGTCATAATTGCCTGCGGAACAAATGTTGCGAGTGAAATCGCTGAAAAAAGCAGGGAGTTGAAAGTTCCTGCATATTGTGTTGTTGACGGAAAGACTGCGCCGAGTGATGCTGGTGCTTTTTCTAAAAACTTGTTAAAAGGCGACTATTGCACTTTGGTTTTTGATGATGAAGACTCAGTCAAGCGTATGAAAAACAAGCTGGGAAGCTGGATTGCCAGTGTGTGTGTCGGCAAGAAATTTGCTTTTGCTTCAGCGTTTACTTTCGTTGCAAGACCAATGGCAACAGAAACTGTTCATCTGACAGCAATAGAAAACGCCGCAATCGGGTTTGTTCCTGCAATAGGTGTCGCTGATTTCCCGCTTATGTTCATAAATCAATTAAAGATGCTTGCTCAAATTGCCGCAATTTATGGAAAAAAGCTTGACTATGCACTTTTGAAAGAAGCTGCGGGCGTTTTAGTCGGTGCAATTTTTGGAAGACGTTTCTTCAAAGTTGCCAGCAAAATCCTACCAGTTCCAAAATTTGTTGTTTCTGGAGCTGTTGCGCTCGCGACAACAGAAGCTCTTGGCAGGGCCCTGATTGCCTATTTCGAGGCAGGTGGGAGCATTGATGGTGTTGTCGCGTTGGTCAAAAAGACTGTCGCAGGATCAAAAATTGCTTCTCAAGCAATGCGCCCTATAACTTCAAAAGTTTTGAAAGTTGCAACAAAATAAGCAGAATCGCTTTTTATTAAACATGATTAATAAATTAAACGAGACTTCAGTTTGGAAGTCTGTTGAGCCTCTTTTGCGCGAAGTTGAGCGCCCTGTCAGATACATTGCTTCTGAGTGGGGATCGGGCCTGCAGGAAGTTGAAAACGCTGATTTTCGCTTCTGTATGATTTATCCTGACACCTATGAGTTGGGTCAGCCAAATCAAGCAATTCGCATTTTGTGCAATTGTGTCAACGCGGTGGAAGGCATGGTTGCGGAGCGCTCTTTTTTGCCAGCTGTCGACATGATTGAAAAGATGCGAGCGAGGCGCATTCCTCTTTTTTCTCTTGAAACAACAACGCCTCTGCGTGATTTCGATGCGATCGGGATAACTGTTCCTCATGAGCTTGCCTACACAAACATTTTGGAAGTTCTTGATCTTGGGGGAATTGAAATTCGCGCTGACGAGCGAGGTGATGATTGTCCAATCATCCTTGGAGGTGGACCTTGCACATACAACCCAGAACCGCTACACAAGTTTTTTGACGCTTTTCTCATCGGCGAAGGTGAAGAATCCTTGCCTGAGGTTTGCAAATTCATTCGAGAAGAGAAATCAAGAGGCAATAAAAGGGCAGAAATTGTCAAAGGTCTTGCAAAAATTGAGGGCACCTATGTACCAAGCGAATATGTTCTGTCAAGTTCAAACAAAAAACTTGTTCCAAAACAAGGAAGCCTTGCTCCTGAAAAAGTAAACCGTCGCATTTTTAATGACTTTGCCACATCAGATGCTTGGGAGCCGTGCGTCGTTCCTTACCAAGACATAGTTCACGATCGCCTAAATGTTGAGATTTTGCGAGGTTGTGCACGAGGGTGCAGGTTTTGCCAAGCTGGCATGATCTACCGTCCAGTTAGGGAGCGCAGTGTTGATAACGTCGTCGACGCAGTCAAAAAAGGCTTAAAAGAAACAGGATATGATGAAGTTTCTCTAACCTCTCTTTCAACGACTGATCATTCACAAATTAAGGAAATCCTAACTCGCCTAAATAAAGAAGTCGCATATCCTGGTTCTGGAATTCGCGTTTCAATCCCTTCTCAGCGCGTTGATTCTTTTGGAGTTGAGATGGCAGAGCTTGTTTGTGGAGCAAAGAGGGGAGGGCTCACTTTAGCTCCAGAGGCTGGAACTCAAAAGATGAGAGATGCGATAAACAAGAACGTCACAGAGGATCAAATCCTCTCTTCAATTGAACATGCAATTGATCTTGGGTGGCGTCGATGCAAACTCTATTTCATGATTGGACTTCCAGAAGAAACAGACGACGATGTTAAGGGCATTGCTGACTTGGCCGAAAAGTGCTATGAAGTAATGCTTGAGAGGGCAGGTAAGGGTCAAAAAGGCAATTTAAGTCTGACGGCTTCCGTTGCAGTGTTTGTTCCAAAGGTAGACACTCCGTTTCAGTGGTGCCCTCAAATTTCCAAGGAAGAAGCCCTTCGGCGTGTTCACATAATAAAGTCGAATTTGAAGCGAAAAGCAATTCAAATTTCCTACCACGAACCAAAAACATCCCTCATTGAGGCAGTCATGTCGAGAGGTTCAAGAGACACAGCTGACGTTGTTGAGCTTGCGTGGCAAAACGGTGCGAGGTTTGACGCTTGGAGCGAATTTTTCGATTTGGATGCTTGGCAGTGTGCTGCAAATGAGTGTGGAGTCGATTTGGAAGCGGAAGCTCAAAAGTCGTTTTCAATCGACGAGGATCTGCCTTGGGATCACATCGATTGCGGAGTTGACAAGAAGTTTTTAATCGATGAGTTCAACCGATCTTTAGATTGCGAAAAAACAAAAGATTGCACTTTTGGTGAAGCAAAGTGCTCAAAGTGTGCAATTTGTTGGAATTTGAATTGCAAAAACGTGATTCAAGAAACAAGAGAGATGTGAGGTGAGTGTAAGCAATGATTGAAACGCAAAAACGCTTTCGTCTCAGGTTCACCTACGTTAAAAAAGGAAGGCTCGCTCATCTCTCTCATCTTGAGATAACAAGAGCGTTAGAACGTGCCGTGAGACGAGCTGAATTGCCTTTTGGAGTCTCGCAGGGCTTTTCTCCTCACATGCTCCTTTCTTTTGGTAGCGCACTTCCAGTTGGAGTTGGAAGCGAATGTGAGATCTTTGATGTCATGTTGAAAGATTACATGAAGAGTGAAATTGCGCTTGAAAAAATGAAGAGAGTTATGCCAGAAGATTTGATGGTAAAAGACGCTGAGCTTGTTGGTGTTAAGGAAGTTGCTGCTTCAAATGCATTTGACACATCGACCTATCTTGCAATTTATGATGGCGAAATTCCAGATTTTGAAGTCCCAGAAACAATTGAAGTGGTCAGAAAAAAGAAGACAAAAGTTTTAAATGTCGATGATTACCTCGTTGAAATGCCGACTATTGAAGGTCAAACTATTCGCTGCTCTTTGAGGGTCTCGCAGGGAGGATCTTTGCGCATAGACAAGCTTCTCGACAGTTTTGACATTGAAACTCCGCTCATTTCAATAACAAGAATCGAACAATTTTAAAATTTTTTTAATTGTCGCGCAAATTTCGAATAATGTTCATGTATAATTTCTAGTCGCGCTTGTTTTTAATTGAAAAGCGCGAGTGTCAAGTGGGGTGTTAGCTCAGTTGGTTAGAGCGCCGGCCTGTCACGTCGGAGGTCGCGAGTTCAAGTCTCGTACATCCCGCCACTTTTGAAGTTTGATAATAAAAAAGTTTTGCGCTACTAAAGACAGCCGGTACTTGTTTAATAAGTTTAATTGATTGATAATTTGATTCAATCGGCCTGCCGAGGTGGTGAATAAGTTTTTATATATAAAAAAGAATTTATTTGACCCTTGTCTTTTCATGCAAAATGCAAAAAAGATTAAGGGTTTTATTATTTGCCCGCCATTTTAAGAAGTTAGGCAGAACTTTTTTTAAAACAAGGATTTTAGAAGGAGGTGAAAAAAGTTTATGCCAAATGCGGACAACAAAGCTCAGTTAGAAGAGATCAAGACGCAGTTGCAAAATGCAGGTGCTGTTTGGTGCGTTGACTATCGTGGACTTTCTGTTAAAGACATTCAACAGTTGCGTCGCGACATTCGTGCAAACGATGCGCAGATGTTTGTTTTCAAAAACACTTTGATGCACATTGCACTCGAAGAGCTCGAAATGCCATCTATGGATGAGATTTTGAGCGGTCCTTCAGCATTTGTTTTCACGGGAGAAGATCCTGTGGCAAGTGCAAAAGCGATTAAGAACTTTGCAAAAACAAATGAGTTGCTCGAAATAAAGGGCGGCCTCATGGATGGTGCGTTCCAAGACGCAGAAAAAGTTAAAGCGATTGCCGACCTTCCAAGCAAAGAAGAGCTCATCGCAAAGCTTTTGGGAACAATTTCCAACCCAATGGCAAAGACTGTTCGCACTCTCAATGCAGTTCTGGAAGCTCCAGTTCGTGCAATTGCAGAAGTTGCGAAGAAAGCTGCTTAATGAATTTGTGTTATGCGGTTTAAGAGTAAGTTACACATAAAAAACATTTATTTTTTTTTAATTTGAAAGGATTTATTGAAAAATGGCTAAATTAACAAAAGAAGACATCGTTGAAGCATTAAAAGAAATGCCAGCTCTTGAGCTTTCCGAGCTCGTCAAAGATCTCGAGGAGGTTTTTGGTGTTAGCGCTGCTGCCCCAGTTGCAGTTGCTGCTCCAGTTGCTGGTGGCGACGCTGGCGCTCCTGCTGAAGAGAAAACAAACTTTGATGTTGTTCTTGAGGGCTTCGGCGACAACAAAATCGCTGTCATCAAAGCAGTTCGTGACATCACTGGTCTTGGTCTCAAAGAGGCAAAAGACGCTGTTGAGGGCGCTCCAAACACACTTCTTGAGGGTGCTGAAAAAGACAAGGCTGACGAAGCAAAAGCAAAGATCGAGGAAGCTGGCGGAACTGTTACTCTTAAATAGTTTTAAAGTTAACTTGTTTTAACACAGACTTTAAGCCGAGCAACAGCTCGGCTTTTTTTGTAATTAATTTAAATCTATGCCAAGAGAATCAAAAAAAATAAAAGTTGAGCGTGCCTTAGAAGTCGAACGCCGAATGGAAGAGCGCTATGGTGATCGGACATGCCCTTTAGATTTTTGGGGAGATCCATTCAAACTTTTAATTGCAGTGATGCTCTCTGCGCAAACGACCGACAAGAGTGTCAATAAAGTGACTCCTGTTCTCTGGGAGAAATACCCAACACCAGAAGAGTTAGCATATGCTAACTTGAGGGATGTTGAACAGATTATTTCGCGAATCGGACTTTATCATGTGAAGGCTGAGCGTTGTGTCGCAATTGCCGATGCGATTGTTAACACCTATGATGGAGCAGTTCCTTGCGATTTTTGCGAGCTCCAAAAGCTTCCAGGTGTCGGAAGAAAGACAGCAAACATCGTCATGAATGAAGGGTTTGGGAAGCCTTGCGGGATCGCTGTCGACACTCATGTAAACAGGATCGCACACTTGCTATGTCTTGTTCCTCGCGACTTAAAAGACCCAAACAAAGTTGAAGAAGAGCTGACAAAAATCTATCCAAAAGAATTGTGGGGCAAAATTAATCATCAATGGGTGTTGTTTGGCAGAGAAATTTGCATAGCAAGACACCCTAAATGCAATGAGTGCCCTCTGTCTGACATTTGTCCTAGCGAGTTAGCACTTGATTAAACTCAAAAGAGTCTGCAAAGTTCTCGACTAAAACTTCCTCTATCTTCTTGAACTCCTCAGAAGTCTTGTCTTGTTTGAGAAGAATTTTCTCGAAGAGGTTTTCTCTTTTGATGTTGTCGCATTTTCCTTCTCTTAAGCTTGTGTTGTAGGACTCAGCGATTGCCTCTTGGACAACTTTTTCGATGTCTGCACGAGACAGGTGCGCTGTGAGCGTCGAGAGCTCCTCGAAATTTTGACCACGAAGTGATGGGTGTGAGTTCGCAAGCTTCGTCCAAAGTTGACGCCTTTCTTGCATGTTTGGTTTTTCAACTTTCACCTCAGAAAAATTCCCAAGGATGTCGACAAAATGAGACGGAATGTCGTCAGTGCACGTTGTTGTGCACAGAACCTGAACATTTGGATTTTTTACACAAACTTCGATCAAGTTGATGAATTCTTTTCCAGCAGGAGTGAGGTGGATTGAGAATATGGAGCGCTCACCGTCTCCAAATTCAAAAGAAGATCCTTCAAAAAACGGCGTCCAATCCTCCAAACTTTCAATTATGAGAAGACCTGCATTTTCTGACAGCCAAACGAGAGGCGCTTTGCCACGGGCAAGTGTCACTGCAGTTTTGTTTGCTTGAGACATTATGGCAGGCAACCCCGCTGGTGTTTCTTGAACTGACATCTTGATTGTCGCGCAAGCGAGCTCATCGGTTGTTGCTTGAAGCAGAGGCTCGATTTCCTCAACGCTTTCTCCGACAAAAATGATTGGCTTCAACGCTGGACGCGAAGCAATCCCGTGAAACTTGTTAAGTGCAGTAATCATTCCAGTTTTGTTTGACTTTTCGCTGTTTGCGATGCCAAGATATTTCAGCCTTTTTATGCAAGAATCATATCCCGCCAAGTTGAGATAGGCAAATGGGTGATAGTCACTTGCGACAAGCGATTCTCCTCCCGTTGCATTCAAAAGCACACTTTCTGCACTTTTGAAATCAGCGTTTGCATAGCGCGTTTGTTGCTTCGGTTCTTCTTTTGCAGTTTCACTTAGCGACTTTGCGCCGTTTAATTCTTGTTTAAACTGTTCAAGCCAATCTGGCAGTTGTTCTTCGGGTTTCTTGCTGTTTACGTTGCCATCTTCAGTCATATCGATCATCTCCTCACAAATTAGCAAGGTTATTTTTCATCTGTTGATAATTATAATATATAAAACCACTTTTGATAGCAACTAAATTGCATCAAGTTCTCCGCGCAAGTCTTTAAACTTTGCAGTGATCTCGTCAACTGCGACTTTGCTTTTTTCTCGCGCGTCAAGTGACGTTTTTGTTATTGCAATCGCAACGCAAACCGCTTCAGTTTTTGTGTGCGAAATTGAAAGCGGAACGTCGACAACGTTTAACTCCTTGGCAATTTCTTCTGCACGGTTATGCAAAACTGCAATCGGTGCGCCACCGTTTTTCACTTTGACTTCAACATCGCGATATCCGACTCCATTTGAAAATCCGCATTTCAGCGCTTTTAACACTGCCTCTTTTGTAGCAAAGCGAGCAGCGAAGTGAATTTCTGGCTCAGGCTTGTTCTCGCAATATCTGATCTCTGAAGGCGAAAACATTTTCTCTTTAAAGCTCGGTGTCCTCTCACAAATTTTTTTAATTCGCTCAACTTCAACAACGTCAACCCCAAGGCCCAGTTTTTCGGCTGATGAATGGATGCTCAGCGCCTCGTCGATGACTTTTTGCATATGTTTTCTTCGTGCCATAACTAATGATTAATTATAATAAATAAGCATGTTAAGTTCTTTAATCAATGAAATTTTTGAGAAGAATAATTGCGCAGAAAATTTCTTTGACAAAGTGAAGTCAAAGGAAAATGCTTGCCTTGCGATTTCTTCTTCCGCTCGTCCTTTGCTTGCTTCTCTTATTTTTGAAAGGACTGACTCTCCACTTGTTGTCATTTTACCTGGGGTCGAAGCCGCCCATTCATTTGCGCGTCAAGCTTCTTCTTTTGTGGGAGCAAACAATGTTTTAGAGTTTTATGATTACGACTTTAAATACACTCAAAAATTGGTTGCAGACCCACAAAAAGTTGCATGTCGCTTCAATTGTTTGAACGAGCTTAAAAAAAATTCGCACAAAATCATCATTTCTTCAACTTCAGCTGCAATGCGTCTTCTCCCCAACGCTAATGATTCATTCATTTGTCCTGTCACATTAAATGCAGGCGATGAAATTGAAGATGTCGAGAAATTTTTCGGGGATTTGGAGTCGAGAGGCTTCGAGCGAGTAAAAAAAGTCAAGAAAAAAGGCGAATTCTCATTTAAGGGTGGTGTAATAGACTTATTTCTTGCTCACATGGCATTTCCTGTTAGGATTGACCTTTTTGGAGATGAAATTGAATCGATAAAGCGGATTTTTCCGTCAACTGGCCAAACCGTGTCTGATGTTGGAAGTGTTGAGATTTTTCCTGTTTGTGAGCTCCCTCTTGACAAACCTCACTTAAATCAAGCACGTCATTCTCTTGCGGTGAGTGAGAGAACAAATTCACAAATTCGCTTTATGAAAGAGGAACTCGAAGACGCAATAAACTTAAAAGAGGAGCATCTTTTGTTTGCCCATCTCTGCAAGACGAAAAGTTCTTTTGCTGAATATGTTTCTAAGGAAGCTGTCGTTTTGTTTAGTGATCCAGCGGCTGTTTTTATGGATGCAACAAAGATCAAAAAAAGTGTCGAGTGTGAACTGGACGGAACATCGCACGTCGTTGATCAATTTTTGTGTTCTGCCAATGATTTAAATTTCTCTAAGAATCAAACGATCACTTTTGAAGCAATTTTAAAAACTTGTGATGTTGATCCTGATGATGAAGTGAAAATTTTGAGAACGAACGTTTCCGGTGTCGAGGTCAGTTTGTCTGAAAGGGTGCAAGATTGGCTAGACGCTGGATTCAGGGTTCTTCTGTGTGATCCAGAGCCAACAAGTGAGCGTGAGACAAAAACTGAGCTTCTGGAAAATGGCATTTCGGTTGAAGATGCTGACGTTCAAGGTGAAATTAAGTTAAATGTAGCGAATTTTGCACCAGTCGATTTGTCGCTTGGTTTTGTTGTTCCGAAAGCTAAGTTTGCAATTGTTTCTCAAAATGACACGAAGGGATTGTTGTCAAATTTGAGACGTGCAAGAAATGTGGACATAACAAAAATAACTTTTCCCTATGCGCCAGGTGATTTTGTCGTTCATGCAAATTTTGGCGTTGCGAAGTTTGAGAAAATTGTCACTCGAGAGATTGACCACGTCAGGCGCGACTATATGGAACTTCACTACGCTGAAGGTGATAAGCTGTTTTTGCCTGTTGAGCAAGTAGACCGCGTAACGAGATATGTTGGAGCGCATGGAGATAATCCAAAGTTGACACGCTTAAACACAAAGGATTGGTCAAAAGCTGTTGGAAAAGCACGCAAAGCAACGAAGAAAATGGCGTTTGACTTGGTAGATGTTTATTCAAGGCGCGCAAACGTGTCTGGCTTTCCTTTTGAGATCAGCGACTCTGTGAAGTTGAAGCTATCTGACACTTTTGAGTTTGATGAAACGAAAGATCAAGAGTCTGCAATTGAAGATGTTTTTTTAGATATGGAATCGACGCGTGTTATGGATCGTCTCGTTTGTGGCGACGTTGGATTTGGAAAAACAGAAGTTGCGATTCGCGCAGCCTATGCGTGTGTTAAAAATAATAAGCAAGTCATGCTCCTTTGTCCAACGACAATTTTGGCACAGCAACATTTCGAGACTTTCTTTTCAAGGCTTGATCCTTTAGGAGTCGAGGTTGATGTTATTTCGCGATTCAGAACTAAAAAGCAACAAAGCACAACACTTTCAAATTTTAGCGAGGGAAAACTTGATGTGTTGATCGGGACACACAGGCTTTTGTCTCGTGATGTGAATCCTCATGATTTAGGGTTGGTTATTGTTGATGAGGAGCAAAGATTTGGTGTTGGGCACAAAGAACAGCTCAAAAACTTAAGGGAGACGATCGATGTCTTGACACTTTCTGCAACTCCAATCCCTCGCACGCTTCAAATGTCTTTGTCTGGAGTTCGTGACATGTCTTTGATTTTGACTCCTCCAGAAAAAAGATTGCCAGTTGAGGTTCATGTTTCGCCTTGGGATCCAGACGTTGTGTCAGATGCGATCCGAAGGGAATTTTCGCGTGGTGGTCAAGTTTATTACGTTTCAAACAGAGTGAAAACGATCGATTTAACTTTTGAACGCGTTCAAAAAATTGTTCCTGAAGCAAGAATTGCAATTGCACATGGGAAAATGACAAAAGATGAGCTTGAACGTGTTATGGAGGATTTTGCAGCGGGTGAAGTTGATGTTTTGATTGCAACAACAATAATCGAAAGTGGGATTGACAATCCAAAAACAAACACTCTCATCATTGAGGACTCGCAGCGCCTTGGTTTGTCGCAGATGTATCAAATAAAGGGCAGAGTTGGAAGAAGTGACGTTCAGGCATATGCCTATTTCATGTTTCCAGACGACCAACCTTTAACTGATGAGGCAAAAAGCAGACTTGAGGCGATTGATGAGCACCAAGAACTTGGCAGTGGTCTTCGCATCGCAATGCGGGACCTTGAAATTCGTGGAGCAGGAGAGATGTTTGGGGCGGAACAGTCAGGGAACATGAGCGCTGTTGGTTTTGATTTGTTTGCTGCTATGCTAAACGAGGCGATTGTTAACGAGCGAGAAGGCAAAAAAGTGTCAGACACCGACACCATTCATGTCTTGAGCGACATTCAAATTAACATTTCTGAATCAGCACTACTCAGTGATGAATATGTTGAAGACGTTGAAGAACGAGTCATGATCTATCGCCAAGTCGCGTCGTCTTTTAGCGTTGAAGAGGTATTGCAAGTTCATGGGGAAGTTGCAAAAAAACACCTTGACATGCCTGATGAAGCAATCAATTATTTTTCAAGGGCGACCCTTCGAGCATTTTGTCACGAAAAAGGGATAACTTCTGTTTCGCTTGCTTCGGGTTATGCCTCAATTGAGCCTGTCACACTTGATTTTGAAACAATAACAAACCTCCGCGACTTATCAGCGCTTTATTCAAAGAAGCAAAAACGCTTGAAAGTCCCTTTTCATAACATTGATAATGGAGAAGGAAAGTGTGCAAGTGTTCTCGACTTTTTGAGTGGTTTGTTATAATCTTTTCTTATCTTTTTTAATAAACTTAAATAAAAACAGCTTGGAGTCAATAAAAATGATTAACAACGAAGTCAGAGTTCGCTTTGCGCCGTCCCCAACTGGAATGTTGCACATCGGGGGTGCAAGGACTGCAATTTATAACTGGGCTTATGCAAGATCTCAGGGTGGAAAGTTCATCCTTCGGATTGAAGACACAGACCGAGAGCGCTCAACTGAGGAAAACACGCAAATCATCCTTCGTGCTCTGTCTTGGCTTGGTCTTGATTGGGATGAAGGTCCAACAGTCGGGGGAGAGTTTGGTCCCTATTTTCAGACTGAAAGAATGGAGACATATAAAGTTGCTTTAAAGAAATTAATTGATGACGGTAATGCCTACCCTTGTTTTTGCACTAAAGAAGAGCTCGACGAAAAGCGAAAAATAGCTGAGAAGGAGCAGGGTGGCTATTCTGGATATGATGGCACTTGCAGAAAACTTTCAAAAGATGAAGCAAAGGCAAGAATTGAGGCGGGGGAGCCTCACGTTTGGAGATTGAAAGTTCCAAAAGACCATGGTCCGATCCATTTTGATGATGAAGTTTATGGAAGCATGGAATTTCCATGTGATGTGATGGATGACCTCATTTTAGTTAGGACCGACGGGATGCCGACTTATAACTTCGCGGTTGTTTGTGATGATGCCAATATGAAGATAACTCATGTTGTTCGTGGTGACGATCATCTTTCAAACACTCCTCGCCAAATTCTTATTTATGAGGCACTCGGTTTTGAAGTTCCAACTTTTGCACACTTGCCAATGATTTTAGGATCTGATGGTAAAAAGCTGTCAAAAAGACACGGCGCAACAAACGTTGAGGAATACAGAGACGCTGGCTATCTATCAGATGTCATGGTCAACTTCCTTGCGCTTTTGGGCTGGTCGCTCGATGGTGAAACGACGATTATTCCTCGCGACGTTTTGAAAAAGGAATTTTCGCTTTCTCGCATAAATAAAAAAGATTGCATTTTTGACGAAACGAAGCTCGATTGGATGAACGGTGCCTACATTCGTGAGATGAGTGTTGAAGACTGGACAAAAGTTGCTCTGCCTTGGATTTTAAAGACAAAAGGCGCAGTTGATTCGCACGTTAAAGTTGATGAGGACTTCGCGAAACAGCTTTGTCCTCTTGTCATAGAAAGAATGTCTCGGTTCAACGAGTTGCCAGAAAAGCTGGAGTATTTCTTCTGGGATGATGACGTTGTTTTCGATGAAAAATCTGTTAAAAAAGTTCTTCTAAAAGAAGGAGCGCAAGCTGATGTTGCTCTCAAAATTGCTCTCGATGTTTTGAGCGATGATGCCAATGAGTGGGATTTCGACTCTTTGCAGAGCAAGGTAAGAGCAAAAGGAGAAGAGGCTGGATTAAAACCAAAATTGATTTTTCAGCCGATTCGTGTTGCGGTGGCTGGAAACATGGTCTCGCCTCCACTTTTTGAGTCAATCGTCTTGATGAAAAGAGAAGATGTCTTGGCAAGAATTGAGAAGTGCTTAAGCGAGTTCTTTTAATTTTGACGCTTTAAAAAGAGGCAATTTAATAGCGTAGAAAACTTACTTTTAAATTTTGGGAAGCTTGACAGTGAAAGTTGTGAAGCCGTCTTCGCTCTTGACATCAATTTCGCCGTTGTGAGAGTTAACAATCTCTTTTGCGATTGAAAGCCCAAGCCCATAACTCATAGTTTGACCGCTTCGTGCCTTATCTGCCCTATAAAACCTGTCGAACATGTGAGCAAGTTGCTCTTCTGTAACATCTTCGCTTGGGTTTGAAACGCTCAACTCGCAATTGTTGATTGAGTTCTTCAATTTAATTTCTATGTCTTTAGTGTTGTTTGAATATTTACAAGCATTTTCGATCAATGTTGACACGAGGCGCTTTAGCTGGTTTTCATCCCCATTAACAAGCGCATTCGGCTCGATTTTCTCTTCAATCTCGCTTCCGTTTTCAAATGCGACAGACTCAAAATGAAGTGCGCAAGACTCAACAATTTTTGAAAAGTCAATTTTTTTAAAGTTGTTGCTTTTTTCTTGGGCTTCTGCTTTGGCAAGCTCAAGCATGTCTTCGACAAGAACTTCCATGTCTTTTGCTTCTGATTCTGTGCTGGATATCCACTTTACGGCTGTGGGATAGTCTTTTAATTCTTTTTTTAGGATTGACACGTTGGCAAGGATGACTGTTAGAGGTGTTTTTAACTCATGGCTTGCGTCAGCTATGAATCGACTTTGTTGCTCCCATGCCTTCTCTACTGGGCGAAGCGCCCATTTAGCAAGGAAGAAGCTTATTATGAAAAACACGACTAACGCTACGGCGCATGAAGCCCCGAGGTTTAAGCCGAGTGAAGCCATTGAAGTGTAGACATAATTTTGTGAAGCAAACGAAACGATTGTTTTTCCATTCAAATTTTTTGCAAAGAAATAGAGCTTATAGTTGTCTAAAAATCCTTTAGTTTGTGATTGGTTGGCAAGTTTTTGACATGATTCACTGATTGCGCTGGATCTAACGTTTTCATCTAAATTAAGAAGGTCTCCAATCGTTGCAGTGACGTTTCCAGTTGAGTCAACTTCAAAAGTCGATGCCGCAACGATCTCATCATTTTTCATTTCTCGAGGCTCTTGCGGAGTTTGAACAAGCTCGTTGTTCGGAGGACGGTTTGAATCGAGAGCAATGTTTGCGTCTCTCCCAATGTCTTGTGGTTGCTGGTTTTGTGTTGCTTGGCGCTCCAGTGCCATATAAACTTGATTTTCACATTGTGTGAAGTTGATAGCGGACACTATTACAAAAACGCTTGCAAGCACCAAAAAAACAAGGACCATGTTAGTAAAAACAAATTTACGCTTTAATTTTTTTAGTAACTGTTGATCCAATTTAGTCCTCATTAATTTCTAGTTTGTAACCAAGCATTCTGAGCGTTGTTATCTTGACATTTGACTCCAAAAATTTCAGTTTTTTTCTCAAAAACGAAACGTAGGCCTCAACGTTGTTTTCTTCAATATCGGAGTCGTAACCCCAAACGTTTTCTATCAGGTTTTCTTTGGAAGTGACACTAGAGCTGTTGAGAAGAAGCTCGCGCATGACACCGAGCTCTTTATTGCCCAACTGCACGCATCTGTCTTTGCATTTCAGCTCACACGTTTCTTCGTCAAGGTCCAAATCTCCGAAAGTGAGAGAGTTGCCGACAGTGCCCATGTTTCTTCGCGTGAGACTTCTAATTCTTGCGAGCAATTCTGCAGGAACGAAAGGCTTTGTCATATAATCATCTGCCCCTGCATCGAGGCCTTTCACCTTGTCAGCAACAGCGTCCCTTGCTGTTAACATAAGAACAGGTGTTGTTACATTTGAACATCGAAGCTCATTTAAGACTTCGAAGCCATCTTTTTTTGGGAGCATGACATCGAGCACAATTATGTCATAATCATGTTGCTTTGCATAAAAGATTCCGTCTTCTCCATCAAAAACACAGTCGACAACATAGCTCTGACCTCGCATTATCTCTGCCATTGCATCGGAGAGTCGCTTGTTGTCTTCAACTAACAAAATCTGCATATCGTTTCATTAACCTTTGTAATTGCTCTTTATTTTATAAATTTTATAACACCTTAATTGTATGTTTAACTCGCGTTAAAACATAAAAGTTCTTATACGCAATTTAAGTTTAAGAAAAATTTTTTAAATAATGTATTTCTTTGATTTTGTCTGTTCAAATGTTCGGTCTAAATTAGGTTGGGAGTCAACTCACGTTCTTTTGCTTTTAATTTTTCGATTTGTAAATGTTTTGGAATTTTGGTCAATTTTCAATTTTTTCTTCACTTTTAGACTGTCAAATTTTGCATATTTATCCGAGGTAGGCATTCATTTATCTTCATTTTTTCACTTGTCACATTTTCAATTTTTTCTTCACTATTCACACACTTGTTGTTTCATTATTGTTTTCACGAAATTTAAATCAAATGAAAAGCTTTTCATTCCTGTTTTTATGGAATCTTCATTCGATACTGAATTTAAGCGTTTTTGATTATTTGTTATTTTGTCAAATTTAAATTAGGAGGAAACGTGAAGTTAAAATTAAATGTCTTTTCAAGACTTGATCGGAACATGAAAGTCGCGATTTTGAGCGGTTTGTTAGCTGCACTTTGCGCAATTTGTTTTTTGACAAGTGTTAAAAGCGAATCTGCTGCTCAACAAAAACAGTTGGCTGAGAAGTTCGGAGGGTCTCAAACTGAAGTTTGTGTTGCTAAGCGTGACATTGCAGCAGGCGAGACTTTAAAAGACACTGACGTTGAGGTCAAACAGTGGGTAAGTTCACTTTTGCCAGAAAATGTTGCAACCTCAAAGAAGGATTGTGTTGGCAAGCAACTGGGTTCAAGCATTTTAAAAGGTGAGGTTGTCTGCTCAGCTCGCTTTCAATCTCAGGATTCTTCGATCAGCGTTCCAAGTGGAATGGTCGCCGTCTCGATTCCGCTTGATGACACTTCATCAGTTGGCGGAACTTTGAAGGTTAATCAGAAAGTTGACATTTATGCAACGGGTTCTTCAACGACATCAAAAATTTGTTCAAATGTTCAAATTTTAGAAACATCTAATTCCGATAAATCGGTTGATTCTGAAACGAAGTGGGTCACTGTCGCTGTTGAAAAAGACAGTGCTCAGGAAGTTGTCAGTGCAGCTCAGAAACTAAAGCTCTATGTTGTTTTGCCATCAGGAGAAGGAGGTGAGGAGTACGCTTCACAAACGGGTTCACAGAAAACTTCATCTTCTGAATCATCGTCAAAAAGTTCAACGAAGTCTACATCTAGCACCCAATCGAGTTTTGGAACTGACACATTGAGTGGAGGTGAAGTAAATGAGAAATAGAGCGTTAATCTGCTTGGATTCAGAGCTTCAGGGACGGTTAGATCGCATCGGACTTGATTGTAACTTTATCAGGAATAATGATGTGATCCTGGAGTCATGTGGGGCAAAAGCTCGGAGCATTGCAAAAAATTTAAATGATCTGTCAAACGTTTTGATTGTTTCTAGCGATGACCTTGATGCCATCAATTTAGCTGCTGCGATCAAACATGACAATTCTGATATGCCAGTTTATCTTGTCGTCAATAAACTGAGTGGATCGTTGCGTTCTCGGACAGAAGCGTGCGGATTAAATGATGTTGTCGATTTTTCAACTTTAAGATCACTGATTGAGAAAGAAATGCCTCGTGACGACTATGAAGAAAAGCCACAACCTCGCGATTTTGATTACGAGCATGACATGGAAGTTGATGAGCCCTATCTCTTGTCTCCTTACATGGATGATGAAAGCTATCTTGATCCTCCCGACATTGATAAGAACTCATTTATTCCCAAAATTGAGTCCGGCTGTTGGGTTATGAGTGTCTTTTCTGGATCTGGAGGAGCAGGAAAGTCAACTGTGGCAGCTTTGTCAGCGCAATTGTTCAAGTCTCTCGGCTACAAAACAATGCTCCTTGACTTTGATTTGCAGTTTGGTGATTTAAAAAATGCCTTTAAAGGTGCTCCTGTTCTGGCTTCAGAAGAAGTTGCTAAAGACATATCGAACTTATCTACTACATCAGATTTTGACAGTGAATTCCCAGTCATTTTATCTTCTCCATCAAGGCTTGAGTTGTGTGAGGTTGTGGCAAACAGGATGACTGACATTGTTGCGCAGTCTTCCAGATTTGCAGAAATAATTGTAATTAACACAGGCTCTTGCTGGAGCGACATTCACGCTGATCTGTTGAAGATGTCTTCAATGTCTTTGTTTTTGATTGATCAAAGAGTCAGTTCTGTGCGTGGATGCAAACATGCATTAGATCTTGCTTCAAGATTAAACATATCAAGTCAACCTTTTAGGTTCGCCTTGAACAGATGTTGCAAAAAGAGCACTTTATCAAGCTCAGATGTTGCGCCAGCATTTGGTGGATGTGAAGTCTTTGAACTGTCAGAAGGCGGAATCGACGTTGAAGAGAAGATGTGTCTCGGGAGTGCAATTGATCTCGTCAAACAGAGAAATTCTCTTGCGACCTCCCTTTTTGAAATGCTAAAAGACGTATGCCCGCTCAGCTTTGATAAACAAAAAGAAGATGGGCGTCGCAGGAAGAGAGCAAGAAGATGAGCTTACTAGAAATGGTCAGAGCCGTTGAGGTGGAAGGAGAGTTTGATAATAAGGAAAACTTCGAGACACCTTGCAAATCAGATTCACAAAGCGTTAATAACGTGCAGGTGCTGCGAGATGAAGTCCAGAAGTTTGTGTCTCTTGACGATCTCGCAGATTTGCTCGTCAAAGATCCGTCACGTGCAAAGTCTGAACTTTTGGCTGCTTGCAAGCAAGTTTTTATTAATTTGCCAGCCCAAAGTCTCACCCAAGAACAAAAAGATGAGCTCTCACAGTCATTGATAGATGTTGTGTTTGGGATGGGTCCAATAGAGTCTCTTATCGAAGATGAAGAGATAACAGAAATTATGATTAATGGCTCATCGAGCATATACGCGGAACGGAAAGGCGTCATTGAAAAGACTGATTTGAAGTTTGCAAATGATGAGCAAGTGAGAGTGTTGATTGACAAAATCCTCTCACCGCTAGGCAGAAGAATTGATGAGTCCTCTCCGATGGTCAACGCGAGGCTTCCACAGGGTCATCGCGTAAACGCAATAATACCACCCCTGTCTCCAGATGGACCTGTTGTGACAATTAGAGCATTCACAAGAAATGTTATGCCACTTGACGAAATGTTGGACAAAGGATCGTTAGAGATTGAAGTTTTGGATTTTTTGAAAAGTGCAGTCACGCAACGAAAGAACATTGTTGTATCTGGCGGAACTGGGTCAGGAAAAACGACGATGTTGAATGCTATGAGCTGCGAGATTCCTCCAACTGAGCGAGTTATAACAATCGAAGACTCACTGGAGCTCAAATTTGACAAAGGTGTGCACGTTGTGAGACTTGAAGCAAGACCACAGAACTCCGAAGGGACTGGAGAAGTTTCAATTCGCGATTTGGTTAAGAACGCGCTTCGTATGCGTCCTGACAGAATAATTGTTGGAGAGTGCAGGGGTGGAGAAGCACTCGACATGCTACAAGCAATGAACACTGGGCACGATGGTTCGCTGACAACACTCCATGCAAACTCAACATCAGATGTCATTGAGAGAATGACGGCGCTTGTTAGATATGCAGTCGATCTGCCTGTGGATTCGATAATGTCGCAGTTGGGTAGCGCTTTTGATTATATCGTTCAAGTTAAAAGGGATGGGCACGGCAATAGGTTCTTGTCCGAAATTGCTCACGTTGATTTTGATAGGGACTTAAGAAAAATGAAGATTGAACAAGTCTATTTAAGACCAGCTTTTGATGAGGTGGGAATTTGGAGCGAAGAAGAAGTGAGTGAGGAAAAGTGAATATAGAACTAATAATCGCCCTAATCGTCTTTGCATTAACTTTGATTTGTTTTAAATTCGTTTTAAATTCCGTTTTCGAATTGATGACAAAAAAGAAAATTGCAATTGTTGTAAGCCAAGATGTCAAGAAGTCAAAGTTGGAGCAATTATGTGTCGTTTCTGAGAGATTGTTTTTTAGACCTGCTAGCACTCTTTTGCGCTTCTCGTTTGTTAAAAAAGGTGCTGAGAACTTATGCGTGTTATTAACACTGCGAGGCAAGAAAGCGACTTTGCCACAAGTAACTTCATTTCTCTTTCTTGTTTCAATTGTGGCTTGCATTTTGGGTCTCATCGTTTCAGGATCGCCAGTCTTTGGAATCTCTGCAGGGCTTTGCACGTTTGTTGGAATTCTAACTTTTTCTGGATCGCATTTGACAAAGGCAACAAATGATATGAGAGAACAAGTCCCAGATGCGATTCAATGCATGGCAAATTGCACTGCCTCAGGATTTTCGTTGATGCAAACTTTCGAACAGGCGGAAAAAGAATGTGCAGGTCCTCTTGGCAGAACTTTTGAGTTAGCTCACAAACGCATGAAACTTGGATCTTCCGTCGACGAGGCACTTCTCGTTTTTGACTCTGTTAAAGCTGTGCCAGAACTAAAATTCATATCTGTTGCTTTCAGAGTTCAGCATGTTGCTGGCGGTCCCATATCTGAAGTTTTGGAATGTGCAAGACAATCTGTTTTAAGTGAACTCGAGCTTGCAAGAACTTTGCGCGTTCAAACGACGCAGGCAAAGATGTCAGCGACGATCGTCACTTTAATGCCATTTGTTTTGCTTGCTTTGTTTTCGTTTATGAGTCCTGGTTTTTTGACGCCTTTTTTCTCTAGCCTAATTGGCATAGCAATTTTTTGCATAGCTTTCGCAATGCAGGCTACTGGTGTTTTGATGGTGAGAAAAACTCTTTCTAAATGTGAGGGATAAAAGATGATGGGGAGCTTTACGTTAACACAATCAACCTTTGCAACAATTATTTTGCTTTGCACTTTTATATGTGCTTTTTTCTCGATGAGAAAACTTGGAATTTCTTTATCCCAAAAAAACATAAAAACTCTTGCTAGCTTGGTTCAAGAAACTCAAAGTTGTAATGAAAAAAAAGGAATTGAAGCAAAAGCTATTGAAGTGCTAAAAAAATCCAGCTGGAACAAAAAGGCGTCTGGTGGGTTGGATGGTGCAATCAAGAAAATTGAGCGACTGTTTCCAAAAGAAAAGGAATTGAATCTGGCAGGTCTTTCACATTCAGTAAACGGATATGGTCTTGCTTTATCAAGAATTCAATTTGCTATTTTTGCAGGTGCAATTTTTTCTCTTGTTGGGTGCTTAATTTCTGGTGAACTTGCAATCGCTGGGCTCATTTTAGGAGTTGTTTTTGGATTTCAATATCCCTCGATGCTCTTAAAAAAACGCACTCAGAAACGCGCTGAAGAGCTTGAAAAGCACTTGCCAGAAATGCTTGAGATATTAAGCATTTCAATGAGAAGCGGTCTTTCTTTCGATCGTGCGTTAGAGATCTATTCAGATAATTTTGAAACTTCTTTGTCAAAGGAATTTTCTAATGCACAGAAACTCTGGATGTCTGGCATAAAATCTCGAGATAGTGCTTTGAGGGACATAACAAAAACTTACGATTCGATGATTTTTTCAAGAACCGTCGAAGCTTTGATAAGAAACTTGCGACTGGGAACTTCCGTTGCAACTTCTCTTCTCGCGTCTTCAAAGGAGGCGCGTGCCATCTATCAATCAAGGCGAGAGGAGACTGTTAGAAAGGCACCAATCAAAATGATGATTCCAACTGGAACTCTCATTTTGCCTGCAATGCTTCTTTTAATCATGGGGCCAGTGATGTTGGAGCTTGTTGGGGGAGGTGTGTGATTTAGATGTTTATTCAATTAAAGGATGAAAGGATGTGTGGAGATGTTTTTAAAAGCTTTCAAGAAACTAAAGGAGAGGCAATTAAATTTGATGACCAGCTTGCAAACAAAGCTGATTTGCAAAAGTGGTCAGGGCACGACAGAATATGCAATTCTCGTTGGTGTTCTCGTTGTTATTGCGATTCTTGCTATAGTCGTTTTCAAGCCGAAACTTCAAGAGCTTTGGGACGCAATTTCCAGTGGGATGCAGTCGCTTTAAAACGAGTTTCAAAGCTGGAGTGTTTTAAGTGTGCTTTTAAGCTGCGCCAGAAAAGTGGGCAGTCGAGCGTTGAGTTTGCTATTGTTGCAGTCGTTTTAATCCTGATTGTTGTTGGGATTGGTGCTGTTTTGGGAAAACTCACTGACTCAACATTTTTAAACCATGCAATCGCTGCAGCAACTAACAACATATCATCTTCGGTGTCTGGAGCAATTGATGCTTTTTGTTTTTAACAAGTTTCGAGTCATAAGGGGATGTTCGGGGCAGAGCACTGTTGAAGCTGCCTTTTTGATTCCAGTTTTTATGGTCTTGATGTTGCTTTTGATTCAGCCAGCAATTGTTTGTTATGACTTGATAATAATGAAATCAGCAAGTGCGCAAGCATGTAGGCTTGTCAGCGAATCAGGGTCTTCTGGAACAAGTGGAGTTGACGACTTCATAAGAAGAAGGCTCTCTGCTATTCCTCAAGCAGATTCGTTTCATGTTCATTCGGGGAATTGTTCCTATGAAATTGACATCGAAGGCGTAAATCAGCCAAGCGCAACTGTGACGATAAAGAATAAGCTAAAACCATTGCCACTCATTGACTTGACTCTGAAAAGCTTAGGGGCAACGACGCAGGATGGATGTCTGCAACTGACTGCAACTTCAACACAAACATCGCAACCTTCATGGGTGAGTGAATAGATGAAAACGAAGTTTAGGGACAAAAAAGGTCAGATGACCGTTGAACTTGCTGTTGTTTTCCCTGTAATGATCGTTGTTGCAGTTGTCATGGTGAATGCTCTCTCTTTTGCAGGCGAATGTGCTCGGTTTGATCGCATATCAAGAAATTCGCTTCGAACCGAAACAGCAACGCCCTCAATTGATGAGAGCACAAGTGCAGCACTTTCGCGCACTCAAGAAACTCTAGAGAGCGAATTTGTTGCGGAAAATGAGGAGATTAACGTTTTGGTCGCACAAGAAAGGGGTGCAGAAGTTGAGTTTGAGTGTGAGCTGAAATGGTCGCCCACTCTTTTTGGGATGGGATTAAAAAGTGAAGTCTTTGGGGTGCATATGTTTGAGCTTTCTCATAAAAATAAATATTCGGTTGATCCTCACAGGGCAGGTGATGTGTTTTGATTAAAAAATTAAAATCGATTAAGGCAAGCGCTTCTTTTGGAGTCGCTGTGTCAGTGATGTTGTCACTTGTTTTGATGTTTTCGGGGATTCGTCTCTATCAAATTACCTCGACATCGGCATCTGCACAAGAAACTGCTGATGCTTCTGTGCTTGGAGCTGAAGCTGAGGTAGCTAAGTTCTACACTGTAGCAAATGCCGCAGATACAGCCATATTAGCAATGAATGCAACGCAATATGTTATGTGGGGAGCAGCAGTTGTCATGGCGTGCACTGCAAACCCAGCTGGTAGTGCAGAGATGATAGCGCAAGCCAACAAGGTGGGAAGTGCCCGAACAAAGTTTTCAGTTAATGCAAAAAAGGGATTAAACGCCTATCAAACTGCATTGCCTTTTTTGGCAGCTGCAAGGTCATCTTCTCTGACAAATTCAAACCAGCTTGAAGGTGATAATGCAAAAGGAGTTGCAGTGCTGGTGCCTCTTCAAGGAACAAAAATTAACATCAACAGTGATGAGCTCGATTCTAAGCAGGGAGACGTGGAAGGTTCAATGGATGAGGTCCAAAAGAGGGGAGAGGAACTAAAACGTTTAAGTGATGATATGGATGACAAAAATTCAAGAGCCTATCAACTCGATTGTGGTGATAATCCAGGTTATTGCCTCTATGAAAGAGCTGGTTCCTTGGCAAATATGCCAGCAGGGTCAAATCCGTTTTATTCTTCGGCAGATGCTTGGGATTTTAACGTGGCTTTTCTTCGCTCTTGTGCCTATTTTAATGCTAGGCAGTCAGCAGAGAACCCCTATTCTCAAACGTCTGTCAGGGAACAGTCGCGTTCTTTTTTGAGGAAGGATTATTATGCTTGGGTTTCTCAAAAAATGCAGGAAAAGAAAAACGAAAATTTTGATCCGAATTCCCTCTATGATTGGCCTGAAATATATCATAACGCTCAAGGATTTAGGGAATCTGAAAGGTATTATGAATCGATTTATCCGATTACTGAAGACGATGGAAAATTGATGATGCATTCTAATGCTGCTCTTAAGTGTGCTTCTGGTTATCAACGCTTGGGGTCTTGTGCCGATTGGGATGAGGGTTCTTTTGAACAATGTGAGGAGTGTGAGTTTTCGACTTCAAACACTGGAAACATAGGTTCTGCAACAACGAACACTTTAAGCGGGTTTGAGCATTATTTTCAAGAAATCCGAAAGCTAAAGGGGGAATACGATGAAGCAAAGAGAAAATATGACGAGGAGTCTGAAAAGATGCGAGATAACGTAAATGACGCTAATGGTAAACTTGGAGATTTTCTGTCTGCTGCAAAAAGAGCGCGGATCAATGTTGAACCTCCAGGCAGAGATGGAGCCATTTTTATGTCAATGACAACTCATAGTCAAAACTCGAACACGATTTCAAATGCATTTGTTTCGAGCACTAGAGACGTTGGCGACACATTTGCTGTGTCAGGCGCTAAGCTCGAAGTTGATCCAAATGAAAGTGGACTTGCTTTGGTGGCAAAGAGACTGAAGTGTCAAGGCGGTGGGGCAGGTGCGTCAATTTGGAACTCAATTCTTGATAATTTCGGTCAAGGACAAGGAGTGGGTTCTGGAACAATCTCTGAAAACGCAGGAGGTAACAAGTCGAGAAACGCTGTTGGAACTTATGCAAATGATCTTTTGGAAAAGACATTGGATGCAGCAGGTTTGAGGCCTGCTGATTGGAGTGGGAAAAAGCCAGTAATCGTTAACACTGAAAAGGTTGTCGAAAATGAATCGGATTCATTTGCTAAGGTGTTTAAGTCAGCGCAAAGCACTGCAAGAAAAGCTGCTGCGCCGTCAACAGATTTTGCAGATTGCTTGTCTTCTTTAAGCAACACTAAACTCGATGAAATGTTTTCAAGTTCAACCGTCGATGTTGCAAGTGTTGACGTGCCTTTCATCGGAAAAGTTGGGTTGACGATAGACATTGGTGATCTTGCGGCTCAAGCTTCAAAAGAATTAGTTAACAGTTCAATCGACAAAATTGAAAACGTGATTATGTCTAACAACAATGAGAGGAGTTGGAAATGAAGAAAAAAGAAAAAAAAGAAATAAAAGCTAAAACAGATAAAGTGAAACAGAAAGAAAACATTCGAGTTTTAGGACAAGAAGGTGTTTTCGACGTAAAGCTATTTGATAGCTATATTGAAAGGTTGCGCGGGTTAGAGTTTGTTAAACCTGATGACTACACCTATTATTTCAGAGATTGCAGGAGCATTCACACTTTTGGAATGCGAAACAGGCTGGACGTTGCTTTTGTCAGCCTTGAATGTTTTATTCTTGAAGTTCATAAAAACGTTGGACCAAACAGAATCTTGAAGAATTCAGATGCTTTTGGAGTTTTTGAGCGGTTTGCAAGCGAAGAGCCTTGGTTCGTTGAAAATGAGTTAGTTTCAATCGATGTTGATATGTTAAAGGAAGGTGGGATGTTGAGCGATGAAGAGTTGTCCCGTTTGTAAAGGCAGAGTGTTCGATGACATGGACACTTGTTATAATTGCCTGCACCATTTTGAAAATGATTGTGTTCAAAATGAAAACTGTAGCTCTTTCGATGATTATGATGACATTGGGTTTTACGGAATGTCAGAGGTTGATTGTTCTCCACAATGGAACATGCCTAAAGAAGAAAACTCAATTTTTAAGGACTACATTTCAAAGTATTGTGTTTTCCTTAACAATTACGTTAAAAATTTATCTTAGGAACAACATAAATTTCAACTCTTTTAGAATGGTGAGACACATAAGAGCTTAATTGACATTTTACATAAATAAAGCAGTTTTGATGTTAAAATAAACATCCAGTTCAACTAATTTAATTTGAAAGGAGCTATTATGAACTGTTTTGTTTCCAAATCTCGCAAATTGATTCGCGTTGGGCTTGCTGCCCTAACTTGCTTTGTGCTTGCGATTTCAATGTGGGGATGTTCTGGGAACACAAATGGGTCAGGCTCCTCTCCTCAGTCAACTGAGCCTTCAAAAGACAAAGAAGTGAAAGTGTGCTTTGTTGAGATCGTTGAAAATGATGCATTTGTCACTATGATGGATGGTTTCAAGCGTCAAATGACAGAAGCTGGCTACACAAATGTTAAATATGATGTTAAAAATGCGCAAGGTGATTCTTCAACGTTGAACCAGATCGCAAATCAGTTAAAGGCAAGCAACTATGATGTCATCGTTCCGATTGCAACCCCACCTGCACAAGCTTGTGCTAATGCAGGAATTTCTAAACCTATGGTGTTTATGAGTGTTACAGACCCAGTGAATGCTGGAATAACATCAAGTCTCGAAAAACCAGATAAGGGAATGACTGGGACAACTAACTTTGCTGATGTCAAAGCAATTTTTACTGCAGCTGAAGAGCTCAAAAGTGACATTTTGAACAAAAAAGTTGGAATAATTTATTGTTCAAGCGACAAAAATGCTCAAGTGACAGCAGACGAAGCGGTCGCCTATTTGAAAGAGCGTGGGGTCGAGAGCGAAGTTAAAACTGTAACAAACTCTTCAGAAGTTCAGCAAGCGGGACAAACTCTTGCCTCTGAGTGTGGATCGATCTATGTTCCTGCTGACTCGATTGTTCAAGTTGCAATGTCTCAACTATCAGAAGTTGCGACAAAAGCTGGCATTCCAGTGCTTGGAACTGATCCAGTTATGACTGAGTGTGGCGCATTGGAGAGCGTTTCATGCACAAATGACAATCTTGGGGCTGAGAGTGCAAACTTGGCTATTGAGTTGCTCGGTGGTAAGACTGTTTCAGAAGTGCCTGTTAACGTGTTGCCATCAATTGACAAGTCTGTTAATCAAGAAACAGCAGATGCGCTCGGAATTAAAATCCCGACTGACAAAAATTTCAGGATCATATCATCTGCGACTAAGTAAGGTTTTGACCTTAAATTGCTAAATTATAATAGTGTTTTATTAAAGGTTTTCTTGTCTAACAACAAGGCAAGGAAACCTTTTTTGTCTAAATAGGAGATTATAAAAAAATGGATGCAGTAGTTTTATTCGGTGCCACATCCTTAGGCTTACAATATGCGTTGTTGGCGGTTGGCATCTACATTACTTTTAGGATTTTGGACATGGCAGACTTAACTGTCGATGGTTCATTTTGTTTAGGGATGGCAGTTTCAACAATTCTGACAGTGAACGGTTTTGGGGAAATTAGTCTCTTAGCAGGTGCAGCTGCTGGGGCGCTTGCAGGTTGTGTCACTGGAATTTTGGCGACGAAAGCAAGAATTAATCCTCTCATTGCGGGATTAATAACTTCAACTGGTCTCTATTCGATCAACATCTATGTTTTGGGGGCCCCAAACGTCACAATGCTGGGAATCAAAAAAGCATTTGATGGCGTCCAGAGGTTTCTTTTTCCAGCTTCTCCGGGCACCGAATCGCCTTCGACTGTCACTGCCGCAAATGCGATTCCTGAGACTGACATCTCAAAGTTTGTGTTTACGCTCTTAATTGTTGTTGTTATTGTGGCAGTGCTCATCGCCTATTTCAAAACTGAAAGCGGGCTTGCTATGAGGGCAGTTGGAGACAATGAGCAAATGAGTGCAGCGAGCTCCATCAATGTTGACGCTGTCAAAATCGTTGGTCTTGCACTAGGAAATGCTCTTGTCGGTTTGTCAGGGTCAATCATTGCTCAATGTCAAGGCTTTGCAGACATGACTAGTGGCGTTGGTATGGTGATGATCGGTTTGGCTTCTGTTATCATCGGTGAAGTTTTTGGTGGAAAGCGATCAGTGACAGCTGGTCTAATCTGCTCAGTTCTTGGGTCTGTTGTGTACCGAATAATCATTCAAATTGCACTCGGAGTTAACTTGGAAGCGAACTCCCTCAAGCTCATTAGTGCGATTATTGTTGGTCTTTTCATGGCTCTGCCTGCAATCAGGGAATTTTTCAAGGAGTCAAGGACGAGGAGAAATGCCTACGCAGATCTGGGGAAATCAAAAAACCTTTCTGAATCAAAAGGAAAGGAGGCTTAAAAGAAATGACTAAAACAATGCTTAACATTGAACAGGTTCAAAAAACTTTCAATAAGGGTGGCGCTGTTGAACACAAAGCCCTTCAAGGAGTTGATTTGAAGATGGAGGAGGGCGATTTTGTCTGCATAGTTGGCTCAAATGGGGCAGGGAAGTCCACTCTTTTTAATTGCATCGCAGGTTCAGTCTTTCCAGATGCTGGAAAAATTGAAATCGATGGAGCAGACGTGACGTTTAAAAGGGACTTCAAGCGCTCGCGTGAACTCTCACGCGTTTTTCAAGATCCGCTAAAAGGGACTGCTCCAAATTTGACGATAGCAGAAAACATCTCTTTGGCACTTGGAAGATCAACCCACAGAAACCCATTTTCGTTTGCTTCAACGAAAAAGAAACGCGATATGATCGCAGAGACTCTTTCAAAGTTTGACATAGGCTTGGAGGATCGCCTCGACGTAAAGGTTGGAAGTCTGTCTGGCGGTCAACGTCAAACCGTGTGTCTTCTTATGGCAGTGATTGGAAACCCGAAGCTTTTGTTGCTTGACGAACACACTGCTGCACTTGACCCACAAGCGTCAAAAAATGTTTTGAACATGACCAAAGAGGCAGTTGAGATAAACAACACAACAACCATAATGATCACTCACAACATGGAAGACGCACTTCGCTATGGCTCGCGAACCCTTGTATTGCATGAAGGCAGGTTCATTGCTGATGTGTCAGGCGAGAAGAGAAACCAGATGAGTGTTGATGACCTTGTCAGTCTTTTCCATGCTAAAACTGGAAATGAGCTGGCTAATGACGAAATGTTGTTGAGTTAGCTTCGTTTTCTTCATTCAGTTCAATAAACGACTCAAGCAACTCTTGATCAACATTTCCTTTAACTGCACACCCAGGTTCACTTCTGTGTGTGCAGTCTCTGAACTTGCAGTTCTGAGACATTTCATAAATCTGAGAATAGACTCGTTTTAAACCTTGCTCGCAATTGATCAGACCAAGAGATCGGACTCCTGGCATGTCGACAATTTCGCCATATTTTTGAGTTTTAATAGCCTGCCTTGCAACTGTTGTGTGTCGTCCCTTGTTGTCAAATTCTCGCACCTCGCCTTGCTTGCAAACTGTTTTTTTCGCAAGAGCGTTAATGAGGCTTGATTTTCCCACACCTGATTTTCCTAAAAGGACAGTTCTTTTGTTTTCCCAGTCAGAAAAGTCGGATTTCTTAGCATTTTCAATTTCGTGTTGGCATTCAAACTCTTTGATGATTAAGTTTTTATCCTCTGAGCTCTGAAGTGAAATTGAAAGCACATTGTGTGCAACATCTAGGAGGGACTGGATCGCTAAATAGTTTGGCATCTTTAAGTCGCACTTAGTAAAAATTATAGATATGGGAACGTCGGCGTTCGAAGCGATCGTTAGCATTCTTGCAAGGTGGTTGAAGTTTTCATCGCCTGCGACGATGAGGATCGCAATTTGATCAAAATTTGATGCTAGGACTTGTTCTTTCTTTCTGTCGACTGGGTCATTTCTGATGAGCTTGTTTTTGCGAGGTAAAATCTCTTCAATTATTGCATTTTCAAGGTCGTCTTCGACAGTGACCTTCAGTTGATCACAAATTGCAACAGATGCTCTTTTTTTGGCTAGTGAAGAAGAGAATTCAGCTCTTCTTTCAACTCCCTCCTTTGTGCGAACTGCTGGGAAGCTCTTGTCGAGCTTAATGACTTCAGCAAAAGTCTGCACTATTCTTCGTCCTCATCGTCTTCGTTGAGCTCCGCTTCAGCTTTTTTCTTGTTGTTTGAAAGGAATGCATAAATTCCAATCATTGTTCCACCGAAGATCAGCATAACGGCTGAAAACGCAAGGTTTCCAAAGTCAAAATCCGATGACATTTGAGCACCTTGCGATTTAATGCTCGCGCTTTCCGCATGGATGTCACAAAGACCGTCATGCTCGTCACAAGCGATGTTGAAGGTTCCTCTCACTTGCAATGTCGTCCCAAGACGCTTATAACCTCCAAACGTGTCGATCAAGTCTGTCGTGTTCTTTGTGCAATAAATCGTTATTGTGCTCGTTTTGCTTCTCGATTCCTCTTCCAAAGTTATCCAAAAATGGTCTTGTTCAAAATCAACAGTTCTGACGTCTCCAACAACTTCTCCTTCAACCTGCACAGTTTGCCCATCAATAATTGTTGCTGTTGAGCTCTTTAAGTCAAAAATAGAAATGTCGTAAAGAAAAGAAGAGTCGGCTTCCAATGAAGGATTGATTTTATTTTCATCCTCTGTAATTTCATCCTTTTGCGACATTATCGTTGTTTCTTTTGTTCTTTGTGAACATCCAAAAAGTGAGAAAGCTAAATAGAGAACAAGCAAAAAAGACATGACTTGCTTTATGGCGTTTGATATGTCAAAACTTTTAAACTTATTCATCTGGACTCACATAATCAAGAAGACCAGGTCCAACTGCTTCGCGCTTTAATATCCTTTTCTTTGGTCTCAAACTTGCAAAGAATTGAGCAATCAGTGAGAGCAGAGCAATAAATTCGAGACGACCTGCCCACATTAAAATTATGTAGACAACTTCAAGAGAAACGGGCATGCCCGATGTTGCTATACCACAAGTTACGCCTGCATTTGAAGTGATCGCAACAGCTTCAAACATCGATTTGGATGCGTCGTAGCCATGAGTGATTCCGGCAAGTGTTCCAAGAGTGTAGGTGACAACAAAGAGGATAAAAATTGTCATAGCATTTTTTACAGTAACAGCATCCAACACGCGCCTTCCAGAGTGATAATAGTGCTCAGTGACTTTTGCAGTTGTTGGAGACACAGCTTGCTTAACAGTCAAAACGATTGATTTTGCGATAACTCCGAGTCTGTCGAATTTAATGCCTCCTGCGGTGCTGCCAGCCGATCCTCCGACAGCCATAATCAGCGCCAGAGTCAAAAACGCGCCAGAGGAAAGAACGGTTGTCAGTTGTGTTTGATTTAAAACGCTTAAGCCTGTCGTTGTGAAAGCACTAATGACCGTGAAAACCCCTCTGTGAATTAGGGCTGGCAGGGAAGTGAAATAGGTGCTCTGTAGGGCTGATGCAGTGAAGATTGCGGTCATGATGACGAGCCAAAAAAGACCAGTTTTCACTTCCAAATCTTCAAAGAATACAGAAGATCTTCCTCGGAAGACCCAATATATGAGAGTAAAACTGATTGATCCTAAAAGCATGGCAAGCATGCAGATGATTTCGATCGAAAGCGAGTTGTAATACATAATAGAGTCGCTCATAGGCGCAAAACCGCCTGTAACGAAGGAAGTTATCGCCATCCAAAACGCGTGCAAAATTGCGCGAGTCGGGCTAATTGAGTGTGCGCACATGATGAGGAACAAAACTAAGGTTGTGAAAGTGATGACGAAGACCGCAACTTTCAAGATGAACCGTGTTGCTGAGACGATGTTGGGGATGACATGCTCACTTCTGCCCTCTCCTGTGAAGAGTGCGGCACTAGTTCCTTTTCCAAAAATTCCAAGAGAGAGAGCAACGACGATGATTCCTAAGCCTCCAGTGAAGTGCATCATGAATCTGAACATGTTGTCTGCATTTGAAAGGTGGTCGAGGTCAACCATCAGTGTCGCGCCTGTCGTTGTGAAAGCTGAAAAAGCATCGAACAGAGCATCAGTGTATTGAATGTAGTGCCCCGAGTTGTAAAGTGGAAACGAGGCTGCGAGGGACAAAAACAACCATGAAAGGGCGGTCACAGCCACTGCTTGTTGCTGTGTTAGTTTTTTTGGACGAACGAATGCGAGGCTGAACAGTGCACCTGTTGCAACTGAAGCGCCGATCGCAACGATATATCTGTTTAGAGCGCCCCATTCCTGAAATGCTATTGCGCAAAAAACTGATGGTAGCATTATTGCAGAATAGCCAATCATCAAGATTCCGATGTAGTGAACTATGATGCGAACGTCATTAAATGTAAATCTTGACCACATCTAAAACTTCACACTCAACAAAATTGTTACGATTGCTGTTATTGCCCAAAGGATGATAACAAATGTTAGCAATGCAAGCAAAACTGCCGCAACTGAAGATGCCACTTGTTTAGCAGTCGGTCTGTTGTCTTTTTCTATCGTCATATTTCAACTATCATTTTACACCACACGACAATTTCATTTTGGGTTATAATGGAAAAGCAAATTTAGACGGACTAGTTTCACGCAAGATGTTGTTGACATATCAACTTTAAGTGAGCCACAAAGGCGTATGATTTCTGACATTGTGCATCTGGGCAGCACAGTGGCAAGCGAAATTTGCACTCCGAGGGTTGACATGATCCAGACCTCTTGCACTGAAACTGTCCGAATTGCGATGGACAGAATGCGTGGGACTGGTCACTCGAGACTCCCTGTCACTCACTCCGACAGTGACGAAATTGTCGGAATCGTCAATTTTAAAGATCTGACAAACGCAATCCTAGACGGTGATGATGAGAGCACTTGCGACAAATTTATGTATCGTCCAAAGTATGTTCCTGAGTCGAAAAATGTAATAAAGCTTCTCGAAGAAATGCAAGTTGAGCATGTTCAAATGGCTATTGTTATCGATGAGTGGGGCGGAACTGAAGGGCTCATAACAGTTGAAGACATCGTTGAAGAGATTGTTGGCGAGATCGTTGATGAGACTGATGACGAAGAGGCGCTCATCGAGCAGATCGATGATGGCAAGTGGAGGGTGGATGGAAAGTGCCCTGTTAAGTTTGGAAAAAACAATGCTTGGCCAGTTAAAATTGCTGATGATTATGAAACGATTGCAGGCTGGCTAATGGACGAAATTGACGCAGTTCCTGAAGCTGGTGAGGAGTTTTTGATCGATGGTTATTCATTTAGGATTGAAAAAATGAGAAGAAACAGAATTCAGTCGATTCGCGTGACAAAAATTAATTCAAATGAGGGATAATAAACTTAAGTTTAGTTAACATTGATTGAACTTGCGTTAAAATGACTTAAGTGTAAAAACGATCCGAGGAGGAAAAATGACTAAATTTGGAAGCTTTATGAACGGTCTTGTCATCGGTGCTCTTGGTGGCGCAATTGCGGCTCTGCTCTTGACTCCAAAAAATGGTGAGGAAAACAGAAAGCTCGTTGCTGATTATGCAAACGATGTCATGAACAATGCGACTGGCATTGGAGATCAGGCACATGCAGTCATACAAGACAGCATGAGATCAGCCACCGAAATTGGTGGCGGATTTGTTGGTAGCGTCAAAAGTGCCGCTGAGACTGCAACGAACCAAGTAAATGACAAAAATGATGAGCTTCGTGCAAAAATTGAAGAAGCAAGAGATCGCATTGCAGAGCAAGTTAAGAGAAATTCATCATCAGATGAAAAAGAAGATGATGACAAAAAGGACGAAAAGGAAGAAGACTAATAGAAGAGTCTCGCCTTTAAATTGATTTTTTCAACATCAAGATATCTCGGCAAACAAGCCTATCTCACGACCGACGAAACAGAAGAAGAGTTAACTGTTAAAAAAGTCGGTCGTGTTCATCATTTTATTTTTCACAAAAACAAGTGCATAGGAATTTTAATCAAACGTCCTGACGTTGCTATGATGTTTCGCAGAAAGGACATCTATGCACCCTTGTCTTCAATAACTTTTCAATCTGGCACAGTCATCTTGGATGCTGATTTCGAAGATCAAGCAAGTGAGTTTTTGAAGAAAAACAAAATCAATCTTGCTCACACCTTCGTTTTTGATGGAATGGCTGTCAGTTGCGAGAGTGGAAAAGCATTAGGGAATGTCGATTCGATAACTTGCAATTCAACTGGCAAAATTGAGGAGATAAAAATTTCTGATGGAGCCATGTCAGATGCGTTGCTCGGAACAAGACCAATTCCGGGTGAGTTTGTTGTGGGCGTTAAAGCTGGATCAGGGGCAGCAAGGCTTGTTAGCGCGGATGGTGAAGAGGAAGAAGATTTCGGAGTTCTTGTCATGAAAGACGAAGCAGGTAGCGTTCAGTTGGCTGGTGGAGCATCTGAGAAGTTGGCAGCAGGAAGTGTTGTTGCGAAGAAAAAAGCAGGCGAGATGGCTGGAAAGCTGAAAGAAAAAGCAACACCGACGCTTCAAAAAGGCAAAGAAGCTGCAATAGATCTCGGAAAAAAAGGTGCTCAGAAGAGCAAAGAAGTTGCTTCAGATCTCGGAGAAAAAGGAAAAGAGAAGGCCAAGGAAAAAGCTAAGCGTGACCTAGAAACAACCAAAGTTGGTCTTATTGGCTTTAAAGACGAATTTAAAAAAGCCTACAAAGGCGAATAACTTTTTATTAAATCAAACTTGCTTTTGCTGGCGAACAACTGCAAGCTCTTGCCCAAAATCCATTTAGTTTTAATTTAGTGCATGCGCGTCGCGCTTCATCAAAAGATTCGCATATCCCAAAACAAGCTGAACCGCTGCCAGTCATCAAAACGTCATCTCTTTCGCAAACTTCGCTAATGCAATCGATAACGTCAATTATGCTCGGGTTGATTTCGCAAGCTGGTCTTTGAAGATCGTTTAGAAGAAAAAACTTGCCTTTTGCCTCACTTTGTGAAGGGCATTCATCAAAGGCATCATAGCATTGCTTCGTGCTGACTCCACCCCGTGGTTTTGCAATGACGATCGGAGTTTTTAGCGATTCTAATTCTTCTTTTACTTCTTCACCTTTTCCGACCAGCTTGACTCTGCTTCCTTTTAAGAAAAAAAGCACGTCACAGCCAATTTCTTTTGCAATTTCTGCAACTTGAGTGTCAGTTAGCTGGAGCATTTTTTGCATAAACAAAAGAGTTGCTGCTGCATCTGATGAGCCACCACCAAGACCTGCTTGAGCTGGGATGTTTTTTTCTAAGGAAATCTCTATGTGTGTTTTGTTTTTGAAATGATTAGTCTCAAGAGATTTTTTTATAGCTTTAGTTATTAAATTGTCTTCAATTGGGACGTCTATGTTTTGACCTGTTTTGTCATCAATCAAGATGCTCAAAGTCGCATTCTTAAGCTCAGTTATCGCGTGAGGGATTTCTTTTATCCCAAAAGCATCGTTGATCTTTCTGTTGCGTTCATTGATGACGATTTTTGACTCTTCCTCATTTTCTGGAACGCGAATCTTGAGCTTGTCATGCAAACTTATTGTCTGCATGACGTTTTCAATCTCGTGATAGTCTTGACCTTTTGCCTTAGGGAAGACTCTTAAATGCAAGTTTATTTTTGCTGGTGCGATGGCAGTAAAACTCTTCATTTTTTAGTTGTTTTGAACATCGAGAGTGACTTTGCCATTTTCAATTGAGATATATCCAGCAACTGTGACCGAGCTCTGTCCTGAGAAAACACTCGTGTTCCCAGTTAATGCAACTTCTTTCGTCGTCACTTCCACGCTGTCAATTGTATATTTAGTTGTTGCACTTGTCGTCAGAGTTGATCCGCTGACATTTCCGCTGAGGCGAACGTAGGAGCCACTTGCGCAAGCAAGTTCTTCTGTTGCAGTCTCTGTAGTCGTTGAGCTTGTGTTAGTCTCGGTTGAAGAGTCGTCTTCCAAGCCTTCGCCTTCCGTTTTTACCCAAGTGACGCTTGCGACCCATCCAGAGATTTCACTCCACTCAACTCTGACATGCATTGTTTTGACGAGGTCAGTCGTTGTTGAATAGCCATAATAGTTGTTCGTTGTCGTTCCAGCACCTTCTTTTGTGAAGATGATCGTCACAGTTCCGCCTTCTTTTGGAATTTGACCTTCTCGCTCGACTGTCGAGCCTTTCATCTTTGTTGCTGCATCAGAGTCATAGGAATTGAGAAGGTTATAGGCATCGTTTTGAATTTTGTTTAAGTCTGGACCAGAATTTGGACGATAATTTGAACGCTCGACTGAAATCTCTCCAGCTTCCCACGTGTGAAGAAGTGAGTTATAGGACATCTTGACGCGCATTTTTGATGTCGAGTTCAAAGAGGAGTTTGAAAATTTAACGTCAGCTGTTGCTTCACACGAATACCCAACAGAAACTTCACCAGTGTTTGTGACAACCCTTCCAACCTCAACATTTTCAACTGTTGGAGTTCCAGAAGTTGTGTCAGAGAGGTATTTCATAGAGTCATAACCAGGTGCAGTGGCTTTCTTAAAAGCGTTTTGCGCTTGGGCTTCGCTTGGAGCACTCGGCGGTTGCACGAGTCCTCCAACGTTCATGTTGACTGCCAAAGAATAGCAAAACCAAACGAGGACGGCAATCCCGAACACTCCAAAGATTCGCCTTCTCCATTTGGTGAAAGCTGTGTATTTTTCTCCGCCTGGCAACATGGACTTTGCTTTGTGGTGCGACTTTGGTGGATCGATTCGTGAATTTGTTTGTATTGCACGAATCTCGACTTCGCCAGTTTCTGGGTTTATTTGTTCAATTGCCAACTTTAAAACAACTCCAAATTAATCACGTTTAACATTTTCACTCATAAATTTATGAATAAATAACTTAGAATTATTATATTAAAAATAATTAGGATTTTGAACACCTCATTAGGAGCGACGTCGAAGAGATGAAATTTAAACGCGGAGAAATTTTTAGCAAAAAGCCGCACAAGCAAAATTTCATAGCAAGAATTGTAAATCAATGGTTTGATCGCGTTGTCGGAGCGATGAAAGGCGATGGACTTTCTGAGTCAGACGCTATATACGATTCACACAGAACGAAGCGCGATTTTGTTTGGAATTCTGTCGGTACTGCTTGTTGGTCATTTGTTTTTCCTGTTGTCACGATGGTTTCCACGCAACTTGTCGGAGTGCAACAAGCAGGTATGATCTCGATGGCGTTTGTCATCGGGCTTCTTTTGATGTTCGTTGGGAATTTCGGAACGCGCGCGTTTCAAGCTTCTGACATCAATGAAGAACATTCTTTTATGGACTATCAAGTCTCAAGGTGGGCAACGTGCGCTTTAATGCTCGTTTTTGGTTGGCTCTATTGCAGTTTCAGAGGCTATTCGGGCGAGATGTCAAGCATTGCAACTGCAGTTTTGATATACCGCTGTGTGGACGCGTTGGCAGACGTCTATGAAGGCAGGTTACAACAAGTTGATAAGCTCTACTTGGCTGGAATTTCTCAAGCAATACGCTCAGCTTCCGCTTTGATCTTCTTTTCAATTTTCTTGCTTATAACAAGAAGCGGAGCGACTGCATGCTGGGCAATGGCGATTGTTGCGGCGATAACATTATTTGTTGTGACGATGCCCTTGACGCTTCTTGAAACAGAAAAATCTCACGGATTTAGTTTTGAAAGTGTTGCAAAACTGATAAAAACAACAGCGCCACTTTTCATAGCGCTTTTTCTTTTTAACGTCGTTGAAAACATGCCAAAGCTTGTTATGGAAGGTACGCTCGCCTATGACGCGCAGCTCTATTTCAATGCCCTTTATTTCCCTGCACAGTGCATTTTGATTGTCGGTCAGCTTGTCTATAAACCTCTCATCGTTCGCATGGCAGACGTTTGGCAAGATGACTCGAAGCGCAAAAAGTTCGACCTATTCTTGATTGTGATCTTGCTTGTTGTTGTTGGAATAACTGTCGCTGCTTGGTTTGTTATGGCGACGATCGGAATTAGTGTGATGAGCTTTTTCTATGGCATAGACTTTGAACCCTACAGGAATTTGTCTTATGTCATGATTGTGACTGGTGGCGTCACTTGCGCGATCGACTTCATCTATCAAGTTGTCACTGTCATGCGTCGCCAAAAAGATGTTACGACTCTCTATTTCGTAACATTTGGCTTCTCGCTTTTTATCCCTTCGCTTTTGATCGGTTTTGAAGGTTTAAATGGCGCAATTTTGAGCTATTTGATCATTGAATCAATTCTTTTTGTTTTGCTTGTCTGGGAATATTTCAGAATCCGAAGCGATCTTTTGAGGGAATCACAGATAAGACGAGAAACAGAAGAGCATGTCAGGAAGTCATTTCTCGACATGGAGGAAAAGAATTTGAGCAGAAGGAGATAAAACCGTGAATGAGGTTTTGCAGACTGCCTTTGAACTTTTCGGAGGTCTTGCGCTTTTCTTGTTTGGAATGAATGCAATGAGCGATGCCCTTCAAAAGGCGGCTGGAGATCGCATGAAGCAGGTTTTGGGATTCTTGACAAGAAACCCAGTTATGGGGGTTTTGGCTGGAACTTTAGTCACAGCACTCCTGCAGAGTTCTTCAGCGACAACAGTTATGGTTGTCGGTTTTGTCTCAGCTGGACTTATGAGCCTAAGGCAAGGAATTTCTGTTGCTCTCGGTGCTTCGATCGGAACGACGATAACAGCACAAATTGTTGCTTTCAAATTGTCTGACTACATCATGCCAATCATATTTGTTGGTTTTTTGATCTATTTCGTCTTTAAAAAAGAAAACATCAAAAACATAGGCATGGGGATTCTTGCCTTCGGCATTTTGTTCTTAGGCATTGACTACATGGGAAATGCAATGGTGCCACTCGCTTCGTCTCAAGTGTTTTTAGACATGATAGATTCAGTAAAAAACGTCCCTGTTCTCGGGCTTCTTGTTGGAACTGGGATGACCTTAATCGTTCAGAGCTCATCAGCAACCGTTGCTGTTCTTCAGAGTTTTGCTTGTGCGCCAGGTCCTGATGGGAACTCAACTTTGACACTAGCTCAATCACTCCCAATTTTGTTCGGAGACAACATCGGAACGACGATAACTGCTCTCATTGCCTGCATCGGACAGTCAAAAGACGCAAAACGAGTTGCTATCGCACACACTCTTTTTAAGATGATTGGTTCGATCGTCTTCATGTTCTTGATCCCAATTTATGCTCCGCTCATTTTAGCAATCACTCCTGGAAATCCAATCGATGTTTTACCAAGACAAATTGCAAATGCGCACACAATTTTCAACGTCGTAAACACTTGCTTCTGGCTGCCTTTGATTGGAGTTCTTGAAAAAATCGTTCTCTTCATTGTTCCTGGCAAAGACAACGAATCGAAGAAGGGCGAGATCCTTCCACATTTCTTAAACAATTCAGTCCTTAATCAGCCAGTGGCTGCAATGCATCTCATTTCATTGGAGCTCGCACGAACTGGAAAGATGGGCACTGAGATGGTCGCAAACACAAAAGTGGCACTGATCGGACCTTCAAGGGTTGAAAACATTGAAAAAATCAGGGAGATGGGTGCAGAGATTGAAGGACTCTCGCAACACACTTCCTCTTATATCGCAGCACTTCTTGCTGGAACCGTTGTGACAGAGGTTCAAAGTGAGAGGCTTTCAAGCATGCTTTCAATCAATAACGACATAACAAGAATTTCTGAGCGTTGTGTTGAAATTGTTAACATTGCTTCAGCTCTTCCAGGTGGAAAGATGGCTTTTAGTGAAGAAGGCAAATCAGAAGTTGAGACGCTGTTTTCAATTCTCGTTCCAGCTGTTGAAAACGCATTCACTGCTTTGCTTGAGTCTGACAAAGGCTTGGCAGAAACAGTTGTTGCTGACATGACGAGATATCACAAGGAGCTCAAGCGCAGCAATAAAAATCACATGAAACGCTGGAAGAAAAAGGAGGATGAGCAAAACTTGGTGCAGGCCTATCCAAACGTTTTGACTGCAATGCAACGCATGGGCTATAACTGTCTGTCACTTGCTGAAGAAGCTCTCGAAGAAACTGAAGTTGAATTTCCAAAAGATCTGAGTGAAGAGACACATTAACTGGCGGTTTCTTTTGAATTTTTAAAAACCCATGGAAATAATAGACAAATTTAAGAGTGAAACATCAACGACAAGCATGTGCGCAAGGCGCATTTTTGCTGATGATGAACCTCGTCAAATTGACTTAAACATTGCAACCGAGCACCATTTAAACGTTGTCATAAACACGATCCCGACGTTTGAGGTTGTATGCTCGCCTGATCATCTTAGTCAACTTGTCATCGGGAGACTTGTTAGTGAAGGGATTGTTCAAGACACAGAAGACATCGATCAAGTCTATGTTTGTGAGCAGGGAACTCGCGCTGAAGTCATTTTAAAAGATCCAAAGACCGCGAACTTCGAAAACAACAAAATCAAGACGATTCCAACATGTTGCACAGGAAACAAAACGCTAAATTCTTTTTTTCAAACTGAAACGATGCCAGAGCCTGTGACTCCGATCGAATGGAGTGAGGAGTGGCTTTTTAATATGACGAAGTTTTTTAAGGAAGATTCTCCAGCACACAAAAAAAGTTTTGGCACGCACAGTTGCTACATTTCTTGGGACACACAAAATTTCGAAACTGAAAAGCCATTTGTTTGTGAAGATTTGGGGAGGCACAATGCATTTGATAAGGCGATTGGCTGTGCGCTTCTTGCGGGTCATGACTTAAAAAGATGCATGGCGTTCACGAGTGGACGCTTGCCAGTTGACATGATAGGAAAGGCACTTCGCGCAAAAATTCCTATCCTTGCTTCTAAGGCTGTTCCAACCGAATCGGGCATTGAGCTTGCAAAACAATCAAAACTAACTCTAATTTGCTCAGCCTATCCAGATTCTGCTGATGTCATAACAGATTTTCAATAATTGTGCTAACATTAAAAGAACTTTTAATCGTTTAGCTACAAAAGAAGGACTCTTATGGAAGAAAATTTGCAAACTCTTCGAATTTTGATCGATGGCATGCATTGCGGAAATTGCGCTATGAACGTTGAGAGGCACTTAAATGCAGTTGACGGCGTTAAACAGGCGAGCGTCTCCCTTGCTTCGAACTCTGGAAAAATAATTTTTGATTGCCAAAAAACGACTGAAGAGGAGATATTGTCTGTTTTTGACAATCTCGATTTTAGTGCCGAAAAAGTTGAATCAAACAATAAGCTTAAAATTTTAAAAGAGAGGAAGTTGAAAGCTAAAGAGCAAGAAAAACGCGACATCGCTTCATTTGTTTGCTCTGCAGTCATAACAATCCTTGTTGTCTGTGTTTGCATGGTGCCAGGGTTGCACATGGAGGTTGGAAAGTTTTTGTGTGATTTGTTTGGAGTGCAATCTGGATTTGCAGGCGCAGAGGCAATGAACGCACACATGCAAGCTGCAAACATTTTCATAATGCTTTTAACAATCCCAGTCCAGTTCGTTTTCGGATTTAGGTTTTATAAAGGAGCAGTCGCCTCAATTAAAAGTGGCATGCCAAACATGGACGTTTTGGTTGCAACTGGAACCACGATAGCATTTTTGTTTAGTGTCTACATTACATTTTTTGACATGACGATAAACGATGGCATGCCCTATTTTGAGACTTGTTGCATGTTGATAACGTTTGTCATGCTTGGAAAAATTTTGGAGACAAAAGCAAAGACGCAGGCAGGGGATGCTGTCGAAGCATTAATCAAGCTAACGCCTGAAACTGTCATAGTTCTAAAAAAAGATGGTAGCAAAGTTGAGACAGACATCGAAGATGTTTTTCCAGGCGAACTTTTATTAATTAAAAAGGGTGACAATTTCCCAGTTGACGGAGAAGTCAGAAAAGGGAGCACAAAAGTTGACGAGAGCATGCTGACTGGGGAAGCCGAGCTCGTGGGTAAAGAAAAGGGAGACACTGTTAGTGCAGGAACTGTCAACATCGACTCAGAAGTTGTTGTTGTTGCAAAAAGTGTCGGCGCCGACACGCAGCTTTCTCACATAATTCAAGCTGTTGAAGATGCAGAAGCAACGAAGCCGACAATCCAGAGGACTGCAGACAAAATTGCAGGAATTTTTGTGCCCGCCATTTTCTTAATCGCTCTTATCACTTTTGTTGGCTGGCTTGCTTATGGTGCGCTTTTTGCTGGATCCGATGTGTCACTCACGATCAAAAATGCGCTTTTACCAAGCATAGCTGTTATTTGCGTTGCATGCCCTTGTGCTCTTGGGCTTGCAACACCAACTGCCCTCATGGTTGGAATGGGAAAAGGCGCGAGCATGGGAATTTTAATAAAAGATGGTGAGATGCTCGAGCGTGCGTGTAAAATCAAAACTTGCGTTTTCGACAAAACCGGAACTTTGACAACAGGAGTCGTCCTTGATTCAGATGACAAAACTGTTGTTGTTGAAAATGACGAGATCAAGGCAGACGCAAAAGAAGCAATTTTCAAATTGAAAGAAATGGGTGTTCTTTCTTGGATGGTTTCAGGCGACAAAAAAGAAAGAGCGCAAGAAATTGCAAGTGAAGTGGGAATTGAAAATGAAAACGTTGTTTGCGAAGTCTTGCCGACAGAAAAAGGTGACGTTGTTGACGAGATTCGTGAGAAGTTAGCACATGCTAACTTTGGGGATGAGAGTGAAAACTTAGTTGCTTTTGTCGGAGATGGAATAAACGACGCTCCAGCACTTGCAAAAGCTGATGTTGGAATTGCTATGGGCAGCGGAACGGATGTTGCTATTGATGCAGGCTCAATTGTTCTTATGCACAATCGCGTTGGTGATGTTGTTTCAGCAATAAAGCTCTCGAAGGCAACTTTTAATAAAATCAAGCAAAATTTGTTTTGGGCACTCATTTACAACTGCATTATGATTCCTCTTGCTGTTTTTGGAATTCTGGCTCCTGCATTGGCGGGGGCAGCGATGGCGCTCTCAAGTGTCACAGTTGTTTCAAACTCGCTGTTGTTGAAGAGATTTAGAGCGTAAATTATCTCGTCTTCGTCTGCTTTTGTCGCAACTCTTGCAAACACATAACAAAATAAAGTAAAATAGAGAGTTACATGCTGTAATTTAAGAAAAGGACAGTCAAAACATGGCATTTGAAAAATTTACAGACAAAGCAAGAAAAGTGACGGTTATCGCACAACGCGTCGCTCGAGAGCTCGACTCTGCCCACATCGGGACAGAGCATCTTTTAATCGGTTTGATCGACGAGAAAGAAGGTTTCGGAGCTCAAGCGCTGAAACAGGCTGGCGTTGAGCGTGATAATGTTTTGCAAGCAATTCGTGAGTTGTCTGCCAAACCAGCAGATCCGACGATAAAAAACTTGACATATAGTGTTGCTGTTAAACATGTTTTTGAACATGCCTACAGAGAAGCCCTGCAGATGAGTCAAGCATACATTGGAACAGAGCACTTGCTCTTGGGCATCATCCATGAAGAAGGATGCATGGGAATAAAAGTTCTCGAGAAGTTAGGCATCAATTGCGAGGAATTAAAAGATTCAACGCTTGAGATCATTGGGAAATCACCAGTTTTAGCTGGGGGCCCGAGGTCAAAGAAATCTGACAAGAACAGAAGCATTCTTGATGAGTTCGGAACTGACTTAACGAAGAAGGCGAGGAAGAGGAAGCTTGATCCTGTTATTGGGCGTGCAAGGGAGATTGAAAGAGTAACCCAGATTCTTTGCAGGCGCCAGAAGAATAACCCATTAATTTTAGGAGAGCCTGGTGTTGGCAAGACTGCTATTGTTGAGGGCTTGGCTCAATTGATCGTTGCAAAGATGGTTCCTGACAATCTGCAAGGTAAAAGGCTAATAACTCTTGACATTTCAAGCCTTGTTGCTGGATCAAAATATAGAGGCGAATTTGAGGATCGCTTAAAGAAAGTCATCGATGAAGTGCGAGCCAAGAAAAACATTTTGCTTTTCATTGACGAGATTCACACAATAATCGGGGCAGGTTCTGCAGAAGGCTCACTTGACGCTGCTTCAATTTTAAAACCACCTCTTTCTCGAGGTGAGATCCAAATCATCGGTGCAACAACTTCTGAGGAATATCGCAAGCGCATTGAAAAGGATTCTGCGCTTGAAAGACGTTTTCAAACTGTTATGGTTGAAGAGCCAAGCGAAGACCAGGCTGTTAGGGTTTTGGAAGGCTTGAAGGAAAGATATGAAAAACACCATGGTGTGACATATTCTGATGAAGCGTTGCGCTCGGCAGTGAAAATGGCAGATCGCTATGTTCAAGACAGATTCTTGCCTGACAAAGCAATTGATGTTTTGGATGAGGCGGGAGCACGCCTCAGGATCAGAAACATGCGCCATCTCGAAAACGACAAAAAGATGACAGAAGTTGGTGAAAAACAAATTGCTGATGTCATTTCAATGTCAACTGGAATCCCTGTTGCAGATTTGACTGAGGCTGAGACTAAGAAACTCTTGCGGATGGAAGAAGTGTTGCACGAGCGAGTTATCGGGCAAGAAGAGGCAGTTGAAGCTGTTGCTAAGGCTATTCGACGCTCAAAGAGTGGATTGAAAGACCCAAAGCGTCCAGCAGGCTCATTTATTTTCTTAGGACCTTCTGGTGTTGGAAAAACTGAACTTTCAAAGTCTCTGGCAGAGTTCCTCTTTAATTCTGAAGATGCGCTTATTTCTCTTGACATGAGCGAATATATGGAAAAACACGCTGTCAGCAGGCTTGTTGGTGCACCTCCTGGATACGTCGGCCACGATGACGGGGGACAGCTCACCAAGGCTGTCAGAAAGAAACCATATTCTGTCGTTTTGTTCGACGAAATTGAAAAAGCTCACCCTGACGTGTTCAACATCCTCCTTCAAATTTTAGAAGAAGGCAGGCTAACAGATTCTCAAGGGAGAAAAGTAGATTTCAGGAACACTGTCATCATTATGACTTCAAACGTTGGTGCGCGTGACATTGCACAGACAACGCCCCTTGGTTTTTCTCCAACAGGAGAAGGTGGTCTTCCTGACAAAGAGATCAAAAAGCGAGTCATGAGCGAGCTAAAGAAATTGTTCAGACCAGAATTTTTGAACAGGCTCGATGAGATCATTGTGTTTAAGTCGTTGACAAAAGAACAGATCAGGCAAATTGTTGATCTCATGGTTTCTGAACTTCGTGATCGACTTATTGAGATAAACAGATCGATTGAGATCACTGATGATGCGAAGGATTTCATTGCCAAAGTTGGTATGGATCCAACAAATGGTGCTCGTCCTTTGAGAAGAGAAATTCAGCGTCGAATTGAAGATCCGATTGCAGAAGACATCTTGGAAGGGAAGTGGCCAGCTGGAAGCATTATTTCTGTAGACGTTTTGCCATCAGCAGAAAAAGATGATGAAAAAGAACTCGTTTTCACTTCCATTGAAGGTGAGATTCCTGAGCCAAGGAAGCACGACTCAATTGCTCGCGAAACTGAGAGGTTGATAACTGACTTTGATTTGGATGACACAAGCAAAGCTGTTCCTGTTGAGGATGATTCCGACGATGAGGGCGAAACCGACTCAGAAAAAGAAAAGGATTTGGTTGAACCACCTTTTTAATTAAAAAAACGTTGCCAGTGAACTGACTAAGAAAAAAGAAAAAAATTGGTAGTTAAAAAATTAGCTACCAATTTTTATTTGTATATCTTCGTTCCTTGAGCTGTGTCTTCCATCGTCCAACCTGCGCTGGCAATCAAATCTCTGATTTTGTCTGCAGTCGCCCAATCTTTGTTTTGTCGAGCTTGAGCACGAACTTCAATTATGTTTGCAAGTGTTGTTTCGAGATCTTCAGCAACATCAGCGTGAATTTCAACGCAAATTGACGCTATTTCTTCTGGTACTTCCAAGGCTTCTGAGTCGTTTCCTGAAACAATTTCGATTCCAAAGACCCCAAACAGTTCACAAATCGTCTCGACTGCTTCTTTTGCTTCTTTTGCATCAGCAGAAGAAATTTGAGAGTTTGCATCATAGATCTTGTTTAATTCGTTTGTTAGAGTTGCAACAACACCAACTGCAGCTGGCGCGTTGAAGTCATCATCCATGTGAGAGATGAAGTCTTGCTTACAATTTTTAATTAGGCTACCTGCATCTTCTTTGATTGTCTTATCTTTTGACTCATTTGCATTCTTAATTAGCCACGTCAAATTTCTTACACAGTTTTCGATGTTTGATAGTGCTTTCTTTGCTTCTTCAAGTCTCTCACTTGAGAAATTTAAGGGGGAGCGATAGTGTGTTTGAAGCGTCAACATTCGTAGCACTTTTGCTTCTGTCGTTTTTAACACATCGTCAAGCATTAAAAAGTTCCCGAGTGACTTGCTCATCTTCTCGTTGTCAATTTTTAACATCCCAGAGTGCATCCAATAATTTGCAAAACCTTGGTTCCAAGCGCACTGGGCTTGTGCGATCTCGTTTTCGTGGTGTGGGAAGATGAGGTCTGATCCGCCACCATGAATGTCAAAGGGGAGCCCGAGATATTTTTTTGACATGCAAACACATTCTGTGTGCCACCCAGGGCGACCTTTACCCCATGGTGAGTCCCAAGCTGGTTCGCCTGGTTTTGACGACTTCCACAGTGCGAAATCTTCCTCGTTGCGCTTGCGGTCCTCAAGTCCTTGGCCATCAGCGATTAGCGTTCTGTGGCCACTTTGTGCATCCTCGACGTCACGACCCGACAAGCATCCATAGTTTTTGTCTGACGCGACGTCAAAATAGACATCTCCTTCTGAGACGTAGGCATGACCTTTCTCGACAAGCGTCTTTGTTATTTCAATCATTTCTGGAATTTCTTGAGTGGCACGAGGTCGAATTGTTGGATCAAGCACGTTTGCATCGTGCATGTCGCTAATGAATTTGTTGATGAACTCCTCTGTCACATCTTCAGTAGTTCGACCTTCTTCATTTGCTTTGTTTATGATTTTGTCGTCGCAGTCAGTCAAGTTTTGAACAAAAGTGACTTCAAACCCACGATATTCGAAATATCTCCTAATCATGTCGAATGATAAAAAGGTTCGAGCGTTTCCGATGTGAATTTTGTTATATACAGTCGGCCCACAGACATACATCGCGACTTTTCCCTCTTCTCTTGGAACAAATTCGCGTTTTTTTCTTTGCATTGTGTCATAAATTTTCATAGCTTTTTCATTCCTTAATCAAAATTGCATTTGCACTTGCGGCAATTCCTTCTTCTCTGCCAACAAATCCAAGTTTTTCTGTTGTCGTTGCCTTTATTCCGATGTGTTCGATTGAGATCGAACAAGCCTCAGCAATGTTGTGCCTCATGTCGTCTCTGTGAGCACTCAATTTTGGGCGCTCTGCCATTAATGTTGCATCAATGTCTTGTATGTGAAAACCTGCATCATTTATGCACTTTGTGACATGTCTTAAAAGCTCAATGGAATTTGCACCTTCAAATTTCGGGTCTGTGTCTGGAAACATTTTCCCAATGTCTCCCAAGCGAGCAGCACTTAGAAGTGCATCCATTATCGCATGAGTTAAAACGTCAGCATCCGAGTGGCCAAGAAGCCCCCGATCGTGAGGCACTTCCACTCCGCCTAAAATCAATTTACGATCATGAGCAAAAGCATGAACGTCAAAACCGTTGCCAATTCTTAAATCCAAAAAACTCTGCCTCTTATTTGCCTGACTCAGTCTCAATCTGCACGCTTCCTTGAAGCATAGTTTGAATTGATGAAATGAGCAACTCATAATCTTCAGGGATTGTCAATTTAATGTTGTTTCTGGTGCCACTGATGGCTGCAATTCTTCCACCCAAACGTTCGACGAGTGATGAGTCATCAGTTCCAACGAATCCGTCTGCAAGGGCTGCGACGTGTGCTTGTTTATAAATTGCTTTTCTGAAAACTTGTGGTGTGTGAGCAGTCCAGAGCGCCGATCTGTCAGGAGTGCCTGAAATCAATCCATCTTCTATGACCTTAATTGTGTCGATGCAAGGAAAGCCAATGATTGCACCATCTATTTCATAATTACCTTTTAGCTCGTTTATAGCATGATCGATCGTTTGTGTTGTTATGTGAGGCCGAGCTCCGTCATGAATTGCAACAATGGGGAACTCGTCAGAAGTTGCCTCCAAGCCACGAAGTGCACTTTCTTGGCGAATGCTTCCCGCTTCTGCCAACTTAACAGGAGTTTTGATCTCATAGGGCTCAATTGCAACTGAGAAATATTCTTCTTGCTTTTCTTTTGGACAAACAAGAACAATTTCAGCAATGTTTGAAGAGGCATCGAAAGCTTTGACAGACCATGTCAACATTGGTTTGTCGCCGATTTGCACAGTTTGTTTTCCTCCAGGATGTTTGAAGCGAGACCCTGTTCCGCCAGCCAAAATGATCGCCGAAGTCAATGCTTTTGTTCCCATGCCCCCTAATCCTTTCTTTTTTAGCTAATCGTTTATTTATAAAATGTTTCTTGCTAAACGCTAACAAGCTTCTTAAATTTATCATGCTAACATTATAAATAATGATTGAAAAGAATAATGACAAATCAAATAAAAGAAATGAAGCGATCCTAGGACTGGAACTCTTGGCACCCGCTGGTGGCATGGAGCAGTTGCGAGCTGCCATCAATTTTGGAGCAGATGCTGTCTATGTTGGATTGAGCAAGTTTTCAATGAGGGCAAAGGCGACGAACTTTTCTTTTGACGAGCTTAAAGAAGCAGTTAGTCTTGCTCATGAGCGTGGCGTTAAGGTTCATGTCACATTGAACACGCAGATGCACGAAGATGGCATAACCGAATTGCATGAATTTTTTAAACGCGTTCAACAAATTGGAGTCGATGCTGTCATTGTTGGAGATCTTGGTGCTGTTGTTTTGGCTAGAAAACACGCCCCAAACGTTGATCTTCATGTTTCAACACAGGCTGCGGTGGCAAATTCCGAAAGTGCAAAAGCTTTTTATGAATTGGGTGCAAAGCGAGTTGTTCTGGCAAGAGAGATGACACTTTTAGAAATTGAAAATTTTAGAAAAAAGATCCCAGCAGATCTTGAAGTCGAAGTTTTTGCTCATGGAGCTCAATGCATGGCACAAAGTGGCAGGTGTTTGATATCGTCATATCTTTGTGACGGAAGAAGCGCAAATGCTGGAGCTTGCACACAACCTTGCAGGTGGGGTTATCATGTAAAAGAAGAAAAACGCGAAAACATGACATTTGACATTGAAGAAGCAGGAGGGTTGACATATCTTTTCAACGCAAAAGATCTTTGCATGATTGAGCACTTAAACAGGCTAAAAAATGCTGGTGTTGACTCCATAAAAATCGAGGGTCGAAACAAGAAAGCGTTTTATGTTGCCACAGTCGTTAATGCTTACAGGCAAGCACTCGATGGTGCAGATCCGAAGGAGTTAATGAGTGAGTTGGATGCCACATCGCACAGACCTTTTTCAACTGGATTTTTCTTCGGAAATCCGCAGCTGTCTCTTCATTTTGATGGCTATACCCAAACCACGCTTCATGTTGCAGATGTTTTAAAATGCGTCCAAGATGGCGAAGAGTTCAAATTGGAGATCCGTTGCAGAAATAAAATTTTGGATGGAGAAAAGCTTGAAGCTTTGATTCCTGATGAGGGCATTAAAGAAGTAAGATTGTCAAATTTCTTTTTATGTAAGGGAGGAGACCTCATTTCTCAAGAAGAAGTCAACAGGCCAGCTGAGATTTATTGTGTCACTTCTTCCGTTGAAGTTACAAAAAATTCGTTTCTCCGAAAACGAGAAGCAAAAACAACTTCAAGAAGAAAAAGTGTGATGTAATATCTTTTAAGTAATCAAATTCTAATTCAAAAAGAGGAGTTTTAATAATGGCAGAAGAAAAAGATAACGAAGCGCCAGAAGGTTGCACGCATGACTGTTCAACGTGTGCATTTGGAAATTGTGGAGAGAGAACAGAGCCTCAAAAATACGCACCACTACCTTCTTCAAACATAAAAAAAATTGTTGCAGTTGTTTCAGGTAAAGGCGGTGTTGGCAAAAGTGCAGTGACATGCTTGCTTGCATCAGAACTTGCAAAGCGTGGCAAAAGGGTAGGCATTCTCGACGCAGACATAACGGGTCCTTCCATTCCAAAAGCTTTTGGCATAAGCAGAAAGCCAGGAGCCTCAATCGCTGGAATTGAGCCGATTGAAGCGAAGAGTGGAATTGAGATCATGTCGCTTAATTTGCTTTTAGACAACGAAGAAGCACCAGTTGCATGGCGTGGACCTTTGATTGGTGGTGTCATAAAACAGTTTTATGAAGAGGTTTTGTGGGGCGAGCTTGACTACCTTTTGTTCGACATGCCTCCTGGAACAAGCGACGTTTTTTTGACAATTATGCAGATGATTCCAGTGGATGGGATTGTTACTGTTAGTGCTCCACAAGAGCTTGTTCAGATGATAGTTGGAAAGGCTGTCAATCTCGCAAAAGAGATGAATGTTCCTGTTGTTGGGTTGGTTGAAAACATGAGTTATTTTCAATGTGATGAATGTGGTAAAAAGCATTTCATTTTCGGAGACACTCAGGCTCAAGCTGTTGCACAAAAATATGACATACCTTCCTTTGCGACTTTGCCGATAGATCCAAAACTTGCAAGCTCTGTTGACGACGGCAACATTGAAGATTATGACGTCTTTGGCGCTCTCGACGACGTCATTAAGTCTTTGTAATAACCGTCAATTAATGGTTTTAATCATGTTTTTAGCGCAATTCTTATATAATAGAACCAGTCGTTATTAGCGATAACTCTGAAAGGAGCGATTATGTCTAGCAAGCAATCTGCGTCTTTAAAAGCAAGAACAAAAGTGCTATCTGTGTTTTTGTCACTTGCTCTCATCATTTCATTGACGCCACATTCCGTTATTTCAGTTCAAGCTTTTGCAGATGAAACAGCACAACAGGTCAGTGAAGAAAGTGGAATCACCGAAGAAGGTGCTCGAGGCAGAATTAAATCTATCGACGAAATTAAAGAGCAACTAGCTTCCGGTGGCAATTTCAGCTTGGTTGACAGATCATATTATAAATATAACGCAGTCAATTTAAACTCAGGTGACGCTTCTCTCGCTAGCGTCATCCCCGAATCGTTCGATTTGCGCACATCTAACATGGTCACTTCAGTAAAAAATCAAAATCAAACTGGCACATGTTGGGCTTTTGCTGCAAACGCAGCCGCAGAGACTGACATTGCATTTCATAAAGGAGAGCTGGTTGATCTCTCTCCTTTTCAAACTGCATGGCTAGGCTACGAAAAGCTTCCAACTGACACCTCTCAATTGGGTGGCACAGAAGTGTCCCAAGCTGGAGAAGGTTCATACGTTTACAATGAGAAGGTCAGTGACGATGAAACAGATACGGGGACGAACAGATTGCTTGCTGGTGGCACGAACTATACCGCAGCTTCAGAGTTCATGCAAGGAATCGGAATCACAACTGCAGCTGACATTGCTTTTCCGGATTATGCTTTAAGTGGCAATGTTGTCAAAAGTGCAGACAAGTTGTCTATGGCTCAAAGACGCCACAGCGTATCTCGACTCTCTAAGTTTAGTTATATCGGAAGTCCAATTAACACTGATGCAAATGGAAATTATGTGTCAACAAACGACACTGTCGTTCAAACAATGAAAGAGCAGATTTATGCAGGACATGCTCTTGACATATCGTATTGGGGAGGGCAGAGTACTGAGCAGCAGCCTCCTCTAAGCACCTATTTTAATTACGATAACAATTGTCAATACACTGTGCGACCCACTGACGTTAGCATGGGGTCAAACCATGAAGTCTGTGTTGTTGGATATGATGACAACTATTCTAAAGAAAACTTCAACTCTGCCTATCAACCCCCTGCAAATGGCGCATTTCTTGTTAAAAACTCTTGGGGCGATGATTGGGGAGACAAAGGTTATTTTTGGCTTTCATATTATGATCAAACACTTGATTCTGCTGCCTTTTATGAGTTTGACACAAATTCCTACACTGGCTCTTTGATCGACACAACGTCTGAAGTTGTTGATCAATATGATTATTTGCAGGCTTGTGGCTTAACCTCTGATTCAAGTCAGTGGTACTCAAACGTCTACACATCTTCTCACAAACAGCAGCTCCACAACATCGGAACCTATTATGAAGGACCAGGCACGACACTTTCCTACAAAGTTTATAAGTTAAAGTCGGATGCAACATCTCCTGAAGACGTTTCAGGTTCACTTTCATCTCCTGAGGCGCAAGGCACCTACACAGGTCCTTTTGAGGGTTATGTCAGCATCAATCTTTCCTCTTCGATAACTTTGAAAAAAGGTGAGAGATATGCAATTTTGTTCTCACAAAAAACGAGCACAGGAAGATATTTCTCGCCTTACGTATATCAACTTGGTGAAACCTATGCCCAATTTGGATTGGCAAATTTTGCGGGAACGGCTGTTTGTAATAATTATGAGAGCTGGAAAGGCTCAACTGATGCAAAAGGGAACACGAACTGGTCCTATTTAACTTCGGATCACACAGTTAGTGGGTGGGTTGTTCAGGATAATTATTGCGTAAAAGGTTATGCAACAGTGCTTCCTTCTTATGTGACTTTCGTGTCTAATGGCGGAACGTCTGTTACAACTCAAACTATTAAAGAAGGCGGTAAAGCAAAAAAACCAGCTGATCCAAAAAGAACTGGTTACACTTTTGATGGATGGTACACCGATTCGGCGTTAACAAAAGCGTATGATTTTTCAAGCACAGTTTCTAACGACTTAACGCTTTATGCAAAATGGACGAAAAGCCTATGCACTGTCACATTTAAATCAAACGGAGGAACCAGCGTTGACTCCCAAAGCGTAGCTGGTGGAAAAACTGCAGCTAAGCCAACAGACCCAACACGTTCAGGCTACAAATTTGCTGGTTGGTACACAGACTCAGCATTGACCAAGGCTTATGATTTCTCAGCGGCAGTCGTTGACGATCTGACTCTTTATGCAAAATGGACGAAGCAAGGTTCATCGGATTCTGATTCTGACTCCGTGGCAACGAATGTGATGCATCGCCTCTACAACAAGTGGACTGGTGAGCATTTCTATACTTCAGACGCTGACGAGAAAGATGAGTGCGTCAAGGCGGGCTGGAGTTATGAAGGGGAAGAGTGGAATGCGCCTACCATCTCCAACACACCAGTTTATCGTCTCTATAACTCTTATGTCACAGGTGGCGATCACCACTACACTTTAGACAGAGACGAAGTTGAAACTCTAAAGAACGCTGGCTGGACCTATGAAGGAATTGGGTGGTATTCGGATGATAGCAAGCAAGTGCCACTTTATAGACAATATAACCCCAATGCGCAAACAGGCACTCACAACTATACGGCTGACAAGGATGAAAACAACTATCTTGTGTCGCTTGGCTGGAGAGCTGAAGGAATTGGCTGGTATGGAGTGGAGTGAGAGTTTTAATGGAACTGATGATGCATAAATTACAAAGTTGTTTTAAGGTTGCTTTAAGTTGCGCACTCGCCTTTTCGTTGAACGTGTTTAACAAATCGGTTGTCTTCGCTGACGAAACAGAAACTGATGATGTTATTTTGCAAGCTGGAACTTATGACGAATCAAGTGTTGTTGTCAAATTTAAAGACGGAATTGACGCTGCAGAAGATGTTTTGGATTCAAAGGAGACTGTTAAGAATTTGAGCACTTCACCTGTTCAAGCTGTTGACGAAAACACTGCAAAAGTTGAAGTGGCAGACGACAAGAATGTAAAACAAGCGATTAGTGAATTGAAGCAAGACTCACGCATTGAATACGTCGAGCCGAACTATGTTGCAACACTTTTTGATGTGGATTCAAGTTTGCAAACGACAACGATTAATGACCCTTATCAATCGCGCCAGTGGTATTTAAACGATAAAAATGCAAACGTTAAAGAGGCGTGGGACACTGTTAGGTGCAATGGAAATGTGACAGTTGCTGTTCTTGACAGTGGAATCGACACTGACCACCCCGACCTTGTTAACAACTATGTTGGAGGAAGGGCTTTTGTCGGGAATGACGCAACAAACATCGAAGACACTTTTGGTCACGGCACGATGGTTTCTGGAATCATCGCTGCTCAGTCCAACAACGCAATTGGAATTTCTGGGATCAGCTACAACGCTAAAATTTTTTCGCTAAAGGCCTTTGAAGGTCAACTTGGCTCTTCTGTGACTATGGCTGCTGCGATCGAATGGATGGTCGCAAACAACGATCAATATGGTGTTAGGGTCATAAACATAAGCGCAGGTCTCAGTCCTGGAACTGAGTCTAAAGTTTTAAGCGATGCTGTCACAAGAGCATATAACGCAGGCATTCTGTGCGTTTGTGCCTCTGGCAACAATTCAAACACACAGTCAATTTGTCAACCAGCTTCGATGGACATAACGCTTGCTGTTGGCTCGATTGACTCATCGCACACGCGTGCTTCAAGTTCAAATGGAGGTGCTGCGCTCGATGTTGTCGCCCCTGGGGTGGAGACCTACTCAACTTCGCTTAATGGTGGATACGACACTAACAGTGGGACTTCTTTTGCGACCCCTTTTGTGAGTGCTGTTGCGGCACTTTGTGTTGCCAAAAATTCGGACTTAACGCCAACCACGATCAAAGGTTGTATCACTTCCACTGCAAAAGATTTGGGAGTTGCAGGAAAAGATAACCTTTATGGTTATGGGCAAGTTGTTGTTAGCGACGCTGTCAAGAAAACGACACTTAGCTCGATGTATCGACTTTATAACAAATGGACTGGTGAACATTTCTACACTGCCGATTTCTCAGAGAAAAACAAACTCGTTTTGCTTGGATGGGTCGATGAAGGAATTGGGTGGTGGGCACCAACATCTTCAAGCACTCCAGTCTATCGTCTTTACAACAAATATGTAGGCGATCATCACTACACAACGAGCAAAAGCGAATATGTTTTGCTTGGCACCTTAGGTTGGAATAAAGAAGGCGTCGGGTGGCAATCTGCATCAAGCACTGATTCGAGTGCAAAAACCGTCTGGAGGCAATATAACCCAAATGCACGCGTTGGAACACACAATTTCACAACGTCAACGTCGGAGCGTGATAAGCTGGTCTCTTTGGGCTGGAAAAATGAAGGAGAAGCGTGGTGGGGATTATGATTTCTAAACACGTTCAAAAAATAATAGTCCCACTCTTTTTGATTCTTGCATTTTTGTTTTTTGTGCCAATGGTGTCTGCAAACGCAGATACGCTTATGGTGAGCTTGGATGCTTCTTCTTGTGAAGAGAACGAAGAAGCCACTAACACAGAATTTGTTACGTCAAAAGGCGAGGTTGTCGAGAAAAAAAAGACTTCAAATGACAGTCTTAATTTTGAAGATAAGACTTCAAAAAAAGATGCTTCTGACGCAAAGGAAAGTGGCAAGGCACAAGACATCAAAAACAAACAAGAAAGCAATGATTGCGCAAGCAAAACTAATTTAGAAGCGAAAGACAAAAAAGAAGAAGTTAACAAAAGCGAAAACACTTCTTTAAATAACACGAAGGCTGAAGCGCAGTCTTCAAAGGCTTCAAAAACAGTTGAAAGTCAGATCAGTGCAACAGATTCCAACAATACGAAATTTCAGGTTGGAGTTGTTAAAAACGGCTGGGTCACTGCAAATTCAAAGACTTACTATTATGAAAAAAATCAGGCACAAACTGGCTGGGTAGTTAATGACAAGCTCAACAATTATGGATTGCAGAGATATTGGTTAAACAGTGAAGGCGCTTTGCAAAAAAGCAAGTTGTTAGCTAAAAACGTCGTTGGATGGGATGCTTATGCAACATCGAAAGGCTATGTCGCGAGAGGCAAGTATAAAGAAACGGACGGAAAGATCTATCTTGCCAACAACGACGGAAAGCTTGAAACATCAGGATGGCTTGTCACTTCTGCCTATGATGGCGCATCGCAAAGATATTACTTAGATTCAAAAACGAGAGCTTGCACGACAGGTTTTTTCAGAGTTTCTGGCAAACTCTATCATGGGGACGCCAACAATGGGTATGAACTAAGATGGAAAACTCGTTGGGGCTCAGGAATTTTGTTAATCGACAATGATGGTGTCATCTATGAAAAAGAAGGCTGGCTTTCAACGGACAAATATGATGGCAGAACTGAGAAATATAGGGTTGATAAATCTTGCGATGGATATTACGGTGCTCATCTTGGAATGTTTACAATCTCTGGCAAACAATACTATGCTTTCAGGGATTCAGGCTTTTTGTTTAGGAATGACTATGACTACATCGAGTCTCATTGGTATGTCGCAAATAACGACGGTGTTTTGACAAACAGCGATGCGCGTTTTGCGGTGATTGAACGATATGTCAGCTGGATGTTAAGCATAGCCGCAGATGATTCGCATGGCTATGATCAAGCATACAGGTGGGGCGAGAGAGGAGATTATGATTGCTCTTCGCTCACAATTTCAGCTCTTCGAGTGGCAGGAGTTGACACGCGATGGGCAACATACACTGGAAACATGAGAAGCGCCTTAACGTTGTCTGGCTTTTATTGCAGAGGCTTTGACAATTTGAAGCGCGGTGACATCTTGTTAAACGACACATACCACGTTGCAGTCTACATCGGCAATGGGATGCTTGTTCAAGCTTCTGGAAATGAATGGGGAGGAGCAGTTGGGGGAGCACCAGGCGATCAAACTGGCTACGAGATTTGGTCTTGTTCCTATTACGATTATCCTTGGGACACTGTTCTTCGCTACGATTGCTAAATTAGCTTCGCAGACGAAGTGGCATTTCTAAAGATTAAAGATAAATTACAAACTGTTTTTTATTCTAAGTTTATTTAGTCATTTAGAAAAGACTTGTCGTATCTAAGTTTTTCTTCGACAAGTTTCATCTGCTCTGTGACTGCTTCGTGTCCTGTTCCACCGAAGGTGTTTCTTGCGTTTACGATAGAGCGCAAGTCAAGTTGTTCTTTTATGTCGTCTTCAAAAAGGTCTGATTCTTGTTTGTAGTCATCCATTGAGAGTTCATCGAGGTTGCAACATTGTTTTTCGCATTTGAGAACGAGGTGCCCAACAACCTCGTGAGCACGACGAAAAGGCATCCCTTTTTTGGCGAGGTAGTCTGCCACATCGGTTGCCGCTAAATGACCTTTTTGAGCTTGAGACATCATTGCGTCTGGGTTTACCGTCATCGTTGACACCATCCCAGTTGCGCAAGTCAAGCAATCGTGCAAAGTTTTCACTGCATCGATTGCACCTTCTTTGTCTTCTTGGAGGTCTTTGTTATAGGCCAAGGGAAGCGATTTTAGTGTCACCATCAACGAAATAAGGTCGCCGATAACTCGCCCCGATTTTCCTCTTATAAGCTCTGCAAAGTCAGGGTTTTTCTTTTGAGGCATGATTGAAGATCCAGTTGAAAAAGCATCAGACAGTGTTATAAAACCAAACTCAGCTGAAGACCACAAAACAATTTCTTCACAAAGTCGCGTCAGGTGCAAGCATGAAACAGAGCATGAATAAATCAGATCGAGCAAAAAATCTCTGTCGCTCACTGCATCCAAAGAGTTTGGAATTGGTCGAGAAAATCCAAGTTCAGCTGTTGTTTGATCTCTATCAAGAGGGTATGTCGTTCCTGCCAGCGCAGCACTTCCCAGTGGGTTAGCATCCGATGCATCATAAGCATTTTTTAGGCGATCAAAATCGCGCGAGAACATCCAAGTGTATGCGAGCATGTGATGAGAGAAAAGAACAGGTTGAGCATGTTGCAGGTGAGTGTATCCTGGCAAAATGACGTCAAAATGATCCTTAGCTTGGTTTATCAAAGCATTGCGAAACTCAATGTTTGCGCTCATTAGCTCATTTGCACACTTTTTTGCATAGAGTCGAGTGTCAGTTGCGACTTGATCGTTTCTGCTTCGTCCAGTATGAAGGCGAGCTCCAGCGTCACCAATCATCTCAGTCAACTTGCTTTCTATCGACATGTGAATGTCTTCGTTGTTTATATCAAAAACGAACTCGCCATTTTCAATTTGCTCTTTTATTTCGTCTAGCGCGTCACAGATTTTTTTTGCATCATCTTTAGAAATAATGTTTTGATCTGCAAGCATTTTTGCATGTGCTTTTGAACCTTCAACGTCTTGCTCATATAGCGCTTTGTCGACTGGCAGAGATGCGCCGAACTCTTGCGTAAATTCACTAACGTTTTCTTCAAATCTGCCAGACCAAAGTGCCATGTTTAATTTCCTTTATTCTCCTAATTCTGAAAGTCCGCATTTGTGACGATTTTCAGACCAAGTTGTCAATTGCAAGCTGTAAAGGTCGATGAATCCTTTAGACAGTTTTTGATCGAATCTGTCTTCGTCTCCATAAGTTGCAAGGGAATAATTATAGAGACTATAATCACTCTTTAGACCGACTGCGGTGCAGTTTCCTTTCAAGAATTTCAAGCGAACTGTGCCTGTCACGCAAGTTTGAGTGTTTGCAATAAACGCGTCAATCGCACTTTTCACTGGAGAGAACCACCTGCCATCATAAACCTGCGTTGCCCATTCTTGTTCCAGCGTTAACTTGATTTTTAAGGTGTCACGCTCCAGACACAAGTTTTCAAGAGCCTTGTGTGCAGTGATGAGCGACATCGACCCTGGGCATTCATAGCACTCTCTGCTCTTCATTCCAACGAGCCTGTCTTCGATGATGTCGAGTCTGCCATATCCAAGATTGCCTGCAATCTCGTTCATTTTTTCAACTGCTTGGCGCATAGTGACTTTTTCGCCGTCGATTGCAATTGGCACTCCTTTTTCAAACTCGATCTCAACATAGCGTGGGTCGTCAGGTGCTTCTTCAGGGCTTATCGTCATTGTGTAGATGTCGGTAGGAGGCTCGTTCCATGGATCTTCCAAAACGCCACATTCAATTGCGCGCCCCCACATGTTGTCATCAATTGAATAGGGTGAATCTTTTGTCGTTGGAACTTCAACGCCGTGTTCGCGAGCCCAATCCATTTCTTGTTCGCGAGTTTTTAAATCCCACTCACGAACTGGTGCGAGGATTTTTAATTTTGGATCAAGCACCTTTATGCAAGTCTCGAAACGAACTTGGTCATTTCCTTTTCCAGTGCATCCGTGTGCTATCGTTGTAGCTCCAACCTCGTGAGCGACATCGACGAGATATTTCGTAATGATAGGGCGAGAAAGTGCTGAGAGAAGAGGATATTTGTTCTCATAGAGTGAATTTGCTGCTAAAGCGTTTGTTAAAATTGTGTCAGCATATTCGTCTCTCATGTCGATGACGCGTGCATCGACTGCTCCAGTGTCGAGCGCGCGTTGACGAACTGCTTCCAGACCCTCGTGCTCTTGACCGACTTCTCCAACAACTGCAACGACGTCCAAGTCATAAGTGTCCTGCAGCCATTTTATGCAAACACTTGTGTCAAGACCGCCCGAATATGCCAAAACTGCTTTTTCTTTACCCATTTTTCTTTTCTCCTTTTTATAAATTAAAAATTAAACTAAATAATATGATCGATAATATGCACAATAATAAATGTTGGAAAATGCATCATCGTCGTTTATCGAGATCAACGTAGTCTCTTTCTTCTCCGACATATTTATATGCTGGGCGAATGATGCGATTTGAGAACTCAATTTCTTCCAATCTATGAGCGCACCAGCCAGCAACTCTGCTTATAGCAAAAATTGGGGTGTAAAGCTCCTCAGCGATCCCTAAAATTCGGTAAACGAGTCCACTATAAAGGTCAACGTTGGCACAAATTTCTTTTTTGTTGCCTTTCATCTCATCAAAAACAGAAGGTGTCAACTTTTCAATTTGGCAAAGTGCAACATATTCTTTTTCAAAGCCGTGATCTTTTGCAAGCTTTTGAGAATGTTTTTTCAGAATTTGAGCGCGAGGGTCGCTTTTTGTGTAAATTGCATGACCCATACCATAAATGAGACCGCTTCTGTCGCCTGCTTCTTTTTTCATGATTTTTCGCAAATAATTTTTAACTTGCTCATCATCTTCAACGTTTGTGACAACTTCAAGCATCTCATCGAGTTGGTGCATAACTCTCAAGTTTGCGCCACCATGCTTGGCACCTTTTAAGGAGAGGACTGCTGAAGCTATTGCTGAATAGGTGTCAGAGCCTGTTGAAGAAACGACTCTTGTTGTGAAAGCCGAGTTGTTGCCACCACCGTGATCAGCGTGAACTACCATGCACAAATCGAGCAATTTCGCTTCTTCGTGTGTGAAGTTTTGGTCTGGTCGATATGTCGCCAAAATGTGTTCTGCAGTTGAAAGCCCTGCTTTTGGATAGTGGAAATATTGCGACTGATGACGGTATACATGAAGAAGCGTTTGGTATGCATAAACCATTAATGTTGGCATTTCTGCAATCAAGTTGACAGACTGTTTGATAATGTTGCCAAGACTTGCATCTTCAGCGTTCTCGTCATAGGAATACATCGCCAACACACTTCTTGCGATTTTATTCATTATGCTTGGAGATGGCGCACTCATGATTTGAGTCACAGCAAAGCCTTCTGGCAACTCACGATGCGATTCCAGGAGTTCTTTAAACTTGTTCAGGCGCTCTTCATTGGGAAGAGCTCCCATCAAAAGAAGCCACACAATTTCTTCATATAAAAAACGATCGTTTTTAACAGCTTCATCAACGATGCTTTCAAGGTTGATTCCGCGATACAAAAGCTTACCTTCAGCAGGCTTTGGGTCTCCACCCTCATCGCGAACATATCCGATGACGTCGCAAATGTTGGTGAGACCTGCCAAAACGCCAGTTCCGTCAGCGTTTCTTAAACCCCGTTTAACGTCGAGTTTTTCGGCTAGCTTTGAGTCAATTTTGTTGTTAGTGCGATATTCTTCACGCAAACGTTCTAACTGAGCTGCCGTTATGTCTTTGACGTCTGGATAGATCATGTGGTGTTTCCTTAAAAATTAGCTTAAACATTAATTGTAAAGAATGACGGCGCAAAACATACTCAGAAATGAAATAATAATAGAATACGTTTATCAACCTTTAACAGAAACGAGGAAAGTTGTTATGAAAGCTGTTCTTATTCCAGGTGATGGCATTGGTGTTGAAATTGCACAATCGGTAAAAGATGTGAGCGTTGCGCTTGGAGGATGTTTTGAGTGGGTTGAATTCCAAGCAGGTGCAGAGCTTTATGAACGTGAAGGTGCTTTGATGCAGCAAGGTCTTCTGGAAGAAGTTGAAAAAAACGGTCTTGCACTAAAGGGACCAACCGCAACACCGATCGGAACTGGTTTTCGATCAATAAATGTTCAACTTCGTCAACATTTTAAAACGTTTGCAAATCTGCGTCCAGTTCACTCTTTACAAGGAATTGAAACACGCTTTGATGATGTCGACATCGTCATCGTTCGTGAAAACACTGAAGACCTTTATAAGGGCATTGAATATATGTATGACGCAGACACTGCTCATGGCATAAAGTTGATTAGCAGGCAAGCTTGTGAAAAAATCTCGCGCTTCGCATTTGATTATGCAATTAAACACAACAGAAGAAAAGTGACATGTGTTCACAAAGCAAACATAATGAAATTGACTGATGGCATGTTTTTGGAAGTTTTTGAGGAAGTAGCAAAAGATTATCCCGATGTGCAGGCCGATTCTGTCATCGTTGATGCTCTTTGTATGAAGCTTGTCACAGACCCGACACAGTTCGACGTTTTGGTTGCACCGAATCTTTATGGTGACATAATATCTGATTTGTGTGCAGGACTTGTTGGTGGTCTTGGATTTGCGCCGAGTGCAAACATTGGCGACGACGTTGTCATCTATGAAGCAGTTCATGGCAGTGCTCCTGACATTGCAGGGAAAGGAATTTCGAACCCAACGTCGCTCCTTTTGTCGTTTGCAATGATGTTAAAAGATAACGCTATGGAAGACAAAGCGAAAAAATTGGAAGAAGCGATTTTTGATTGTGTTGCAAAAGGAGAAAAAACAACAGCTGACATCGGCGGAAGTGCTTCAACAAAAGAATTCACTCAAGCGATAATAGAGAGGTTGTAGGCGTTTATGAAGTTAATTAACGAGTGTGTAAAACTAGAAAACGGTATTGTTTCAACATGTTCAAAAAATGAATTTGAAGAGGGCATCGTTAAGACTCTAGCTTATAAAATTTTGGATGCGCACGACAATCACACTGACGATGACGTTTTGCACATAAGGTTTGACTCGCTGACTTCTCACGACATAACTTACGTTGGCATCATCCAAACTGCACGCGCGAGTGGACTCGAAGAGTTCCCTGTCCCTTATGTTTTGACAAATTGCCACAACACGCTTTGCGCTGTTGGAGGCACAATAAACGAAGATGACCACCGTTTTGCCCTGTCTGCAGCTCATAAATATGGTGGAATTTATGTCCCTCCAAACATGGCTGTTATTCATTCCTACAACCGTGAAATGATGAGTGGGTGTGGGAGAATGATTTTGGGTTCTGACTCTCACACGCGCTATGGCGCACTTGGCACAATGGCGATTGGAGAAGGTGGGGGAGAATTAGCAAAACAGCTGTTGCAAAGAACATATGATATCACGCATCCTGACGTTGTTTTGATCCACCTTACTGGAAAAGTTAGACCTGGTGTTGGACCTCACGACGTTGCACTTGCTATCATTTCAGCGACTTATGCAAATGGGTTCGTTAAAAATTCTGTCATGGAGTTTGCAGGCCCTGGCATTGCAAATCTAACGCAGGATTACAGAAACGCAATCGACGTTATGACGACTGAAACGACTTGTCTTTCTTCAATTTGGGAGACTGACGATGTGACAAAAGCCTACTTTGAAACGCACGGTCGAAGTGAAGCATATTCTGAGCTTAAAGTTGAAGAGGGTGCGACATATTCGCGTGCGATTGAGATCGATTTAAGCGAAATTCAGTCAATGATTGCCCTTCCAATGCACCCAAGCTATGCTGTTGCCATTAATGAACTGAAAGAAAACCCAGTCTCAATTTTAAAAGAAGCACAAGAACGTGCTAACGAGCAACTTTCTGGCAACGTTACCATGGATCTTGTCTCCAAAGTCGACAAAAAAGGAAACATAAAAGTTGACCAAGGAGTCATAGCAGGTTGCAGTGGTGGAACTTATGGAAACATAATGGCTGCAACTTCAATTTTGAAGGGCAAAAACACAGGAAATGGTGAATTTAGACTTTCTGTTTATCCTGATTCAATGCCTGTTTATAAAGCTTTAGTTGAAAATGGAGCAGTTTCTGCGCTTGTGTCGACTGGCGCAATTTTCAGAGAAGCTTTCTGTGGACCATGCTTTGGAGCGGGCGACACTCCTGCAAATGGTGAGTTGTCAATTCGTCACACAACAAGGAATTTTGCAAACAGAGAAGGCTCAAAGCCGGGCGAAGGTCAATTTGCTGCTGTTGCCTTGATGGACGCACGCTCGATTGCAGCAACTGCTGCTAACGAAGGAATTTTGACTGCTGCTGAAGATGTCTGTTGTGAGCAAGAAGAGAGATGTGAGTGCCCATTTGACAAGTCAGTTTACGACAAACGTGTTTATAACGGCTTTGGAAGACCTGAAGCAAATCACGACCTTCATTTTGGACCAAACATAAAGGATTGGCCTGAACAACCCGAGCTCAAAAAACATCTTTTGCTAAAAATTTGTTCTCACATCGATGATCCTGTGACGACAACAGATGAGTTGATTCCCTCTGGCGAGACTTCTTCGTTTAGGTCAAACCCCTTAAGATTGGCAGAGTTCACGCTATCGCGTCGTGATCCTGATTATGTCAAAAGAGCAAAACAAGTTGCATCTCTTGATGCTGAGACTAAAGAAGTGCAAGATATTTTGAACGCGCTCAAAAAATATGGAGTTTCAGTCGATGTGTCACAGTTGCTTATAAAAAGTGCTATATATGCAAAGAAGCCTGGAGATGGCAGTGCGCGTGAGCAAGCAGCATCGTGTCAGCGTGTTTTGGGTGCAGGAGCAAATTTCGCACAAGAATATGCGACAAAGAGATATCGCTCAAACTGCATAAATTGGGGTATGTTGCCTTTTTTGACTGAAGACGTTAACAAATTGCCAGTTGGAGCATGGGTGTTCATTGAAGATGCTTTGTCGGCAGTTGATGGTGACTCGACTTTTGAAACTATAGTTGTAAACGATTGTGATGTGTCAAAAATCAAGCTTTCTCTCGGAAATTTAACAGATCCAGAAAAGCAGATTTTAAAAGATGGATGCTTGATAAATCACTACAAAAATCATTAATAACATTTCGTTTTAATAAAAAAGACTGGAGCATAATTAAAGATGTGTGGAATTGTTGGATATTCAGGGTCAAAGCCTGCAAAAGACATCCTTATTTTCGGACTTCGCTCAATCGAATATAGAGGATATGACTCTGCTGGAGTTGCGTTTTCAAACGAAGATGAAATCGACGTTGTTCGTCAAATTGGTAAAGTCAACTCACTCGTTGAAATGCTTGGCGATTCACATTCTGAGTGCACATGCGGAATTGGTCACACACGCTGGGCAACTCATGGACGTCCAAGCGTTAGAAATGCACACCCTCACGTTTCTTGCAACTCTGAAATTGCTCTTGTTCATAATGGCATAATAGAAAACTTTTTGGAGTTAAAAGAAGAACTCGTTTCAAGAGGTCACCACTTCAAAAGCGACACAGACTCTGAAGTGATAGCTCACTTGATCGAGGAGAGCTATTCAGGAGATTTGCTTGAAGCGCTAAGTGAAGCAACTTCCAAGTTGAATGGTTCTTATGCCTTGGCGGTCATGGCAAAAGACGAGCCAGGGACGATCGTTTGCACACGCCAAGGCTCGCCACTCGTTGTTGGGCTTCGAGAAGACGGAACGTTTCTCGCCTCTGACGTTGTTGCTATAGTAGATTACACTCGTGACGTTGTCGTTTTAAAAGACAAGGAATTTGTCAAGGTGACAAAGGATAGTGTTGAATTCTTTGATTCAGAACTCGAAAAAACTGAGCCAGAAGTCAAGTATGTCGATTGGGATGTTTCGACAGCCGAAAAAGAAGGCTATCCAGATTTCATGCTGAAAGAGATTTTTGAGCAGCCTCGTGTCATCCGCGACACTTTGGCAGGCAGATTGATTGGAGGCAGGCTCAACCTAGATGAACTTGGGTTAACACCTGAAGAACTAAATTTAATTGATCATGTTCAAATAATTGCGTGTGGCACTTCCTATCACGCAGGTCTTATCGCTAAAAATTTGATTGAGAGCTGGGCAAGAATACCTGTAACTGTCGAAGAAGCAAGCGAGTTTCGTTATCGCAATCCCATAATAAAATCGACAACACTCGTCGTTGCGATTTCTCAGTCTGGAGAAACTGCTGACACGCTTGCCGCAATTCGTGATGCAAGGATTAAAGGGGCGAGAGTTTTTGCTATAACAAACGTTGTTGGCTCGCCAATCGCACGAGAGAGCGATGGTGTCATCTACACGAAGGCAAATCAAGAAATTGCTGTCGCGTCAACGAAGTCCTACACAGGTCAGCTTGTGTCTTTGACACTTTTGGCAATGCTTTTGGCCCAAGCTAACGGGCGAATGACTTCAAAAGAAATTCACATCTATTTCAACGAACTTGTAAAAACTGCTGAACTCGTTTTGAGGGTTATTTCAAAGCCAGAAGCAGTAAACGATGCGGCGAAAGCCTGTGCAGGTGCAAACAGCGCTCTTTTTGTTGGGCGTGGAATGGGATCTGCAATTTCAAAAGAAGGAGCATTGAAGCTAAAGGAAATCAGCTATCTTCACGCAGAGTCCTATCCTGCAGGAGAGATGAAACACGGACCAATTGCTCTCATTGATGAAGGCTTTCCTGTCATCGCGATCGCGACGAAATCGCCGACTTATGACAAGCTAGTTTCAAATTTGCAAGAGTGCAGGGCGAGGGGAGCTTGCATAATTGCAATTGCAACTGAAGGTGACGAAGACATAAAGAATCACGCTGACCACGTTATATATGTCCCAGAAACAAAAGAAGCGTTTTCTGCCATCGTTGACACTGTTCCTTTGCAGTTGCTTGCAAGAAAAGTTGCACTTCTTCGAGGTTGCGACGTCGATCATCCAAGAAACCTAGCAAAATCTGTCACTGTTGAGTGACAGGGCGATTTTTAATTATCGAAGTATTTTAGCGCGTCGTCGCCTACGATGATTTTGCAAGCGCGAGGCAATATGTCAGCTGAAAAAGGAGTTGTGACCCCAGTTGGTTCTCCATCGAACTGAACTTGCAGGGGAGGGTCACATTCAACTTCGACGTGTTTGCCTCTGAAAACTTGAAAAGCACCTGTTCTGCTAGGAAAATCTCCGCCTCTGTCAAGGATTGCTGCCCCAAGCGCTGGAATGAGTCCGATCGCATCAGGAGTGTTGAAAACAACGACATCGAACAGCCCGTCCGTGGGGTTGTTTTCATGAACGACCGACAAGTCAAATTGTATTCTCGAAAAGTTGACAAGAAGGACACCGACGCCTGAGGTTTGTGTTTCTTCTCCATCAACGTTGATTTTTATGTCTGCATGTTGGGGCGCGAAGTTTGCAACTGCGGCTGTTGCATAGGATAGGGGACCTAAAAACTTTTTACCAGGTATCGCCTCTTGCATAATCGTTGCGTCATAACCTGCACCAGCCATGATTGCAAACCCTCTTTTTTCTCCACTCTCTAAGTTTAATTCTCCCAAGTCAAAGTTAAGAGTTTTCATTTCATAAGTCATTTTTGCGAGTGCAGGGTCATCTGTCGGGAGATAGAGATTTAGCGCCATCAAATTCGCAGTTCCTGCAGGATATGGCAAAATTGGAATGTTTGTGTTTGCCATTGCGTGAGAAATTGAAGCAAATGTGCCGTCTCCTCCAGCGCAGACGACCGCATCAAATCTGTCAGCATCATAAAGAAATGCTGTTGGATCGAATTTGCCTGATGAAGTGCGAATTGTTATGTCTTCACAAAACTGAGAGACTTGCCGAATATAAGAAAAAACAGACTTATCAGAAAGTCCTGAATCGAGATTATTTATGACAAGCAGTTTCATTTTGATTATTCAATTAACAATTCGGTTTGCTATGATTAAATTATAAAGAATAAATGATGCTTTGAAGGTTTAAATAATTTTGTTTAAAATCAATTCAGAAGAAAAACTAAATAAGTTTATAGAAAAAGCTAAAAAGAGCAAAGTTTTGTGCATAGACACCGAATTTATGCGCGAAAGCACCTATTACCCTCAACTTTGTCTCGTTCAGATGCAGATTAAAAAAGAGTCGTTTATCCTTGATCCTTTTTGTTTTGAGGATCTAAGTCCACTTGCAGACATTTTTGATGATGAAAAAATTTTGAAAGTGTTTCATGCAGCGAAGCAAGACCTAGAAATTCTTTATAACGAAACGGGTGTCGTTCCAAATCCAGTTTTTGACACTCAGTTGGCTGCTTGTGTGACAGAGGGGTCAAACCAGCCAAGTCTTGCAAATCTTTTGAAATCGACGCTAAATGTAAAAATTGATAAAACGGAAGGTTTTACCGATTGGGCGAGGCGTCCTTTGACCGACAAGCAACTTCGTTATGCTGTTGAAGATGTTTTATACCTCCCTGATCTTTATGAAAATCAAGTGACAAAAATGAAGGCACTTGGGCGAGATCATTGGCTCGATGATGAGTTTTTGGACATGTGTAGAAAAGAAAACTATGAAATTGATGTTGAAAATCGCTTCACTCATCTAAAACACGTTACAAAGCTTAAAGATAGGCAGTTGAGTCTCGCAAAAGAGGTGGCTGCTTGGAGAGAAGAGAGTGCCCAGAAAAAAGACGTCCCAAGAAAAAGGGTTTTGAGTGATGAGCAGGTTATCGAAATTTGCAAGAGAAATCCAAAAACGATTGACTCACTTTTCGCTGTCAGAGGTGTGCAGAATGCCCTGTCAACGTGGGAAGCTCGAGAAGTTTTGGCAGCTCTTAAAGTTGGTAGAAAACGTGAGGAAAAAGACCTTCCAAAGCTTGATGTTTTTTGCCCAAACCAAGAAAACGTCGATGACGTTGTTTTTCTCATGAATGCTCTCGTCAAGTTGCGTGCAAAAGAAAATTGCGTCTCTCAGTGCTTGTTAACAAGCAATTCGGAGTTGACAGATTTGGCAAGAGGAAAAAGAGAGAACATTAAATTATTGACTGGCTGGAGAAAAGAGATCGTCGGAAATGAGCTATTGCTTCTTCTGGATGGCAAAATTGGCGTTACTTGCGATAACAAAGAGTTAAAGATAATACAAACAGACTAAAGCGCATTGAAGCTTTGTTTTAAAGCATGTTGCATGTTGTAAAATTGAGATAGAAGTAACGAGTTTTTAAGTAAGTTTATTTATTAAGGAATTAAATCATGGTTGGATATTACTCAGTCGTTATAATTTCGTTGATTTTGGGTTTTGCAGCATCAGGGCTTGTCAAGAGCAGATTTAGAAAATATTCGAATGTTCCAATATCTACTGGTCTCACTGGCAGAGAAGCAGCACTAAAAATGCTTTCAGACAATGGTGTGACTGACGTTTCTGTTCATTGTGGTCATGAAGGTGAAGATCACTTCGATCCAAGATCGAACTCAATTTCTCTTTCTCCCAGCAACTATAATAAAGCATCGCTAACAGCGACTGCAACGGCTTGTCATGAGGCTGGTCACGCTTTGCAATATGCCCAAAACTACCGCCCTTTATTTGTTAGGGCATCTCTCGTTCCTGCAGTCAACATTTGTTCAAACGCATGGTTGTTTGTCTTTATGATTGGAGTTGCCATGCATGCGGCAGGTTTAACAATGTTAGCTTGCTTGATTTATGCAGTCGTTGTTTTGTTTCAAGTCGTGACACTTCCAGTTGAGTTCAACGCATCATCTCGAGCTTTGAAGTATATGACAAACATTGGAGTTCAAGGAAACGAGCTAAGCGCTTCAAGGAGCGTTCTTCGAGCATGTGCGTTGACTTACGTTGTCGCCGCAGTTGCTTCAGCCATCCAACTGATATGGCTCATCTCTTCTTCTGAGCGCTAATTTTCCTCGTGAGAGATGTTTCAGAAAAAGAATATGTTCTCTCCGTAACAGAAGCAATTTCTGTTGCCAAATCTGCTCTTGATGAACTCGTTCTTGTCATCCGTGGTGAGGTGACAGACTTAAAAATTTCAAATTCCTATTCAGCTGTCTATTTTTCAATAAAAGATGACAAATCAAAGCTCCCTTGTCTCATGTGGAAAAATCGTTATGAGAAATCAGATTTTGATCTTGAAGAGGGAATGTTGGTCAATGTTGTTGGCAAATTCTCAATCTTTTCTAAAAATGGAAGAATGAACTTTGATGTTTTTGAGTTTCAGCCTGCAGGTGCAGGAGCTGAGAGAGAAAAAGTTGCTAAATTGATCGAAAAATTGGATAAAGAAGGCTTTTTCGACGAAGAACACAAAAAAGAGATCCCCAGATATCCTGAAAGAATTGGAATAATCACTTCAGGTGCAGGAGCTGTTGTTCACGACATCTTAAGAACGATAAAAAGAAGAGCGAGTTGCTTAGAGATCAATTTTTATGGTGTAAAAGTTGAGGGAGAGTCTGCCAAGGATCAAATGTGCGAAGCAATTCTTTCGCTCGACGAAGAAAGTCTTGACGTGATTTTGCTTGCTAGAGGTGGCGGCTCTTTTGAAGACATGATGCCTTTTAATGAACGTGAACTTGCAGAAGCGATTTATGAGGCAAAAACGCCAATTATAACAGGAATCGGTCATGAGCCCGACACAACAATTGCCGATTTAGTGAGTGATCTGCGTGCAAGCACTCCAACCGCTGCAGCAGAAATTATTACTCGAAATCTGGTTGATGTTCCGCAAAAACTTCAGGATGAATCGTATATTTTAAGTGACACTTTGTCAACTAAAATTGAGATGTTCAGAAACAATTTAAGACAGAGGAAGCTGGTGCTTGACAAGTTGTCGCCTAGAGGTGTTTTAGATCAGCAAAAAATGAGATTTGATTTTGACATATCGCAGATGATTAAGTTAAAAGGTCTCATTGCTAACTCAAGAAGAAAGAAAGTTTGTCATTGTGCGAAAAGACTTGATGACTTGTCTCCACTTTCAGTTTTGACAAGAGGCTATTCTTATGCTCAACGCGTGGACAAGAAGGTTATAAAATCAATTCGCGATTGTGAAATTGGTGATGACATATTTGTCACTTTAGGGGATGGATCTTTAAGCTGTGAAGTAAAAGGAAAAGGAGGAAAGTGTGCCAGCTAAGAAGAAAGAAAAAAAGTATGAAGAGCTCTTTTGCGAGTTGGAGAAGTGCATTGAAGAGCTTGAAAGCGGTGATCTTGAGCTGGAGGAGAGTTTGGAGACGTATGCAAAAGGAGTGAAAATTGTTTCTCAATTGCAAGAAAAACTTGACGCTTCAGAGGTTATCATTAAAGAGTTATCGGGAAAAATTGAGCAAGATGAAACGGATGTTGACGCACAAGTTTCTCACGCTTAACTAAGTTATTAAAAAGGAGAGTTGATTATGAAGACGAAAGACGATTGCTTGTTTTGTAAAATTGTTGCTGGAGAAGTCCCCTCAACAAAAGTTTATGAGGACGATGTTGTCTATGCTTTTGACGACATAAATCCAATGATGCCAGTTCACACACTTGTCATTCCTAAAGACCATTATGACAACATTGCAGATGACTTGCCAGCAGAGGTCAGCGCAGGAATTGTGGCAGGTGTTCAAAAAGTTGCAGAGATTAAAGGAATAAAAGAAGATGGATTTCGCGTTTGTGTTAATACTGGAAAACATGGATGTCAAGCCGTAAACCATGTTCATTTTCACGTTATGGGTGGAGCGCAAATGGACACAGGTTCACCGTTGAAACAAAACATGGGAAAATAACGTCGAATTTGTTAAGTTTTAGTCTTAAAATAAGTTTTGTTAATTTTTACCAAGTTTAATTTTTTAGAAAGGTATGTTACATGAAAATTCTTGTTATTAATGCAGGCTCATCTTCGATGAAATTTCAACTCATCGACGTTGAAAATCATGAGGTTTTAGCTAAGGGTCTCTGCGAGAAAATTGGTCTTGGAGAGGGAATCTTCACTTATGGAATCGATGAGAAAGTCACATCAAATCCTGTTATGAATGATCACTCAGAAGCTTTGAAGCTTGTTTTGGATTCGCTTGTTAATGGCAAGGGTGCTCCAATTTCTTCACTCGATGAGATTGCTGCTGTTGGTCACAGAACAGTTCACGGCGGAAAGTATTATGGCAAAAGCTCAATCATCGACGATGACCTCATTGCAACAATGGAGAAAATGAAGGTGTTAGCACCTCTACACAACGCCGCTGGACTAATCGGCATCGAAGCTTGCAAAAAACTTCTTCCAGGAAAACCAATGGTCGGCGTTTTTGACACTGCTTTCTTTAACACATTAGAGCCAAGCGCCTACATGTATCCAATCCCTTATGAATATTACGAGAAATATGACATAAGAAAATATGGCTTCCATGGCACATCGCACCGCTATGTCGCAATGCGCACAGCTGAATTTTTGGGCAAAGACATAAACGACCTAAACATTGTCACCTGTCACATCGGAAATGGCGCATCTTGCTCTGCTGTCAAGGGTGGCGTTGCAATCGACACTTCGATGGGGCTCACACCTCTTGATGGTCTCATGATGGGCACACGTTGCGGTTCGATTGACCCTTCAATTGTCACTTTCTTGCAGGAAAAAGAAGGTCTTTCTCCTGAGGAGATGGACAACGTGTTGAACAAGAAATCGGGATTCCTAGGGATTTCTGGCGTTTCATCTGACCTTCGTGATGTTGCTAGTGCAGCCGATGAAGGAAACGAGAGAGCAGCTCTTGCTTATGAGATGGCCGCACGCACAATCAAGAAATACATCGGAATGTACACATTCGAGATGGGTGGCGTTGATGTCATCACTTGCACCGCTGGTGTTGGCGAGAATGACGTCCGCATGAGAAAGATGGTCTTTGAGGGTCTCGAAGGATTAGGCATCAAGCTCGATCTCGAGAAGAACAACACATTCGGTGGCGAGCGCGAGATTTCTGCTGATGACTCAAAAGTGAAAATTCTTGTCATCCCAACAGACGAAGAATATATGATTGCAAAAGACACTTACGATCTTGTGAAGTAATCGAAGTCGACATTTTTGAATTGTAAAGGCTCACCAGTTTTGGTGAGTCTTTTTTTGTGCACACGTTAGGGGTCAGACCCTGTGTACGCTGGGGAAACATAGGGGTCTGACCCTTAGAAAAATGAGAGAGCATAGGGTCTGACCCATTGAAAATGTGATGTGGTATAATTCATTTGCAGTAGAGAAGCTAACACAGCTTTGTTTATTTGTAACTGACAGGATTTCGAGGAAGTGATTGTTATGAACACATTTGCCACTCAAAATATGAGGGGGGGGGGCACTCATGCTTAATAAAGCCCCTCGCGTCACTCTGATTTTTTCAATTTTATTTTTATCTTTATTCTTATTATTTACTAATGTAAATTTAGCAAGCGCTCAGGTGAGGGCGGTTTCTGAAGATTGTGCAGGTAAATCCGCTCCTGATATGGTGGAGATCCTTGCGTCTCGCTCACATTCGTTCGCTGCGCTTAAGGATTCATATGGGGTGGGATCAACGCCTGAGCTCAGGATGACGTTTATTAATAATCCCAGTCCGTTAACGTTTGGGCTGCCTTCGTTCATGACTAAAAGTGATGCTGGAAACATTGTTAATGTTCAGGCTGACGACTCGTCAAGCAGCACGCGCATTACGATGTTTAGGCTTTATAACCCTTGGACAGGTGAGCATTTCTACACATCGGATGAAACTGAGCGTGACAACACTGTTAGGGCTGGCTGGAATGACGAGGGGACTGGTTGGATTGCGCCAAGCAAGTCAACCACACCGGTTTATCGTCTTTATAATCCCTATGTCAGTGGTGGCGATCATCACTACACAACGAACAAGGCAGAGCGCGACAAAGTTCAAGCAGCTGGCTGGAACTATGAAGGCATTGGTTGGTATTCTGTTGATGAAGGCGAGAGTGATCGCGTTCCAATCTATCGTCAATATAATCCATTCGCAGAAACTGGAACACATAATTACACTCCAGATAAAGACGAAAATGATAGACTCGTTAAAGCACTTTGGAAAGCTGAAGGTATTTCTTGGTATGGCTACTCGAAATTGACTCAAGAAATCGATTTTTCTAAGGCGGTCGTTGACCAAAGCCAGAAGACCTATTGCGCTAAACAAATAACACCAAGCGCAAAGGTGACAGGTTTGAAGGCTGGAACCGACTACACAGTTGCTTACGGAGCAAACAAGGAAGTCGGTCAGGGCACAATAACGATAACAGGCAAGGGGTCATACACTGGCTCTAAAGTTTATAAATTCACCATTAATCCTCTTGACATTTCCAAAAATTCAACTGTGACACTTGGGAATTCATTAACTTACAATGCCTCAAAGCAAACACAAACAGTTTCAAAGGTGGTTGCAAGTGGCATCACTCTCTCTTCAACTGATTACACAGTTTCTGGCAATTCTCAAGCAAATGCTGGCACTTACGCATTAAAGATCACAGCAAAAGGCAATTTCACTGGAAGTATTAACAGGGAATTCGTTATTGCTCCAATGGATATAAAAGGTGCAACTGTCACATTGAGCGGATCTGGCCAGTTCGCCTATGACGCGACAGAGCATGTGCAAGAAGTTCAAAGCGTTGTGGTTGGAAAGCTGACACTTTCGAGTTCAGATTATAAACTTGCAGGAAACATTCAAGTAAACGCAGGAACTCACACGCTTGAGGTTCAAGGGAAGGGCAACTTCACTGGCACTGCCACAAAAGAATTCGTCATAACTAAAAAGGTTGTGAGCATCAAAAACGTCACTGCAAAAGACAAAGTTTATGATGGAACGGCCGACGCTGAAGCTGATGTTAGCCTCGCCACACTCGACACACCTTGCGAGGGGGACGTTGTTAAAGTAAAGAGTGCCAAAGGTAGTTTTGTTGCTGGAAAAAACGTTGAGAATAACAAGAAAGTGACTTTGACAGAGTTTGAGCTTGATGGTGATAGCGAAGGTAATTATGAAGTTGTTGCTTCAGAAGATCTTAACTTGAGTGCCAACATCACGCCAAAAGAGGTGAGCGTGACTGGAATAACGGTCCAAGACAGACCCTATAAAGAGGGCAACAGAGATGTTATGTTGCAGGGTCATTCCAAATTTGGCGATGGAGACATCTGTGCAGATGACTCAGTTGCAATCGTTTCAGTTAGTGCGTCAAAATTTGCTGATGCAAATGCAGAAGAAGGCAAGGATGTCTCATTGTCAATTCTCATAGGTGGCAGGGACTCAGACAATTATGTTGTTAGCGAAAGCTCAAAGTTAATAAAGGGCAACATTTTGGGAATTGTTAAATTGGACACAAACTGCGCATCAACTGTGTCAGACATCTATGTTCATGTTGGTAAGCCATTTGAAGACAGCGCAACTGCGCAGTTGCCTGCACGAGAGGGTTTAACGATCGAGGGTTGGTATAACAATGCCGCGTGTGCCACTGACGCGTTAAATAGCAAGTATAAGTGGGACTTTTCAGCCAATTATGTTTCGGAAAACATAACAACTCTTTATGCCAATTGGATTCCAACGAAAGACTACGAAACAGGGAATCTGTCGTATTGGATCGCACCGTCATATATTGTTACCACTGGGAACACTACTGACACCATTAATCTGGGTAATAATGCTGCAGATAAAGGATATGTGAGAGATTCTTATTTTGCAGATGAGTGGAACGTCTTAAAATCTTCAAACGAAATTAAAGATGACATTGAAAAAATCAAATCGGGTGACACTGAAACAATAAATGAATATAACGCCATCATGGCAAATGATAAGTATCATCTATATACAGCATATAATGGAGGGGAAAGTGAAATTTCGGACAGTGGGACAACAAGCCCTCTCAACCATTATTTAGAGTTTAGGGTTGTTCATGTTGGGCAACATTTAAACGTTAAAGGAACTGCGAGCACTGCTGATGGATCATCACTGACTTTTATGGCAATTCGCCAATTGCCAACATCGTATCAAATGCACAACACACAAAATAACGAAGGTGGTTGGAAAGTGATGGATTTGCGTGGGAAGCTTCAACCAGGTGGAGAAATTTACAATAAGTTCAACTCTAGTTTTATTAATGATGTTGTCGAAGCGACAAAGTATTGTTATCCTGCTGGTCAAGATACAGATAGGACAAAAATTTACACAGTAAACGACAAGTTGTGGCTTTTTTCTCAAAGCGAAATCCTTGGAAAAGGGACACTTGATTATCGTTCGTGCGCGTATGAAGGTAGTGCTTATCAATGGTTTGTAGACATGGAGATCTACAGAGATTCAAGCAGTACTAAGACTGCCGCTCTCCATTCGACTAGAAAAACGAGAGCTGGTGATGAGCCAGGACCAAAAGATGAAGGCAGTGATATTTCATTTAGCAGAACTCCGTTTGGATGGGTCGGCGGAACTGCTTATTACCAACCTTATTCTAATATGCTTTTTTCTCATATAGATTCTTGGGATAGACTTGACAAAAAGCGTGGTGTTACTTTAGGATTTGCGTTTTAGAGGATCTCCAAAAACACAAATTTTGGCTCGCAAATAATAACTGCTTATGCTAATCGCCCTTGCTTTTTAGCAAGGGCTTTCTTGTGTGCATTTTCAGGGGGCAAGACCCTGTGTACGCGGGGGATTTCATGGGGTCTGACCCCTATGAAAAGTGAGAGCACAGAGGGTCTGACCCTCATCCGCGATAAAAATTATTCGTCTTTGTGGATTTTTAGCTTCCGTCTCCGCTTCTTCGGAGCGTAATAGTGCTTCAGGACTGGCTCCAGCAATTTTAGCTTATAAATCGCATATCCTGTTATTGCTGCCGCGACGAGGAGGGATATGGTTTTTGCAAAACCTTCGAGCTCAGCAAAAGAAAGACCACAAATGGAGAGGACTGCTGTCCAACCCCACATTATTGCAACAGTCTTTGTTTGCGAAAATCCAGCTTGGAGGAGGCGGTGATGGATGTGTCCCTTGTCAGGCTCTCCGATCGGTCTGTGAGCTTTCTTCCTTCTCACAATAGCGACAAATGTGTCTGTTATTGGAACGCCAGCCGCCAGAATTGGAACAAGAAGCGAAAAGACAAAGGCAGTTCTTGCGATAGCTAGTAGCGAGATGATGCCGAGGCATAGTCCAAGAGTTAAGCTGCCTGAGTCGCCCATGAAAATTGAAGCAGGGTGGTGGTTGAATTTAAGAAACCCAAGGCATGCGCCAATCAAAATTATTGCAAGGACTAAAACATCTATCCTCATGCTCAAGAAACCATATATCCCAATCGTGAGTGCAGTTATGGCGCTGATTCCTGATGCAAGGCCGTCGAGGCCGTCAATCAAGTTGATTATGTTTGCGAATGCAACGAGGTAAAAAATTGTCAGAGGCCATGCGAAAATTCCAAATGAAATCAAGTCTCCTGGTACAAAGGGATTTTGTATGAATGCGAAGCGTAGCCCACCTGCGCAAACAATCGTTGAGGCGACAATTTGACCGACTAGCTTATATCTCGCTCGAAGCCCCAGGATGTCATCAATCAAGCCTACAAAAAACATGGTGACGACTCCGATGGAGACAAGCACATAATCGACTTCTTTGGACAAGTGTTCCATATGTGGGCCGAACCACCCAAAATGATTCATTCCGATCTGAAAAGTCAAAAACGAAATTGCTATTCCAAGAAAAATGGCAACTCCACCAAGCCTCGGTATTGGCTTTGTGTTGACGCGCCTTGAATCTGGGTAGTCGATTGCATCGACTTTCAGGGCAATTTTTTCTGCTAATGGGCAAAAGACAACTGTCGCGATTAAGGAAATCGCAAAGAGACACAAAAGCTCTATTTCGCTCGCGACAGAAAAGTTCACGCTTACGCGCTCCAGAGATATCCAACTCCACGAACAGTTTCAAGCTTGTTCGTGTTCTCTGGACCAATTTTTGCTCGAATTCTTCTTATGTGAACATCAACCGTTCGAGAGCCTCCAAGATAGTCAAATCCCCAGACTCGCTTCAAGAGTTCGTCGCGCGAATAGGAATGATTGGGGTGGGTGACAAGAAACGACAGGAGTGCATATTCAAGATAGGTCAAGTCGAGCGGAACTCCATTGACTTGAACTTGATAGGTGCCAAGATTGATTGTCATTGTTCCGCTGACGATGATTTCGCTCTGTGTCGTCTCAGTTCCTGGGTAAAGTAAGTTTTTGATGCGAGTTGAAGTTTCTGCTTCACTTGCGTCTTCAGCAACGAAATCGCATTTTAGGTGGACTGGCAACCGAAATGAATCAATGTCTGCTTGTGGGACAACGAAAAGCAAGCTTTCAGCTGCAAAATTAGAAAACTTTTCTGTTGCAACTTGTTCTTCGCTGAGCCCTCCTTCAGGTAGCTCAAAAATGACAAGGTCTGAACCTTGAAAGGTCGCTGACATGTTGAAAGATTGATCAAAGCGACATGTTGAAAGTTCGAGCTCAAAGCCCTTTAACACATTTGCAAATTTCTTTGCACATTCAACAGTGCTTGCAACAAATAAGACTTTTTTCTTCATTTTAAAGCACCGCCAAATAATTTTCTAACTCATATTCATCAACAACTGAGATTGCTTTCATCCACTCGGCTTTTTTGACTTTTAAGATGTATTCAAAAACAGAATCTCCAAGCGTGCTTTTCATCAGCTCGCTGTTTTCAAATTCAACAATTGCTTCTCCTAGTGTGTAGGGCAACTGGAACTGTTTGTTTGCTTTGTCGATCGGCTTTTCAGAAGCACTTTCAAGTTTCAACTTTTCTTTGATTCCAGCAAGGCCTGCGTTGACAATCACTGCAAGAGCTAGGTAGGGGTTGCAAGCAGGATCTGGGAACTTCAGCTCGACCCTTGCACAATCCTCACTTTCAGGTCTGTGACCAGGAACGCGAATGATGGTTGAGCGGTTATCTCTTGACCAAGCTATTTGTGTTGCAAGGCAATCTTTTGAGATCAATCGCTTATAGGAATTTTGGTATTGGTTTGTTATCAAACAGAACTCTCTTGCATATTTTAAAATTCCTGCTATGAACTGCTTTGCCTTTGCGCTTAAGCAATACTTGTCGCCTGAGTTTTTGGCAAAAAACACATTCTCGCCAGCTTCGTTGGAAAGATGGATGTGGAGGTGCATGCTTGATCCAGGCTGATCATTTAGCGGTTTTGGCATAAATGACGCAAAAACACCGTGCTTTAAAGCGATTTCTTTCACTGCAAGTTTATAAGTCAAAATCGAATCTGCCATTGAAAGTGCGTCTTGAGTGCGAAGATCAATTTCATGCTGTGATGCGCCCGCTTCATGAAGCGATTTTTCGACTGGGATTCCAACACTTTCAAGTGTCAAAATTGTGTCGCGACGAATGTCTGTTGCTGAGTCAAGAGAAGTTAAGTCGAAAGCTGAGCCTTCGTCGAGTGGAATCGGGAGGCTTTGATCCTCGAAATAATAGTATTCGATTTCAGGTTTAACATTGACGACATATCCCATCTTGGAAGCCTTTGTCAAAACTTCTTGAAGGATGTGGCGCGTGTCTGAAGCAAAGGGCTCACCATCTGGCGTTTTTGTGTTACAAAACATTCTTGCAACACAATTTTCGTTTGGACGCCATGGAAGGATTTGAAAACTTGAAGCTTCTGGCCATGCAATTATGTCAGATTCTTGTTTCGACTCAAACCCAGAGATGCAGTTACCATCCATCGGCATTCCGATTTCAAAAGCACGTTCAAGTTCATTTGGAACGATTGCAAAGGACTTCAAATTCCCCAAAACGTCCGCAAACCAAAAACGTAAAAAATGAACGTCGCGATTGTTTACGGTGTTCAGAACATAGTCTTCTTGCGCGGAATAATGCTTCATATTTTCTCCTTAAAAAAACTATTTCTTAATTTTAATAGTTCCAGGTTTTCCTTCTTCTATTTTACCAATAATCCATGGGTCAAAGCCACAACGTTCCCTAAATTCTTTTTCAAATGTTTCGCACATCTCAGGTGCGATTGAGCAGAGAAGACCACCAGATGTTTGAGGGTCGCACAAAACTCCCATGTGGTCGTCAAACTCTGTGTCATCCATCTCGCCTTGTTCGACGAACTCAGTTGCAAATTCAATTATTCCATCTGTTTTTCCAGGTCTGCAATAAAGCTCAGAAAATTCAAAAGTTCTGTCATAAAGCGGAAGGTCGTTCCAATTTAGCGTTGCCGAGACTCCAGAAGGTTCAAGCATTTCGTGCAAGTGACCTGCAATTCCAAAACCTGTCACATCCGTTGCCGCGTTGACGTTTGCTGCCATCATCGCTTCTGCTCCAGCACGATTCAGCTCTTTCATATATTTAATTACTTCGCCCATCGCTTCATCATCGATGAGACCAGCCTTAAAAGCACTGTTTTGAATTCCTGTTCCGATTTTTTTTGTGTAATAAAGAGTGTCTCCAACTTTCGCACCCTCATTTTTGACAACTTTTTGTGGGTGCACTGTTCCAAAGACAGAAAGTCCATATTTCGGCTCGTCATCTTCTATTGTGTGACCGCCACAAATGACTCCTCCAGCCTCTCTGACTTTGTCAGCTCCACCTCGCAAAACTTCTCCAACAACTTCAGTTCCGACAGTTTTTGGAAATGCGAGGATGTTCATGGCAACTTGCACTTTTCCGCCCATTGCAAAAACGTCAGAGAGAGCATTTGCTGCGGCAACGCACCCGAATTCATAGGGATCATCGACCACTGGTGTGAAGAAGTCGAGTGTTAGAACAGCTGCAACATCGTCACTGACTTGATAGATTGCTGCATCATCGGCAGTGTCGAAGCCGAGAAGCAACCTGCCATCAAGAAGGGAAGCGTCCTGTTTGATTTTGGAAAGAACTTCAGAGAGCTCTCCTGGCCCCCATTTGGCAGCTCATCCACCTTTTTCTGTTAATTTTGTTAGCCGAACATTCCCATCAGGAAAAGCGACATTTGAGATTTTTGTGCAAGACATAAAAGGCACCCTCTTTGTCGTTTGTTTTAGAAATAAATTGGCGGGAATGCATGCGAATCGAACACACCCGGGACGTTCTGCATCGTCCCACAACGGCTTTGAAGGCCGCGGGAGCCACCAGGCCCCATCCACTCCCATATGTCAAACGAAACTAATTATATATGACTTTTAGGGTTATTGAGCGAAGTTTTTAAAGTTTTACAACGATAAATCTGGCTTATAAACCCTCATTTTGTCATTTAAGAACCCTAACGTCTCCTTCTCTTTTTGTCAATCCAATGTTGTCAAAATGCTCAAGAATTGGAACAGCAAATTTGCGTGACGTGTTCATAGCTTCCTTTAAATTTGCGACTGTTCCGTCTTGTTTGTTTAATGTTTCTGCGACTTTTTTCTTTAAACGATCGACGACATCTTTTTCAAAATAGAAATCCTTGCCGATTCTGACAATTTTCTCTTTTGCTTCAAGAGAAGTGAGTGCCTTCGATGTCACTTTTGTGTCTAGTTTAATGAGACCAGAAATGTCTTTAATAAAAGGCGGATTTTGGTCAGCATCTTTCAGAAGCTTTAAAATTTTGTTCTCAGCATCATCATTGATTGCCTTTGCGCCAGCACCAGCGGAAGAATGCGAAATCTCACCTCCATCAATAAAGACAGACCCTCGTTCTTTCAGTCGACCCAAAAGGGCGTCAAAAACAGCAGAGTCAATGTGATTAAATGAAAGCTCCTTTAAGTGTTCTTTAGAAATTCCTGTTGCGTTCGGCTCTTTTGCATGGAAACGCTTTAATGCTGACTCAATTGTGTTTAAGCAATTGTTGAAAATTTCTTTCGTTGCGAAGATGCAACATTTTTGATCAACGCACACAGATTTGTCGACAGCCTTCAATTTGATGAGAGACACTTTGCAGTCGTCTTCAGGCAATCCACAAAAGGCTGAAAGACTTTTTGGAGTTATGGGTTGGTTTTGCATTGAAAAGGCGGCTTCAACAATCTCGTCTTGTTCTCTTTTTGAAAGCGCTTCAATGAGCCTCATTTCATTTTCTTTTATGTTGGTTTTGCGTCTTGGATGAGCACGCAAAATCGTCCCTCCACCGATGACCTCAACAGGGGAGTAGGACCTAACGACAAAACGATCAAGGTAGCTAACAGGCAACTTCTCATTTGTTCTAATTTGTGCAAAGACTTTTTCTCCTGGTAAAACTTCCTTTTGTCCGTTAAACAAAAGCAAACGTCCAACAGTTTCTTTTGTTCCATGCGCGACATGAACATTTGAGCCACTTTTTAGAGGTTTTGAGTCATCTGCGCTTGCGACGTAGGTGAACTCAACATCAAATGAGTCGCTTGGCTTGATTGTGTTTGGAGTTGCAAGCATGAAACCGGGCCTCACATCCTCGGTTGATATGCCGACCAAATTTAGCGCAACTCTGTTTCCTGCCTCAGCAGTTTTTTGCGCGACATCGTGAATTTGAATTGAGCGCACGCGTGTTTTTTTACGAGTTGGGAGGATTTCAAGCGTGTCATCAATGTTGACACTTCCACTCCAAAGGGTTCCAGTTATGACAGTACCAGCGCCTTTGATTGTGAAAGCGCGATCAATTGGTTGTCGCACTGTGTTTCCAGTTATGTGTCTTTGAGTGTTTTTGCATGCATTTGCTAATGATTCTTTTAACTCTTCAAGTCCACTTCCAGTTTTGCTTGAGACTTTGATGATGTCGCTACCTTCATAAGGAGTGCCGACGAGGTGTTTTTCGACGTCCGTTTTGACAACGTCTGCCCAGTCGTCATCGACTGTGTCACATTTTGTCAGAGCAACAACGCAAGTTGGAACACCCAAAAGCTGCAAAACGCTTAAGTGTTCGCGAGTTTGGGGCATGATTCCGTCATCTGCAGCAATGCAGAGAAGTGCAACATCAATGCCTGTTGCTCCTGCAATCATCTCGCGCACGAACCTTTCATGCCCAGGCACATCAACAACACCAGCGTGAATGTCTCCTGGCAACTTCAATTCAGCAAACCCGAGAGTTATTGTTATTCCTCTTTCTTTTTCTTCTGCGAGCCTGTCAGGATCTTTTCCAGAAAGTGCGAGGACTAAACTTGATTTTCCGTGGTCAATGTGACCAGCAGTTCCAATGACGACGTTTGTTTTTGTTGCTTCAGGCATTTTTATTTCACCTGCTCAATGTAGGTCTGAAGGCTTTCTGCTATGTGAGCAAAGTCACCCTCTTCGAGTGTTCTTGCATCGAAATAAAGCTTTTCTCGTGTGAGACGTGCGATGATTGGTGGCTCACTTTTTTGGATCAAAAACTTGTCAGCATCTTCTGCTGTTCCTTTTTTGAAAGTTGCGCACACACAATGTGTTGCAATGTCACACATTGGAAGACTTCCTCCGCCAGCGCGTGAAATTTCGTCGACAATTTCGAATGTAACTTTCTTTGAATCTGCCTTTTTTTCAAGAGTGGTTTTTAATTTCTTCGCTCGTTTCTTAACATCATCAGCGCTTTCTGTCAACATACGAAGAGTTGGAATTTTTTTGCGAGCTTCTTCTTCGTTTAGGTAGGTGCGAAGAGTGGCCTCCATTGCAGCAAGTGTCATTTTGTCAAGACGAAGAGCGCGAGCAAGAGGGTTTTTCTTCAGGCGATCAATAAGGGACTTTCTTCCGACGATGATGCCAGCCTGCGGGCCACCGAGAAGCTTGTCTCCAGAAAAGCTGACGATGTCGACTCCGAGCTTCAACGCTTCTGTTATTGTGTGCTCACCATTTTCTTTGAAAAATTTGTCTTCAAGCAAAACACCTGAGCCTTGGTCCTCGTAAACGATGACTTTGTCGTTTTGTGCCCCTGCCCCTTTTCTTCGTTTGTTTTCTGCTGTTGCAATTTTTTGCAAGTCTTTTATCGAAACATCCTCAACAAAACCTTCCATGCGATAATTTGAAGGATGAACTTTCAAAAGCATTGCAGTGTTTTCGTTGATTTCTCTTTCATAATCTTCTGGATGCGTCTTGTTTGTTGTCCCAACTTCAACCATTTTTGCATTTGACATAGCCATTATGTCAGGAACACGAAACGATCCTCCAATTTCAACAAGCTCACCGCGTGACACGATTGCCTCGTGCCCTTTCGCAAATTCATTTAGAACCATCATGACGGCGGCCGCATTGTTGTTGACAGCGATTGCACCCTCTGCTCCTGTCAATGTGCAAATCAATTGCTCAATGTGGTCGTGGCGCGATCCTCTTGCCATTGTTTTAGTTGAATATTCAAGCGTCGAATAACCTTTGACAACGTCGTTTACGGCGTTTATTGCGTCTTCACAAAGGGTGGAGCGACCAAGGTTTGTGTGGATTATGACACCACTCGCGTTGACGACGTGGCGAAGCGATGGTTTTATCAATTGCAAAGCGCGAACTGCGCTTCTGTGGGAAATCTCTTCAGGGCTTGGGATAACATAGTCTTTACCCACTCCAGACTTGATTTCCTCTCTCAACTCATCCAAAACTTCTCGAACAGCGGTTTTTAAAAAATCATGAGCAAGCGCATGTTTTAAAGTGGTGACTCCACTTTCGTTCATGATTTCGTCAACTTGAGGGAGTTGCCGAAGCAAAGCCTTCCAAGATTGGTCTCCCTGTGATTTATTGTCTAAACTCTCAGCCTCTGTCCTTGTCGCCATAAATTTTCCCTATCAATCTGATCAATTCTTAAAAAAAGATTCTTATATATTATTGCATGAAATGTCAAACAAAACTAATTTGAGCAGAAGTTGTAATATAAATTTTGCAGTTTTTAACATCTATATTATCAAAGTTTCAAAGTTTTAAAAGCTTTAGTTCATTTTAAATTGTTGAAAGGTTTTCGAGCACCCTTTCGCAGCCTTCTTTGATTTGATAATATGTCGTTTCAAAGTCGCGTGTGTACCATGGGTCAGCAATTTCCCCGTTTAGGAACTCAATCTTGTCGCCCTTGGCAATTCTGTCAATCAAATGCTTGTTTTCTTCATTCATAATGTAAATGTGATCAAATTTGTCATAATCTGATTTTGTAAACAAGGATGCAGCTCTCGGGGAATGTGGGATGTTGTGTGCGTCAAGGCAGTTCTTTGCTGGAGGATATGTATCATTTCCAATTTCTTCAGTCGTCAAGGCTTTTGATTCAATTTTAAATTCATCTTGCCTTCCAGCTTGTCTGACCAAGTCTTTCATAATAAACTCTGCCATAGGTGAGCGACAAATGTTACCGTGACATAAAAACAGAATTTTAATCATATTTTCTCCAATTTGTTTAAAAAATGTGCTGAGCGCACAGGGGTTTGTGTGTATTGTTATTATAACCTCTCAAGAGTCGTTTTGCGGGAGTGCTCAGTCTACAAAATAAGTTACAGTTTGTAAATTGAATTGGTAATCTAAGATTTGATTTGGAAGAAAAATCAGTAAATGTTAAGTCAAAATGCTTTAATCAACAACTTGAATCTGGCACGACTTCATTGTTTGAAGCGCACATGCATGAGATTCAGGCGTAACACCTGCGCAGCACGAGGCATTGACTACGATTGGCGCCTCATAAAATCTTGCTCTCAGAAGAAGCGCGTTTGAAACAACACAGATGTCTGTGCAAAGACCACAAAGTTCAATCTCTGACACCTCGTTATTATTAACGTATGGTGCGAGGAAGTCTAACAATTCAAAAGATCCGAAGGTGGGCTTGTCGATAATTGCGCTAGCCTTTTCAGCCAAGTCGGTAAGCTCATCAACAATCTGCCATCCAGACGTGTCTTTTATACAATGTTCAACAGGCAGGTGTTTTCCTTCAAACGTGTCAAGGTAGTTTTTATCGTGAGTGTCTCGCGTGAAAACAACAACGTCACTGCGTTCTTGGAACTCTTCAACCTTCTGTTTAACGTTCGCAACAATCGACTTAGCTTGATCACTGCCAAGTGAACCAGTTACGAAGTCAATTTGCATATCTACAACAATCAGTGCTTTCATGATTGAAAATTATAGCACGCAACAAAAACGTTTATGCAAGTGAGGTTATGTTTGAGTCAACTTCTTCAACAATTCCCTTTGCCTTGCGAGATGAAATTCCAATTCGCTTGGCAACTTCAAGGATGTCATTGTTGGTGATGCCTTTGCCCTTACCGTTAACTGTTGTTGTGTGTTCTCCTGCAATTCCTTCATTTGGAGTGAGGTCATATGCAGGGGAAAGTTTCCATTCAGAAGCAACATCGTTATAGATGAACGAAAAGTTTTTAGCATGGTCATCTTTATTGCCAATTTTAACGTTGAATACCATAAGGCGAAACATTTTTTCAACTTCTGCCATGCTGTCGGTTAACTTTAGCGTCAATTTGAGAAGATGCTCGTAGTCCAAAGCAGGGACTCTGTGTGAAGCTTCCAGAAGCCCTCCAGCCGAGACAACGTGGAACTTTTCAATGCTACTTGCTTTATTTTTGACGCAATCGAACCTTTTGCTTGCAAAATAGCCTGAAGTTTTCTTTGAAGGAATTAACATGAAATCTGGAACATCAAGCCCACATTCTTGAGCCATTTTGTTGCACCTAAACTCAATTTCACCAATGTTGGGTTTGTCATAGGAACAACCAAATTTTACAATCCAAGGGAAGCCGTCTATCAACGCATGCACTTTTGGCCTAGCTCCACCACTGGAGCCACCTGCTTGAAAAACTACGTCGTAATCGTCGATTTCAACATCTTTAAAAATCTTGTCGCATTCTTTAGCGAGCGAATCAAAATTAGAAGTATTCAACTCTTTGTCATTTTCAAAACAAGGCTTAAAGTTGAGTGCCCCTACAGCATTTTTTCGTGAAAGTGCAAGTCTGCCTAAGCTGGATAAATTTAAAGGTTCTATTCCTTTAGATTTGAGCATCCTGTCAGTTAATAAGCGACCCCAGCCGTCTGGTAAACAGTCATCAAACACGCCAAAAATCCCGTCGAAAGGATGAAGTTTTGGAACAAAAACCTTATATGATAACGGAAGGCTCAAAGGTGAAATTGAAAAGCTGTTGTTAACCCAGTCATCGCCATATTGAAATGCAACAGTGTGGTTTTGACCAAGAGCAAGCGTTCCAACCTTTTCCTCTCTAAAGAAAACGTCCAGTTTCTTAATGTCAAGGATTTCTTCAAGCTTACGCATTTTCTGCAATCACTTCTTCTATTGATGAATAATGTTTGGTGTTGAAAAGTTCCATCATCTCATATTCAACTTTCAATGCAATTGCAATTTTTGAAAGTGAGAATAGCGAAATTTGTCCCGTGCGCTCGAACCTTTTAATTGAACCTAAACTAACACCAGACTTCTCGGCAAGCTCCGCCTGCGTTAAACCTTTCGCTGTCCTCAAAAGCTTTAACTTGGTAGAGATGTGTTCGCAGACATCTTCAGCAGTTGTAACATCTAGGCTAATCATGGTTAATATATTAACTAATTTGCTTAAAATTGTCAAGATTGGTCAATATATTAACCATGCTAACCATCGTTGCAGGAATGTCAACCGAGGAGTTTATAATTCCTTTCTAACTCCTGCAATCTTCGCTTCCTTTCTATTCCACCAGCATAGCCTGTTAAACTTCCGTCTGAGCCTATAACTCTGTGGCAGGGGACGATGAGTGAGATTGGGTTGTGAGCGACAGCTCCTCCGACTGCTTGCGCTGACATTTTGTTAAGCCCCTTTTGCATGGCATACACTTTGGCAATTTCGCCATAAGTTACAGTTTGTCCGTAAGGGATTGTTAGCAGAATCTCCCAAATTGATTTCCTAAAAGGCGTTCCAAGCAAAGACAATTGAGGTGTAAATTCAGGCTCTTTACCAGCAAAGTAAACATCTAACCACGCTCGTGTGTCCTCAAAAATTGGTAAATCCTTTTCTTTTTCATCGCCAGTCAAAGTGCTTCCCAAATACGCTTGCCCTTCAAACCACAATCCATTTAACGACACACCGTCACTTGCAAGAGTTATTTTTCCAAGAGGGGAGTTGTGGTGGATGACGAAGTTCATGTTATAAAAATGCTCTAACACTTCCTAAAAAAATATGGTTAATATATTGACTAATTTGAACAAAATCATCAAATTTGATTAATATATTAATCCTTAACACCTTTTAGCCACTCTTTTTTCAGCTGCCACACCAAGCCATATGACGCGTCACTTCCAAGTTTGACTGAGTCGTCAAAAAGGCGTTTCCAACTCTTAATAATCTCGCGTTTGAGTTCAGGGTAGAACTGAGTCATCACGGCTTTTGCGTCATCAATGCCATAAGTCTTCATTAAGTCGCGATGGCGTTTTTCATCTTCAACATCGCGTGGGATGAATCCATAATTTAGCATCTGTCCCCATTTTGCGATGTTGACTTTTGTTATTTCTGAATCAGGAATCTCAAGGTGGAGAATGACGAAGTTGGGAGATGCTTGCATTGTTGCCTCATATGAAAACGAGACCCAAACTGGAACTTCTGCTTTTTTAGGTTTTTTGTCAAGTAGAGGGTGATTTTTGACAAGCTCGTCATAGACTACTGCCATCATTTCCGCATCGTCACCTAAATCATTCTGAACGAACTTACGCTTTGCGAAGAACTCACCATCGCGTTCAAGTTGTTCAAGAACGTTTTTGTGTTGCTTTGTCCAAACTTCAGTCATAGAGATAATGCTAGCACTAAAACTGGATTTAATGTATAGTTCGTCAAATCGGGTGGCCTCAGGGCAGAGCAAAAGCGAATGCGCAAGTTGTATAATATAAGGTGTTAAATCAAATTGTTAGGAGGCAATCATGACAGACGCAAGAAGTGAAGCTTTTGCAAAAACGGCAGAAACGTTAATCAAGAATCTTGAAAAGCGGGGGATGGAAGGCTATTTCTGCGAAGACTCAGCGCATGCAGTTGATCTCGTTAAAGAATTTGTTCCACAAGGTTCATCAATTGGGTGGGGTGGAACTGTTAGCTTTGAGGAAACGGGTGTTAAAAGTGCGCTGGAACAGGGCAACTATGTTATGCTTGATCGCGCAAAGGCAACGGAGGCAGCGCAAATGGAGGAGATCATTCAAAGGCATCTCTCATGCGACACTTTTTTCATGAGCACAAACGCAATTACGACAAAAGGCGAACTTGTTAACATCGACGGCAATTGCAACCGTCTTGCGTGTTTTCTTTATGGACCAAAGCAGATCATTTTGCTTGTTGGCATGAACAAAGTTGTTCGTAGCGTTGATGATGCAATCGACAGAATCCAAACAGTTGCTTGCCCACCTAACGCAACAAAACTTGGATGCGACACGCCATGTGCAAAAGTTGGAGTTTGTGGTAACTGCCACAATGATGATTGCATGTGTTGTAACATCGTGATAACACGTCACAACCGCCACAAGGGTAGAATCAAAGTTATCCTCATTGCGGAAGACTTAGGGTTTTAGTTGTCTGACACCTTTTCTAGTGTCAGACATCCACGATTAAACTTATTCAAAGCTTTAAAGAAACTTAACTTTTCCTGTTTCGATGTCATAGATTGCGCCAACAACTTCAACGCCACCTTTCATCAATTCCTGCACCTCTGGATGATTTTTAAGCGCGCTAAGCGAAGCGTTGACGTTGAGCTCGCAAGCCTTGCAGTCGTCAGTCTCTCCCCCGATTGCCTCTTCGATTGGAGCAGTGAGAGCAGACAAACAACCATGACCACCGTGAGTCATCGCAGCTTCAATTGCACCGCAATGAGTGTGCCCCATGACAACGACGAGCGGGCTTTTTAGGTGCGAAGTTGCATAAACGACGCTCGCAAGTTGCGTGTCAGTCACAATGTTGCCCGCAACGCGAATGACAAACAGCTCGCCCAAGCCACACATGAAAATGTGTTCTGGCACAACGCGTGAATCGGAACAAGTCAAAACAACAGTGTGTGGGTGTTGACCGTTTGTGAAAGTGTCCTTTCGAATTGCTTTTGAAACGTCGCCATCGTTTGCAACAGCGTCGACATAACGAGCATTACCCGCTTCGAGCTTCTTTAATGCCTCTTTTGAATCCATAATCGTCCCCTTTTCAAAAATAATTATTGATAAAAAACGCTCATTTAATTATCGCAGAAAACAACATTAAAATTGAAGTAAATCGGAAATGCAAGGACCATCAAAAGGACCGTCCCCGGTGTCTGCGAGGCGCAAGGGTCTGAGATAACCTTAGGCGAGCAGTGAGCAATTTTCGACGAATGGGTCTTCCGAGGTGTTTGAGGACGCGAAGCGTCCGAGTTTAAGAGGAAATGAGGAGAAAATTGTGAACGGGTTGCTCGGCTCGGTTATCGAGGACCTTTGCACCTCGCAGAAGTCCTCAAAAAGACCGTCCCTAGTGTCATTAATTGGTTTTTGCAGGAAAAAGCCGAATAATGTTACTAATTGAAGTGAAGGAAGATGCCATTGAAAACAGAAGGATGGCAAAGTAGTGAATTCTGAATGTTTTGGTGGTTGTTCCAAAAATTACGTAGAGCACGCAAATAAGACAAAGCGCTGCAGCTACAATTTTAACAATTGTCAACGCCTTCTTCATTTGCTTGTTCTTAATCGACAGATAGACTGACGCAATCAAGAAACCTGCCGTAATAATCACAGCAAGTGCCGTCAAAAAATCGAGGGGCATACTGCTCTCTATGCCCCTGTTGTATGAATTAAGCCAGCGTATCATGCCCATCCTTGTTGTGGCGAAGTGTTGCAAAACAAGAACACCCACAATTGAGGCTAGGCTAAGAAAGTCGAAGATTATGCAAGCAATTCTGCGCTTCATGTGATTTGGCCAGCTTTAACGCTTTATTCTGCCGATTTTTTGTCGGTTGGCAGAGCAGAAACAGTTGTGTGCTCGCAAGAACTTGAGCTTGGGTCGCCAACCTGCACTGGGTTGTCGCCATACATCTGCCACTCGTACCAGCCACCGTCATAAACTGAGATGTTGGTGTAGCCGTTTTCATAAAGCACAAGGAAAGGCACGCAAGCTCTCCAGCCCGTTCCGCAATAGAACGAAAGTTCATTTTTTAGCGTGAAGTTAAGCCCACTCCAAACTTTTTCGATGCCTGCGAGGTCTTTAACTGTGCCATCGTCATTAGTGAAATCGGCAACGTCAGAGGCAGTTTTTGCGCCTTTGCCCCAAACAGCACCTTCAGGTTCACCAGCGCGGTCGATGTATGTGTAGCCACTTGTTTTTCCGAGCCACTCTTCTTCGCTTCGAATTGAAACAAGCTTGAAGTTAGAATCGGAGGTCAGCTTAGTTTTTGCGTCAGCCATCGAGAGTTGATATTCAGGATGTGCTGGAACTGTTGTTCCAAAAGAAGTTGCAGCTTTTGGAGAATTTGCAGTTGTTTCTGTTGAATAACCTGCCGATTTCCAAGCGTCCAAGCCACCATTCAAAATTTTCACGTCTTCAACGCCAGCCCAAAGCAGGCCGAATGCAACGCGTGCAACGCCTGAAATGTCGTCGCCGTAAAGCACAACCTTAGTGTCCTTCGTGATTCCGCGCTTCAGCAGATTTTGCTCCATTTCTGCCGCAGGAAGAAGGTTGTATGGTCTTGCCTCGGTTCCATCGGCGTCTTCAACATCAACGTCAGCTGCCAAAACAGCGCCCTTGATGTGGCCTTGGTCATAAGTTCCTTTTTTAGCAGAGTCGTCATAGACAACTTCGAAAATGCTTACGTTTTCATAGCCCTTTTGCTCGCCATTCATGGCAGAATTGAGCCAAGCTGGTGTCACATAAACAGTCTTTTGCTCCACCGATTCAACTTTTTCAGATGTTGTTTTTGAAGAATCAGAAGAACTTGTGTTGCTCGACGACGAGTTGCTCGAGCAGCCAACAAGTGCAAATGCCAGAAGGGCACATGCCACAAGCGCCGTGAAAAGCGTCGTTACTTTTTTTACAGTCATTTAAATCAAACCTTTCATTTAAAACAATATACTCCTGTGTGCGTTAGAGCAGAATCGCACGCATTGATTGTAACTAAAACTGAATTTTTTTCAAGGGAATAAATTGACTAAAACAATCATTACGGCGTTAAAGTGCAGGAGCAAGGTAAATTCAAGGTGTTATCATTAAAAGTGAACTAATGAAAAGCCAGCTTAATAAATACATCCTGCCTTTTATAATTTTCGCTTGTTTTGAAGCGGTTGCAGTTGTGCTTTGGCTTGTAAAAGGTGATGTTTTCTTCTTGTTCAATTTTTCATACATTGGAATTTGTATATCACGTGAGAGTTTGCCCGAAGCATAAGAATTAATTATTCAACCCACTGACGTCATTAGTTTTTTTGTGTGAATTTACCCTCAAAAATCATAATGCGTCCACATGCTGATAACTTTTACTGTGTGTAGAGTGGGAATAACGGTGTAAACAAGGCGGTGCTGGATGTTAATTCTTCTTGAATAGGCTCCGCTCAAATTCCCTCGGAGAGCCTTAAAAGGTGGTGGCGTTTGAAATGGGTCGTCTCTGAGAACCTCAATCAATGTTTTAGCCTTTTTGTCGAGATTGCTGGACTTCAGCTTCTTTGCATCTTTTTGCGCTTGCTTTGTGAAAACAACTTTCCACATGTGCTACCAATCGAGTTCGTCTGAGGTGCAACAACCTTCAATGCTGTCGTTAATCTCGGTTTCTATTGCACTGGCGAGGCTGGGGATGCTGTTGATGTAAAGCGTTTCTTCAATGGAGCGCCAGTCGTCTTCGCCCAGAAGAACTGCACTTTTACCACGCTTGTTAGTTACAAGGATCGGCTCTGCAGTCTCGTTCACTTCCTCAATCACGTTGTAGATGTCGTTTCGTAAAGCTGTCGCACTCATTGAAGTCATAATTTTCCTCCTTGTTCGTGATAGCCTTATTATAGCATACGCTTTAACGTACGTTAACAAATTGTTATGTCTATGATACTAGTAGCTAATGCCTTCGAGGTGTAGGAGTGATTTAAGTGTGGTGCAGGTGATGGTGTTTGCGATGATTGATATACTGCAAACTGCAAAAGGCTTATAATTTTTTTATAGTTAAAAAATCAAGGAGGCAAACTTGCTCGGTGCGATTGAAAAAGACACAGGAACGGAAAGTGGGGTTTATTAATCATGATTTTATATTTTTCAGCAACTGGAAATTCAAAGTATGTGGCAAAAAGAATTGCTGAGGCTGTTGGTGATGAAATTGTTTCAATTCCTGAGTGCGTTGATGAAGGCCGCTTTGATTTTGAAGACAGAACAATTGGAATGGTTGTTCCAACATATTTTTGGTGTTTGCCGAGCATTGTTGATGAGTTTTTAGAAAAAGCAAACTTATGCGCAGAATATCTCTACTTCGTTGCAACTTATGGCACAACTCCTGGAGCGACAGGCGTACTTGCTAACAATAAACTTAAAGGTCGCAATTTCGATGCCTACTTTTCGGTTCAGATGGTTGACACATATACCCCAATGTTCGACATTTCAACTAAGGAGGCGCAAGACAAGTTTTTAGCCAAAACAGAAGAAATGATTGATGATGTAATTTCTGGAGTTAAGGCAAAAAGGCAAGTGTCACATATGAAAGGAAGAACACCAGCATTTTTAAGCACCTTAGTTGCTAAACGAATTTATGATAACAGGGGCAGAAAAACAAGCAGGTTTAGCGTTGAAGACACATGTATTGGCTGTGGACTTTGTGAGAAGAAATGCCCCGTTCATGCTATCAAGGTGCAAGGCGGTCGTCCAAAGTGGGTAAAAGAAACTTGCGTAATGTGCCTTGGGTGCCTGCATCGATGCCCAAAATTCTCAATCCAGTGCGGTCCAAAAACGAAAGCCCACGGGCAATACGTTAACCCGAATGTGTGAGGATTTAAGAATTTTGGTGTCAGATATTCCAGTGGCCGACGCCTTGGGGCGCAGAATTGGTTTGATGAACAATGCCAATGTTGTAAAATTACACTATGACAGCCGATAGTTACGACAATCACCCATACGTTCCTTTTGAGCAACACACGACGCGAGAGTCGCGCCAGCATTACTGGGCAGTTGCCATTGGCTTGCAGGATGTTGACGGGTTGGAAGTGTCTCCATACCTTAAAAGTGTTGCAAAAAGTTACGTTGAAAATGAGCGCAGTTTACAAGAGGCGAGTGACTTAATCAGAGACTATCACTCTGGAGGAAAACATGCGGACACTGCTGAGGCGGACCTTGTTAGCCAGAGGATTGCAGAACTTTTGGCAAGAAACACATTTTGCCTCACACCATCTATTTTACCTGCAATTCATAAATATTTGTTTCAAGATTTAGACGCTGAAATCTACCATCCAGGCGAGTTCAAAACTGAGCGCTTAATTAAGCAAGAAGAAATTTTAAATGGCGACAGTGTTCTTTATGCCGACCCATTAAGTTACGAGTTGTCACTTAATGCAGCTTTCAATAAAGAGAATTCAAAGCTGTATACAACATTTAATGATGAAGAACTGAAAAGTTTTTGCCACACAATTGCTTTTCTGTGGCAGGTTCATCCATTTTATGAAGGAAACACACGCACAATTGCAGTTTTTTCAGAAGTGTACCTTAATCACCTTGGCTTTTCTGCAACAAACGAGCCTTTTGAAAAACACTCAGCCTATTTCAGAGACGCCCTTGTTCGCAGCATGTATAGAAACGCTGCGGCAAACATTTACCCAGATGACAGCTTTCTTGTTGCTTTCTATGAAAATTTGCTTGATTTTGCAAATAACGAGCTTAATCGAGAAGACCTCATCTGCACGGAACTTTTTGAAAACCCACAACTTTTAAAAAACGTTGACCCAAATGATGCGTTTAGGAAGTAGAGTTTGTAGACAAGCTCAGTCCATAATATGCAGTCACAGCGCTCGCTGCCTGCTTGTCCGCCTCGTCCACCCTAACTGTTACTGATGACATTGCCATATTTACTCCTTTTGTTAATGTGAGACAATTAGACAATAATGCAAGACGAAGCGTGGAAATTGCAGACCTAAGTTAAGGTCACACATCTACGCAAGCTCAACAGCAACTTTTAAGACCAGAGCCTCAATCACACTCTAAAATGTTGAAAGTGAAGGGTTGCCAGCATCAAAGACCACATTTAAAAGCTTGCCCTATGCGCTCAGAAGCCCCTTTTCTTGTGTAACTCTTCGTAACCCGCGCTCCGCACTAGACAAAAGGTCGAAAGCGTCAATGTCCTCACGTATTGCTATTTCAAACGAGATAATGGCTTTTTCGTAAAAGCTTTGAGCTAAGTCAAGGTTTTGCTCGGTGCCTATCGCTTTTTCATAAACTTGACCTAAGCGCAAAGCGACGTTTCCTATTGTGACCTGATCGACATCGTTTCTTTTTCTCCAAGCACGGTTTAAAAGTTTAAAGGCTTGCGCATAATCGGTCTTGCAACCCCTGCCTTCAATTTTTAAGTCAGACAATTTATATAGCGCCTCAAAATCGCCCTGAGTAACCGCATTTTTAAAACTTAGTGCGGCTCGCTCATCTGCTGATGCGATTTTCATAATCTCAGGAAATCCTTCTTTTACCTCGCATGTTGATTGTGGCCATAAAGTCTTTTCTTCGCCACTAAGGAGGTAAACGTTTCCCAAAAGACGCCAAGCTTCACCGCACCGCGACCAGTTCTTCTCAGTGACTGTGTGCAAACACAAAAGTTCTGCCGCTTTTAAACACTCAGCACGCACTTGCCTCATTTTTGGGTCGGTGTAACTTTTTGCTTCCTCATAATACATGTGCGCATAATCAAGCGCATTGTGTGGCCCAAACGAATCTTCGCCATTTAGACAAAAATCGCGTGGGTAATAATCGACGTTTTCGCGTCCCATATATTCGTTTGTGTAGCAGTTTCTGACAGGAATTGAGATTATCATCTCGATTTTACCTGCGTCGTCGACATCTGTGAGCGCTAGTTGAAACGCTCTGGAACATTTAAGGCGGAACTTTTCATATTCTGAAAGATCGACTTCAGTCGCCCATGCTATCATTTTTCACCCCAAAACTCTAATAACTTCTCTTAATTATTTTCTAAATGCAGAGTTTTTGAGCAGAAATTTATTTGCAGATTTCCCCTAACTTCCACTTCATGGTAACACGATAACTGATGGAGTCTAGCGATTTTTTTTAAACTTTTAAAATATATTTTTTTGACGTGATTAATCTAAACATTAGTATATTTTTATTGATGTAGCTTGCGCTCGTTTCTTTTTTAATTGCTCGCGTTTAACTTAAATTCAAACTTTTCGGTGAATGGTTGAAAGTGAATAATATGACAGACAATTTTCCCTTTTAAATTTTACACAACAAAGAGACTTATAATTAGAATAAAGATCACAAATTCAAGGAGGTATGCCTTGCTCGGTGCAATTGCGGGTGACGTTGTTGGTTCAATTTATGAATTCGACAACATTAAGACGAAGGACTTTCCATTCTTTCAAGATGATTGCTTTTTCACGGATGACACTGTGATGACATGCGCTGTTGCCGAGGCGATTATGAACGGAGGCGAGCGCGATTGTTTCATTGACTCAATGAAAAAGTTTGGCAAAATGTATCCGAATGCTGGCTATGGTATTAGCTTTGATGAGTGGATTAACTCAAACAATCGTGAGCCCTACGGAAGTTTTGGCAACGGTTCTGCCATGCGAGTTTCACCTTGTGGGGAGTTGAAAACATTGGACGATGTTCGCAAAATGGCGCAACTTTCTGCAGAAGTTACGCATAACCACGTGGAAGGCATTAAGGGTGCGTTGGCAGTTGCTGATGCAATTTTCATTTGCAATAATAACGATGATGTTGATGAGGCAAAGAGGCTTGTCAAGGAAAATTCAGAAAACGTTTATGGGTATGATTTGCGACATACTTTAGATGAAATTCGTCCAACATATTTCTTCAACGAAACTTGCCAAGAAACAGTTCCACAGGCTATTCAAGCATTCTTAGAAAGTACAGACTTTGAAGATGCTATAAGAAACGCGATTTCACTTGGTGGCGACAGCGACACTCTCGCCGCAATAACAGGCAGCATTGCAGAAGCCACCTATGGTGTTCCAGATTGGATTGAGAAAAAAGCAGCGACATATTTGGACGAACCGCTTAAGGATGTCCTAGAGCGCTGGAAGAGATTTGTAGCCGACATTAAACCTTCACAGCAAAGTGGTTCTTGTTAAAGTCAATCAAGCCTTCGCGCTTCATTTTGCCTAGTTCAAGGGAGAGGCCACTTCGTTCAACTCCGAGGTAATCTGCCATTTGTTGTCGAGAAAAAGGAATGTCAAACTCGCGACTTCCTGCTTTGTTCGATTGGGCTGAGAGGTATGACATAATTTTTTCTCGAGTGGTGCGTTTGCCCATATGAGTTATTTTGTCGTTTAAATTGAGATTGTTTTTTGCAAGATCAGCAATCAAGTTGTGGATGATTTTGTTGTGGTGTGAACAATTTGAAGAACAGACAGTCATAATTTTGCTCACATCAATAAACATCGCTTGAACTTCCTCGTCAGCAACAACGCTAACGTTTGAAACAGAGCCATTTGCGCATGCAAAAGCAGTTGCGAAAGTTCGTGCAGGTGTTACCTTTTCAACAATGTTTCTGTTGCCCCACATGTCTTCTTGCACAATCAAAACGCTACCTGAAATTATTATCCCAATTGAATTGATAAAGTCACCCTCGCGAAGTAAAAACTCGTCCTTAGAAAACTTCTTTATTTTCACATTCAGGCAGATGAGCATCGCTTTTGCTTCATCCTCAGTTATTCCTTCAAACAAATTTGATGCTCGAATTATTTTTAAGCATTTGTCCATAATTATCCTTTTTCGTTGAATTATCAACCGACAAGTTGAATATATTATATTAGACTTAGAAATGTTTTTATCCATTTTTTATGAAAAGAGGTTTGGACAAATGACTGGGAATATGTTCTGTTTTCAATGTGAGCAAACTGCTGGTTGCACAGGGTGCGCTGGAAAAGCTGGTGTTTGTGGGAAGTCGGGAGCAACAGCGCAGTTGCAAGATGAACTGACGGGCGCGCTTGTTGGTCTTGCGAGAAAGGTGGGGGACGCTCCTTCACAAGAGGCATGCAATGTGATGATTGAAGGGCTGTTCACCACAGTAACTAACGTTAACTTCAACGATTCTTCAATCAAAGAGGTGACAAATCGAGTTCATGAGCTGGGTGACGCTGCCCAAGATTACGACATGCAGCAACTTTGGGGTGCCAACGAAGACGTTCGCAGTTTGAAGTCACTCATTCTGTTCGGAATTCGTGGAATGGCAGCGTATGCTTACCACGCGCAAGTCCTTGGAAAATCTAATGACGAAGTAAACAAGTTCTTTACAAAAGCACTTCGTGCAATTGGTGAGGACTGGGGCATGGACGAACTGCTTCCAATTGTTTTGGAGGTTGGTGAGAAGAACTTGGCTTGCATGGAGATGCTTGACGCTGCAAACACGGGCGCTTATGGAACGCCAGAGCCTACGGACGTGACGCTCACTGTTGAAAAGGGACCCTTCATTGTAATTTCTGGTCACGACCTTCACGACTTAAAGCTTTTGCTTGAGCAAACTGAAGGCACAGGTGTTAATGTTTACACTCATGGCGAAATGTTGCCAGCTCACGCATATCCTGAGTTCAAGAAATATGCACATTTGAAAGGTAACTTTGGCACAGCTTGGCAAAACCAGCAAAAGGAATTCGCTAATGTTCCTGGTGCGTTCTTGTTCACAACAAACTGCTTAATGCCTCCTAAAGACACATATTCCGATCGCGTTTTCACAACTGCGCTTGTTTCATACCCTGAAATTGAGCACATTGGTGAAGACAAGAACTTCTCAGCTGTCATCGCAAAAGCGATTGCACTTGGCGGATATTCTGAGGATCAAGAGTTCACAGGCATCAACGGTGGCAAAACTGTGACGACAGGCTTTGGGCACGGGACGGTCCTTAGTGTGGCAGACAAAGTTGTTGAAGCAGTTAAAAGTGGCGCAATCAAGCATTTCTTCCTAGTTGGCGGATGTGATGGAGCAAGAACAGGCAGAAACTACTACACCGACTTTGTGAAACAAACCCCAGCAGACACTGTTGTTTTAACGCTTGCCTGTGGGAAATATCGCTTTAACGACCTCGACCTTGGCACGATTGGCGGCCTTCCTCGTCTCATGGATGTTGGGCAATGCAACGATGCCTATGGCGCAATCAAAATTGCAGTTGCACTCGCCGAAGCATTCAACTGTGGCGTCAATGATTTGCCTTTGTCGATGGTGCTTTCGTGGTATGAGCAAAAAGCAGTCTGCATCCTGCTCACCCTTTTGCACCTTGGAATCAAAAACATCCACCTCGGTCCAACGCTTCCAGCATTTGTGTCGCCTAACGTGCTTAACTTCCTCGTTGAAAACTATCGAATCTCCCCAATTTCAACTCCAGAGGAAGACTTAAAGAAACTCCTCAGTTAGTGCCAAAAACAGTTATGGCTGCCATGATTTTTGATAAGTTTTTTGAGAAATTTTCGAGTTGAAGTGAGTTGCCTCTGCTTGACCTCGTATTCAAGTAAAATTACTTATGACAGAAACTTTCGAGCAAAGGCTTATATCATGGATTTAAAACTGAATGACATCCTTCATTTGACAGAGGAAGAGATAGATAACAGCAAAATTGAGTTAAATATGAAAGGTGGATCTGAAGGAGAACCGTATATAGACACGTGGCTCAAGTACACAGAAGATCAAAAGTTGAATGGATATTATGAGGATATTTCTTTTTGGGGTAGGTACGGAAAAAACAAAAATTTCGTAGAGGGGAATCATTGCTTCAGCTTTATAAGGATAAGCGGAGATGATTGGCTGTTGATTTCTGCAGGGCAGATTGTGGAAGTGCCACCCGAAGGAAGAGCTAAAGTTCAGATATTGGATGAATTTGCGCCTCTTTTTGGAAGACTTGTCATAAATTGCAATAAAGGGCAGACGTTTGGTCGCTGGGTTTTTTACCTAAGAAAGTATATTGACAAAGCAATTGTTAAAGAAATCCTACCTTGCATGTATAGTGGCGAGACTTTTGAGGGTTACGACAAAGTCAACTTGCCTTATGACAGGCTCGACGACATCTTTCATGGTAGAATTCTTCCAACCTATTACGAAGCTTTGCAGAACGTTACTGGAGTCTATTGTCTTACGGACACGAAAACTGGCAAGTTATATATTGGATCTGCCACAGGTGAAGGTGGCGTTGCTCAAAGATGGGGCAGTTATTTAGACACAAAGCATGGTGGAAATGTTGAGCTCAGAAAACTCCGCAAAAAAGAAGGCGACGAGTATTTCGAGCATTACTTTACGTTCACGCTACTTGAATATTTTGGCTTGTCCTATGATCCAGAGAAAATCAAGGAGCGTGAGCAATACTGGAAGAAGTGCCTAGACACAATCAATAACGGTTACAACGATAATTAGAGTGCTTGAGCCTGCACCACGGATGACAACTTATCTTAAGGTGAATTATGTATGAGAATTTGACTAGATACCTACAAGAACTTACAAGTAACGACTATGGATTATGGGTGGTAGATAATAAAAATGACGGAACGCCTGAGAACCCTCTTCAAGTACCATATGTGAATTATTCATCGATTGTTGACCGTTTTGTCGGAGATATTTATTCTTTCGTTGACAGCCATAAAGAGATGGGCTTAAACAACTATTCAGAGATTCTCGACAAGAACGGAATTGAGTGGAATGCAGACTCGATGACTACAGCAAAGGTAGAAACTTTAGATGGGACATGCATTCTTGCCTTGCTTCTTGGTGCTGTTCGTATGGAGCGATTTTGTGACGGTGCGTTACTTAGCTTTTTTGAGGACGGCTCCATAGAGAGATGGCTTTTAAGGCTTCAAGAACTGGATTCTGCCTGCGAGACAAATTAGCTTTAGAATTAAAAACAGTTATGGCTGCCATGATTGAAGATTGCCTCAGATGCAGGTAAAACATTCATGGTGGCCTTCTTTATTTTTGAATTTATTTAGCCTAATTTCTTCGCTTCGCTCGAAACCTGAGAGCCATTCGAGCATAGTTTATCGTGGTATGCCTTTACAATAATATCCAGTTGTATTATAATCATGTATGATAGATTAAGGAATACTTGATGATCAGTTTTGACGAAGAGGCAGACATACATCCAAATGCCTTAAAACACCTCACTGAAGAAGAGGTGCGGTGCGCTTGGAGTTCAGTTGTTAAGACGGTACAACGCGACAACAACGACGATCCAACGCAATATCTGAGCATAGGATTTCTGGAAAATGGTAATTCAGTTGAACTTATTTACGTTGAGTATTTTAACGAAAACGAACAGACAGTAAAATGGCTTATTTTTCACGCTATGTCGCCTGTTCAGAAGAAGTTTTCTAAGGAAATTGAGGATGTTGAGAGGAGAAGCCGATGAAATATTCAACAGTTGACGGGAAGACGTTCACAGACGAAGACATTAATTCTTGGTGCGAGAATTACGAATATGGTGAATTCTTGCCAAATTCTCAAACAACCAACATCATTTCTGGAAAACCCCAGCATACGACCCCAAAATCGGCAACCATTACTTTGAAGGTTCCTGTTGGAATGAAGGTGGCACTGAACAAAAAGGCCAAGCAACAAGGGGTAACAACAAGCGCATACATAAGAAGCGCATTGTTAAAAGCCAGTTTGTAGGAGTAAAATTCGAAAAACAGTTATGGCTGCCATGATTGGAATTGCCCTACTTGCAGGTAAAACGTTCATGCTGGCCATGAGATTATCTGTGAAATAGTTTTAAGAATTCGCCTGCGCGCAGAACTTTGAGGTCAGCGAAAGGGAAGTCTTGCACGTTGTTCGTGATTATGATTGAATTTGTATAGACTGCCAGTTCCACAAAAGGCTTGTCATCAACATCTGGAAACGCAAGGTGTGATAGCGATTTGGGAACAACTTCTGTTGCCACTTCATCAATTATCTCGAGCAACCCAGAGGCGACTTTTGAAAGCCCGCGTAGTGTTATAAAACGCCTTGACAGAACTTCAGCATATTCGTCTCGAACCTGCGATGATATTGAAATTTGAAACGTATCTAAATTTGAAAGAATGAATCCCAGCGCACGAGAATATTCGCCACTAGGTTTTAAAACAGATGCAACTAAGACATTTGTGTCAAGAACAACGGAAATCATAGAAAGCTAGAGTTTACTAGAGAGCCTTTCCTGGCGAACTTCAGCAATGAAAGCGTCAATTTCGTCCATCGTTGGCTCTGGGTAGCCGGAAGCTTTATTGATTTCTTCTGCCTGCGACATGAGCGAAGAGAATTTTTCTGCAGGAGTTTGGAAGTCTAAGACATCGTCGACAACAAGTTGACGTGCGCGTTCAGACATGCTTTGACCTCGAACCTCGCACTTAGCGCGGAATTTGTCTCTGATTTCAACGGGCAAAACAACTCGCATTGTCCTGCTGTCTGCACTCATAACTCCTGACGGCATAACTTACTCCTTTGTTCTAGTGTAGCTATAATTGTATCATAACTTGGTATATAGTACACAAGGATAGCGCTATAATCTTCTTTACAATCAGTTGTTACCATGAGTGTTTACGCTAGTAATAGCCATTTGATGCCAACTAACGCTAATGGACGCCAAGCATATATTTGCTTCCTTCTGAGGCCTTAAGCTGCAATTGCAATAGGTGTGATTTTTTCGAGTTCGTCAGCTATTTTTGATTTTGCAATTTGCGTGTCATAGAGTGCTTGAGCACGCAACCAATAGCCGTCGCTTAAGCCGAAATATTTGCAGAGTCGCAGGTCGGTGTCGGCAGTAACAGATCTTTTTCCTGCAACAATTTGCCCAACACGGGTCGGCGTCATTCCAGTGTCTTTCGCAAGGCGATATTTACTAATGCCCATGGGTTCCAAGAATTCTTCCCTCAGAAGATCGCCTGGAGTAATTGGGATAACTTCGTAATTTATTTTTCCCATTTTCTGCCTCCTCATGAATGATAGTCCACAATCTCAACATTTTTTACACCAGCGTCGCTCCACTCAAAGCAAACCCTGAACTGGTCATTAATTCGAATGCTGTGCTGTCCTTCTCTTTTACCAGAAAGCGCTTCAAGCCTGTTTCCAGGAGGAATTCGCAAGTCGTTAATGTTTCCAGCGATTTCAAGTTGCATCAACTTTCGCCTTGCCACGCGCTCGAAACTTTCAAATTCTTTAACGAATTCACCTTTAGCAAATTTCTCAGTGTCTTTATCAGCATACGATATTATCATTTTACAATAATATCATATTATGTGTATTCTGTCAAAATGAAATACTTAATGGATCGCGTCACTTTAATACGGGTTTGAGAGAAAAAGACTTCCAATTCTTTTAGATAATAAGAT
>CAVAWT010000001.1:0-136607 GCA_963592435.1 Oribacterium sp. | reverse complement strand
ATGATGTCGTCAATTGATTTGTATGCAAAAGGCGACTCGTCGATTGTGGATTCGCAAACTGAAGTCGAATAGATTCCTTCCATCGCTTCTTGGTAATCTTTGAAGTTGATTTTCTTTCTTGCAACGTTTCGCGACATAATTCTGCCAGCGCCGTGGGGTGCAGAATTGTTCCATTCCTCGTTTCCGCGACCTTTGGCAATGATTGAGCCGTCTCGCATGTTTAGTGGGATGAGCACGGTTTCGCCCATTTTTGCCGAAATTGCACCCTTGCGCAACACCATTTTGTCAACGTCAATGTAGTTATGAATTGTGTGAAACTCAGAAGACGCGTCTAGGTGTGTAGCCCCAAGAATTTCTGTTAGCATGCGCTCTCTGTTACGCAGCGCAAAGTCTTGACAAAGCTTTACGTCATGTAGGTAATCTTCCATGTATTTTCCAGAAAGCCAACAAAGGTCTGCAGGAACATCTGGGTTCGCTTTGTTGCAATCTTCTCGAAGTTTCTTTAATGCAGCTTGGATTTCCTTACGGCGGCCTTGCTCTTTGTAGGTCCTGATGATTTCATCTTTGCGTTCGTAATACTCATCCATTCCGCTATGAAGTTCAATTGCGAGATTTTGGTAGTATTCTGCCACTTGCTTGCCAAGGTTGCGCGATCCAGAGTGGATTACAATTCGCTGCATTCCATCAGTTGACTTGTCAATCTCGATGAAGTGATTTCCGCCACCCAGTGTTCCAAGCGAACGCTGAACACGTTTTGTGTCTCTAAGTTGCCTGTAACACCTCAGTTCTTCGAGGCCAAACGTTTCCTTGCGACCTTCCCAAACATTGAAGCCACTTGGGATTTCGTGACAGGCATCATCGAACGCTGCAAGGTCAATCTCCTTTCTCCCAACGTCTGCCGTGAGCATACCGCACCCAATGTCGACCCCAACTAGGTTAGGCACAATTGAATCGGTTATCTTCATCGTTGTGCCAATTGTGCACCCTTTGCCAGTGTGCGCGTCAGGCATAATTGCAACGTTTGCATTCTCAACAAAAGGCATGTTAAGCATGTCCTGAATCTGCTTAATGCATGAATCTTCAATTTCAGTGGCGTAACATTTGGCATTCCCACATTTTCCTTCAATTGTGAACATTTTTCCTCGTTTCAAAAACCGTATTAGCAGGCAGTTTACGTCAGTGAGGCATTCAAGAAACACCTCTGACAGTATAATAGCGATTACAACTATTCAATCAAGAGCAGATAGCCTTAAATGACATCAAAATTCTAAGGTCATTTCTGCATTATAAGAATTTTTAGATTTAGTAATTTTTAAGTTGTAATTAACAATATTTTTTACCCCAAAAAGCAGATTTTAAGGCCAATCAGGATCAAGACAACACCACCTGCAATTGCTGCTGGTTTTTCAAATGCTGTTCCGATTTTGTTGCCAAGGAATGCTCCAAAAAAGCAGATTAAGAAAGTTACAACTCCAATGATGACGGACGCAACAACGATGTTTGCACCCATTGCAACGTAAGAAACACCAACAACAAGAGCGTCAATGCTTGTTGCGATTGCAAGAACAAACATTTCTTTTGGATCAACTGAGGAAGACACTTCTTCGTCGCTCGAGGTAACAGCTTCACGGATCATGTTTGCACCAACGATTGTAAGCAAGACGAGTGCAACGATTCCTGAATATTGGCTTATGATTTCTGACACAGCAGAGCCAAGTGCATAACCAACGAGTGGCATCAAAGTTTGAAATGCTCCAAACCAAACGCCACAAAGAAGCGCAATTTTTAGAGTGTTCTTCTTCGTTGTTAGACCCTTACCAATGGAAACCGCAAATGCATCCATCGCAAGAGAAACACTGATTAACAATATCTCGATTATCATTTTGTTTAGTGATTTAGGTTGATTTTTATTAAAGCGTGCCGAAAATTCTGTCGCCAGCATCGCCTAAGCCTGGCACAATGTAGCCGTCTTCATTTAGGCATTCATCAAGTGCTGCGCAGTAAATGTCAATGTTTTCATGCTCTTTCTTCAAGCGTTCGAGCCCTACTGGTGCTGCTACTATGCAAAGAAACGATATTTTTTTTGGGTGACGCTTTTTGATTTGACGAATCGCGTCACACGCACTTCCACCTGTTGCCAACATCGGGTCAACAACAAAAACTTCACGCTCCTCAATGTCGGGTGGAAGCTTGCAGTAATATTCATGTGGTTCCATCGTTTTTTCATCGCGGTAGAGCCCGATGTGACCAACACGAGCTGTGGGAACAAGAGCGAGTGCGCCGTCTAGCATCCCAATCCCTGCGCGTAAAATTGGAACGAATGCAAGCATTTTTCCACAAAGTCGCTTGCATTTCGTAACTCCACAAGGTGTTTTAACTTCCACCTCTTCAGTTTCTAAATCGCGAGTTGCCTCGAAAATCATTAGTTCGGTGATTTCGTTAACTAAATTTCTGAATTGATTTGATGGCGTGTTTTCGTCACGCAGAACTGAAAGTTTGTGCGCAATTAAAGGATGGTCCATAATCATGATTTTTCTTGTCATATACTCGCTCCTTAAAAATTATGTGTCTAACTTTGTAATTTAAGTTAAAACTCGGTCTGAGGATGTGTTGTGTTCAGTTTAGCCTTACGCACCTAAATTTTATCATCTACATGTGCACAACTCGAGTGGCAATTGATAACATTTTTTCATCATGAGTCGTTGTGAGAATCGCTAATCCTTGTAATGCTCTTTTTTTAATCGCGTTCAAGAAAATTGAGCGACGATGATTGTCGAGCATTGAGGTTGGTTCATCTGCCAGAAGTAATTTGGGGTCTGTTACGAGCGCACCTGCAGCTGCAACCATTTGAGCTTCACCACCAGAGAGTTTAAACGATGGCGCATCTGTTAAATGTTGAATTTCGAGCTCTTCCAAAATGTTGAGAGCTCTTTTTTTCGCTTCGTTCTTTTCAACTTTTATGTTTCGAAGTCCAAACATTATGTCTTCAAAAACAGTTGTTCCAATGATCTGTTTTGTTGGATCTTGAAACACGAAAGAGATTGAAGTGCGAGCATCGTTAGGATTTTTATTGCAAACTTCCACCTCTCCAGCTTGAGGCTGAAGCAAACCTCCTGCAATTTTGAGAAGTGTTGTTTTTCCACATCCATTTTTACCTTCAAGAGCGACAATCTCACTCTTGTTGACTGTTAGACTGAAGTCCTTGATTAAAGTTTCTTCTTCAACATAGGAATGTCTCACATTTGTTAATTTTAGAATTTCACACATTGTTTAATGTTAAATGAGTATGCTAACTTTTATAATCAAAAGTTCGTGTTAATTAATAGTTTGGAGTAGGTTTTTAAGATGGACGTGATAATTGAAGCAATTAACTCGGTAAACGCTTTTGTTTGGGGACCACCAATGATTGTGTTTTTGTTGGGCACTCACCTTTTTTTGACTGTCAGAACAAAGGGCATTCAATTTAAGCTTTTTAAAGCCATCAAAATGAGCGTTGAGAAGGAAGAAGGTGATGCTGCAGGAGACATTTCCCAGTTCGGCGCACTTTGCACAACGCTCGCAGGCACAATTGGAACTGGTTCAATCGTCGGAGTTGGCACTGCAATTTTAGCAGGCGGCCCAGGTGCAATTTTCTGGATGTGGCTAACAGGTGTTTTTGGAATTGCCACAAAATATGCTGAGGTTTTTGTTGCTGTTAAGTTTAGAGAAAAAGACTCATCAGGCAAAATCATGGGTGGCACAATGGTCGTTTTCAAGCGTGCGTTCTTGAAGGATGGAAAAATTCGAGGATGGGCAAAGTTTGGTGCAGGCGCGTTCGCGTTTTTCTGTGCGCTCGCAACTCTTGGCACAGGTAGCGCCGTGCAGTCGCAGGCTATCACCAACATTTTGGTGTCAAACATCTCTGGCGTTCCAAGCTGGGTAATCGGTGCAATAATAACTGCCATTGTTGCACTCGTTGTTGTTGGTGGCATCAAAAACATCTCAAAAGTGTGCGAGTTGCTTGTGCCTTTCATGGCTGCAGCTTACGCTCTTGGTTGCCTTGCAATCCTAATCATGAACGTGGACGTTTTGGGCGAAGCGTTGAGGCTCATCGTCGTAGCTGCATTTGACCCGCAAGCAGCATTCGGTGGAGCTCTTGGTTCTGGAATCATTGTTGCCATGCAATACGGTTGCGCTCGCGGGCTCTTCTCAAATGAGTCAGGCTTGGGAACTGCACCAATCGTTTCGTGCGCCGCTCAAACTAAAAACCCTGCACGTCAAGCGTTAATTTCGATGACGGGCACGTTCTGGTCTACGGTTGTAATGTGTCTTCTAACTGGCATTGTTGTAACAAGTTCCATGATTAAATATCCCGACATCGTCTCAAACATCACAGCAAACAACATCACAGCAGGTGCTCAGCTAACAAACGCTGCTTTCACTGAAATCCCATATCTCGGTGCCCCTCTTCTCATGCTCGGCATTGTGACATTTGCCCTCTCCACAATTTTGGGATGGTATTACTATGGCGACAGATGTGTTTCATACCTTTTTGGAAAAGGCGCTGTTAGGGTATATCAAATCCTCTACCTCTGCGCTGCGATGCTCGGCGCAATTGGTGTGGGTGACGTTGCTTGGGCAATTTCAGACATCGCAAACGCTCTCATGGCGATCCCGAACATCATCGCAGTTCTCTTGCTCAGTAATCTGATTGCTAAGGAAACGAAGCACTATGTGTGGGATAATAACTTAGACGAAGTCGACAAGAGTTTAAGTGGTTCCTCGGAGGTGCCAGCATGAACCTAGAAAACAGTATCCTTTACTACAAAGAAACGTGCCCGTTCTGCAAGCGTGTCGTCCGTTTCATGGAGAAAAACAACATCACTTGCACAATGAAAGACACAACAAACTTGAAAATCCAAGACGAACTCGTAACTATCGGTGGCAAGAAACAGGTGCCCTGCCTCGTGACGAACGGTGAGCCACTCTACGAATCGATGGACATTATTCAACATTTAAACTCACTTCTTTAAGTGAAGAAAATTGCGATAATAGGCTCTGGTCCTGCTGGAATCACGGCAGCAATTTCTGCATCGCGTTTTGCTGATTCAGAGACTGAAATTCACATTTTTGAGCAGAAGCCTGAACTCTGTAAAACAATCCTAGCAACTGGAAATGGGCGTTGTAACTTTTCAAACGTCGTCATTGACGTTGAGCAATATCACAACGCAGATTTTGTTCGCGAGTTCAATTTGCACAAACAAGCAGGGGAGTCGGTTTGCGAAATCCTAACATCCTTAGGTCTTGAGATTACCGCCAATGACGCAGGTCTAATGTTCCCAGCTTCAATGAAGGCAAGTTCTGTTCGCGATGTTTTGTTGAACGCGTTTAATAAAACGATTTGCATTGTTCACTTAAATGAAAATGTATACCCAGAAGAGGCTTTTTATTGTTTTGACGCTGGCATAATTGCTTCAGGTCACCACACTTTTTATAATGGCATCGATTGGTGGGACTATGAAAAGAAACTTTGCCCAATTGTCACGCATGATGATGTCTCTGTTGCGGACAATGTTCGCGCAAAAGTGAAATTAACAGTTCTGCGTAATGATGAAACGATCTTTGAAGAATGTGGAGAAGTCCAGTTCAGAAAGTATGGAATTTCAGGCATTGTAACTTTTAACGCTTCGAGATATGCTCAAAAAGGCGACATTATTCACTTGGATTTCACTGAACCTTGCCTAATCGATGGTGATAAAAAAGAGCATTTCAAACAAAGATTCGACTTGTGCAAAAACACTAATCCCTATTCCCTAATCCCTAATCCCTTAGAGACTTTTTTTCAAGGATTTCTCCATGATGACCTTGGAAAACTTTTAAGATCTCACATTGGAGATATCAACTCATTTGAAGAAATTTGGGAGCAAATTTCAGCTTTTGAGTTGACGGTAGACGGACTTTATGAAGATGAAAAACTCAGTCAGGTTTCTCGCGGTGGAATTGAAGTTAATGAAGTTAATCCAAAAGATTTGTATGTTAATCACAGAATTTATGATAATTTGTATGTCTGCGGTGAAGCTGTCGACGTTGATGGGCCTTGTGGCGGTTATAATCTCACTTGGGCATTTGAAAGTGGCTGGCGTGCAGGGAAGTCTGCCACGATGAAGTTAAAGGAGTTGTAAACATGACACCGTTAGAAGAAATTGTTACGCACTTGAAAGCAGGAGAGGTTGTTGGCTTCCCAACAGACACAGTTTATGGCTGTGGCGTTTCTGTGCGAGATGCCGAAAGTGCTTCCATATTGAACAAATTCAAGAAACGTGATGAAAATCAGCCAGTTCAGTGGCTAATTTCATCTGTTGAAGATGTTGAAGTCTACGCAGAAAATGTTCCAGATTATGCAAAAGGTTTGATGGACGAGGAATGGCCAGGTGGGTTGACGTTGATTTTCAAAGCAAACGAAAATGTGCCTGAAGGTTTCAGGACTGAAGATGGAACAGTTGCAATGCGCCTTCCTAAATGTGCGTGCGTGCGAAAGGTTATGAAAGCGCTTGGTTCGCCTTTGGCAGCAAGTTCTGCAAACTACACAGGCGAAAAGCCACCACAATTTAAAGACGATGTGGCACCTGAATTCATGGAAGCGTTACCCTACGCGCTCACCTGTTTGCATGGGCAATGCAAAGATGCAACTGGCATTCCATCCGCTATAATAGACTGCACGGGTGACACTCCGGTCACTGTTAGAAAATAGCGTGTAACAAAAGGGGATTGCCATGAAAATCGCAATTGCAAGCGATCATGCAGGCTTTGAGCAGAAGCAACTTTTGCTTAAGCACTTAATTGATGCTGGGCACGAGGTGACAGATTTAGGTCCAGAGGACGACTCGCGTGTTGATTACCCTGACTTTGCTGAACGTGTTGCTGAAGGTGTGTCAAGAGGATGCGTTGAGCGTGGAATCCTTGTTTGTGGAACTGGAATTGGCATGGCAATTTGTGCCAACAAAATTCAAGGTGTGAGGGCTGCAAACGTTACAAGCGCTGATTTTGCTAAGTTGTCTCGTGAACATAACGATGCAAACGTCCTTTGCTTGTCTGGACGCTTTGTTGATGTGGATGAAAACGTCAAATGTGTCGACGCTTTCCTTGAAACAGAGTTTGCTGGTGGAAGGCATGAGAATCGCGTAAAAAAAATGATGGCTTTGGAGCATAAAGATGACTAACGCAACTAGCAATCGTCCTTCTTGGGACGAATATTTCATGAAAATTGCAAATGATGCTGCAACTCGCACAACTTGCCTGCGCAGAGGTGTTGGGTGTGTCATCGTTAAAGACAATCGCATTTTAGCAACTGGCTATAACGGCGTCCCCTCTGGTCTTCGGCATTGTTCAGAAACAGGTTGTTTGCGAGAAAAACTTGGTGTGCCATCAGGACAGCGTCACGAAATTTGCAGAGGGCTTCATGCAGAGCAAAACGCAATCATCCAAGCTGCAAAATATGGCATTGACATTCGCGGTTCCAAAATTTACGTCAACACTCAACCTTGCGTCGTTTGTGCAAAAATGATCATCAACGCTGGCATTGAAGAGATAATTTATCAAAACCCCTACGACGATGAACTTTCTCGTGAACTTTTGCAAGAATCTGGCATTAAAATGCGAGTCTTCGACCCTGAAGATGAGGCAGAATAAAGCATGGCAGTTGCAATTGGCCTTGGAATTCTTGTTGGCGCAATAGGTTTTTTGCCACTCGTTGTTGCGCTGAAACTATCTCGCAAAGCAATCGCAGCAGGCGTTGGTCCCAACGTTGCAATTGTGCTTTTGAGCATTCTGATTTCCCTTGCATTCTACATTGCGATGATTTTAATTTTTAACGACGTTAACCATGACAGAATCGTGCCTTTTGTTTTGAGCGCGGCGCTAACGTTAATCATCGTTTCAATTGGCTTTGGGATTTATTCACAAATAAAGCACAAGTAAAAATTTAGTTGAAATTAAAGAGCTTCTGAGCCAACTTATATCCTGAAATTCCAGCTTTTCTTCCTGCTGAAGTTGGCAGGTTTGTCGTTATGTTTAAAACTGAAGATCTAACCCGAAGATAGAGTGAGTGGTCTTTTTCATTTAGATAATCCCAAATATCGTCAAGCTTTTTACTGTCTTCAGGTGTGTTTTTCATCCTCAAAAACACTGAACATATGCACATCATCATTGAGAGATAGCCCTCGAGATATTTCCTTAGGCGACGTGGCTTGACATTCATAACATCAACTGCGTTAATCATCTCTCGAGTCACCGTTAGCTGTTGATCAATTCTGCCTAACATGACAGTTTCGTTTACAGATTGATCTTCACGACCTATGAAATAGTGATATACATCTGCATTTATGTAATACATTGTCTTAACAGCAGGCAGCGGAACGTAGACATAGATGTTGTCAACATAGAAGCAGTGTTCTGGCAATTTAAGACTGATATCTTTTAAAAGCTCTGTTCTGTAATAAACTGAGTGCATCAAGAGATATTGTGATGGCATGAATGTTCCAACGTCTTCCCAGCCAAACTCTCTGTTTTGCGGAAAAACGTTTCTATATCTCATTTCAGTTTGTTTGTCTTCATGCACTTTGTCATAGACATAATTTGCTATAACGAGGTCACATCTGTCAACATCATTTTCTTTTTGTGCTTGTGTGCGGAGATATTTCAAGACCTTTTTCATCTCGCGGATGTCAACCCAATCATCACTGTCGACTGGTTTGTAATATGCCCCCTTAGCCTCAGCAAGACCAGCGTTGACAGCAGAGCCGTGCCCGCCGTTTTCTTTAATTACGGCACGCACACGCTCTGGAAAATGGTCAACCCATTTTTGAGCAATCTCAGCTGTGTTGTCTTTTGTTGAGCCATCATCCACAATGATGACTTCAATGTCTTGACCACAGGAAAGCAAGCTCATTATGCAATTGTCCATGTATTCAGCAGAGTTATAGCATGGAACAGCAAATGATATCGTGATATCGTTTCTAGGCATGATTAATTAAACGCGTTTAACTAAAAGCTTTAACCTATCAATTCGTCTGACAACTCAAGTGCAAGCGATATGATTTTATCCATGTTGTAATATCTATATTCAGCCAAGCGACCAAGAGGATGAAAGTTCGTCATGTTCTTCATCAATGCGCGATATTTTTCATAATGCGCTCTGTTCTCGTCGTTTAAAATTGCGTAATAAGGAGTCTCAACGCTTGGGTCGCTATATTCTTTTGAAAACTCCTTCATTATTGTTGTTTTTTCACAAACTTGTCCTGTCAATTGCTTGAACTCGGTGATTCGAGTGTAGTCTTCTGAAACTGTGTAGTTGACAGTTGCGCAAGGCATGACTTTCTCTTCATCATAAGTTTCATACAAAAAGCCAAGAGTGCGGTAGGGGAGACGCCCAAAGCGAGCGATAAAAAGCTCGTCTAATGGACCAGTGTATATAATGTCGCCTGTTATCTCGTGCCCTTTAAGATTTATCGACGAAACGAGTGCATTTTCGCCATCTCCGTCAAAATCGAGCTCAAAAACTGAAGTTGCATCAACTGCCAAGCAAATTGATATGTTTTTATGGTCCAACATGTTTTCAAAACACGCAGTGTAGGAGGGTTGTGGCATTCCTTGATAGGCATCTTGGAAATAGCGATTGTCTTCGGAGATGAAGACAGGAACACGCGCGACAACGCTTGGGTCAACTTCATCAGGCGTGAGCCCCCACTGTTTTTGTGTGTAATACAAAAACACGTTGTTATAAACGTAATCAGCGATTTCTGTGAGCTCTGGATCGTCTTGTTCACGAAGTTCAGTGATCGTCACTTTTTTCTCATCGCCAAATTTGTCAATTAATTTTTGAGTTAACTTTTGTGCTTTTTCTTCCCCGAAAGCAATTTTCATCGAATTCTTGTTAAAGGGAACAGGCATAAATTTCCCGTGAACGTCTGCCAAAACTTCGTGTTGGTAATCGCTCATTTCAACGAAACGGCAGATGTAGTCATAAGCTCGCTTGTCGTTTGTGTGGAAAATGTGCGGACCATATCTGTGAACGAGAACTCCAGCATCGTCTTTTTCGTCATACATGTTGCCACCAATGTGTGGACGGTTTTCCAAAATGAGAACTTTTTTGTTCCCTCTTTCTGCAAGCTCGCGTGCACAAACACTTCCAGCAAAACCGCATCCAACAACGACAGCGTCAAAATCAGACGGGTCAACGTCTGCATATCTAACAAGATTCAAACTCACTTGAATTCTCCTTACACCTAATTATTAAAATTCTTATAAAGCATGTCTATTATACTGTTATAAACTAGAAAATGACAAATGAGTTTTTTAAGTGTTTTTTTAGACGCTTAAAAAAGTTTTAGTTTAATAAGGACACAAAATGCCATCATTTATTGACAACATTATTGCGAGAGCAACAAAACTGAATAAAACAATTTGCCTGCCTGAGGGCGATGATGAACGTGTTGAGAAGGCTGCGCGAATAATAGAAGAAAAAGGGATTGCAAACGTTGTTTTGCTTGGGAAAAATGAATCTGATGAAATAAAGGAGTTAAAACCATCTTTAGCCTATTCTCTTTATGAACTGAGAAAAAAGAGAGGAATGACCGAAGAAGAAGCCAAAAAAACGATTGAAGACCCACTCTATCTTGCAATGATGCTTTTAAAAACTGGGCGAGTCGATGGAGTTGTTGCAGGTGCAACACATGCAACTGGGGACGTTTTGCGCCCTGCACTTCAAATAATTAAAACTGCTCCAGACGCACGACTTGTTTCAGCTTTCTTTATTATGTGTGTTCCGAACTGCGAATATGGTGAAAATGGAACTTTCATTTTTTCTGATTCGGGCTTAAATGTTAATCCTGATCAGGAAGAACTTGCAAATATTGCAGTTCAGTCAGCCCACACCTTCAAAATTTTTGTTGGCGATCATCCTCGCGTTGCCATGCTTTCACACTCAAGTTTGGGAAGTGCAAAGAACTTGGATGCCCAAAAAGTCGTCACAGCAACTATGCTTGCAAAAGAACAAGCTCCAGAGCTTGACATCGATGGTGAGATGCAACTCGACACTGCTCTTGTCAAAGAGATTGCCGATTCTAAATTTCCTGACTCCAAGGTTGCTGGCAGAGCAAATGTTTTGATATTCCCTGACTTGGATGCTGGAAACATTGGCTATAAACTTGTGCAGCGACTAGCAAAAGCTGACGCTTATGGACCAATAACTCAAGGCTTGGCAGCTCCTGTCAATGACTTGTCGCGCGGATGCTCAGTCGATGACATAGTTGGAGTTGTAGCAATCACTGCAATACAGTCAACGTTAGCAATATAAAAATTGCTAATTAATTTTTATAATTATTTTGTTTTAAGTTAGTTTCTGCTTGTAGCAAGATAGAAAAGAGCTAACGTGCCTGGTCCTGAATGTGCACCAATGACAGGATCAAGACAGTTGATGTGAATGTCGCTTACGCCAGTTTTCTCTTTAACTATTTTTGCAAGTGCTTCAGCATCTTCCAGGCAATCGCCATGAGAAATCAAGACTTTGTAGTCATAAGGCTCAACCATCGTTTCTTGCATGTGTGTAACAAGAGCATCGATTGACTTTTTTCTTCCGCGAACTTTTTCCATTGGAATTAAGTGTCCTTCATCGTCAACATGCAAAACAGGCTTGATGTTTAGAACAGTTCCTGCAAATGCGGCTGTTTTTGAAACGCGTCCACCGCGCTCTAAGAAGTGCAGGTCGTCAACTGTGAACCAATGAGCGAGGTGCAACTTGTTATCTTCAAGCCACTTATGAACAGTCTCAATCGATTCTCCATCATCACGCATCTCTGCTGCCATCCAGACTAACATTCCTTGACCAGCGGCAGCTGCCAAAGTGTCAACTGTCATGATTTTTCTGTCTTCATATTTTGAAGCAAGTTCCTTGCAAATCAAGTCGATTGCAGTGTAGGTCCCCGAAAGTCCTGACGAAAAAGCTATTAGCAAAACATCTTCTCCACCTTTCAAAATTTTCTCGATTTCCTTTTTCGAATCGACAAGGTTAGGAAGGGAAGTTGTGACGACTTTGCCTTCGCGCATCATTTTATAGAACTTAGGAAGGTTTGATTTTTCTCTCTTTTTATATGATGTGTGTTGTTTGCCGTCAACCATGAAAGTCAAAGGCAAAATTGTTAAGTCGAATTTATCAATGATTTCATCTGTTAAGTTTGCACATGAATCGCTAACAATTTTAAAAGACATATCTAAAGAACTCCTTCTACTTTAAAAAGTTGATTTGTTAAATAAATTTTAGACTTGTTTTTTTTAGATTATACAAAAGAGTCGTGTTAATTTTCGTCTTCATTTAAACTAATTCTTTTATTCGCGTTATACTTAACTATGTTTGTTTGACGAGAAATCATCTAAATATAAGTTTTTTTTAAGAGATAAAAAATTAGAGGAAGAAAAGCATGTCGAATAATTATAAAGAAACGATGAATTTACCAAAGACTGACTTTCCTATGCGTGGTGATCTGGCGCATCGTGAACCTGAGGTTTTGAAGAAATGGGAAGAAGAAGACATTTATTCAAAAGTTTTGGAGAAAAACAAGGAAGGTGAGCCGTTTGTTTTGCATGATGGTCCACCTTATGCCAACGGACCAATTCACATTGGACATGCTTTTAACAAAATTTTGAAAGACTTTGTTAACAAATCACACGCTCAACGTGGGTATTATACGCCTTATGTCCCAGGTTGGGATTGTCACGGACAACCGATTGAGCACATCATTGAAAAGCAGCTCGGCACCGAAAAAATGCGCGAAATGCCACAGTCTGAAGTTAGGAAACTTTGTCGTGACTGGGCTGTCAAGTGTGTTGATTTGCAACGTGACGGATTTAAACGCCTTGGTGTGAACGGCGATTGGGATCATCCCTATCTCACTTTTTTGCCAAATTATGAGTCAGGAAATGTTGAAATTTTTAAAAAGATGTATCTCGATGGCGCGATCTATCGAGGCAGAAAGCCAATTCATTGGTGTTCTCATTGCCACACTGCACTTGCAGAGGCTGAGATTGAATATGGAGATGAAACTTCTCCGTCAATTTTCGTTAACTTTAAGCTCGATGAATTGCCTTCCCAGTTTAAAGACACAGATGCATCTGAAAAAACTCCCTATGTTTTGATTTGGACAACAACACCTTGGACTCTTCCTGCAAACACAGCCGTCTCACTTGCTCCAAATGCAGAATATGTCTTTGTCTTGAATAATGACAATGCAATGCTAATGGCTCGAGAACTGGTCGAACAAGTTGCAGAAGTTGCCAGCTGGGATGATTATTCACTTGCAAAAGATGGCGACGGCAACGTTGTTAGCGTTTCGGGGAAAGAATTGTGTGGTCTCACATACACTTGCCCAATTCGTCAAGATTTAAAGGGAAAAGTTATCTATGGAGACCATGTCACTCTCGATTCTGGCACAGGTTGCGTCCACACAGCGCCTGGTCACGGTGTTGAGGACTACGTTGTCGCTCAACAATTTGACGGAATCATGACTTTAATGCCAGTTGATGACGACGGAGTTCTCACGGAAGAAGCAGGACAGTTTGCTGGTCTTTCGACTGATGACTCAAACCCTAAAATTATTGAGTGGCTGCGTGGCGAGGGGACTTTAGTTGCAGAAGTCAAGATCACTCACTCCTATCCTCATTGCTGGAGATGTCACGAACCTGTTATTTTCAGAGCGACTGATCAGTGGTTTGTTTCGATGGATAAAACTAACCTTCGCAGTCAAGCACTAAAAGAAATTAAAGAAAACGTCAAGTGGATTCCAGAGTGGGCTTCTAACAGGATTGGTGCAATGGTTGAGGAACGCCCTGACTGGTGCATTTCTCGTCAAAGATCGTGGGGTGTTCCACTGCCAGTTTTTAAGTGCGCAAAATGTGGAGAAACAATAGCAACTGAAGAGACGTTTGACGCTGTTATCAAGCTCTTTAACGAAGAAGGAGCTGATGCATGGTTTACTAAAGATCCGAGTGAATATCTCCCTAAGGACACAAAGTGTGAACATTGCGGATGCACTGAAGTTCTTCCTGAAAAAGACATTTTGGATGTTTGGTGGGAGAGTGGCGTTTCTCACACATCTGTCTTAAAGCATCGAGCAGATGAAGGTCTCACTTGGCCTGCTGAGATGTATCTGGAAGGATCTGATCAGCACAGAGGCTGGTTCCAGTCTTCACTTTTGACAAGTGTCGGAGCTTATGGAACAGCACCTTATAAATCGGTCATGCATTGCGGTTTCACAGTTGATGAAAACGGACGCAAGATGAGCAAATCGCTTGGAAATGGCGTTGATCCAGCTGAAGTTGTCAATAAAGTTGGAGCTGATGTTTTGCGCATGTGGGTCTCTTCTGTTGATTATTCACAAGATGTGAGCATTTCTGATTCAATTTTGCAAAGAACAAGCGATGCCTACCGCAAGTTCAGAAACATCTTCCGTTTCCTTCTCGGCAACTTGGACGACTTTAAGAGCGAAGATAGGGTCAAGAACTTCGAGGACTTGGAGCCGATTGATAAATGGGTCATGGTAAAGCTTTCAAAGGTCCTAGACGACGTTAATAAGGCTTATGATGAATGCAAATTCCATTATGTCTATCGCACACTTTATGACTTTGTAAACAATGATTTGAGTGCTATATATATGGACGTCGCAAAAGACAGGCTCTATTCAGAAAGCGCGAATTCACCTCGCAGACGCGCTGTTCAAAGTGTTCTTGAAAACGTATTAAACGTTCTTGTTCGAGTTTTGTCTCCAATTCTTTCTTTCACGACTGAAGAAGTTTGGGGCTTTTGGCCAGAAGGTTTGAAAGAAGACGACAGAGAAGTTTCAGTCCAGCTCGCTGGTTGGCCAGATGCAGACAACTTCACACCTTCAGTTCCAAAGGGGGCACAAGACGAGCTGTTAAGCGATTTTGAAGTTTTGTTCGAGGTCCGCGACGCTGCAACGAAAGCAATTGAGGAAGCAAGGGGAGAAGGTTCAATCAAGAAGAGCCAAGAAGCATCCATTAAAATTGCCACTTCCAAAGACAATTTGAACGTGATTAAAAAATACGACGATAAAGTCATCATCGAACTTCTGATTTGCGCTGAAGTTGAGTTTGTTGAAGGGGAAGAGACTCTTGCTAGTGTCGAGAAAACAGAGCTTGATAAATGCCCTCGTTGCTGGAATTATGTACATCTTTCAACAGATGAAAACCACTCAGATGTTTGTGAGCGTTGCGCAAAAGTTCTTGGCTAGAAGGGCTCATTAAAGTGACTCAAAATCAAAAATCTGTTAAAGCTGTTAAACTTGCACTTTTCATTGGACTCGTTGTTGTTGTCATGATGCTTGATCAGTTGACGAAGCAATTTGCTGCAACTCATGAGGTCGGAGAAGTTATTGCAGTTTTGATACCAGGTGCGTTGCAACTAACACTTGTTCACAACACTGGAGCTGCATGGGGAATGTTTGGTGATTGGACGAACCTTTTTGTTGTTATTGCTCTCATCGTTTGCATTTTCATAGTATGTTTTTTGTTCTTTAATTCGAGCACAACAAACACACCGACCATCATCGCTTGCGCGCTTTTGTTCTCTGGTGGACTTGGCAACGCGCTCGATCGCTTTTTGAATGGCTACGTCATCGACATGATCCAAGTGACTTTCATCGACTATCCTGTTTTCAACATTGCTGATTGTGCAATAACGATCGGTGTCATAACACTTGTTATCAACATGCTGATTCTTAATCGCAGATAGGTTATGTTTATTTGTGGTAACACTAAGTGAAGATAGGATTGTCGTTGATGAACTTTTTGCAGGTCAGCGTTTGGATGTTTTTCTGTTTAATGAGAACAAGTTTGAAAGCCGAAACGCTTCATCAAAAGCAATAACTAACAAGGAAGTGCTCGTCAATGACTCGCCCGTCAAAAAGAATTATTGCTTAAAAGAAAATGACATAATTACTTTTGTTAAACATGTTCAACAAAATGAAGAAGACACACTCTCGATCCCTCTTGACATACGTTTTGAAGACGAACATTTACTTGTCATCTCCAAACAAGCAGACCTCTTAACTCACCCATCAAACGAAAAGCAAAAACGGACGCTCATGCATGCGCTGATTGAAAGATATGGAGAAGATGGGCTTTGTGTGTGTCAAGGAAATGAAACGAGGCCTGGCATTGTTCACAGGCTTGACGCTTTTACGACTGGGCTAATGATTTGTGCAAAAACAAATGAAGCAGGAAACGCTCTTATTGAGCAAATTAAGAATCGAGAAGTAGATAGAAGATATATCGCTTTAGTTCATGGCATAATGCACGAGGACACGATAAAAATTGACGCTCCAATTCGAAGGCACACGACACACAGAACGAAAATGGTAGTTGGCAATGGTGCAGGAGAAAAAGAAGCTGTGACAACAGCCGAGAAGCTAAAGACTTTTTCTTCAACAAACAACGATTCAGGCTACACTCTTCTTGAGTGCAAGTTGTTAACAGGCAGAACACATCAAATTCGTGTTCACATGCAATTCATAAAGCACCCAGTTGTTGGAGATCCGCTATACGCGTCCTATTCGCCAAAAGCTAAGAGCTCAAATTTAGGACTGACAAGGCAGTTTCTCCATTCTGCTAAGTTGAAGTTTAATCATCCCATTACAGGCGAGTTGTTACAATTTGAAGACTCTTTGCCAAAAGATTTACACAACGCGCTTGTTCTTCTTGATGGCAGAGTTTTAGAAGAAACTTTAAAATTGTAAGAAATATGAAGGGTTGTTCTAGCAAATCATGGCAGAAAAGAAAAAAATTTTAGTAGGTGTCACAGCCTCCATATCAATTTATAAAACGTGTGAAATCGTCAGAAGATTTGTTCATGAGGGAATCGATGTGTCCGTCGTTGCAACGCCTGCATCCCTTGAGTTTATAGGCGAGATCGTTTGGCGAAGCCTCACACAAAACCACGTTGTCACTTCTTTTACGGCTGATGAGCTTTCTCCAAATCCGCACATCACTTTTTCTCAAAACGTAGATCTTTTCTTGATTGTACCAGCAAGTGCAAACACAATAGCAAAAATTGCAAATGGAATTGCTGACAATGTTTTGACTGCTTCTTTTTTGGCAGCAAAATGCCCCATTGCCGTTGCTCCTGCTATGAATGAAGCAATGTTTGAAAATGAAGCAACTCAAGCAAATTTAGGGACATTAAAGTCAAGAGGCGTTGAAATCATCGAGCCCGTCCAAGGCAATCTTGCTTGTGGAGGCACAGGTAAAGGGGCGCTTGCACCCGTTGATGACATAGTTAATGCGTGTTTAAAATTGCTTTAATCGATGGGTTCAACTTTAGAAAATAAAAAAGTTTTAATAACTTCTGGTCCAACAATAGAAAAAATCGATCCTGTCAGGTTCATTTCAAATTTTTCATCTGGGAAAATGGGCTGTGCGATTGCTAAAGCTTTTTTAAATGCCGGTGCTGATGTTACTGTTGTTTCTGGTCCTGTCAACGTAAGTTACCCTAAGCTAACTCACGTTGAAAACGTCATGTCAGCTCTAGATATGCTTAATAGTTGCGAAAAGTCGTTTTGTGAGGCAGACATTCTTATCTGTGCTGCAGCTGTTAGTGACTATCGACCAAAAACTCAATTTTCAGAAAAGCTCAAAAAAGGAACGTCAGATCAGGCTTTAGAAAAAATTGAATTAGTCAAAAATCCTGACATATTGAAAACTCTTGCTTCTAAAAAAAGAAAAGACCAGCTTGTTATCGGTTTTTGTGCAGAGACGAATAATTTGATTGAAAATGCAAAGAAAAAAATTGAGAACAAGGGTTGTGACATAATTGTTGCAAATGATGTTAGCGATGGAAAAGTTTTTGGTAAGAAAGAAACTAGTGCTCACATCATTTTTAAGAGTGGTGAGCTACTTCATTTTCAGTCAGTTACGAAAGATGAGTTGGCTGAGCATATAGTCGAAATTTGCAGCCAAGAGCAATGTCGACAGAAATGAGAAAAATATGAAGCTTTATTTAAATCAAACTGACATAGTGTGGAACAAACTACAAGAAGATTCAATTGTTTTTTGTAAAAAAGAATATGTTTTAAGTAAATATGCAGAAAGCGCAAATGTTTTTATGACAATCTATTCTTGGTTTGTTGGCGAAGCTCAAAAAATCACTCAGAGACCTGAGGGTTCAGAGTTTCCTTATTGGGCTCAAGCCAACATCGTTAACTTGGACACATCAGGTTCAGGTCACGTTTTTGAAGTGGAAGTTCCAGATGATGAGGCAGTTTTTTTCGATTACAAGGATTGGACGAAGATTTTGCAATTTAAATATCTCAGTAAAGATGTCGAGGAGGTTGCTCGGTTTGAAAATGAATTGCAAGCAAATGGGGTTGATGAATTTAAAGTCATGTCAACTCAGTTTTATCCTTTATTAAAACAAAAGATCATCAAGAGCTGGTCACATCTTTTTGACAACCATGAGTCAATTTTAAACGGGACGTCCGACGTTAAAAACATCTCAGCAGCTCTATGGTGCATTAAAAAGGACTGGATAACAAAAGAGCTATAAAAAATGCCCTACTTTTTTAAAGCAGAGCATTTAAATTGATGACATAAACTTTGTCTTTAACGACGTTTTGCAGTTTATGCACTTGCAGGTTTTGCATCGACTCCTGGATGAATTTCTTTGCCTTCTTTTAGTTGTTGCATATAATCTGCGGTGGCAGTGAACAAAACGTCTGTCGAGGAGTTCTGTGCAGTCTCAAACGAGTCTTGGATGACGCCGATGATAAATCCAATTGCAACAACGTTCATCGCAACATCGTTTCCAATTCCAAAAAGTGAACATGCAAGCGGAATCAAAAGCAACGATCCTCCAGCAACACCTGAAGCTCCGCAAGCACCAAGAGCACCGATTAAACACAGGATGATTGCTTGAGCAATGTCAACTTGGATTCCGAGAGTGTTTGCAGCACACATCGCCATAACAGAAATTGTAATCGCAGCACCGCCCATGTTGATCGTCGCTCCAAGAGGTATCGAAACTGAGTAAGATTCTTCATCTAAGCCCAACTTTTCGCAAAGCGCTAAGTTCATAGGAATGTTTGCAGCACTTGAGCGAGTGAAGAATGCTGTTATGTATGATTCCTTGATCGTCCTCCACAAAAGTGGGTATGGGTTTTTACGAATGCACACAAAAACGATTATTGGGTTGACTATTAAAGTCATTACCAACATGCAACCGACAAGCAAAAGAACAACTTTGCCGTATGAAGTGAAAATTTCAAGGCCTGCTTCTGTAACAGATGAATAAACAAGACCCAAAATTCCAAAAGGCGCAAGATTGATCACCCAACGAACAGCTGTTGTTGTTGCATGAGCCATGTCTTCCATGAAAGCTCGTGTTGGGTCTTTTGCGTGACGAAGAGCGACACCAATGATTGCCGCCCAGAAAAGAATTGCAAGGAAGCTTCCTTCTGCAAGTGCCTCAACTGGGTTTGAGACCATGCCGATAATGACATTCGAAAAGACTTCTCCGACACTGCCAGGACTTGTTTGTTCGACTTCAACTGTGCTAGGCCAAACAAGTGTTAGTGGAAACAAGTGGCAAGCGATGACAGCAGCGACTGCTGATAGAGTTGTTGCAACCAAATAGAGGATGATGACAGTCTTTAAGTTTCCTGCAGTTTTTGCATTCATTATTGATGAGGTAACTAAGAAAAAGACAAGGATAGGTGCAATTGCCTTGAGTGCTGTTGTGAAAAGCTTTCCCAACAGTGCAATTGTGTCACTAACGACGGCGAGAGAATCACCAGCCTGAGGGACTGTTAGTGCTAGGATCACACCGATAACAATTCCGCAGATTATCCTGAGGACTAAAGGGATGTCCATCCATTTTTGCCAAACATTCTTTTTTGCAACTGTTTTCTCTGACGTTTCAGTCATCTTTGAACCTTTCCCTATGCTAGAAGTTAGTAATCAAACTTTGGTGCGGGCGAAAGGACTTGAACCTTCACGGGTTTTGCCCACCAGAACCTAAATCTGGCGCGTCTGCCAATTCCGCCACGCCCGCATTTTAAAAACAAAGTGTCGCTTGAGAGATTGCCATGAGCGTCTCTCAACTAAAAATATGTTAACATATCATGACTTGTAAATTTAGATTCGAGGAGTCACTTTTAGAATGGAATTAAAAACAAAAGTAGAAAAAGTAAATGACACACGCGTCAAAGTTGAGACGGAAGTTGACGCAGAAAGTGTTTCAAAAGCGTTAAATCTCATCTACAAAGAATACGCAAACAAATATAAATTCCCGGGTTTTCGTCCAGGAAAAGCACCGCGACCTGTTATAAATAACGCGTTTGGCAAAGAAGACATTTACATGCAAGCAACAGAGAACGTGATTAATGATGCGTTTAACCTCCTTGTTGAAGAGGAGTCGCTTCGTCCTGTTGGAAGCCCAAATTATGAAGACAAAGAAAACGAAGCGTTGATTGAAGACAAAAAGCCCTATCACATTGAATTCGAGCTGGAAGTGTCTCCAGTCGTTGAGCTCGAATCTTATGATCCAGTTGAGGCTTTCCTTCCTCCAACTGAGGCAAGCGAAGATGATATGAAGCAACAAATTGATATGTATAAGTCAATTGCAAAGCTTAAGGAAGATGATGAGCTAACAGATGAAATTGTTAAAGAAAAGCTGAGCTTTGACACAGTTTCTGAGCTTGAAGATGCAATAAAAGAATATGTCCAAAACCAAAAAGAAGCGAATTTGCCACGAATTAAAGAGGATGTTGTTTCTCTTAAATTGAGAGAAAGAGTGAAATCTGATCCGACTGATGAAATGGTCGATTTCGTGAATAACGTTTTATTGAATGAGATGTATACCAATCTTCAACAATCTGGCGCAACACTTGATCAATACCTGACGGCTCGAGGCATAAGTGCTGATGATTTCTATAAGGATGTTAAAAAACAAGCTTTTGATGAAGCCAAAACAAGGATTGCTCTTGATTCGTGGGTTAAGCACTTCAATCTTGAAGCAACAGATGCTGAGATTGACGCTGAATTTGCAAAAGCTGGAATGACTGACACTGAGATGATGAAGGAGCTTTGGGGAAAGACTGGAAGACTTTGGCGCCTTCGTGAGGCAATTGAAAGAACAAAAGCTGTTGAAAATGCAGTTGAGAGTGCAAAATTCACTTTTGACGAAGAGAAGGCAGCCCATCAATTCGATTACCTAAATGAAGACAAGGAAGCTGACTCTGAGGAAGAAGAGCCTAAGAAAAAGACAACTGCGAAGAAGTCAACAAAGAAAACGGCAACGAAAAGCAAGGCTAAAAAAGAAGATGTAGAAAAGGAAGAGGGCAAGGATGAATAACGTGAAATCTGCTTTAATTCCATATGTCATCGAGCAATCCCCGAGAGGCGAGAGATCATATGACATCTATTCACGCCTTTTAAATGACAGAATTATTTTTTTAGGTGAGGCAATAGATGACGCAGTTGCTAACTCTGTTGTGGCACAGCTCCTGCATCTTGAAAGTGAAGACCCAGACAAAGACATTTCTTTATACATAAATTCGCCTGGCGGATCGGTCACTGCAGGCTTAGCAATTTTAGACACAATGAATTTTATTAAATGTGACGTGTCGACGATCTGCATCGGTCTTTGTGCATCAATGGCATCCGTTCTTTTGGCTGGCGGAGAAAAGGGGAAGAGATATGCTCTTCCAAATTCAGAAGTTTTGATTCATCAGCCAATGGGAGGAGCACAGAGCGGAACGCAAGAAACTGACTTGGCAATCATCGCTGAACAGTTGAAAAAAACTCGCAATCGTTTGAACAAAATTTTGGCGGATGCGACAGGTCAGAGCATTGAGACAATTTCAAAAGACACAGAACGCGACAATTGGATTGATGCCGAAGACGCAAAAAAATATGGTCTTATCGATGAAGTGTTGACTCATCATGGCGAAAAGAAAGATGAATAAGAGGTTTTTTAATGAGCATTAAAAAGCCGGTTGGCGAAAGATGCAGTTTTTGCGGAAAAAGTTTGACGAGCGCAAATCACGTCGCAGGAAGCGATGGAACTTACATTTGTGATGAATGCATTGAAGAAATATCAAAGACTTTCGATATGCAAAGAAGGTTAGATGAGAAATCTTCCGAAGAAGAGCCAGTTTCTTTTTTTAAAAACCAAAATGAGTTTCAAGACTACATTACAGCACAGTTCAAGAAGATGCACGATTTGAGGGACTCAAAAACGTCAGCTGAATTTGTTTCCAATCCAAATGAAGCGATAAAGGTCAACGAAAAAGAAGATAAGAAAAAAGTTGACAGAACAACATTAAAGAAACCTAAAGAGATCTATGAGGCACTTTGTGAGCACGTTGTTGGGCAAGAAGAAGCAAAGAAAAACCTTTCAATTGCTGTTTATAACCATTATAAACGCATTTTTTTAGATGATGGAAAAGACAGTGATGTTGAAATTCAAATTCCAAACGTTATGTTGCTTGGACCAACGGGTTCAGGAAAAACCCTTCTCGCTCAAACACTTGCTCGAACGATTCAAGTTCCTTTTGCGATAGCAGACGCAACAACACTCACTGAGGCTGGATATGTTGGCGACGACGTTGAAAACATATTGCGAAAACTTTTGATGGCAGCTGACTGGAACGTTGAAGAAGCTGAAATTGGAATTGTTTATGTTGATGAAATTGACAAAATTGCTAAAAGGGGCGAGAATGCATCATTAGTCAGAGATGTTTCTGGCGAGGGAGTTCAGCAAGCACTTTTAAAAATAATTGAGGGTTGCGAAGCTTCAGTTCCTCCAACTGGAGGCAGAAAACATCCGCAACAAGAAGTTGTTGAAATCAACACATCAAACATACTATTTATTTTTGGTGGAGCTTTTGTTGGTCTATCAGAGATCATTTCAAAGAGAATTGGAAAGAAGGGCCTGGGGTTCACGAGCGACGTCTCAGAAGTCACAAAGCAAGAAGAAACTGAGCTTTTGCACCAATGTACCCCAGATGATTTAAAACAATTTGGACTGATACCTGAGTTCATTGGAAGGGTTCCAGTGGTCACAGCTTTAAATGAATTGGATGAAGAAACTTTAGTCAAAATTCTAACTGAGCCTAAAAATGCGCTTGTTAAACAATATAAGCGTCTTTTTGAGATCGAGAAATCTGAGCTATCGTTTGACGATGATGCGCTATTAGAAATTGCAAAAGAGGCAAAAGAAAGAGGAACGGGTGCTCGAGGTCTACGTGCAATCGTTGAGCGAGTTTTGAGCGATGCAATGTTTGACGTTCCTGATTATGGTACTGAAACTTTTGTCAGAGTTAAAAAATCAGACATTGAAGGCAAAACTAAGCCAGAGATAATCAAAAAATCTGACACTTCAAGCACACAAAAAAGAGATTTAAAGAAAGAAGCTGTTAACAGCTAGTAAAACCAGCACAACTAAACACTTTTAATAAAGGAATAAAATGGCAAGCAAAGACCAAATGACAGAATCTGAAATTTTTGAGAAGTGGAAAGAAAATGGCTATTTCTCAAGAACGAAAGGCAGAGGAAAGCATGCAGGTGAATCTTTTACGATAACCATTCCGCCTCCAAACATAACTGGCGTTCTTCATATGGGTCATGCTCTAAATGAAACAATTCAGGATGCTTGCATTCGTCGTGCAAGAATGCAAGGTTATCAAACGCGTTGGGTTTTGGGAACTGATCACGCGGGAATCGCAACGCAGACAAAAGTCGACAAACACTTGGCAGATCAAGGGATCAATAGAAGAGAAATTGGCAGAGACGCATTTATTGAAGCTTGCCAGGAATGGCGAAAGAAGTATGGAACGACGATTGTAAACCAAATCGCAGGGATGGGCTGTTCGTGCGATTATGAAAATGAACAATTCACTATGAGTGACGAGTTTTCAAGAGCAGTTAGAAAGCTTTTTTGTGATTGGTATGAAAATGATGTTATCTATCGCGGAAAACGCATTGTAAATTGGTGTCCTCACTGCACGACAGCAATCGCAGACGACGAAGCAGAATATGTTGACGAAGCAAGTCACCTTTGGTATATGCGCTATCCCCTAAAAGAACCAGTTGATGACATTGAATATGTTGTTGTCGCAACAACTCGACCTGAAACAATGCTTGGAGACACGGGCGTTGCAGTTTCTCCAAAAGATGATCGTTATAAAAAATTGATCGGAAAGACTGTCATCTTGCCGATCGTCAACAGAGAAATTCCAATTTTTGACGATTTCTATGTTGACTCTGAGTTTGGAACTGGTTGCGTTAAAACAACACCAGCACACGATCCGAATGACTATGCAATGGGTCAGCGCCATGACCTTGAAGTTGTTAACATTTTTGATGAAACTGCGCATGTCACTCAAGGTTTTGGGCGTTTCTCGGGAATGGATCGCGATGAGGCTCGTGTTGAAGTTGTAAAAGAATTTGAAAAACTTGGACTTCTTGATCACATAGAAGACTTGGATCACTCCGTCATGCATTGCTATCGCTGTCACACAACTTTGGAGCCTTGGCTCTCCGAACAGTGGTTTGTCGATGTTGAGAAGTTAAAGAAACCAGCCCGCGATGCTGTTGCAAATGGAGAAGTTGTTTTTCATCCATCACGCTGGTCCCAAGTATATCTCGACTGGCTTGACAATTTGAAAGATTGGTGCATATCTCGTCAACTTTGGTGGGGTCACAGAATTCCAATGTTTTATTGCGATGAATGTGGCTGGCAAGGAGCATCTGTTGAACCGATTGATGAGTGCCCTAAGTGTGGCTCTCGTGTTCGTCAAGACGAAGACGTTTTGGACACTTGGTTTTCTTCTCAGCTTTGGCCTTTCGCAACGCAAGGCTGGGCAAATGGTGGGGAAGAGGAATTAGAAAAATTCTACCCAACGCAAGTCCTTTCAACAGCCCGCGACATAATGGGTCTTTGGGTTGCACGCATGGTTATGTCTTCGATGTGGTGCACAGGTCAAATCCCTTTCAAAGATGTCATCATTCACCCAACTGTCATGGGCTCTGATGGAAAACCGATGAGCAAGTCGCGAGGAAATGGCGTTGATCCCTTAAAATTGATGGAAAACTATTCCGCTGATGGAATGCGTTTTGGACTTTTGACTCTCGTGACTGGAAATCAAGCTGTAAATTTCGACGAAAGAAAAATTGAAGGCGCAAGAAATTTCGCTAATAAAGTCAAAAATGCTTCTCGTTTTGTTTCAATGAATTTGAACGAGGATTCAAAGCCTGAGCCACAAGCTGAAACTTTGAGCGACACGTGGATCCTATCAAAGCTTGCTAAACTTGTAAAAAAGGTTGATGATTCCTATGCTGAATTTGACTTTGGAGCGATGACTCAAGCACTCTATCAATTTTTCTGGAACGAGTTTTGCGATTGGTACATAGAATTCTCAAAGGCACGTCTTGGTGATGATGCTGATGAGCACGACAAGCAGATTTGTCAGAACAACCTCTTATTTGTTTTGGAGACTGCCTGCAAATTGTTGCATCCTGTTATGCCTTTTATAACAGAATCAATTTATGCAGATCTTTATCCACAAAAAGACGACCCTGACATGCTGATTGTTGCTGAATGGCCTAATTTTGAGGATTTTGAGAAGTTCATTGATGACGAAAATGAAAACAAGATTGAAATCGTCACCTCAGTCGTTGGCGCTGTTCGCTCTGTTCGTGCTCGTCATGGTGTCTCACCTAAGACAGAGTTAAAAGTCTCTGTTAAAGCAACCGACGATGTTTGCAAAACAATAGAAGAACAAGCATCATTGATTAAAAAACTTGCTAACTTGGAAGGCTTGCATTCGAGCGAGACTTGCGAGAAACCTACAGGATCTGCTGTCGTTGTCACAAACAATCTTGAGATCTATGTCGATTTGGTCGGACATGTTGATTTAGACGCTGAAAAAGCAAGGTTGCAAAAAAATTTAGATGCAACGAAGAAAGATCTTGATAGGCTGGAAAAGAAGTTAAGCAACCCAGGTTTTCTTGCAAAGGCAAAACAAGAGATAATAGACAAAGACAAGGCGCATTATCAAGAATTAAAGGATGTCTATGAAAAGACAAAAGCTCAGTTAAGTGGACTTTAAGTTTTTAACGTTTATTCTATGTTGCGTTTTAGCCTGTGATAAAATCAGACTTGTTGTTTTATGTTGGATATGTTTTTTAAATAAGGGAATTGGAAGAGTTAGTTTATGAGTGAAATTTTAAGACAGATTTGGACACCTCAAATGCAGATGGTGTTTACAATCATCGCACTTTTGATCATTTGCCTTTATGCGCTGAGCATCGTTTGGATCTCGAGAGACGCAAGACTTCGTGGAATTGCTCCAATGAAATGGATGATAATTGGTCTTGTTCCTGGAGCAGGAATCATAGCATACCTTTTGCTCAGACCACCGATGCTTGCCATGGATCGTGACGAGCAAGAACTTGAAGTTGCACTAAAACAGCGTGAATTGATGAAATATGGCGAGTGCGCTCAATGTGGTTATCCAGTCAAAGAAGATTACGTTTTGTGTCCCAATTGCCAAACACAATTGAGAAACTTGTGTTCAAACTGCAACAAACCGCTAGAGCCTTCATGGCCAGTTTGCCCTTATTGCACAGCCCCAGTTGCTGGTGCAAATGCAGTTAATGCAAACGCAGTTTTGAAGCCTGCAAAGAGACGCTCCACAACTGTTTCTTCTCATTCAGCTCATTCTCTGTCTGAAAATCCAAGAAACGCACAAACTTCAATTTCACAATCTCAAAGTGATCCTACCACAGATGTACCCAGCCAATCTTTAGCCTCTTCATCTGAATCACAGCGTCCTTCAAAAAGACCAACAACAAGGACATCGAAGTAGATTTGCTTTTTTTTGTGAAACAAAGCTCAGAAATTTTATAAAATTTAAAACATTGCAACGAGGCACTCAACACCTCGATTGCGCAAATTAACCATGCAGGCGCTTTGTTTGCGCCCGGCAATGCGAAAGGATGAATAACACTATGTCAATTGAAATTAAACTGCCAGACGGTTCAACAAAAACAGTTGAGGAGGGTGCAACACTTGGAGACGTTGCATCGTCGATCGGTGAAGGTCTTGCAAGAGCTGCACTTTGTGGAAAAATAAACTGCGAGTTTGCAGACCTTGTTGATGTTGTCAATGATGGAGATGAGATTGAAATAATCACCTCAAAGTCCCCTGAGGCTCTTGGAATTATGCGTCACTCCACTGCGCATGTTCTCGCTGAGGCAGTTCAAATTTTGTGGCCAGGAACTCAAATCGGATTTGGTCCCGAGACTGAAGATGGTTTTTTCTATGACTTTGCTCTTCCTGAAACCGTTTCAGTTAATGATTTTGACAAAATCGAAGAGAAAATGAGAGAAATCATCAAACTTGATGAGCCTTTTGTAAAGCAGGTTGTAACAAGAGATGAAGCGAAGGAAATTTTTAAAGACCAAAGACTGAAGCTTGAGCACATCGACGATTTTGATGATGATGTTCAAATAACGATTAGAAAGCATGGAGACTTTGTTGATCTCTGTGGCGGTCCTCACGTCGCTCATGCAGGTCAAATTGAACCAAAGGCCATCAAGCTAACGAAGATCGCTGGTGCCTATTGGAAAGGCGACTCCGATCGCGAGATGTTAACTCGAATTTATGGCACAGCTTTCTTTAAGAAAAAAGACCTTCAAGACTATTTAACGATGATTGAGGAAGCTGAAAAGCGAGATCATAGAAAACTCGGTCGTGATCTTGGGATCTACACAATGGACGGCTTGGCTGGTGCAGGTCTTCCGCTTTACCTTCCAAAAGGTGCGCGTGTCATTCGCACAATGCAAGAGTGGTTGCGCCAAGATCTCTATGACAGAGGTTATGAAGAAGTTATAACTCCGCATGTCTACAACGCTGATGTTTGGAAGACGAGCGGGCATTATGGTTTTTACAAAGAAAACATGTATTTCTTCAACATAAACGAAGGAACTGATGAAGATCCGAATCTGGTCGAATATGCAGTCAAGCCAATGAATTGCCCTGGACATGTCATGCTCTACCGCGCAAATCTTCATTCCTATCGCGATTTGCCTCTTCGCTATTTCGAGTTTGGAACGGTTTATCGTCATGAAATGAGTGGCGTGGTTCATGGTCTTTTGCGCGCTCGTGGCTTCACACAAGACGACGCACATGTTTTTTGCACGCGTGAGCAAGTGGTAGATGAAGTCGTTGCTATTCTTGACCTCGTTGATCACATCATGTCAACGTTTGGTTTTGAGTATGAAGCAGAAATTTCAACGCGACCCGACAAATCGATCGGAACTGATGACATGTGGGAGCACGCAACAAACGCTTTGAAGGAAGCTTGCACGCGCCATAATCTGGAATATGACATAAATGAAGGCGATGGCGCTTTCTATGGTCCAAAAATTGATATTAAGGTGAAAGACGCCCTCGGGCGCACATGGCAGTGCTCAACAGTTCAAGTTGATTTTAACATGCCAGAGCGTTTCAATCTGACCTATCGTGCAGCAGACAATTCCGAAGAGAGACCTTGGATGTTGCACCGCGCAATTTTTGGATCTATTGAGCGCTTCTTAGGAATTTTGATTGAACACTATGCTGGAGCTTTTCCGCTTTGGTTAGCACCAGTTCAAGTTGCAATTGTCCCAATCACCGATCGCCATAAGGAAGCGGCAGAAGTTTTTGGAAAAAAACTAAAAAGCGTTGGTGGAAGAATTGAATACTTCTTTGATAATGAGCCAATGAAAGTTAAAATCGCCAAGGCGCAAGCTGAAAAAATTCCTTATATGGTTGTCATCGGTGACAAAGAGATTGAGAATAACACAATTTCTGTTAGAGATCGATTTGAAGGCGATCTTGGAACTTGGGATCAGGATAAGCTTATCAACATCATCAAAGAAGCTCAAGTTTAGGGTGAGACCATGGCAGACACTGAACTTAAAAGCAAAATGGAAGATTTTCTGGAGGCCTATTCTGATCTGGAAAAGAAGATGGCTGATCCAGAAGTCATTTCAGACCAAAAAGAATATAACAGACTTGCAAAGGAATATTCCCACCAAGGTGAGCTTGCAAATCTTGCAAAAAATTATGTTCAACTGACAAGCGATCTTGAAGAAGCAAAAGAAATGCTCAGCGATTCGGAGATGAAATCTTTTGCAACCGAAGAAATTGCAAGGATTGAACCACAGCTTCCTTCCCTAGAAGAACAAATTAAAGTTTTGCTAATACCGGAGGATCCTGCAGATGAAAAAGACATCATCGTTGAGATTCGAGCGGCTGCAGGAGGGGATGAGGCAGCAATTTTTGCTGGTGACTTGTTTAAAATGTATGAGCGTTTTTGCGCTGACCAGAAGTGGAAAATTGAGCTTATGGATGTCTCAGCTTCTGAGGTGGGGGGCTATAAAGAAATCCAGTTTAAAGTCAAAGGAAATTACGTCTATTCTTTGATGAAGTTTGAAAGTGGAGTTCATCGTGTTCAAAGAGTTCCAAAAACTGAAAGTCAAGGAAGAATTCACACGTCCACAGCCACAGTTGCTGTTTTGCCAGAAGCTGACGAAGTTGAAGTGGAAATCAACGAAGGCGATTTAAGAATCGATGTTTTTCGCGCTGGAGGACCTGGTGGGCAATGCGTCAACACAACTGACTCAGCAGTCAGGATTACTCACTTGCCGACAGGGCTTGTTGTTCAATCACAAGACCAAAAGTCACAACTTCAAAACAAAATAGCTGCGATGAGCGTTTTGAGGGCGAGACTCTATGAAAAAATGCTTGCAGATCAACAAGCTGAAGAAGGAGCAAAAAGACTTGCTCAGATCGGCAGTGGAGATCGTGCAGAAAAAATTAGGACCTACAACGCACCTCAAGACAGAGTGACTGATCATCGCATTGGATGCTCTATGACTTATGATGGAGTCTTGTTAGGAGACAAGCTGATCGACATGATAAATGCCTTGCAAGCCGCAGATCGAGCGCAAAAATTAGAAGAAGCAGTTTAGTTTTTTTTATATATTCATTAACCTTTTAATTTTAATTATGAAAAACGAAAAAACAACACCGATTAAACTTGCCGAAGATTATGTCACAAAGTTTCTGACAGATCATAAAATTGCAAATCCAGACAACTTAGCGAGACTTGTTATTTCAGACGTTGTCGATATGCCATTTTCAAAAGCGTTGATTAAAAAACCAATGTTGACTCAGCGGGAGTGCGACATGATTGATCCAATATGTGACAGAATTGCTTTGGGAGAGCCTGTTCAGTATGTGCTCGGTCATGCACCTTTTCGTTTTCTCGACTTAGAAGTTAACAGAGATGTTTTAATTCCACGACCAGAAACTGAAATGATGGTTGACATCGTTTCTTACTATTTAAAAGAAAACAACGTTAAAAATCCTTTAATTGCTGATGTTGGCACAGGAAGCGGGTGTTTGGCAATTTCATGTGCCACTGAAATTGAAAATTCGCACGTTTATGCAACCGACATTTCTGCAAGTGCACTCAAAGTCGCAAAGCGAAATGCAAAAAAATATGATGTGGAAGACAAAATTGACTTTGAGCAATGTGAGTGCCTTGACAATTTTGACTATTTCCAGCATGCAACAAATCAGTTTAGCGCAATAATAAGCAATCCTCCTTACGTTCCTGATGATGAAATCATGAGTTTGCCTGTTGATGTGAGAAGGTTTGAACCGATCGAGGCTCTTAAGGGCGGAAAAGATGGCCTTGAGGTTTTTAAAAAAATCCTTGTTCAAGCACGAACTCTCGTTGAAGATGAAGGCATCATCTTGTTTGAATTGCATGAGACAACTCTTAAAAAAGCAAAAGAATTTGCAGAAAAGGCTGGCTTAAACAAAGTTACCATCATGAAAGATCTTGTTGGCAAAGATCGGTTTTTAGCCTGTGTTGGATAACCAAGTCAACACTTTATGTGTTATAAATTAAGTTGTTAAACTTTTTTTAATAAACAAGGAGGCTCTTTTAGTTATGGAACGCGTTTACAATTTTTCAGCAGGACCAGCAATGTTGCCCTATCCTGTTTTGCAAGAAGCAAGCCGAGGTGCAGTTGATTACAACATGCATGGCATGAGTGTTATGGAATTGAGTCACCGATCAGAAAATTTTGCTGAGATCATTGAGCTTGCAGAAGCTGACTTGAGATCACTTTTAAACATTCCCAACAACTATACAGTCTTATTTATGCAGGGTGGAGCAACTGCCCAGTTTGCAGCAATTCCAATGAACTTGATGAAAAACAAAAAGGCTGATTATGTTCAAACTGGCAACTGGTCAAAAAAGGCAATTTCTGAGGCAAAGATGTATGGAGATGTTAACGTTGTTGCCTCTTCAGAAGACAAAAACTACACATACATCCCTGATGTAACAAAAATGCAATTCAGAGGCGATGCAGACTATGTCTACATTTGCCAAAATGAAACTGTTTATGGCACAACCTATTCACAATTACCTGACACAGGCGACATTCCTTTAGTGAGTGACGTTTCTTCCATGTTTTTAAGTGAACCTCAAGATGTCTCAAAATATGGCATTTTGTATGGAGGAGTTCAGAAAAACATTGGACCCGCTGGGCTTGCAATAATAATAATAAGAAAAGATTTGATTACAGAAGATGTCCTTCCTTTCACGCCTTCAATTCTCAATTATAAGAAAATGGATGATGCAAACAGCTTGATGAACACACCAAACTGCTGGGGAATCTATGTCTGTGGCCTCACATTCAAGTGGTTGCAAGTCTCTGGTGGACTATCAAGAATGAAAGAACTAAACGAGAGAAAAGCTAAACTTCTTTATGACTTCATTGATTCATCGAAACTCTTTAAAAGCCCAGTTGAACCTGCTTCTCGTTCAAAAATGAACGTTCCTTTTGTCACAGGTGATTCGGATTTGGATGCAAAATTCGTCTCAGAAGCAGCTGACTGCGGATTGGTCTCTCTAAAAGGGCACAGAAGTGTTGGTGGAATGCGTGCTAGCATCTATAACGCCATGCCAGAAGCTGGAGTTCAAGCACTCGTTGACTTCATGGAGAAATTTGAGAAAGAAAACACTAAATAGAGCTTTTAATTTTTAAATCTTTTTTTAAGGATAATTTTTATGCAACTAAAAATTCTTGTTACTGAAGTTATTGCTGAGGAGGGGATTGAGTCTCTCAAATCGCGAGGTTTCATTGTTGATGTTGAGCTCGGGCTCACTCACACACAGCTTTTAAGTGTAATTCCAGATTATGACGCTTTGATCGTCAGAAGTGCAACTCTTGTTGATGAAGAGCTTCTTCGAGCAGGCAGGAGGTTAAAAGTTGTTGGTAGAGCTGGAGTCACAACCGATAACATCGACATCGAAGCTGCAAATGAGCTCGACATCATCGTTTGCAATGCGCCAACGTCTAACATAGTCTCAGCAGCTGAACACACTTTTGCTCTCATGCTTTCTTGTGCAAGAAAAGTTCCTCAAGCAAATGAAACGATGCACAAACACGAGTGGAAGCGTGAAAACTTCAAAGGTGTTGAGCTATACGCAAAAACACTCGCGCTTTTTGGACTTGGTCGCGTTGGTGGAATGGTTGCAGAACGAGCCTCTGCATTTGGAATGCGTGTTTTAGCTTATGATCCCTACTGCAACCCTGAGCGCGCAACTCAACTTGGCGTTAGTTTGATTAACGACATGGATTCAATTTTGCAGCAAGCAGATTTCGTGTCAATACATCTTCCAGTGACTTCAACAACAAAAGGAATGTTTGGCGCTGAAGAGTTTTCAAAAATGAAGACAGGTGTCATTTTTATTAACACTTCTCGCCCTGCAATTGTTGACATGAACTCACTCTCGGATTTTGTTGCAGCAAGAAAAATTGCAGCTTGTGGTGTTGACGTTTTTGATGAAGAACCTTGTCAAGATTCTCCTTTGCACTCACTCGATTCAGCAATAATTACTCCTCACATCTCTGCCTTGACCGAAGAGGCACAAGTGAGAAGTGGTGTGCAAATTGCAGATTATGTCTGGGCTGGACTGGAGGGCTCGCTTGTCCCGACAGCTCTAACTGCAACTGGATCAGGAAATGAAATGTCTCGACACATCGCACCTTTCATCCCAGCTGCAAATATGTTGGGAAGGATTGCGCTCCAGATTAAAGGTTCAGTTCCGAGAAACGTATCAGTAAAAACGATGGGCAACTTGGCAGAGCTTGATCCAACGGCTCTTGTCGCTTCAGTTTTGGAAGGAATGCTCGCTTCAAAGCATGCTCAGTGCGCAACAATGCTCGAAGCAAGAAGATATGCTGAGCGCCACGGCGTTGACATTGAGTGCACAAAAACAGATGTGGCAGATGAATATGCTTCAGGAATTGAAATTGATGCTGATGGAATAAAGGTGGCAGCAACTGTTTTTGGTTCTGAGAAATTGCCTCGAATAATCTCTATTCTTGATTACAAAATCGATGTTGTTCCAGCCAAAAACTCTATAGTGTTTGAATACCCAGACCAGCCAGGAATTTGCGGAATAATCGGCACTGTTCTTGGAGATCATGGAATAAACATATCGACTATGCAAATCGCAACGTCGCCCGACGACTCAACTGCGCTTGTCTATGTCAATGTTGCTGAAGAAGTTAGCGATGAAGTTTTGGACGAATTCAACAGTCTGATTGACTTAAAAAATCTCTTTAGAATTAGTTTATAATTAATAAAACAATTTAGTTGAAAGGTTTTTAATATGAACATTTTAGGATCTAAACAAGTTTGGGCTTTCGTTGGTGGCGTTGCTGCATCTGGTCTCATTGCAGGGATCTTGCAAGCAAAATGTGTTCGTGGCGCACTCGTGAAGGCAACTGCCAAAGGAATGATAATTAAAGACAGCGTTTCTGAAGCAGTTCAGTCAATCAAAGACGAGGCAGAAGACGTCACAGCAGACGCTCGCGAAGAAGCAAAAATGATCTCTCTTCAAGCTGAAAAAGAAGCAGAGATTGAAAAGCGTGTTCGCGCGGAAGTCGAAAAAGAAATGGAAAAAACAAAGAAGGCAAAAGCCAGAGCAAAATAGCACACTTCTTTGTTCTATAAAATTTCATATGATAAGCCAAGACGGCTTAGAGCTGTTGTTGGAAAATGGATCTTCGATGAATCGACTGCTCGAGGAGTGAGCGTTGAGTTGCGCAAAATCGAAGGTGTCGATAAGGCTTACATTCGCCCTAGGAACGGCTCGATTCTTGTTATCTATTCTTGTCATTCTGCAAGACTTGAAGCTTTAAACTTACTCGACTCTCTTGATGTTTACAATTTGCCATCAACTGAAGAGGATGCTGAGAGTGATCTTTCGACGCTCGACAACGATTTTTGGTTTGACATTGCAGGAGCAATAGCGTCTCGAGTTGCAAAAAGCGCTCTTCTGCCCCTAAAAACTAGACAGCTCTGGACTGCTTTTAATGCCATCCCATACGTTATGGATGCTGTTAAAGCCTTAAGATCGCACAAATTGCCAGTTGAAGTGCTCGATGCGACGGCCATCGGAACAGCACTTTTGACTGGTCACACAAAAACCGCGGGTCAAGTCATGTTTTTGCTTGGAATCTCAGACATCATGGCACAGCACACTCAAGCAAGAACAAGAAATGCGCTTCGCCAAAACTTGTCGATTTGTGCGGAAAAAGTTTGGTTAGTTGATGGTGATACAGAAACAGAAGTGCCAATTGAAAAAGTTGAAATTGGAGATAAAATTCGTGTTCGCCAAGGCTCCGTTATCCCAATCGATGGTGAGATATTTGAAGGTTCGGCGGAGGTTAACGAAGCAACTATGACTGGTGAGAGCGACCTTGCGCCCAAATTTGAAGGAAGCTATGTTCATGCAGGCACGGTTGTCGAGAGCGGATCAATCGTTGTTGTCGTCAAAGCAAAAGCAGGACAATCGAGAATTGATTCAATAGTTGACATGGTTGAAAACTCACAAAGTTTAAAATCAAGAGCGCAAAGCAAAGCTGAGCTTCTGGCAGACAAAGTCGTTCCATTCTCTCTTGGACTTTTCCTTCTTGACTTAGTTCTCACTCGCAGTGTTCAGCGAGCTTTAAGTGTTCTAATGGTTGACTATTCTTGCGCAATCAAGTTGTCAACTCCAATAGCAGTCATGAGTGCTATGCGCGAAGCCACATCACACAACATCGTTGCAAAAGGTGGCAAATTCCTTGAAAAGTTTGCAGAATCGGACACAATTCTTTTTGATAAGACGGGAACTTTAACCAAAGCATGTCCAAAAGTGAGTCGAGTGCTGACGTTTGGAAGTCTTGATGAAAATGACATCTTGAAGTTTGCTGCTTGTCTGGAAGAGCACTATCCTCATTCAGTTGCAAGAGCAATAGTTTCGGCTGCAGAAGATGCAAATTTGGTTCACAGAAATGAACTTCACAGCGACATTGAATACATCGTCGCACACGGCATTGCTTCAACTGTTGAAGGCAAGCGTGTTGTTTTGGGCAGCGCTCACTTCGTTTTTGAAGACGAAGGTGTCAAAAAGCCAAGTGACATTGAAAAAACATTGGGCTCTTTAGTCTACTTAGCAATAGATGGTGTCTTGGAAGGCGCAATCGAAGTGGAAGATCCACTTCGTGAAAATGCAAAAGACGTAATTAAAAACTTAAGAGAAGTTGGGTTTTCGAACATTGTCATGTTAACTGGTGACTCAGAAAATTGCGCAAAGAGAGTTGCTGAGAAGCTTGATTTAGATGGCTACTTCGCGCAAGTTCTCCCTGAAGACAAAGCTAAGTATGTTGAAGAAATGAAGAGAAAAGGGCATGTTTGCTCATTTGTTGGAGATGGGATTAATGATTCTCCTGCACTTGCCTGCGCTGACGTTTCAGTTGCGATGAGCGATGCTTCTGATATTGCAAGAAGTGTGGCAGATGTCACTGTTCTTAACTCCGATCTTAATTCTTTGATCACGCTTAAAAAACTTTCTGTCGCATTGACAAGGCGAATTTCAAATTCATATGAGTTCATCGTCAAGTTTAACACGATGTTAATTTTGCTCGGTCTTTCTGGGGTTTTGAGTCCTGAAAAGGCGGCAACACTGCACAATCTTTCAACCGTTGCCCTGTCTGCCAAAAACACGACAGCGTTGCTTAAATAAAGTTTGTTATATACTTTATTTAGTTTATTTTTTTAATTTCGTTTCTAATAAGGAGTAACACATGAATGAATGGCTGATTCAGGTCACCGGTGACTTTGACACATGGATGTACACTTATGTCTTGTTAATTTTGCTTGTGGCAGTCGGGATTTATTTCTCATTTCGCACTAGGTTTGTCCAAATTAGATTTATTGGTGACATGTTTCGTCAAGTCACTGAAAAGAAACACGTCGAGGGCGAATCTTCTGTTTCTTCATTTCAAGCACTGATGGTTTCAACTGCAAGTCGTGTTGGAACTGGTAACATTGCAGGCGTTGCAAGCGCAATCGCAGGTGTGACAACTGGAACTATTACAGGTGGTTTGGGCGCGATCTTCTGGATGTGGGCAATGGCAATTTTTGGCGCAGCTTCAGCATTCATTGAATCAACACTCGCACAAATTTGGAAGGTGAAAGAAAAAGACGGTGCCTTCCGTGGTGGTCCTGCCTACTACATTCAACAGGGCTTAGGAAGCAGAGGGTTTGGAATTCTATTTTCAGTTTTGTTGATTCTATGTTTCGCCTTTGGTTTTAATGGCTTACAAGCTTTTAATGCGTGTTCTTCACTTGAGTATTATATGCCCGACTACCAAACTAACGGTGGTGCGCTTGTTCTCGGGTCGATTTTGGTTCTCATGACGGCAGCCGTTATTTTCGGAGGTGCAAAACGCATTTCGGTTATCACCTCAATTGTTGTACCAATCATGGCATTTGCATACATCTTCGTTGCAGTTTGGACAACAATTTCTAATGCGCAATACATCCCAGAAATGTTTGGGTCAATTTTTAGTGCCGCTTTTGACTGGCAAGCAATTTTCGGTGGGTTCACAGGTTCGGTTGTTATGCTTGGTATTAAGCGTGGTCTCTATTCCAACGAAGCTGGCATGGGTTCTGCTCCAAACGCAGCAGCATCTGCTTCTGTTTCTCACCCTGTGAAGCAAGGACTCGTTCAAAGTTTGTCTGTCTACATCGACACAATTCTCATCTGCTCATGCTCGGCCTTCATAGTTGGTCTGTTCGTTGTTAAAGATCCTGCAACTGCGGCTCAGTTTAAGGGCATTCCGCTTGTTCAACAGGCTGTTCAGGACTCAGTCGGCGTCATCGGCATTCATTTCATCACTTTTGCAATTTTCGCTTTTGCATATTCTTCCCTCATTGGAAACTACTTTTATGCAGAATCTAACTTCAAGTTCATCACGAAAAATCAAAATGCTCTCGTTGTGTTCCGCGTTTTCTGTCTAATAGCAATTCTTTACGGAGCAGTTAATTCGTTTGACTTAGCGTGGAATTTGGCAGACATCTTCATGGGATTCATGGCAATCATGAACCTAATTGTCATCGTAATTCTTGGAAAGTGGGCTTTGGTCGCTTTAAAAGATTACGAACAGCAGAAAAAAGAAGGAAAAGACCCAGTTTTCTTGAGCTCCTCAATTGAAGGTCTTCCTGCATGTGAGTGTTGGAAGGAAGAAGATTTGCCTCAAGTTGGTGATCCTCTGAAAGATGTCATCGTTGAGCCATTGCAAGAATAGTTTAGGCAAAATTTCAGGAACTGTTAAAAAGGGGAGAGGTGACGGAGCTTCCCTTGGTTTCAAAACTGCCAATTTAACAGTTCCTGCCTCAGACATTCCTGTTTCTGAAGGTGTTTATTCTGCCTATGTGAATGTTGAAGGAAAAAAATATAAAGCAGCGGTGTCAGTCGGCATATCACCGCTCTTTAAAGACAAAACGTCATCAAACGTCGAAGCACACATAATTGACTTTACGGACGAAATTTATGGCAAAGTAATTGAGATTCAGTTCGTAGAATTCTTGCGCCCAATGATCAAGTTTTCTTCCACCGAAGAATTGATTAGCACGGTCAAAGAAAATATCAATCAAGTTAAAACTACCCTCTTAAACCCACAACCTAAAACCTAAAACCTTCATAAAACGTTATCATAATAGAAGACGTTTTTAGATAAGGGGTGTGTTATGCCAGAGATGAGCAGTGTTATTAAACCTTTGCATCAAGGGGAAGAAAACCCGCGAGAAGACATCTTAGATCTCGGTAAGAAAATTACTGATGTTGCAAAGCATAAGTTACATGGTGTAACTTCCAACGACCCTGAGTATTGGGGGCTTGCTGGACTTGTCGATGAAGATATGGCAAAAATCGCAAACGCGATGAAGGTCCGTGAGCACTACACTTTTTCTCAGATGCAACAACTTTGCCCCGATTTTAACGATGTAGACCTAAAGACTAAACTCGATGAAATGTCAAACATCGGTCTTCTTGAATACGATTATGGAAATCATTATGACCATAATGGAAGATGTGCGCCAAAAACTGAGAAGCGTTGGTGTTTACCTATGTTTGTGCCAGGTTCAGCCGAACTGTTCAACATGGACGAAGACCCTAAAACTGGAGAGAACAAGCGCTTGGAGGAAAATCCTGAAATCGCTCCTTTTTTCGAGCGTATGACCTACATTCCACTAAAAGGAATAACTCAGATGGTTCCTCCAGGAGGAGCTGGAATCGGTATGCACGTCATACCGGTTGAAAAAGCAATTGAGATGGAAAACAAAAAAGTTGACTTAGAACAACTTTCTTATTGGCTAAAAAAGTATGAAGACAAGCTTGCTGTTGGTCAATGTTCCTGCAGAGCATCTCGCGCGAAAATGAATGAAGGAGTTGCAGATGACGCGCAAGCATGGTGTGTTGCTTGTGGTGATTTTGCAGATTATTGCGTTGAAACAAACAAGGGACACTACATAACAAAAGAAGAAGCTCTCGAGATTTTTAAAAAAGCTGAAGATCTTGGATATGTTCATCAAATAACTAACATCGATGGTGAAAACAAAATTTTTGGGATCTGCAATTGCAACATCAACATATGTAATGCGCTTCGCACATCTCAACTTTTTAACACTCCGAACATGTCGGCAAGTGCCTACCGCGCAAGTGTTGATGTGCAAGCATGCGTGGGGTGTGGTGGTTGTGTTCAGGTTTGCCCTGCTGGAGCCGTTAAGCTGGGGCAAAAACTTAAGAGAGCAGACGGAAGTGAGGTGTTCTATCCAAGATGTGACCTTCCTGATTGTCAAAGGTGGGGAGAAGAGAGATATGATGAAAACTACCGCGAAACTGCTCGCGTAAATTGTCGTGATACAGGAACTGCCCCTTGCAAAGGTGCTTGCCCTGCACACATTTCAATTCAGGCCTATCTAAAAGCAGTAGCAAATCGTGACTTTGATAAAGCTCTAAAAATCATCAAGCGAGACAATCCTTTTCCTGCTGTTTGTGGAAGAGTTTGTGACAAACGTTGCGAAATCGCATGCACTCGTTGTGCAATCGACTCAGCAGTTGCAATCGATAACGTTAAAAAGTTTGTTGCCGATCGTGAACTGAACAAAAACAATCGCTATGTCCCAGAGATAAAAATGCCTGTGTCTCCTTCGAGACACATTCCGCTTTCAAAGCAAATTCAGAAAATAGCAATAATCGGTTCTGGACCAGCAGGTTTGAGTTGTGCCTACTTTTTAGCACAGCTGGGATATGAACCAGTTGTTTTTGAAAAGAGTGAAGAACCTGGCGGAATGATGCGCTATGGCATTCCATCATATAAAATTTCAAACGAAACTCTTGATGCCGAGATTGATGTGATAAAACAGCTTGGAGTTGAGATTAAATGCGGAGTTGAGGTTGGAAAAGATGTCACTTTAAAACAATTGAGAGATGAAGGTTTCGATGCGTTTTATGTCGCTATCGGATGCCAAGGCTCTCGTCTTCACGGTGTTGAGGGCGAAACTGCAACAGGAACAAACACAGCCATTGATTTTTTGAGGCATGCCTATTCTGGATGCGCAGAGAGTTTAGCTGACAAGAAAGTCGTCATTGTTGGCGGTGGAAATGTGGCTCTTGACTGTGCTCGTGCAGCTGTTCGCATGAATCCAGAAAGTGTTAAAATTGTCTCTCTCGAGAAGCATGATGAGATGCCAGCAACCGATGAAGAAGTTGCTCAAGCAAAATCAGAAAGCATCGAAGTTTTGAATTCTTGGGGACCAATGCAAGTTGAAACAAAAGATGACCAAGTCTCGGGTCTCAAGTTGAAGCGTTGCTCTCAAGTTTTTGTAGACGGAAAATTTAATCCACAATATGACGAAACAGAGACGAAGTTGCTTGGGTGTGACGAGGTCATTTTTGCTATTGGTCAAAAAATTGAGTGGGGAGGTCTTTTGGATGGTGAAAGCGTTGAATTCTGGCATGGAAACTATCCAAAAGCTAATGAGCTGACGTTTCAAACAAGTGTTTCTGACGTCTTTGTTGGCGGAGATGTTTTAACAGGACCAAAGTTTGTTATCGACGCCATTGAATGCGGTCATCAAGCTGCAGAAAGGCTTCATAGGTTTGTTCACTCAGGTGCTTCAATGACAATTGGACTTGACAGGCGAGAGTTCATTGAACTTGACAAAGAAGATGTTGAGCTAAAAGGCTATGACAACGCGAAACGACAAGCTTTACCAGCGGAAAAAAGTTTAGGTTTTGAAGAGATGTATGGAAACTACACTGAAGACGAAGCTGTCGCTCAAGCAAAGCGTTGCTTGGGCTGCGGTGCAAGTGTTGTTGATCCGCACAAATGCATCGGGTGTGGAGTCTGCACAACAAAATGCGGATTTGATGCAATTCATCTCAGAAGGACTCACCCTGAGGCCACTCACATGATCAAAGCTGAAGACAAATTTAGAGAAATCGGACCTTATGCAATAAAGCGTGCAGCAAAAATTGCGCTTCATGTTAAGCCCAAAGAGGTTGACTAAATGCATGAGCTTGGTGTTGTCTTTTATGCAATAGATGCAGTTCAAGACGCAATTAATGAACGAGACGACATCACTCATGTTGACTGCGTGACGATTAAGCTCGGCGAAGTTTCTGGAGTTGTTCCCCATCTCCTGCGAGATTGCTGGAATTGGGCAGTTTCAAAACGGGATAATATGAAAAAGTGTGAGCTCCGAATCGAAACTGTAAAAGCGATGACACACTGCGAAAATTGTGGAAAAACTTACGAAACTGTTGAGTATGGAAGAAAGTGCCCTTACTGCTTAAGTGACAAAACGTTACTTATTTCTGGAAACGAATTCATTGTTGAACGAGTCGAAGCGACTTAAATTTCTTACAAAGGGTGTCAGACATGATTTATCAAACGCGACAAAAGGTGTCAGACATCTTTTTAGCGTCATTTAAGCTAAAATTAAGTGTTCAAGCATTGACACACACACAAAAACTGATTATGCAAGGTGAACATGGCAAACAAAAACATAATAGTAAAAGGAGCTAGGCAACATAATTTAAAAGACGTTGATGTCACGATTCCTCGTGATAAATTTGTTGTCATTACTGGACTTTCAGGCTCTGGTAAGTCATCTTTAGCGTTTGATACGATTTATGCTGAAGGTCAAAGGCGATATGTTGAATCGCTATCTTCTTATGCAAGAATGTTTTTGGGTCAAGCAAACAAGCCTGACGTTGACTCAATCGATGGACTTTCGCCTGCAGTTTCGATAGACCAGAAAACAACTTCTAAAAATCCAAGATCGACAGTTGGGACGACAACTGAGATTTATGACTACCTTCGTCTTTTGTTCGCAAGGTGTGGCGTTGCTCATTGTCCTGTTTGTGGCAAAGTTGTTAAAGAACAAACGACTGACGAGGTTGTTGATGAAGTTTTGAAATTAAAAAAGGATGATAACAGTGTCGCCATCATTATGGCTCCAGTCGTTTTGGGTCGAAAAGGTGAGTTCACAAATCTTTTTTCAGATCTTTTGAAGGAAGGTTTCACGCGCGTTCGCATCGATGGAAAAATCACTAAGCTAGAAGGTGACGAAATTAAGCTTGATAAACAAATTAAGCATTTTATCGATGTTGTTGTTGACAGAGTTAAAGTTGATGAAGCAAGCAGATCTCGCTTGGCAGAAGCCATTGAGAGTGCCACTAAAATTTCAGATCACCAAGTCTTAGTAAAAATTACTGAAAAAGGTAAAAAACAAAAAGATGAAACAACGATAAAGAGTGGCGCCACAAGCGAGCTCCCGCAAGACGAACACCTCTATTCACTTGCCCTTGCATGTCCTGAGCATGGATTTTCGCTCAACAATCTTGAACCTCGAGATTTTTCGTTTAATGCTCCTTATGGTTCTTGCCCAGAATGTTTAGGTATTGGATCAAAAGAAGAGCCTGACCCTGATTTAATCGTTCCAAATCCTGAACTGTCAATCGCAGAAGGCGCAATCGAGCCTTTCAGAAATGGCAATTATTATCCACAACTCATTCGAGCAGTTTTAAAACATATGGGAGAAAAACCGACGACGCCCTATTCAAAATTAAAGAAAGCAACAAAAAACGCTTTAATGTTTGGTTTGGGGCAAACACGGATAAGAGTTGACTATCACACGCTCGACGGAAGAAACACTTATTGGTCAAAAACATGGGAAGGCGTGCTTGCAGCTGTCGAAGAGAGATATATGGATGCATCGAGTGACAAACAACGCGAAAAACTTGCAAAATATTTCTCAATTGTTCCATGTCAGACTTGCCATGGTAGACGCTTAAAACCTGAAATTCTTGCTGTCACAATTAAAGATAAGTCGATAATTGATGTTTGCGAAATGTCATCAAAAGAAGGCTTGGAATTTTTCAAAAACCTCAAATTTGAAGGAGCTCAGGCAGAAATCGCTAGCCCAATTTTGAAAGAAATTTGTGCTCGCCTTAACTTTTTGGTAAGCGTTGGTCTCGATTATCTAACCCTTGACCGCGCGACTTCGACACTGTCTGGAGGAGAATCTCAGCGCATTCGTCTTGCAACTCAGATCGGTTCAGGGCTCGTTGGTGTTCTCTACATCCTCGATGAACCTTCAATTGGACTTCATCAGCGCGACAACGATCGACTGATAGCGCAGCTTAAACACCTTCGAGACCTTGGAAACACTGTTTTAGTTGTTGAACACGACGAAGACACAATTAGAAGTGCCGATTTCATCGTTGACATGGGTCCACGCGCAGGGGAGCATGGTGGCGAAGTTGTCGCTTGTGGAGATTTGAAGAAGATTTGTAAGGCGAAAAACTCTCTGACTGCTGACTACATAACTGGCAAAAAATGCATTGAAGTCCCAAGTGACAGAAGAAAGGCAAGCTCAGGTTATTTAAAATTAACTGGAGCGTCTCAAAACAACTTAAAAAATATCGATGTAAAAATACCGCTTGGCACACTTTCAGTTGTGACAGGAGTTTCTGGTTCTGGCAAAAGTTCATTAATAATTGACACTTTGTCACCTATTTTAGCTAACAAATTAAATCACGCACACAAAAAAAGTGGCGATTATAAAAAAATTTCAGGAATTGACAAACTCGATAAACTAATATCTATAGACCAAAGTCCAATTGGAAGAACTCCAAGGTCTAACCCTGCGACATACGTTGGACTTTGGGATGACGTCAGAAAACTCTTTGCTTCCACTCCAGATTCAAAAGCAAAAGGTTATGGTCCCGGTCGCTTTTCTTTCAATGTTCAAAATGGTAGGTGTGAGGCTTGCAAGGGTGATGGGCAAATAAAAATTGAAATGCACTTCTTGCCTGACATTTACGTGCCTTGCGAACAGTGTGGTGGAAAGCGTTATAACAATGAAACTCTAACTGTTGAATATCGCGGTAAAAACATCTATGACGTTTTGGAAATGACAGTTGATGAAGCTCTTGAGTTTTTCTGCAACATCCCTGCAATCAAGCGTAAGTTACAAACGCTTCACGACGTTGGTTTGGGCTACATCCGCCTTGGTCAAGGTGCAACGACCCTGTCAGGCGGAGAAGCTCAGCGTGTCAAACTCGCAAGTGAGCTCCAAAAGAAGCAAACTGGCAAGACTTTCTACATTTTGGATGAGCCAACAACAGGTCTTCATTTTGACGATGTGAGGCAGCTCTTAGTTGTTTTGCAGGCACTCGTTGATAAAGGAAACACAGTCCTTGTCATCGAACACAACTTGGATGTAATAAAATGCGCTGACTGGATTGTTGACCTTGGACCTGAAGGTGGAGAAGGCGGAGGCGAGGTTGTTGTTAGTGGAACTCCTGAGCAAGTTGCAAAGTGCGAATCTTCATACACTGGTCAATTCTTAAAAAAGATGCTTTAAAAGAAGCTTGTGTCGCCGTTTAGCACTCGATTTCGCTCGAACACACTTTCAATAATTTTTTTGCACTATAATTGAAAAGTGTTATTAACATTTTAAATTCTTGATACTAAAAGGAGTGAATTTATGTCTATTAAGGTAGGAATCAACGGTTTTGGCAGAATTGGTCGCTTGGTCTACCGCGCAATGGTGAATAATCCAAAGTTTGAAGTTGTCGCAGTAAATGACTTAGGTGACATTAAAACAATGACACATCTCTTGAAATATGACTCTGTTCACGGCATTTTCTTCGATGACGTTAAAACAACTGACGATGGTTTTGTTGCAGACGGTCACGCATGTAAGGTGCTCTCTGAACGCGACCCTAAAAACCTCCCTTGGAAAGAGTTGGGTGTTGAAGTTGTTATCGAGTCCACAGGCATTTTCAAAACTGGTGACACTGCAAATGCACACATTGAAGCAGGAGCGAAGAAAGTTATCATCACTTGCCCAGGTAAAGACATCGATGGCACTTTTGTTATGGGAGTAAACGACAAAGAGTACGATGCAAGCAAGCACAACATCATCTCAAACGCATCATGCACAACTAACTGCCTTGCTCCAGTTGCAAAAGTGTTGCTCGACAACTTCGGAATTAAGCGCGGTTTCATGAACACGATTCATGCATACACCAACGACCAGCGCATTTTGGACCTTCCACACAAGGATCTTCGTCGTGCAAGAAGCGCTGCAATGTCAATGATTCCAACAACAACTGGTGCTGCTCGAGCAGTGGCGCTTGTTCTGCCTGACTTAAAAGGTAAACTCGACGGGTTCGCAACTCGCGTACCAACACCAGATGGTTCTATGGTCGACCTCACAGTCGAACTAGAGCGTGAAGTGACAAAAGACGAGATTAACTCTGCCATGAAGAAAGCAGCGGATGGCGACATGAAAGGCGTTTTGGCATACACTGAAGACCCAATCGTCTCAATTGACATTGTTGGCAATTCTGCCTCATCAATCTTCGATTCTGGCCTCACAATGGTGTTAGGTGAGAAGTCGAATCTTGTTAAAGTTGTAAGCTGGTACGACAATGAATGGGGTTATTCAAACCGCGTTGCAGACCTTGCAGGCATTGTTCTTTAGTTACAAACTTTAGGAGAGTTCATGAAAACAATTGATGATGCGAATTTTAATGGCAAGAAAGTCATCGTTCGAGTTGACTTTAACGTTCCAATGAATGAAGGCACAGTTGCGGATGACACTCGAATTCGCAGAGCGATTCCAACAATAAAAAAGCTCGTTAACGACGGAGCTAAAGTTATTTTAATGAGCCACCTCGGCCGTCCAAAAGGTGATGGGTACGAGCCCGAATTTTCTCTTCAACCTGCAGCAATGAAGCTCTCCGACTTGATTGGACGACCTGTTGCATTCTCAAAGGACATAATTGGTGAAGGTGCAGTTGATAAGATTGCTGCCATGGGAGACGGCGATATCCTTGTCCTTGAAAACTTACGCTTTGATGCCCGCGAGAAGAAAAATGATGAAAAGTTTGCAAGTGAACTCGCCCTTTTAGCAGATGCTTACGTAAACGACGCTTTTGGCACCGCTCACAGAGCACACGCTTCAACTGCTGGAATTGCTAACTATTTACCATCTTATGCAGGCTATTTGCTCTCTGAAGAAGTGAAAACCATCAAGGGCATGCTCGATGACCCTAAACGCCCTTTTGTTGCAGTTTTAGGCGGTTCAAAAGTTTCAGACAAAATAAAGGTCATCGACAACCTCATTAACAAGGCAGACACAATCATCGTTGGTGGTGCAATGTGCTTCACTTTTCTAAAAGCTCAAGGTGCAAATGTTGGTGCCTCTTTGGTGGAAGATGATTGGGTTGACAATTGCAAAGAAATGCTTGAAAAAGCAAAAAACAACAATTGTGTGCTCCTTTTGCCAGTTGATGTTGTCTGCGCAGCAAAGATTGAACCAGGCGTTGAAACAAGAATTTGCAATGCCTATGACATTGAATTTGACATGATGGGCCTCGACATTGGTCCTAAAACTGTGGAGAACTACCAAAAAGCAATTGAGAGTGCGTCTTGCATATTCTGGAATGGACCCATGGGCGTCTTCGAAATTGATGACTTTGCAACAGGCACTAAGAAGGTTGCAGAAGCACTTGCAGAGAATGCAAATGCACAAACTATCATCGGCGGGGGAGACTCAGTTGCCGCTGTCAATAAGTTCAATTTAAGTGACAAGATGTCATTTATTTCCACAGGTGGCGGTGCTTCTATGGAACTTGTTCAAGGTGACGATTTACCTGGAGTTGTTGCTCTAGGCTAAACTTATATGCTTTTTAATAAATATGACGTGATGCTTGCACCAATGGCAGGCATCACAAACCTTCCTTTCAGGCTCATTTGCGAGGAGCTCGGTTGTGACCTTGCATATTCCGAAATGGTGAGTGCAATGGGGCTTTCCTATGCGCATTCAAAAACACACAGTCTAATTGATTCGATTGTCGAAGAAAAAGCATTAGGCGTGCAACTTTTTGGACACAATTCAAATGTGCTGGCTGACCAAGCTAAATCTATTGAACAAGAACTGGGAGAGAAGCTGTCTCATGTTGACATCAACATGGGATGCCCTGCGAGGAAGATTGTTAAAAAAGGCGATGGCGCAGCGTTGATGAAAGATCCATCGCTAGCCTCTGAAATTGTGTCCAAAGTGAAACAATCCATCAAAGTTCCTGTAACAGTTAAATTTCGAAGAGGTTATAACGATGGTGACGAGACATGTGCAGAATTTGCGAAAGCAGTCGAACAAGCAGGAGCGGATGCAATTTGTGTTCATGGACGCTACGCCATGCAATACTACAAAGGAAAGAGCGATTGGACCGCGATTAAACGCGTAAAATGCTCAGTTTCAATTCCAGTTGTTGGAAACGGTGATGTTTTTTCTTGGCAAGATTATGTGAACATCAAAAATGAGACTCATTGTGATGCCGTCCTTGTTGCAAGGGGAGCTTCCAAAAATCCACTCATATTCAAGCAAATCAAGGAATTCCTGCAAGGAAACGAACCGAAAGAAGCATCAGTTAAAGATAAAATGAAAGTAGCAATTAAACATGTGAAACTGATAGAAAATTTGAAAGACGAGCACAGTGGCATTTCGTATTTGCAGTTTAGGAAGCAAGCAATGAACTACTGTGAAGGAATTCCAGGTGCACGAGTTGCAAGAAAGCAAATTTGCGAAGCTACCACAAAAGAGGATTTTGTTGCAATTTTTGAAAACTTAATTGAGGAGAACAACAATGCTATATGACCCATATAAAGCAATGTATGTTCACATTCCTTTCTGTAAGAGAAGATGTGCATACTGCGATTTTGCAACTGAGGCGTGCGATCGTGACTCAAGGGCAATAAGAAAATATCTTGACAAATTGATTCTCGACATCCGTGAGGCTTCCAGCCAAGGCAAACTCGAAAAAATTGAAACTGTCTACATTGGCGGAGGAACTCCAACCCACATAGGTCATGACAAGCTCGTCGAACTTGCATATTTTCTCACGACAACACTCTACATGCAAAACATTGCAGAGTTCACGATTGAGGCAAACCCCGAATCCTTAACGGAAGAAATTGTTAAAGACGTTTATGCCCTTGGAGTAAATCGCATAAGTTTGGGAGTGCAGTCTTTTAATGACGAAATGCTTGCAAACCTTGGAAGAATTCACGACGTTCAAGTTGCGAAAAAGGCAATTGAAATTGCAAAAACGCGTTTTGAAAATGTCAGCATCGACTTAATGTGTGGTCTGTCTAATCAAACTTTAAGCATGTGGGAAGAAGACTTAAAAACGGCAATTGACGCACAAGTTCAACACATTAGCATCTATCCTTTAACGATTGAAGAGAACACTAAGTTTTACAAACTAGCAATGCGTGGAAAATTGAACTTGCCTGACGACGACTTGCAGGCAGACATGATGGATGCTGCTGCTAAAATTTTAAGCGACGCAAATTTTGAGCGCTATGAGGTCGCCTCTTATGCATTGCCTGGTTTTGAATCAAAGCACAACTGTTCATACTGGCAAGGGATTCCTTACATCGGTTTTGGCAAGAGTGCAGCTACGATGACGCAAAACAGTGAGCGTCGTATGCGAATTCAAGATGGAGTTGTCACGGATGACCTAAATAAGGCGCAAATGGAAGCAGAAGATGTTATGCTTGGCTTCAGGATGAGCAAGGGCGTTAGCGATGAGCGAATAAAAAAAGCTTCTGAGTTTTTGCCTGCACTCAATGACACCCTAGTGGATCTGGAAGATAGAGGCTTAATAGCTCATAAAAATTCTGCGTATGTTCCAACGCACAAAGGTTGGCTTTGCGGCAACGAACTCTATGGCGAGATATTCGATTTAGCTTAATAGAGAAATTTTATAACTCACACGGTGTATTTCTTTTCAAAATTAGCACTCAAGCCTTTAGAGTGCTAAAATGAGTTTGGTGATTTAGATGCTATCAGACAGAAGACAGATTATTTTAAGAGCGCTCATCGAGGAGTATATACATCGCGCTGTGCCCGTAGGGTCAAAAACTATCGTTGATAATTACGACGTGGATGTAAGTTCTGCAACTGTGAGAAACGATCTTAATTTCTTGGAAGAATGTGGCTACATCACCCAACCTCACACTTCTGCTGGCAGAATTCCAACTGAAGCGGGATATCGTGAATTCGTGGATTTTCTTTTTGACAACGAATTCGATGACGAAGAAGAAGATGAATTTGAGCCCTATATGTCTGAAATAAGGAAAAGCGCAGACGAAATAGATGGAATGCTTGAAGAAATTTCTAAGCATCTTGCAGGCATTACTCACAACCTTTCAATCATTTCGTCTAACAGAGATAAGGAGAGCTACTCACACATTTCTAAACGTGGTATATCTTCAATGATGCGACAACCAGAGTTTAAAGAGTCTGCAAATTTGGTTCCAATCATGGAGATATTGGAAGATGACACTGTGCTTTACCGTGTTTTGAACGCAACAAGCGAGGGAGATGCTCTTGCAGTAAAAATTGGGCATGAAAACGAAACAAGAAACTTAAATGGAGTTTCAATTGTGACGGCTTGCTTTGGGAACGAATTCGACGGAGGAGTTGTTGCTGTTATTGGACCAACGAGGATGAATTATGAAAATGTCATGAAAGCAGTTTTGCAAGCTCAAAGCATACTTAATGACATCGAATGAGTAAAAATTATCAAGCAATAAAAATTATTAAGCAATAGGAAGAAAGAAGTTAGTTTTGGCAAACAAAGATTTATACGCAGTTTTAGGTGTTGACAGAAATGCTGATGAAGCGGCAATCAAGAAGGCATATCGCCATCGTGCACGCGAGCTTCATCCAGACGTTAACAAGGCTCCTGATGCTGAAGAAAAATTTAAAGAACTAAATGAAGCCTATGATGTTTTGAGTGACCCGAAGAAGAAGGCCCAGTATGATCGCTTCGGCACAATTCCTGGTGCCGCATCTGGTGCAGGGGGCGCTGGTGGTGCTGGTTATGTTGACTTTGAAGATCTTTTCGGCGGTGGATTTGGTGGAATGGGTGACATCTTCTCAACGTTCTTCAGTGGTTTTGGCGGAAGTGCTGGAGGTGGGAGAGCAGTTCGCAAAGAAGGTCGTGACATGGGAATTGGCCTTCGCATAACACTTGAAGAGGTTGCGACAGGATGCAAAAAAGAAGTCGTCTATGATCGCTTGGCACCTTGTTCTGATTGCAATGGCAAAGGTCTTGGTCCAAACGGAAAAGAGGTCAAATGTGACGCCTGCAATGGTTCAGGGCGCACTGTGACAGTCCAGCACACATTTTTAGGAGACATGCAAACAGCGACAACATGTTCTGCATGCAACGGAACTGGAACTAAAATTGAAGGAGCATGTTCAGAGTGCGGAGGACAAGGGCGCGTCCCAGATCGTCAACGCGTTTCAGTCGAAATCCCAGCTGGCATTCAGGATGGTCAGCAACTCCGTGTTTCAGGCTATGGCGAGGCTGGCATTCAGGGTGCGATGGCAGGTGATCTGATCGTTACAATCCGCATTCAGCGCCATGATTATTATGAACGTCACGGAAATGACCTGCATGTTTCTCTCACTGTTCCGATGGTTCAAGCTGCACTTGGAGCTGACCTTGAAATAGACGGCATCTTGGAAGGTGAAGTTGTTAAAGTCAAGGTTCCTGAAGGCACACAATCGGGAGACAAGATCAGAGTCAGAAATTATGGTCTTCCAAAGTTCAGAGGTTCTGGCAGAGGAGACATGATTATTCATGCTAAAGTTGAAATTCCTAAAAAATTGAAGAAGAAGGAGCGCGAAATTCTGCAAAATTTAGCTCATGAAATGGGTCAAGAAACAGCAGAAAAACGTTCTCCGCTCGAAAAACTTCGCGACGCTTTTAACTAAATGCACCACTATTTCATTGAAAATGAAGACATTGAATCAATCGGTTCAAGCGTCTTTAATATCAAGTTTTCTGACATCGACAAAAATCATGTTAAAGCCCAACGGCTAAAGACAGGCGAGCACATAACTGTTGTTGATGAGTCAAAAAACTATTTCGAACTTGAAATCGTTGAATCGAAGGACCTCAGCGTTAAAGCTCGCATTGCTTCAAAAAAAGACTACCCTCAATTAGGTTGCGACATATCACTTTTTCAAGGCGTTTCAAAAAATACAAAATTGGAAGATGTTTTGAGAGCTACAACTGAGATTGGCATATCAAAATTTTATGCTGTCAACATGAAGCGTTCTGTCGCCATCTTAAAAGAAAGTGCAAAAGAAAAAAAGCTTGATAGATTTAGGTCAGTTGCAAGAAGTGCTTCAATGCAATCAGGCAGAGACGAAATTCCAAAAGTTGAGATACTTGGCACTTTTAGCGAATTAATCGATCAAGTTCAAGACTTGGACGTCTTGTTGGTGTTTTGGGAAAAGTCAAATGTTGATGACACAATTGAAAAAGCACTTAAAAATGCTCAAAACTTTAAAAAAATTGGGATTTTAATCGGACCTGAGGGTGGAATTTCTGACGATGAAATTGAAGAGTTAAAACAGATAGATAAGTGCAATATCTGCACTCTGGGAAACACAGTTTTGAGAACTGAGACTGCTGGAATAGTTTCAGTTGCAGTTGTTAAACACGTTTTAGAAAGCATCTAGTCTATGAGTTTTGCTGTCGTTAACTTGGGTTGCAGAGTGAATCGCGCTGAATCTGACGCTATTACTCAAAAAATGCTACAAGACGACATTTTAGAGCCATGGGAAATAGCTGATCAGGTGTTTATTAACACATGCACTGTCACAGGTGTAGCTGAAAAAAAGACAAGAAAAACTGTTCGCAGAGTTCTTGAAAACAATCAAAACGCGCAAGTGGTCGTCACAGGGTGCGCTGCAGAAATTGACGCTTCCTTTTTTGAATCATTGTCAGAGCGAGTTAAGGTGGTGCCAAAATTTAAATTGTTGCAAGACAATGATGGTTTGATGCATGTGAACTCACAAGCGATGTCTCGTGTTAACGTCAAAATTCAAGACGGATGCAACAACGCGTGCACTTTTTGCATTGTGCATGTTGCGCGAGGAAAAAGTGTGTCTGTCCCACAAAATCAAGTCATTAAAAACTGCATCGAGCTAGATAGCGCGGGCATTAAAGAGATAGTTCTCACTGGAATTAATCTCGGAAACTATTCAGACCCTAGCTTGGCTGAATTGCTAGAAGTGCTTCTTGACAGCACTAAAGGTTGTCGATTTAGAATCTCATCAATTGAGCCACCTGAAGTCACAGAAAACCTTCTTGAAGTTATAAATAACGCTGGCTGGCGCATCTGTAACCACTTTCACCTACCTCTTCAGTCGGGCTCAGATGATGTCCTTAAAAGAATGGACAGGCACTATTCATCAGCAGATTTCATAGAACTCGTTAGCAAAACAAGGCAGTTGATGCCAAATTTTTCTTTTACTACCGACATAATCGTCGGTTTTCCAGGTGAGCGCGATGAGGATTTCCAACAAACGTTAGAGTTGGCAAAAACTGTGTCTTTCTCTAAAATTCATGTTTTTCCTTACTCAAAAAGGGAAGGAACTCCTGCAGCCATGATGCCGAATCAGGTTGACGAGAGAGTTAAAGCCGAACGTGCCAAGACGTTGCGCGACCTTTCGTCAGATTTGCGTAAGCAAGAATTCCTCAAAAGGGTTGGTTCAAGTGAACTCGCTGTTACCGAGAATAACAATATAGCAACGACCGATTCATATTTCACAATTAAAAGTGAATCATTTGGAGAATCTGGACAACTTCTCAATGTAGAATTAAAAGAAAACATGTTTTTTGAATAGTGAGTTTGTTTTGAACGTTTTGATTGACAACCAAGTTGAAGGCTGCGAATTCTCAGAAGAAAAAGTTTCTGAATTTGTCAAATTTTGTCTTAAGTTTGAAGATGCTCCTGAAGAATCTGAAGTGTCAGTAACTTGCGTCGATAAAGCCACGATTCACGCCTTGAACAAGGATTATAGGGGTGTGGACAGACCAACTGATGTTCTTTCATTCGAGTGTGATGGGGCAATTGTTGAAGATGGCTCAGAAATTTGTGTTCTTGGTGACATTGTCATTTGCCCTGAAGTCTGCAAAGATCAGTGTGAAGATTTCGGTAACACTTTTGAGGAAGAGCTACGCCTTTTGACTTGTCACGGAGTTTTGCACCTTTTAGGATATGACCACATTGAAGATGATGAAGCTGAAATCATGGAAGCGAAAGAAAGAGAAATTTTGGCTCAGTGGGAGAACAAATAGTGTCTGACAATAAGAAATTTGTTCATCACACGCTCGAAGAATCGCCAATATCTCTCTTAAAAGCATTTAAGTGTGCTTTTGATGGTGTCAGACATGCAGTGACGACCCAGCGCAACTTTAAAATTCATCTAAGTGTTGCCTTTATTGCCATCCTTCTTTCATTTATTTTTAAGCTAAATTTAACTGAAGTCGCCATTGTTGTCGTGTGCATATTTTCTGTTTTTGCTTTAGAATTGATAAACACTGCAATCGAGTCAATCGTTGACCTTGTTTCTCCTGAATGGAATGAGCTTGCTAAACATGCTAAAGATTGTGCAGCTGGTGCTGTTCTGATTGTGTCTATTATGAGCGTTATTATTGCATTTATTATATTTCTTCCTAAGGTGATTATCTTATGGACCTAGACGCCTATTTCAAAGAAAATCCAAGCGTGACTGAGAACTTGATGGATGTCCCAGAAGGCTTTAAGAGTGGATTTGTCACCTTTGCTGGGAGACCAAATTCGGGGAAATCTACGCTTCTAAATTCCCTTGTTGGGCAGAAGGTGGCCATAACTTCTCACGTTGCAAACACAACACGCCATCGTTTTTCTGGCGTGATTAACAGGGATGATTGTCAAATCATCATTGTAGACACGCCAGGCATTCACAAACCAAAGGATGTTATGGGTGAAGAACTGAATCTTGCTGCCACTCAAGCTCTCCAAGACACCGACATAATTTGTTTTTTGCTTGATGCAACTTCACCTTTCGGCAGGGGAGATGAATGGGTTCTAAATTCAATAAAAGACGCTCAGTCAACGAAGTTTTGTCTTGTGACTAAAACTGACGTTGCAAGCCAAGAGCAAATTTTGTCTCAAATTGCAACAGTGTCTAAAAAGCTTGATTTTGATGAAATTGTCCCACTTTCTGCAAAAAAGAGACAAAACCTTCACACTTTGATTGACCTTTTTAAAAAATTTCTTCCAGAAGGCCACAGATGGTTTGGAATGAATATGGTGAGCGATGTTGACGATTATGTTTTTTCTTCTGAAGTGATCCGCGAGAAAATTTTAGATGACTTAAAAGACGAACTCCCTCATTCAATCGGTGTTGTAACTGAAGAAATTTATGACTCAAACAAGGGAAGAACGACGAACATAATTGCAACAGTCTACGTTGAAAGGGAAACTCAGATCGGTATCGTCATAGGAAAAGGTGGAAGTGAACTAAAAAGAATTGGATCAAGGGCGAGAACAGAGCTTGAAAAACACTATTGCTCAAAAGTCAATCTTCAGTTGAGCGTCAAATGCAAAAAGAATTGGAGGAGAGACGAAAATGTCATCAAGCGTTTTGGCTATTGTCAATGATGATAGAATATAATTAAATTCAGATTTGGAACAAACACTTAAACGAAGAAGGAAACACACTATGATTTGTCCTAAATGCGGAACCCCCAACAGAGCTAGTGCAAAGTTTTGCGATGAATGTGGCTATGAACTGCCGAGCGTTGCCCCGATTGCAAACGAGATGTTTGATGATAAAGACCATGTCGTGACATGCAAGCCAAAAGCGGCACCAACAGCCGACTTAAATGGCATAGACAAAACTAACGATTCATCTTTCGATGAGCATATAAAAGAAGATGCTGAAAAAGAGGAAGATGAAACAAATAAATCGATAGAATCTGACATTACGGCAGTCATTGATCCAGTAGAACTCCCGAAATCGACAAACACCAATTTAAATGTTGAAGCTGAGGCAGAAAAAGACGATCTCGACACTCAAAAAACAGCTAAATTGGATATGATCGACACTAAGGGAGAATCTGGAGAATCTAAGGCAAAAGTCTATTCAGTAAATAATGATGCTGAAAAGGAGCAAAAAAGAGAAAAGAAACCAATTGATCCAAAGACAAAGAGAAATGTTTTGATTGCTCTCGGCACGATCGCGGTCATTGCTATTCTTTTGTCTGTCACCTATTTCGCTCAGATTTGGGGCGGAAAAGTGGTGCCAGATGTCACAAGTCTTTCAGAGGCGGATGCAAAGTCACAATTACAAGTAGCAGGATTTAAAGTTGAAACTGAACAAGTTGCAAGCGACGAAGTTGAGGGAATCGTTCTTTCGATGAAACCACAATCAGGTTCACGCCTTGCAGAAGGATCAACCATCAGCCTTGAAATTTCAATGAAGCGTGTCATTCCAAGCATAGTCGGAATGAACATTGATGACGCGAAGCAAGTCATGTCAAAAAATGGCTTCACCAACGTTGAATATATAACTCAAAAATCTGACGATGCTGAAAATGTTGTTTTGTCTGTAACACCTGAAGTTGACACCCGCAGTGCATCTGATGCTAACGTTCGTGTGGTTGTCTCTGTTCCATATAGGGTTCCCGATGTCGAGGGGCTTTCACAGGATGAAGCAATTGCAAAAATCGAAGAAGCTGGGTTTGCTGCAAAAACTGAAGAAAAATATGATGAGAACAAAGAAGAAGGGTCAGTTTTGTCTGTTGAGCCTGCGAAAGACTCAGCGCTAAAAAGTGGAAGCGATGTGAAAATTTTCATCTGCGCCCACAGGTCAACAAAACTCGTGCAACTAACTCGTGATTTCTTCTCTGAGACGACACACTTCACAATTGACGGAAAACAATACGAATTGGGCAAATTAACTGCTGTTCAGTGGACAAGTGGTGGCACTGTTGCCTACACGATCACTGCACGCCAATATCAAACAACAACTTGGTTTGGAAGCAGTTCGGAAACACGCTACCTTGATTATGAAACAATCCAAGGTGCTATTTCATACGATGACAACAACAACATAATCTCAACGTCTCCAAGCATTAGGCAAGGCTAAGTGAAGGCGCGTGCACAAGAGCCCTTCTTCTCCAACATACGTTTGTGATGTTGTTGTGTTTCACAAGACTCGCATCTCTGAAAACGACCTCGTTCTCGACATGGTCGCTGACACAGGCGAGATTGTTCGAGCTGTTGCAAAAAGCGCCAGAAAACCTGGAAACACCTTCTCCAATCGTCTTGATTTGTTTAATGTTGCACACATTTGTGTTGCAAAAACAAAGAGCATAGACATCATTCGAGAAGCAATTCTTGTTGAGCACTTTGATGAATTGAGGTCTGACATTCAGCTTTTAGCTGCTGCAAGCACAGTGTCGGAAATTTTGTGGCGTCTCACGTTTGACGGAGAAGCAAACCCTGTCATGTTTGATTTCATTAGCAAAACTTTAAAGCTTTTAAATGATGATCCAGAAATGTCTAAAGTGCTGATGATAGCTGCCAGCTTCAAGCTTCTCTCACTTGAAGGATTTAAGCCTTCACTCAAGCTATGTGCAGAATGTTTAAGCGAAGTGAAATTTGAGAGTGACTATGTCACTTTTTCACCGAGTTCTGGGGGAGCATTGTGTCGTAATTGCGATCCAGGGGGGCTAGATTTTCCAGTTTCGTCTAAAACGATTCAGCTAATCGGTTGGCTTATTAACTCCACTTATGAAGAAATCTTGGAACATAGAAATTTAGTTGGAAAAAGAGTCTATGAGATGGGAAAGGTTTTAAAAAAATGGACTCAATACCATGTCAATTGCAACTTAAAAAGTCTTGATTTAGCACTTCACTAAAAACGGATGACTCGATCAGAAATTTTTTCGCATAGATCACGATCGTGTGTGACAAAAATAAGACCAAATTTTAAAGAAGGTTGAATTTTTAAGACAAAGTCAAAAATTTCTTTTTGTGACACGACATCGAGCATTGAAGTTGCTTCATCGAGAATTAAGAAATCTGGCAATGCCACCAATGAACGAAGAATTGCAAATTTTTGCAACTCACCACCTGAAAGTTCAGACGGCAATCTGTCTAAAAGTCGATCATCAACACTCATTACAGCCATTGCATCGTTAAGTAAGTCATCGCATGCAGAACAAGGTTTTTTACCAATTGTAGCCATAGATTTTCTAATTGTTAATTTTGGATTGAATGCATCAAATGGATTTTGACAGACGTATTGAACAGATCCGTCAATCTTTATTTTTCCCGGTGTGGGCTTTAGCCATCTGGCAATTGCTTTGCACAACGTTGACTTCCCAGAGCCTGTTTCACCAAAAAAACAAGTTATCTCATCGCTCGAAATAACATCAGACATTTTTTCTATGACATCTTTGTCGTCAAATTTAATTGACAGATTGTCAATTATAATCTGTTTACCAGTTTCTATTTCTTCCTTTTTAAATGTTATCCTTGATGGCAGACATTTACTAATTTTTAGCGCATATTCATTATTCATCTTGCCATCACAAAAAGCTTTAGTTGAAGTTTCTTCGACAATTCTTCCCTTTTTTAAAATTGCTATCCTATCAGCATGTTTAATTGCGAGGTCAACGTCATGAGTTATGACGAGAAGGCAACCTTTTTCACCTTTGCAAGAAATCAATTTTCTCATTATTTCTAAAGCACTTTTCTCGTCTAACCCTTCAGTTGGTTCATCTGCAACAGTTATGCTGGCACCTTTTTTAATTGAGTCAGAAATGAGCGCTTGTCTGCAAAGTCCACCAGACAATTCATGCGGATATCTCTTTTTCCCTTTGCATTCATATTTAGCAAGTGGGTCAAGCGATTTTATCGATTGCGGAATAAAATTTATGTTTTCTTGTGCATTTTTTCTTAAGTTTTTAAATTCTATCTTTTTTCCTCGAAACCAAACGTTACCGTCTAGTCTTGCATTTTTTGGAAGACTTCCACAAAAAATGTCAAGCATCATCGACTTGCCTGAACCACTCTCTCCAATTAAAAACAAAGTTTCGCCCTCATGAAGTGACAAATTGCAGTTATCGACAACGGTGTCAGACATGCTTTTAGCGAACAATCTCGATTTTTTAAAATAAGTGTTTTGGATTGTCACTGACACTTCTTCGAGCTGAAAAACGTGAGCTCCACACTCATGATGAGATCCTGATGAGTGATGGTGGTGGTGATGAAATTCCTGATCTTTGTGAAATGCGTGCGTCATATAGTGTTTTCCAATCGATACTTCAGTCTGCCTGTCAGCTTTGATACAACTATTGTTGTCACAATCAAGCTCGCTCCTGGAAAGAAGGCAAGCCACCAGTTTCCAGTTAGTGCAAATTTCATCGTGTCACTCAAAATGTTACCTATTGCTGGAATTTCAGGACTAAAACCAAAGCCTAGAAATGTTAGTGTTGACTCATGGAGAATCGCATGCGGCAACGCGAGAAAGAGGCCAGTAAACAGTTGATTTGACAAATTTGGAACTATATGCTTAGTGACAAGTTGTAATTTATTTTTGCAAAGGCTAGTTTCAGTTTTATACCAATTGCTCGTCTTTATCTGTTTTAATTCATTGCTCAAAATTCGAGAAAGCGTTGGCCAATGAGTCAAAGAGACTGCCATGATGACGCCAAACGTTCCTTTGCCACATGCAAATGAAATCAAGATCATCAAGACGATGTGCGGAATTCCTAAAACTGCATTAGCCAGAGTTTCAAATGCGTTAGATAAAAGCCTATTTTCTGAAGACACAAAGAGTGCGACTATAATCGCCAACAGAATTGAAATTAGGCTTGACAAAAGTGAAGTGATGAGAGAAATTGATAAACCTGCGAGCGTTAATAACACCATGTCGCGTCCATAATTGTCAGTGCCGAACAAATGACATAAACTGGGAGTTTCAAACGCATTACCAAATGAAAATTCAGAAGAGATGTTCAAGTGCAAAACCCCAAAGGCAATGATTAGCGCAATTGCCAAAAAGGCTATGACTGAAGAAATTGTCGCTATTTTCTCATCTGCCACTTTCTTAAATCCTTGGATCAATTTTTTTAACAATAGCTTTGCAAATCAGATTTCCAGCAAAAACAATGATGCAAGTTACAAGAGAAATCCCTGCAAGAAGGCAAACATCGGATGAAGTCGCAGCCTTCACAGTAATGTTGCCAAGTCCAGGGTAAGAAAAAACTTGCTCAACAACAACAGACCCTCCAATAATTTCACCAATCTGAGCAAACTCAATAGAAAGAAATGGAAGACTTGCGTTTTTTAAAACATGTTTTTTTACTATCTCTTTTTTGCTCATACCCAACAAAGTTGCGTGTTTAATGAAGTCTGACTTGCAAATTTCATCACATTTTGAAAGTGTGTGAAAGAAAATTGTTGGCGCACCAAAGAGAATGAGGACAACACAGGGCAGAATTGCGCTTTGAAAATTATTGGTTGAGGTCACTGAAAAGAAGTTGAGCGAAACAGAAAAAATAGGAAGAAAAAGAATTGCAACGAAATATGTCGGCGTTGAAATTAAACAATAATTTATGACTTTTAAAAGCTTAGTTGCTGGATTTTTCTTGGTAGCAACGAAAATACCACATGTAAAGCCTATGATCCCAGAAACTACCCAACTAATTAGCATTATTGGCGCACTATTTTTTAGACCTCTCAAAATGACGTCAGCCACAGGTTCGTTATATATGAGAGACTCTCCAAGATTGCCTGTCATAGCGTTTGATAACCAAGAAAAAAAACGTTCGAAAAAAGGTTTTCCGACTCCCCAATAGTCCTGTAAAGCTTTAACTTTTTCTTGAGACATTTTTGAAGTTAAATTTTGACCATAATTTGAGGTTAGCGGATCAATAGGAGAGAGGGAGACGAGCAAGAAAATTATTAATGAAGATATTATTATCAATAATACTAACTTTAATATCTCATTAAAAGCTGTTTTCACTAGTTATCCCATTCCCACTGATCAATGTTATTAACTAAAGACCAACCGTGCCCATGCGGATGAATTTTTTGATCTGCAACTTTTAATCCTTGCTTGACGAGATAGGTGTGATCGACATTTGCAAGCCACACCCAAGAAGAAGCCTTATTCGGAGTTAAGAAGCTTTGAGCTTGCCTTAGTTTTGAAAAGCTGTTTTCTAAATCAATGTCTGACACTGCTTCGTCAATTAGTGAGTTAGCCTCTGAACTGATGAATTGTGAAAAGTTGCAAGTGCCATCTGATCTTATGACTGATATGAGCTCAGCAGGTGAGTTTGAGCCCCAGCCCCAAAGGACAGCGTCGCTATATTGATGAGGATAAACGTCATCCCAACTCGCTCCAATCGTGTTTACTTTTATTCCGATATCCTTCATCTGGCTTGCAAAAGAATATGCAAGTGCTTGTCTAACAGAATCGCTGTTTGCATAATAAAGATTGAATTCGCACCTAACTTCATCCTTTTCGCGATAGCCATCTTCTTTAAGAGTCCATCCAGCGTCCTCGAGCATTTTGATGGCCTCTTCAACACTAAGCTCCGTCTTCATCAAATCTGTTCCCCAAGGCAATCCATCACAAACTGAGTTTGCAACGGATCCGAAGCCATAAAGGCAGCTGTCAATCATAGACTCTTTGTCAATTGCTAAGTTTATGGCACATCTGACAGCAAAATCTGATGTAACGTCGTTTCCACTTTCATAAGTTTTTGTGCCAACTTTAACAAACGATCCATCTCTCTTTACACAGGGGAGAGAAATGCCTCTTGAATCGACACTTTGGACTTTCAAAAGGTCAAACCCATTAACCTTGTTTTGTGCTAAAAGAGGGGAGACATAGCAAACATCAGCTTCTCCAGTCTTTGAACACGCAAAGGAAGCTTCCTCATCAACGAACAAAACTTTTACTCTTTCAATTTTTGGCTCTTCACCATAGTAGTTCTCATTTTTAACAAAAGTTGCACTCGTTCCTTTCTCCCAGCTTTCTAATTTATACCTTCCAGATCCAACGGGTTTTTGTCCATAAGTGTCAGAGGAATAGATTTTTTCAGGCACGATTCCAACTGTCGCCAAGAGATACAAAACTGTGTTGTCAGGCTTATTTAGGTGAACCTCACAAGTTGCGTCATCGGTTGCATTTGCGCTTTTGATAGAAGAAAAGTCTGCAGGGTTGTCGACATTTTCCACTTCTTTATTTATCGTGAAAGCAACATCGGTTGCACTAAGCAAAGACCCATCGCTAAACTTAGCGTCTTCTCTAACTTTAAAAGTGATTGTCATCGCATCATCAGAAATTAAGTAGGAAGTTGCTAGGTCATTTTCGATTTTTAAATCTGAAGTTGTTTTGACTAGTGTTGACTGAATTAATGGTTCATGAACGTGTTCCCCACAGCCCCAACCATAAATTGGGTCAAAACCTTTGTCTGGCTCGGATGTTTTGGGCATCGTGACAACAACTTCGTTAGTCTTAGTTTCATTTGTTGAGGCGCACCCAAAAAGTCCAAATGCAACAAACAAAATGAGAAGGAGAAAAGACGATTTTATAATCTTTTTTGCCATAATTTAGAAAAATTCTCCTTAAATTGTCGGTGTTACGAATTTATTAATTGTAACACTTTCGACATAGATGAGGATAAAAAAATTAAGAAATTGTCAAATGTTACATTTACCAGATTTTTTTTAGAACTTGTTTAATTAACCTTGACTTCACTGATAGAATAAGCTTATGACTTCAATTTTTACATTAACATTGATCCCTTTCGTTGGAGCCCTTCTTTGCTTACTAACGAAAAATAAAGCGCGAAATTTCTTCGTGTGCTTGACGTGTGCCGCAACTGCAATTGGGGCAATTGCCTTAAGCGTTTACTTCGTTTCACAAGGTGCTGGGGACTCGCGCGTCCTTTTTAACTTCACATCTCACACTGTTGACTACGTCTGTTTTGCTATAAACATCGTTTTGATGGTTGTTGTCCTTGGTTACTGCGCAAAGTATAAAAAAATCATCCCTGCCATTCTTGCGCTCTGCCAGCTTGGGTTTGAAATTTTCTTGGAATTTTCTAACGAAAAGGCGCAGACAGAAGTTACTTATGGATTGTCAGTCGACATGCTTTCAATTGTGATGATGCTGATAATTGGCATCGTTGGAAGCGGAATTTGCATTTATGCAATTGGATATATGGAAGATTTTCAAAAGCATGAGCCAAAAGATGCCAAGGACAGACGATCATTTTTTATGGCAGTGTGTGTCGCTTTTTTGGGGGCTATGTTTTTGATCGTTTTCTCAAACGACATGACTTGGATGCTTTGTGGCTGGGAAATAACGACTGTTTGTTCGTTTTTGCTCATCGGCTACACAAAAACTGAAGAAGCAATCAAAAACTCATTTCTTCAGATAACTCTCAACTTGATTGGTGGAATAGCTTTTTCAGTTGCTATATTCTTCGCATGCAAATCAACTGGAACTTGTGAGTTTGCTGAATTTATCAAAACTGGTCTCAAACATCCAGGTGATGCAATGTTGCCACTTGCGCTTTTCTCGCTTGCTGCCTTCACAAAAGCAGCACAGGTGCCATTCCACACTTGGCTTCTGGGAGCAATGGTTGCACCAACGCCAACTTCAGCCCTTCTTCACTCTTCAACAATGGTAAAAGCTGGCGTTTTCTTGCTCGTTAAATTGAGCCCACTTTTTGCTGTTTGTTCTTTTGTTGGAATGAGTGTTTCGCTTTTGGGTGGCATGACGTTCCTTTTTGCTTCAATCGTTGCCATTTCTCAATCAAATGGAAAGCGCGTTTTGGCATATTCTACGATTGCAAACTTGGGACTCATAACAATGTGTGCAGGAATCGGAACAGAGATTGCTGTTTGGTCCGCTGTTATGTTAATAATTTTTCACGCTATCGCAAAATCAATGCTATTTCTTTGTGTCGGCACTGCAGAGCATCACATTGGTAGCAGAGACATCGAAAGTTTCGATCTTCTTTTCGATCGCATGCCAAAGCTAGCAAGATTCATGATGTTTGGAATTCTTGCAATGTTTGTGGCACCTTTTGGCATGTTAATTGCGAAATGGGGTGCCATGGTCTCAATCATCGATGTCAAAAACATAACTTTGATAATCTTTTTAGGCTTCGGAAGTGCTGCTACTTTTGCTTATTGGGCAAAATGGCTTGGCAAATTGTCTGGAATAACTGCCACATCGGAAAATGTAGAAAAAACAGTCACTAAAACTGAAAATTTTGCGCTCTATTTAATGGCAACTCTGTTAGCTATTGCTAACTTGGGTCTACCAGCGCTTTCAGTTTTTGTTTGCGACAAAATTGGAGCTTCTCTGTTTGGAACAAACACATCTTCGACAAACGTTATGTCAATGGATATGTTGCTTTTATGCGCTCTACTTGCTTTTCTAATCTTCTTTTTCCTCTTCGTTTTGATTGGAAAGCCTAAAAAACAGGATCAGCGCACTTTAACTCCCTATCTATCTGGGGTAACAGCAGAAAGTGACTCGAGAAGTTTTGTGGGCGCTGTCGAAAAAGAGGTTCAAGCAACGACAAGAAACTTCTATTTTGACTCCTATTTCGGAGAATCAATAACGCCTGTCGTGCAAGCTTTCGGAGTTGCATTAATTGCAGCGTCAATCATTTATTCAATTAGCGTTTTTGTAGGTTAATTAATGACTGAAATTGATTTTACATATCTAATTAAACTGCTCATCGCAACAGTTGCATTCGGCGTGCTTGGAACTGCTATAGGTTGCTTTTTGGCAGGAGCTGAGCGTGTCATCGCAGCAAAAATGGAAGGAAGAGTTGGTCCACCAATTCTGCAGCCTTTCTATGACGTTCAAAAACTTCTGTTAAAAGAGGATGCCTCGATAAATCCTTCTGAGCGTGCCTATGTCGCATGTGCACTTTTTCTTGCAGTCCTTGCTGGAGGAATTTTCTTCTCTGGTGGAAATTTGCTTGTGTGTATATTCGTCATAACTCTCTCAGCTTTGATGGTCATAGTCGCTGCATATTCTTCGCGCTCACCCTATTCAGAAGCGGGAGCAGCGCGCGAGATCTTGCAAGTTATGTCTTATGAGCCTGCAGTTTTGTTCTTTGCAATAACCTTGATTGCTTATGCGACAAAAAACAACATTGATGTCGCTGATGCCATGAACGTTGACGTCTTCTTTGAGCTCAGCAATCCAGCAATAACATCCTGCTGGCTTATCTTCATAGCACTGGTTTACGTTTTGACAATAAAATTGCGAAAGTCTCCATTCGACTTGTCAAGCTCGCACCATGCTCACCAAGAGTTAGTAAGTGGCATGACAACTGAGATGTGCGGAAAAACACTAGCTCTTCTTGAGATAACACACTGGCTTGAAACTGTTTTGTTCTTAGGCTGGGTTGGATTGTTTTTCATATCTTCAAATGTGACAATGATCGTGATAGCGATCGCAGTCGCACTTGTAATTTGGTTACTTGAGATCATAATTGACTCAAACGCAGCTCGTGTGAAGTGGCAATTCATGTTGTTTTCGGCGTGGGGTGTTGCTTTTGTGTGCGGAGCTGTTAATTTAGTCTTGTTGTTTATTTAAGGTGATTAAAAAAATGAGTAAAGACACAAAATACCTAAAAAAATCACCTTGGGTGATTCACTACGACGCTTCAAGTTGCAATGGATGTGACATCGAAGTTTTAGCAACACTTTGTCCAGGCTTTGATGCCGAGCGCTTTGGTGTCATAAACACTGGAAACCCAAAACAAGCTGACATTTTTATGGTGACAGGATCGGTCAATGAGAAAAACATTTCTGTCATAAAAGAGATTTATGATCAAATGCTCGAGCCAAAAGTTGTTGTAGCTTGCGGAATTTGTGCATGTTCAGGTGGCATTTTTCATGATTGCTATAACGTAATAGGCGGAGTTGATAAAGCAATTCCAGTTGACGTTTATGCTCCAGGATGCGCTGTTCGACCTGAAACCCTTATTGATGCAGTTGTGGAAGCGTGTGAGGTTTTGGAAGAAAAAGCGAAAGCTATGAGAAACAAAACAATTGTGAATGAGGGGAGTGAGAAAGATGGAATTTAAGCAAAACTACACCCCCTTATCACTCGAAAAAATTCACGAAAATGCCAAGTCTTTAAAGAACGAAGGTGCAAGATATGTTCAGATTTTGGCAGTTAACTATGACGAAACAGTTGATCTTGTCTACACTTTTATGACCAGAGAAGGCGAGCTTAAAGACTTTAACGTTGATGGACTTAAAAAAGACGCTAACGTTCAGTCAATAACAGATCTTTTCTTCGAAGCTTTCGTTTGTGAGAATGAAATTCACGATCTGTTTGGACTTTCATTCGACAACTTAAAGCTTGATTTTGCAGGCAATTTCTACACACTCTCTGAAGATAGGCCTATGACTGTCATTTCACCTGAAGAATTGGCTCGCAGAGAAAAGGAAGCAAAAATTGCAGCTGCAAAAGCAAAAGCTGCACAAAAAGCTAAAGAAAAAGTGACCCAAGACGCAAACAACGATGAGGGAGGGGAGAAGTAAATGGCAAAATCATCTGTCATACCATTTGGACCACAACATCCAGTTCTTCCAGAACCGCTTCATCTCGATCTCGTTGTTGAAGATGAAAAAGTCATAAAGGCAATTCCTCAAATCGGCTTTGTTCACAGAGGACTTGAAAAAATGGTTGAAAAGCACGACTATCATCAATTCATCTATTTCGCAGAAAGAATTTGTGGCATCTGTGCTTTTGGTCACACGCTCGGTTATGCAGAAACGATTGAAAAGCTTCTCAATGTTGAAGTGCCGAAACGCGCTGAATACTTGCGTGTCATCTTGCATGAGCTCTCTCGTGTTCACTCACACCTCCTTTGGCTTGGTTTGGCAGCTGATGCGTTCGGCTTTGAATCGCTTTTTATGCATTGTTGGCGCTTGCGTGAGCGTGTTTTGGACATCTTTGAGAAAACTTGCGGTGCGCGTGTCATTTTGAGCATCAATCAAGTTGGCGGTCTTCACAGAGACATAGAAAACTCTGAGTTACATTCGATTTGCGACATACTCGATTCATTAGAGCTCGATTATTCAAAAATTACTAACACGATGCTAAATGACACGACCGTGAAAAACAGATGCGTTGGGGTTGGAGCGATAACAAAAGAAGAAGCAGATGATTTTTCTATGGTTGGACCTTTCGGACGCGCTAGCGGTCTTGATTATGACGTTCGTCTATTCAAAAAAGGTGCATATGCAAATCTGGAAGACTTCGAGCCGATAACTGATGGCCAAGGAGATTGTTATGCTCGCGTCAAAGTTAGAATTGAAGAAGTCAAACAATCAATTAAAATAATTAAGCAAATGGTTGATAAGATCCCTGATGGGGAAATTGCTGTCAAAGTTAAAGGAGCTGTTCCTGATCGAGCACAAGCAAGCAATGTTTTAGAGCAACCAAGGGGCGAATGCTATTATTACGCTCGTGGAAACGGCTCAGAGAATTTAGCACGCATGCGAATGAGAACTCCAACATCTCAAAACATAGCCGGAATGACTCATGCTCTTCAAGGGTGTGACTTGGCAGATGTTAATATGATAATACTCACAATCGACCCGTGCATTTCTTGCACAGAAAGGTAAGGTGTTTGAACGTGGGTTTCCTCAATTTTGCATCAATGACGTTACCGTCGATTTTTAAACAGAAAGAAACGCTTGAATATCCTTTTGTTAAAAAAGAGCCTTACCCAGGTCAAAAGGGAAGGATCGTCATCGATGTTGACAATTGCATTTTATGCGGAAAATGCTCTAAAGCCTGCCCCTGTGATGCCTTGGAGGTTTCACGACCAAAAAAAACGTGGGCGATTGACCATTTCAGGTGCATAACGTGTTCTTCTTGCATTGATGCATGTCCTAAAAAGTGCCTTGAAATGGATGTAAAATGTGAAGACGTTTCAAGAACAAAAACAATTGACACCCACAGTGTTAATTTACCTGAGAAAACAGCAAAACCTAAAGCAAACGCAATAAGCTAAGTTATAATTTTGTTGTGGAAAACTCACAACAAAAAACAAACTCAGAGCAGGTCTCGAACAAAATTCTAACAGTGCCAAACGCAATCTCATTTTTGCGTTTGTGCTTAATTCCTGTTTTTTTCATATTTCTTATAAATGGTCAAAAAATCCCAGCGCTAGCAGTTTATGCCATTTCAGCTTCGACAGATTTCCTTGATGGTCAAATTGCCAGGCGTTTTAATTGTGTCTCACGTCTCGGGCAACTTCTCGACCCCGCAGTTGATACACTTCTGATGGTCAGCGGAGTCGTTGGAACTTGGGTCTATTGTGGACTTCCAACGTGGGTTATGGTGGTTGTTTTTGCTCGTGAGATCTTTATGTTAGCAGGTGGGGCATGGCTTTTGCGCGTTAAACAAATCCGAATTCCTGTCATCTATCCAGGAAAAGTTGCAACAGCATTGCTGTTTTTTGGAATGTGCCTTCTGTTTTTAACGGAAGCTGGCATTTGGTTTATTTATGCAGGAGTTGCACTTCAGATCGCAGTGACAATCTATTATGTCAGCCAAGGAATCGTTGCTCTAAGAGAGGCAAATCATGCCAACTAGGAGAACTGAGAGCAACAAAAGAAGATCTGTCAGAACTCAGAGTGTCAGTCATGCTCGAACACAAACAAGAAATCAGAAGACTAACACACGCTCTTTTTCTGACAATAGATATCTCCAATTCATCTTTTCTCTTGACGTCAAAGTCATCGTTGCAATTGTCTTGATTGTAATTTTGTTGTTTTGGCTGATAGTTGACTCGATTTCTTTTGCAGGAAAAATTTATCCCGGAACAAAAATTGAAGGAGTTGATGTTTCAGGATTGACAAAGGCTGAAGCAAAAGAAAAATTGACAAACGAGTTCGACAAAAATCTTCACTCTAAAACAGTTTACATCTTCACAAATGAAGATGCCTATTATCAAGTGAATTTGGAAGATTATTTCGACCAGCAAGACAGAATTGCTGAGCAGATCACATCGATCGAACAAGCAAGCGACACGCAAATCTATCAAACAAACGCAGACGACATTGGTGCCAATTACGATTATGATGCAGCAATTGAAGCCTCACTAAAGCCTGGTCACAACTTAAACATTTTCACTCGTTTGTCGATGCGCCTTTTTGGAAAAAAATACGACTTGAATTTGGAAACAGGGGATGGGCTTGATGCACTTTATTCAAAGGTTGCAAGCGCAACTGGTGAACCTCACACCGATTATGGGATCAAAGTCGTTAACGGGGAAGTCGAAATCACTGAAGGCCAAGAAGGAAAAGCTATAAATGCAGAAAAGTTTTCAACTGGGCTCACCAATGCTCTAAAAGTCAAATCAAATGAACCCGAAAAAGCACTTTTTGAAATAGAAGATGATCCAGTAATAATCGGCCAAAACGAAGCTGAGGAAGCCAAGCAAAGAGCAGAGAAGATAATTGAGGCAGGTGCAGAATTTTCCTATTCTTCACTAGACTTAGACATCTCAAAAGAAGAACTTGGGGACTGGGTAACGACATGGACTGACAAAGAATCGGTTGGGACTTTGCAAGTTGGATTTGACGACAACAAAGCAAAACAGGGGATATCAAAAGTTTTAAATGAAAACTCCAAGTCTAGTCAAGTTTCAGTTTCAATCGACAAGGATGATTCGGGACATATAAGAATTAATCCAACCTCCGAAGTTTTAGTCCCAGACTTGCAAATGGCAGTTGACAAGTTAAAAGAAAACAAATTGGCAGATGACAGAATCGATGAAATAATCGAGATTAAATCAAGTGAACAAACAGGCAATTTTGATTTTGACACTGCACTTCAAGTTGGACTAATAACTCAAATTTCAAGTTACACAACAACTTTCACAAACACTGCTTCCACTGCCAACAGGAACCACAACATAGCAAAAGTCTCTGACGACATTTCAGAAACAATTATTAAAGCCAATTCTGGCGAATTTTCTTTCAACGATGCGGCGGGACCATGCGATGCCGAGCATGGCTACCTTGATGCTGGAACACAGGTTGGAGGGCAAATCGTCCAAGAGGCTGGTGGCGGAATATGTCAAGTCGCAACAACCGTTTTTAATGCCGCCTACGATGCAGGTTATGCAATAACAGAGCGCCACAATCACACTCTTAGAAACCTTGGCTATCCAGCAGGAAGGGACGCTGCTGTTTATGTTAGCGATAATGAGTATGGCTCCTATGAGCTTGATTTAAAGTGGGAAAACGACACCGATTCTGATGTTTTGTTGAAAAGTTGGCACGATGACACATCAATAACAGTTGCTCTTTTTGGTGCATCACCCAACAGGATTGTCGAATCAATTGCTGGAGATTACGAAGAAGGGGAGAAGCACTCAATCATCTTCACTGAAGACAGCACGCTTGGTTCTGGGCAATGGAACGTTAAAACTGTTGGAACTGATGGAACGCAAATTACAGTCGAGCGAAAAGTTTATGATAAGAACAGAACCTTGCTATATGACAACCTATTCACTTCAATTTATGCTAAAACTGATGAAGAGATTGTTGTTGCACCTGATGTTGATAAAGAAAAAATTAGAAGCGCAAGAAGTTAGGACTAAATTTTAAACATGTTTAACAAAACTCATCTCAAAAATTTTAGAATCACCAAGACAATTATTTCTTTAACACTCTCTTTTGCTATCTGTTTCTCTGTCTCAGTTCCGATTGCACACTCAGAGGTCAGAAACGACGATTTCATTGTGACAGACACTGTTTCAGCAAGAGGCATAAAAACTGCTGATTGTCCTAACATTTTTGCTACGAGTGCCACACTAAAAACTTCTTCAGGAAAGCTTTTGTTTTCAAGAGATGCAGACAAAGAAGTAAAAATTGCATCACTAACTAAAATAATGACAGCCATTGTCGCTCTTGAAAATGCATCACTTAGCACAACAATAACAGTTTCAGAAAATGCCGTTTCAACTGGAGGCTCAAATGCAGGTCTTTCGGCAGGGGACACAATGCCACTTTCAGAAGCGATTTTTGCGTTAATGATCCCTTCTGGCAATGACGCAGCGACTGCAATTGCAGAATCTGTTGGGAAAACAATTGCTGGCACAACTGATGCAAACACATCTTATGACGCATTTATAGCAAAAATGAATGAAAAAGCAACAGAATTAGGTTGCACACACACCAAATTCACAAATCCGCATGGCCTCGATGATGACAATTTTGAGTCCGATTGTCACTCCACAGCAAACGATTTGATGATAATGATCGAGTGCGCCATGAATAGCACGAATTTTTCTTCAGTTGTCAAAAACGAAACTCATGAGCTAAAAATAACCAACAACGGTCAAGCAACTACCAAAACTGTCGTCTCAACTGACTCGCTTCTCGGTAATTTTGATGGTGCTTGCGGAATCAAGACTGGCACAACCGATCTGGCAGGGTATTGCTTTGCTGGAGCTTGCGAGAGAAACGGCGAGATGGTCTATTCTGTTGTTCTTGGTTCAACAGACGATTCGACTCGCTTCGAAGACACTAAAAATTTGTTTAATTGGTATTTTGATAATTTGATTGACTATAAATTGCTAAACGCTGACGACAACATTGTTGCAAATGTTTCAAATAAAGCATGGATCGATGTTAGTGTGCCAGCCACATTTAGAGACGAAAATAAAACTTGTAAAATTTTCAAATACGACGGAAATGTTTCACAAAGTTTTTCTTTTGATAACGTTTCTGGAGACATAAAAGCAGGGGACAAGCTTGGAGTTGTGACATTCATTCAAAACAATAAAGTGATTGACACTGAAGATCTCATTGCAGCACAAGACTGTGCAGGACCAGATTTTGGCGCAAGTGTGTCTGTTGGTTTCACAAGGTTTGTTAATTTGTTTACTAAGGGTCAGTCAGAAGCGACATCTGTTGTGCTAAACGACACGCCTTTAGTGATAAAATTTGAATAGACTTTAATTTTCATATCAAAAAATGATTTGAGAGGTGTTTTAAAATGTTTCAGAAATGTCCAGTTTGCAATTCAGACATAAAAGAAGTTGTTGAGTGCTGTCCAGTTTGTGGATTTCACCTGATTGGTTCAACTCAAAAGTTTTCACCTGTCAAGATCGACAACGGTTCAATTCACCTCGCAGAAAAAGCAATTAAAGCATCGAAGCGAGCTTGCATTTTAATCCTTTCTGGCATAACTAAGGGATCGACTTATGATCTTAAAACTGACGGAAGTGAAACGATTTTGGGCCGTGATCCAAAATGTACAATTTTCTTAAACGACATGACAGTTTCGAGAAATCATGCCTCAATTCTCTTTGAGCAAGACGAGTGGATCATAAGGGATAATGGGTCGTATAATGGTGTTTGGGTTAACAATAAGAATGTAAATTCAAAGGTGCTTCAAAACGGTGACATCATCCAATTAGGAAACTTCTCACTTGAATTTCATGCATCAATGAACAACTAACAAAAACACGTTAAGCTTTTTAAATAATGGAAGCACTATCAACTCTTTTGACAAAAGCAACTGCGGAGCTTGGAGGAGAGCCAGCTAAGTTTGCAACGATAGCAAAAAACAACTTAGTTTATCGCTCTGCAATAAAAAAGGTTTGGAAAGACACAGCTTCATCATCGTTAATCTTGAGCCACACGAACGCTTTCTATGTCAGAAAGGATGAAAGACCAAAAAAGGGCGATGCCAAAAAAAAGGAGCACTATTTAGCTGAAGTCGTCATCGATGATCCAGTTATACGCTCAGAAATTGACACACACAGAGAAATGATTTTTTGTCACATGAAGATATGTGGGCTAGACATTGATGAGCTTGTTATCGTTCCAGCAAAAGGGAATATGCGAAAAAAACATCCCTTTGCAGTGTAGTTTTGCAAATAGTTAGCTATGGCTAACTTTTTTATCTTCCACTAGACCCGAAACCTTTTGTTCCTCTGTTAGAGTCACTCAAAACACTAACTTCTTCAACATCCACGTCAACAACAGGAACAATTAAAAGTTGAGCAATGCGATCTCCTCGTTTGACATTAAAGTCCTCATCTGTGCTCGTGTTAAAAAGTCCAACTTTGATTTCGCCTCTATAATTTGAATCTATTAAACCTGGCGTGTTAATAATTGTTATTCCATGGTTGACTGCATTTCCGCTCCTTGGCAAAACGAGCCCACAATAACCATCTTCAATCTCAATGGCAATGCCTGTGTGTGTTAAGTGTTTAGAATTAGGCTCGATCAAGACATCTTCAATTGAAGAAATGTCAAACGCAGCGTCTCCAAGTCTGGTCCTCTTTGGGATTGTTGCCAAACTGTCTAATTTTTTAAATTTTAATTTCATTAAAAATTTATAACTGAGTTATATCTAATTTGTATTATTTTGTATCTGTTATATATACGTCGTTTACTAATGCCTGATTTTATCAAGCTCACCTGCGAATTCTTCGACAGATTGGAAGTCTTTATAAACGCTAGCAAAACGGATGTAGGCAACGTCGTCAATTTTAGCCAGTTCATCCAAGACCATCTCCCCTAGCACCGTCGATTTAACTTGGTTTTTAAAGTCACTTCTAAGAGCTGTTTCAATCTCGTCGACGATTGTTTGCATTTGCCTCAAAGAGACTGGTCTTTTTGTGCAAGCCCTCACAATCCCGTTTAAGAGCTTGTTTCTGTCGTAGAGCTCAACAGTCCCCCCTCGTTTAACAATGGCGATTGCGCGCTCGCTGACACGCTCATATGTCGTAAATCTGCATTTGCAGGAATCGCACTCTCTCCTTCTGCGAATCGATCCGTCAGAGCAAGCTCTTGAGTCTGTGACGCGAGTTTTTGTTGAACCACATTCTGGACATATCATATTGCCAAAACCTCCATACTATATCTTGTGACACTAAGTATAGCATGATTAAAATAAGTTTCGAGGTAAATTTTGGCCTAATACTAAATGAAGTATAGCTATTTTGCGCTAGAAGCGATTCTAAGCGATTCTGAGGCGATTTTGTCAAAATTTGGTATATTTGCCTCAATCCAATGAATTCTCGCCTCAGATCGAAACCAGGTGCGTTGTCTTTTTCCATATCTACGAGAATTTGTTTTTATGTTCTCAATTGCCTCTGAAAGAGTTATTTTACCGTCAAAATGATCAATAATCTCTCTGTAACCAATCGCCTTTGGAGAACAAAGCGAATCTTTGAAGCCAGCTTCACATAAGTGCTTCACTTCATTAACGAGACCATCTTCAATCATCTTGTCAACTCGGTCAGAAATTCTTTTAGCTAAAACGTCTGGATCCACTTTTAGTCCGATCCAAACAGAAGGCAGAAATTCAGGAATGTTTTTTAGATTTTGTTTATTTTCTGCATACGATTCACCACGCTCATGAAGCTCAAGAGCGCGTATGACGCGTTTAACGTCATTTACCTCAATGACATCCGCGCTTTTTGAATCTAGCGCTTTTAAGTGATTCCAGAGCTCCTGATTGCTCATCTTGTCAGCCATTTTCTGAAAATGTTGTCTTATTTCATTGTTAGTTTGCTCACCTTCAGAAAAGTTGTAATCATCGATTACAGACTTGACATAAAACCCAGTTCCACCACATAAAATTGGCTGTTTTCCTCGTGAATCAATTGACTTTAAGCATCTTCGAGCATAAGCCTGAAATAGGGAAGCGGAATAGGGCTGTCCAGGGTCAGCAATGTCGAGCCCATAGTGGGGGACACGTCTCTCCCCTTCTTTTAGTTTTCCAGTTCCAATGTCAAGACCTCGATAGATCTGCATAGAGTCTGCAGAGACAACTTCCCCGTCCAACTTTTCTGCGATCCTTTGAGCAAGCTCGCTTTTTCCAGAAGCTGTTGGACCAACGATGACGATAACTTTTTTCATGAGCGTTTGACGAACTTAATTAAACAATTCTTCCTGATAGATACCAAGTTTTTGGTTCTTCAACAAAGACTTCTGCAATTTTTCCGATGTAATCCTCTTTAGTTTTTCCCTCTTCAATTGGTGCATGGACGACTTGTGAATGTTCAGAAATTCCTCTTAAAACGCCATCGTCTTTTTTTGACATTCCCTCTATCAATGCCTTGACAGTTTTTCCCTTAAAAGGAACATTAAATTCATGAGCACTCAAAGCAATTTTGTCTGTCAACAGATTAAATCGTTTATGGATTTCTTCATCCGTTGAGCAATTTGTTATCTTAGCAGCTGGTGTTCCTTTTCGCTTCGAATAGATGAACGTAAATGCTGAAGCAAATTTTACCTGATCAACTGCTTCAAGAGTGCACTTAAAATCCTCTTCAGTTTCGGTAGGAAAACCAACGATTATGTCTGTTGATATGGCGACGTCAGGCCTTGCTTCCCTTAATTTTTGAACGAGTTCAAAATATCTTTCAAAATCATATTTCCTGTTCATATCGCTCAAAACTTTGTTGCTACCAGCTTGCAGTGGAAGATGGATTGCAGGCTCTAAATTAGGCAACCTGCCAAATTGTTCAATCACCTCGTCTTTCAAGTCTTTGGGGTGACTCGTTAAAAAGCGTAAACGTGGTACTCCAGTGTCTGACACTGCTTTTAAAATTTCTGCGAATCGAGGCGAACCGTAAAGATCTCTGCCATAAGAGTTAACGTTTTGGCCAAGTAATGTGATTTCTTGAACACCTTGAGCAACAAGGTCGTTTGCTTCTTTAATGATGTCCTCAAACTCTCGAGATTTTTCTCGTCCACGAACATAGGGCACGATGCAATATGTGCAAAAATTGTTGCAACCGCTCGTTATCGGAAGCCATGCAGACCATGAATGCTCGCGAGTTGAAGGAAGGTCACTTGCAAATTCTAAGCTCTGCTCAGGCGTTAAGCAGCTCCTCTCGCCATTAAGCGCACAGCTTTCAAGCAAGCTTTTTAGATGCGAGAGAACTTGAGTTCCAATGACGATGTCGATGAAGTCATAGTTTTTAAGCAACTCTTCCCCATCGCGTTGTGCAATGCAACCACCAATAACAAATATGCGTTTGCTCAGTGGGGAATCTGGCTTTAAATCCATGTTTTTCAACGATTCCAGCTGGCCAAACATCCGAGTGTCGGCAGCCTCACGAACACAACATGTCAAAAAGATGCAAACGTCACTATCTTCAACTTTGTTCACTTGTTGACACCCACAAGCATCCAACATCCCACAAACACGCTCTGAGTCATGTTTGTTCATCTGACATCCAAAAGCATGGATAAAATATGTTAGCCCTTCTAAAGGTGAGTTATCGTTGTGCATCTTGGTGTTTTAACGCGATTTTGCAAATAAAAAAACTTTAGTTTTTTGTTTCAACGAGAAAACGAATAGCAGTCCTGTATTCCCCATCGATGACAACATCAGAAAAAGATGGAATGCAAACAACTTCAATGCCAACAGGAGACAAAAAGCCTCTAGAAATTGCGATTGCTTTTATTGCTTGATTGACTGCGCCTGCGCCAACAGATTGGATCTCAACATGTCGTCCATCTTTTATCATTCCAGCGATTGCTCCAGCGACTGACGCTGGAGAAGATTTCGATGAAACTTTCAAACAATCTATGCTCGTTTTTTCTTGTTGCATTTAACTACCTCGTCTGTGTTGTGTTAATAGTTCAATTATTGCTTAAATTATGCCTTGTTTAAAAATTAGCTATTAAATAAAGATCGTCATTTCGCTATGTCAGTTGCCCTTGTCTCACGAATGACTATGACTTTCACTTGTCCTGGATATTGAGTTGTCTCTTCGATTTCTTTTGCAATATCGTGAGCAAGAACTGTTGCATGATCTTCATCTACGCTTCCAGGGTCCACCATAACTCTCACTTCGCGTCCTGCCTGCATTGCATATGTTTTTTCAACACCATCATGGGAGTTTGCAATTTCTTCCAATTTTTCTAATCTTTTAGCATAATTTTCAATCGATTCTTTTCTGGCTCCTGGTCTGCTGGCTGAAACAGCATCTGCTGCCTGAATGATGACATCCAAAACAGAGTTTGGCTCGATGTCTTCATGATGAGCCTGAATTGCATGAACAATCTCAGGTTTTTCGCCAAATTTCTTAGCGAGTTCACCACCGATTAAAGCGTGAGAGCCCTCAGATTCATGGTCAATCGCCTTTCCTATGTCGTGAAGGAGACCCGCACGTTTGGCTTGGGTTGGATCAAGACCGAGTTCTGAAGAAATGACGCCTGCAATGTGTGCAACTTCAACTGAGTGTTGCAGGACATTTTGGCTATAACTCGTTCTGTAGAGCAAACGACCGAGAGTGTGCATGAGTTCAGGATGAATGTCATGAATGCCTGTTTCAAAAGTTGCCTGCTCAGCTGCGTCATTCATTTTTTCTGTTACTGTGCGCTGAGCTTTTTCAAAGAGCTCTTCAATTTTAGCAGGATGAATTCGACCATCAGCAACAAGGTTTTCCATGGTCAAAACACCAATGGCTCTTCTTACTGGATCATGACAAGAAATTGTAACAACTTCTGGACTGTCATCAATCCCAAGAGAAGTGCCTGTTACCTGCTCGAAAGTGCGAATGTTTCTTCCCTCTCGACCAATGATCCTACCCTTAATGTCATCATTTGGAATTTGAACAGTTGTAACAGTTGCAGTGCTGGTGTGCTCAGAAGCAAGGCGCTGAATGGCAACACTCAAAATTCTTCTTGCATTCTTGTCGCACTCTGATTTACATTTAGCTTCTTCGTCACGAATTATAGCAGCAGCATCATTTGTGACGTCTTCTTTTAACGTAGAAAGAAGATGCTCACGAGCTTCGTCGCGCGTCATCTTTGAGACTTCTTCAAGGCGATCTTGCAAATCAGCATAAGTCTCATCAATCTCATTTTCTCTTTCATCGAGGTTGCTTGCTTGTTGATTAAGCTTCTCTTCCCTCTTATCAAGATTGTTTGAACGTTTGTCTAAAGATTCTTCTCTTTGATTGATTCTGTTCTCAGTTGCGCGAAGTTCTTTTTGACGCTCTTTGTTTTCTGCCTCGACTTCTTTTCTGTATTCAATTGCTTCATCTTTTGCTGCTAAATTGGCTTCTCTTTTGATGTTTTCAGCCTTGTTCCTCGCATTTTCGAGGATCTCGTCAGCTTCACTTTGAGCTGTTTTTTTAAGCGTGGCAATGTTGTCGACAGCACCTTTGCTGACGACACCAGAAATCACTTTAAACGCTATTGCGCCTAATAATATTCCAAGAACAGCCACGCCAACAATGAGTAATGCGTCCATTGATGGCACCTTTCTTCTAGTAAGTTTAAGAGGTCTGTAAAACAAGTTATAAAGTCAAAACATACAAACCTCTTAAAAATTATAGCATTAGAAGTCAAGAGTGAAGCTGTTCATTATTTTCTATTTTTTCTCAATCTGACGCCTGCTGAAGTGAGCGCTGAAACGAAGCATAGTCCAATAACAGGATAAAAGTTCTCAAAAAATGCATCGCCAGTGCTTGGTAAAGAAGTTGATTTTCCTTTTTTACCCGATGAGTCATCACTTGAATCGTCTTGGTTATCGGTTGTTCCAGTGACAATTTTGCCTGAAGTCTGCGTTGTCGTGTTTGAAGTGTCTTTTTTTGCATCACTTTCCTTTGACGTGTCGTCCGCCTTTTCCTTGTCATCAGAATTAGACTTATAGACGACTTCAACTTCATGGTCAGAAACAACGTTGTCAAAATTGTGACTTTCTTTTGACACATCCAAGTCCTGTTCTTCCTCGTCAACAACAACGCTAGATAGGTGATAGCCTTCCTTCGGTGAATATTCAATTGTCTTGCTTTCTCCCCATTTTACGCTCGTGCTTTCGGTTATAGTTCCGTTTTTGACATATGTTGTTATTGTGAACACATCAATCTCAAAAACAACCTCAATAACATGGTCTTCCTTTATGTCAGAAAAAGTGTATGATGTTGGGTGCTCTTCGATGTCAACAACTTGACCGTCGACTGTGACCGAAACCAGATGATACCCTTCACTTGGTGCATACTCAATTGTTTTCGTTGAGCCATATTCCGCAATGGTTTTTTTAGAAATTGTTCCGTTAATAGCGTTCGGATCAATGTTAAACACATCGCTTTCATAGACCACTTCAATGTCGTGATCATCTTTAATGTCTAAGAAACTATATTCAATTGTGTATTCATTGATGTCGGCAACAACACCATCGATTGTCACTGATTTTAAGTGAAATCCAAGTTTTGGCGCGTATTCGACCTTTTTAGATTCGCCATAATTAACTGTGTTTGAGTCTGATATTATCCCATTTTCGACTTTTGTGTTTATCTTATAAGTCAGGGGATCATCTTTGAGTGTAACTTCAGCCCATCTGCCGAGTTGGGAACTTAGATCAACAGCATGAACCTCATCATCTAATTTATAGCCTTCTGGAGACGATAATTCCTTAATGTAGTAAGTCTTAGAATCGAGATCGAGGGTCCCTGCGCTTTTCGCTTCCCCATTTTCATCAAGCGTCAATTTTCTATTTAAAACATTGCAGTCTTTATCTTCATAAAGCCCATAAACTGCTCCCTTTGTTGAGTAATTAAAACTATCATCGCTCGATGTTTTCTTAAGCTTTATCCCACAATAATAATTTCCACTATAAAACATTGCAGTTCCGCAACCAGCAGATCCAGCCCATGATAAATCAAATGACCCTGCGTCATTAACAACAGCAATGCCAGATTTATCAAATGAGTCTTCATCTTTGTCATCTATGTCATCGAACTTATTACAAAAAAATCTGTTGTCATTTGATATGTAAAGATCATTATTGTTTGAGATGTATGTCTTTTTAGTTCCGCTTCCCAGCTGAACAGATTCTGTGTAGAAATAGTCATCTGTCTTGTCAGTTAAACCTTTTTTAACAATTACGGCGTCCTCAGTATAGTAACAGTTCGGTCTGTCAATGTCTGCATAAATCCACGCTGCTGGATAATCAGAAACGTATTGGTTCATTGTTCCTGCATATGTAAATGACACATTATAATCTGTTCTAAAACACGCCGCAATGCCAGGGACTGTCGCTTTCCCTTCTGCATCAAATGCTCTTGAATCAAGAGTTGCTTTTTTTGAGTTAGCACCGAATGGGGAGGGATAGTAGGGATTTGCAATCCCATTGACTGATGTTGTTCCTCTAAAATTTTTAACATTGACAGTCACATAACAGTCAAGATCTTGATCATTGAAATCAGTTATAAAATTTGGGAATTTCAATTTGCAAGTTGGCAAATTGTTCTTTACCTGCCTACCAAGATATGGGTTTTTTGGAACTAGGGCAAACCACGAGTCATGTTTAATAATTTTCCAATAGTCACTTCCCTTTACAATTTCAACTTGCTCAACATCTATTCCATTATTGGCGCCATATGCAAGCTTTTCTGGTATTTTAGTTTTTGTTGGAACAATAGTATCAAGTTTAGTTGGTTCTGGAAGCGCATACGTCTCTGCTGCGTATGCGCTAATCTGAGAAGTGATGCATAACAAAACAAGTGCAACTACGATCGACGCAAGACTTGCAAAACAGCATCGCTTGAAGAAATTGAATTTATCGTTAAGCATAAAAATTCTCCTCTCCGTCATTGTTTAATGGATCGAAAATGATATTTGATTGTTGGTTGATTTAAACTGCTAAAAAAACTAATTTTTGTTTTTCATGTCAGCTTTAATGTCGTTTGACTTTTTGTCTTCGTCTTTGCATTTTGCAGAGATGTTTTCCAGAGAACTGTTAGGAAGATTGAAGCTACATCTGATCTTTTCTTCAATCTCTCTTAGCATCTTTGGGTTTTCGTTAAGAAATGCTTTGGAAGCTTCTCTTCCCTGCCCCAGACGAACGTCGTTATAGGAAAACCAAGCACCGCTTCTGTTTAAAACCCCACAAGCAATTCCAGAATCCAAGACACAAGATGCTTTTGAAACACCTTCTCCGAAAATGATGTCAAACTCAGCTTTTCTAAATGGTGGAGCCACTTTGTTTTTGACAACTTTTGCTCTAACTTTGTTGCCAATGACGTCGGTCTCTCCCTTTATTGATTCGATGCGTCTTATCTCGATTCTCACGCTACTATAAAATTTTAGAGCTCTTCCTCCAGTTGTCGTCTCAGGGTTTCCGAACATGACACCAATTTTTTCTCTCAGCTGATTGATGAAAATGCAAGTTGTGTTTGACTTGGCAAGAGAACCTGTCAATTTTCTTAAAGCCTGACTCATCAATCTCGCTTGAAGTCCAACTGTCGTGTCTCCCATCTCGCCTTCAATTTCTGCTTTTGGAACAAGGGCAGCAACAGAGTCAACAACGATGCAGTCAACAGCTCCAGAATGAACAAGCATATCACAGATTTCGAGTGCTTGTTCTCCTGTGTCAGGCTGAGAGATCAAGACGTTGTCGATGTCAACACCGATTTTTGCTGCATAGATTGGATCCATTGCATGTTCAGCGTCGATAAATGCAACAGTTCCACCTTGAGCTTGCGACTCTGAGAGGATTTGAAGTGCCAGTGTTGTTTTACCGCTTGATTCAGGACCGTAAATCTCAACGATTCGCCCTTTTGGAACACCACCGATCCCAAGTGCAACATCAAGTGGCAAAACTCCAGTGGGAATGGAATCGACGCTCATGTGAACATTTTCGCCTAACTTCATGATTGAGCCTTTACCGAATTTCTTCTCTATTTGCTCAGTCGCATTTTTTAATAATTCTTGCTTATCTTTTTCCATTTTTCTAAATCTCCATTTCTTTTAATAAGTTTACAATACATGCCATCTAACTTGAAGATGACACCTACATTATGCAAATGAAGATTGAATAAAAACAACACAAAAATTACTTAGATTTGTGAAATGAAAGTGAATTAACTAATGAACAAAGTTGTGCGCGAAACGATGTGTGAAGATTGAAACTTTAATAGGCGACAACTTCTTGAATTGTCGTTTCTAAAGCACACAAAACAGTCTTTTTTCTCACTTGTTCGCGATTGCCACTAAAGTTTTTTCTGAAGGTTTTTGGCTCTTTCATTTTATCAGTCACAACACCGAAAAAAACTGTCCCAACTGGCTTGTTTTCTTCTGCGCCTCCCGGACCTGCAATTCCTGTGACAGAAACTGCAACATTTGCAACAGACAATTTTAGGGCACCTGTTGCCATCTCAGAAGCTGTTTCTTTATTTACAGCTCCTTGTTCACAAATTCGACCGTAGTTTACGCCAAGTCCATCGCGCTTTAACTCATAAGCATAACTTGCGACTCCACCCAAAACGACTTCTGAGGAACCAGGAATTGAAGTCAAAACTTCTGAAATCATGCCCCCTGTCAAACTTTCTGCTGTTATGACTTTCAAATTTTTATCTTTTAAATTGTCTATCAAGCAAACAGACGCTTTCTTTAATTTTTTGTCGAGATCAATGTCACTTGACTCTTTGTCAGAATTGATCATTTTTATAAATCCATTGACATAATCAAACATAGACACAACAGTTAAAACGAGCGCCACAATCATTGTTCCCCATGAGAGGAGATAGAGTGGATCGCTAAAAACTGCAGAAGAGTCGAGAGACGACACACCTTCTTTAAGAAGAAAAAGGATGATCGCAACAATCTGAAAAGTGGTTTTAGCTTTTCCCCACCAAGAGGCAGCAATCACTTCTCCCCTGCTTGCGGCAAGCATTCTGATTCCTGAGACAATGAACTCTCGTGCAATTATTATAATAACTGGCCAGGATGGTATGATTTTTAGCTCGATTAATGCCAAAAGCGCCGCTATGACAAGCATCTTGTCTGCCAATGGATCCATAAACTTGCCAAAGGTTGTGACTTCGTTTCTGGAACGCGCAAGATAGCCATCGATGAAATCAGTGGCAGAGATGATGACAAAGAGAACAGTTGCAACGATTGCCTTTTCGTGATTTCCAACGATTGAATCGAGGCCAAACCAAACTGGCCAAGGCGAGAGAAGAGCGACAACAAAAAGAGGGATAAGGCAAATTCTTATTATGGTGACAATGTTTGCAGGTGTGTTTATCCTGTCTTCCATATTTTTATTTTGACTTGGCAACTTAAGAAACTTCGCCTTCTAAGTCATACATCAAGGTGTCAACAATTTTCACATTAACAATTTCGCTAAGTTGCCCTTTGTCTACATAGGTAACTCCATCAACTTCCGGTGCCTGAAAAAGGCATCTACCAAAAAGCTGCCCGTCATCTTCGGCTCCTTCTATCAACACGCGTTGACTTGAACCAATTTTCTCTCGCATTTTTGATGCTCCGAGCGCATCGACAACATCGCTCAATTCACGAAGCCGATATTTCTTCTCTTCTTCGTCAATTTGATCTGAAAAAGAAAATGAGCTTGCTTCCTCCTCATTTGAATAAGCAAAAACACCTGCGTAGTCAAACAGTCCCATGGAAGCAAAATCGAGAAGTTCCTGAAAGTCTTCGTCGGTTTCTCCTGGAAAACCAACCATAAATGTTGTCCTTAGGGTCACATCAGGAATGGATGACCTTATGTTTTCTATGCGCGAGATAAACTCTTGAGCTGAACCTGTCCTGTTCATCTTTGACAAAATTTTTGACGAGACGTGTTGCAAAGGAATGTCAAGGTAGTTGATAATGTTATCGTGATTACTTATTACATTTAAAAGTTCGTCTGTCACTTCATCTGGTTGAACATACAAAACTCTAAAATAGGTGTTCTTGAAATCATCTGCAACTTTATCTAGTAAATTGGCTAGAGTGTCTTTCTTTTTAAAGTCTCTCCCCCAATGGCCTGTGTCTTGTGCTATAAAGTTGATCTCGACTGCACCCTCATTAATGGCACTTTCAACTTGCGTCTTAATTTCATCATAGGTGAAAGAGCGATAACGCCCTCGGATTTTAGGAATTGTGCAAAAAGAACATGCTCTGTCACAGCCTTCTGAAATTTTTATATATGCGCTTACAGTCCTATTATTAACATCCTTTGCATTAGATGAGGGTTTGTCTGGCAAACCTATCAATTCAGAAACAACCTCAACGACGTTTTCCTCGTCTGCACAAGGCAAAAAAGCATCAACTTCAGGCAATTGAGAACTCAGGCTGTCAGAATATCTCGAAGGCATGCATCCAGAAACGACGACTGCAACGTCTCGATCGTTTTTTATGTCAAGAAAATCGAGTGTCGCGTCAATGCTTTCAGAAGTCGCAGCCTCAATGAATGAACAAGTGTTTATTATGAACAGATCAGCTTTTTCATAGTCATCAACGATTGTGTAGCCAACACCCTTTAGTTTCTTGGCCATGTTTTTTGAGTCTACTTCATTTTTGGCGCAACCAAGTGTGTTGATGTAAATGGATTTATTCAATGTGATAAATCCCTTTATCTGTAGTTTACGAATTGAAGCGGAATGTCATAATCTTGACCTTTTAAGAAGTTTATTACATCTTGAAGAGTGTCTTTTGAAGCAGAAGAAATGCGAAGTTTGTCTCCTTCAATTTGTGTCTTAGCCTTAAACTTCTGCGCTTTTATGTCTTTGTTTATTGTGCTGAGTCTTTCTTTTTCTATGCCATTAACGAAAGTGCCAACACTTGTGACATTTCCGCCCGATGAAGGAGCAGGGGCAGAAAAACTGCAAGCTTTAAGATCTATGTTTCTTTTAACTAACTTGCCAGTGAAGATGTCTTTTACCTGCCCTAAGACAAAATCTGAAGGCGCGGTTATTGTCACCTTGCTCTCGCCTTTGTCAAGATCAATCGTTGCGCCTGAGTCTTTTAAGTCATATCTTTGACTCAGCTCTTTTTTTGCTTGCCCAAAAGCGTTGTCTGCTTCTTGCATGTCAACTTGTGAGACACAATCAAAACTAAATTCTTTTGCCATAATTTCCTCTTTCTCCTTTTCTAACTAAATTATTGTGTTGAGGTTTTGTTACTGTCATAAGTGTAGGAAAACACATACATCCCTGTCGTCGAATCGGCAGTTAACGTTTGCTCTTTGTTGTCGATGTAAATTTTAACAGGGCCTGAATTTGCTGTTTCAAATTCAAGTTGACCTTTAACTTCGTAAGTTTTTGAATCGGGTCCAGAAATGATGTCTGAAAAAGATGTTGTGCCATCCAGCGTGACAATGCACCAACTTTGCTGTCCGCTTGACACTTCCACTTTAAAAGTCGCATGATCCGATTTAGTTTGCTGTGACGAATCGGACGATGCTGTGTCTTTGTTGGAAGTGTCTGTCAAGCCTGAAATTGGCATCGTTGGGACATCATCTTGTGTTGATGATGCCTTATTCCCAAAAATCAAAGAAAAAATTAAAATGACGAGAATGATTATTAATATGACGATTCCTGGAACGATGAGCTTTTGAAAATCAAAACTAGGAATGCTTGGATGAGGGACTTTTCCTAACGAATAAGTCGAAGACATTGACTTCGTTTTAACGTGATTCCTTGTTCCAGCGTTTGAATAATACGCTCCAGCACCTCTTCTTGAACGGCTTTCATTTGAAGCGCCTCTCGATGAGACACGAGCTTTAGCTTCTCGCGTTTTTGAATCGACAAAACTTCTGCCTGAATGACGCTCTTCGCGCTGAGTTCCTTCAGAAGATAAGTCTAAAAAACTAGTTCGTGTCGACCTTCTTCTTGAAGTGCCTCCAAGAGCATCTTCCTCCATTCTTTGAAGTGTTCTGTTGTGCGAATTGAGCTCTTGGGCATATTGATCACAAATCTCATTTTGGTTCAAACCAACAGTTCTGGCATAGGACCTGATCATGTTTTTTGCATAGCCATGCGCTGGCATGTTATCAAAATCGGAATTTTCGATCGAACGGACTATGTCAGGGCGAATGTGAAGTCGTCTGGCAATTGTTTCGAGATCGAAACCAGCAAGTTCACGGGCTGACTTTAGCTTAGCTCCAAAATTCTGAGTGTTGTCAATGAGGCCTTGATCCACCTGTTCTTGCTGTCCTTAATCATTAGCTTCAAATGCTTTCAATGTTTCTAATTCTAACGCATCAATCAAGACTTCGCGCGGTTTTGAGCCATTTGCAGGTCCAACGATCCCCTTTTCTTCCAATTGATCCATGATCCTTCCAGCTCGAGAATAGCCAACTTTGAGCCTTCTTTGCAAATTGGAAGTCGAGCCAAGACCAGTTGAAATGACAATGTCTGCCGCTTCCCAAATCAGTTCATCGTCTTGACCACCAGTTGGACTTGGATTTGTGTCCCCAATGCCCATTATGTTTGTTGAAATGATTTCGTTGTTATATTCAGGCTCGCCTTGCTCTTTGATAAAATCGACAACGCTTGTTATTTCCTTTTCAGACACAAAGCAACCCTGAATGCGGACTGGCTTTCCAAGTTCAGGCTTTGAAAGCAAAAGGTCGCCTAGACCAATCAAATCTTCAGCTCCTGTGGAATCAAGAATAACCCTTGAATCAATTGATGATGCAACGTTAAAAGCAATTCTATTAGTGATGTTTGACTTAATCAAACCAGTGACAACGTTTGTCGATGGACGCTGAGTTGCAACGATTAAGTGAATTCCAGCAGCACGGGCAAGCTGGGCAAGTCTGCAAATCGACATCTCAACTTCTTTCCCCACATTCATCATGAGATCTGCAAGCTCATCGATGATTATTACAATGTAGGGCAGATGAGTGTGTTTTCTTGCTTCAGATTCACCATCGCTAGTCATTTTTTTTATGTCGTCAAAAGCACCACTTTTAACTTTAGTGTTATATTCTGTTATGTTTCTGGCAGAAATTTCACTCATCAACTTTAAGCGTCTCTCCATCTCTGCCACTCCCCAAGAAAGAGCTGAAGCTGCCTCTTTTGGTTCAGTGACAACTGGCACATAGAGATGAGGAATGCCGTTATAAGGAGTGAATTCCACGCGTTTTGGGTCAATTAAAATGAGGCGAACATCGTCAGGTGTTCCTCGCATCAAAATTGACATAATCATCGCATTGACTGAAACTGATTTGCCAGAACCAGTTGTCCCACCAATGAGAAGGTGAGGCATCGTTGCAAGATTGCAAACGACAGATTTTCCTTCGACATCTTTGCCGATAGCAATCTGCAATGGACCTGCCTTTGCATCTTTTAGAACTTCTGACAAAACAACAGTTTCACGAATTTTATTTGGAACTTCAATTCCAACGTAATTTGTTCCTGGTATCGGCGCAAAAATTCTAACGGAAGCAGTTGCGAGAGCAAGAGCTAGGTCAGTTCCGAGGTTTTGTACTTTGTTAACTCGAACTCCGGCAGGCAACTCAATTTTAAAAAGTGTCACTGTCGGACCTGCAACCCAGCCAACAACGCTTGCCATAACTCCGAACTCTTCAAGCGTTTGTTGAAGATTTTGAGCAGTTTGAGCTAGAATTTTTTTTGAATTTTTTGATTTTGAAGTTGCTTTTGGTTTTTCCAACAAATCAAAAGATGGCAGAACAAAGTCACTTTCTGCAAGCGATTGCTCAGTCTCTTCTTCTTGCTTTTTGGAAGTTTGTGTCGCCTTTGCTTTTGCGGTGCTGGCGATCTTGCGTGTTGGAAGAAGAGACTCTTTAGCTTCTTCAACAACTTCAGTCGTTGCTGAAGCTTGGTCAAGAGGGAGCTCTGGCTGAACATATTTGTTTTCTTGCTTGTCTTTCTTTAACTTATCGTGCCATTTTGTTAAAATCGTTGTTTGCTTTTGTTCATCGAAACCCTCAAATGAAGAGGGGTCAATGTCTCCATTTTTATCAAACTGAATGTTTTTGTTTATCGGTCTTGACTCTTCGTGTTCGGACACATTTTCGCGTCCAAAAACCTTGAAAATCCTTGATTTAAAAGAGGAATAGGAAAAGCCACCGACAATAAAACCAATTGTCATAATAAATATGCAAATTATGACAGATATCACTTTTCCAAAAAGTGTTATCAAAAGCCAGGCTAGAGAATTTCCAACATAGCCACCATATGAAACGAGATTAGAATTGGAAAAAAGCAAACTTGGGTCGTCTGTTCCAAGGACAGAGATTGGAGCCATGCATGAGACAAGCGACATAAAACCAACAACGAAGATTGAAAGTCCAGCAATGAAGCCAGTTCTGTTAAAGTTTTCTGACTTGTCAACAAACAGTGAAACGCCGATCGCTATGAGAGCAAACGGTAAGATGTAAGAAAAAAGTCCCAAACAAACGTGTACCCAAGAATTAAGAAAGTGAGAGATTGCACCTTGAACGCTTGGCAACACCGCCAAAACAAAAAGAATTATTCCAGCAAAAATTAAACAGACTCCGCCAATTTGTCGAGATTTTTTTGAACCAAACTCTGAATTGGTCGCATCATTTTGCACTTTCCTCTTTCCTTTTGACTGAGGAGAAGTGTTAATTTTTCTGTAGTCTTTCTTTTTGCTTGACATAACTTCTAAAATTATAAAAACTGCCAGACTAGACAGTTAAAATGTTTACAACAACCATAGGCTTTTGCTTCGTTTTATCCCACAAGAATTGCGACATCGAGTCTCTGACAGTAAACCTTATGTGTCTTGCAGGCACATCTTTGCTTCTTAGCAATTTTTCAATGTCACTTGCACATTTCAAAGATGCCTCTCTGCATAAGCTTTTGTCATCTCCACCAGTGATTCCGTGCATTTCAACAACTGGTTTGGTCGCAAGTTTTCCGCTTTTTGTTATTGCAACACCGACACAAGCAAAGCCTTGATTGCCCAGCTCACACCTCTCATCCAAAACGTCTTGTGATGTGTCTCCGACTGAAAGACCGTCAACATAGACGATTCCGCTCTCAACAGATTCACCCATCTTGACTTTACGACAATTCATCGTTAGAGAATCGCCGTTGTCTAGGATATAGATGTTTTTCTCTTTCATTCCCATCTGTTTTGCAAGATTACCATGGCTTCTTAGGTGCATTGCCTCACCATGAACTGGCATAAACGCTTTCGGTTTAACAAAAGCGAGCATTAGCTTAAGTTCTTCAGCACTGCCATGACCTGAAACATGTACGCAGGCTTTTGACTTGTCATAAACGTGACATCCAATTTTTGAAAGCAAGTTGATGACTTTTGTCACAGCCTTTTCGTTGCCAGGAACAGGAGTTGCAGAAATGATAACAGTGTCTCCACTTTCGATTTCAATCGTTTTATGCTCCCCATTAGCGATTCTTGAAAGTGCACTTAAAGGCTCACCCTGAGACCCAGTGCACATTATGACAACTTTGTCGGGACGAGTTTTTCCCAAGTCATAGGCATCAATCAGGTCAGCGTCAGAAATGTGGAGGTAACCAAGGCGACGAGCGATGTCAGTGTTTTGAATCATTGACCTGCCTGTCACGACCACTTTTCTCTTGGCTGCAATTGCCGCATCGCATATTTGCTGGAGCCTGTGAACGTGACTTGCAAAAGATGCAATTATAACTCGACCTTTTGCATGTGAAATGATCTCGTTTAGGGCACAGCCAACTTCAGCTTCTGATTTGGTGAAACCTGGAACAACCGCATTCGTTGAGTCACTCATCAAAAGATCAACACCGCGCGAGGCATATTTTGTTATTGCACCAAAATCTGTCAAAACACCATCGATCGGCGTTTGATCCAATTTAAAGTCACCTGTGTGCATAACATTTCCTGCAGGACTTTGTATGAAAAGTCCAACAGATCCTGGTATCGAGTGATTGACAGAGAAAAAATCAACATCAAAGCAACCAATTTTTTGGTGATCGCCACTCTTAATTTCTATCAATTTTGCATTTTTTATACCATGTTCTTGAAATTTACACTCGATCAAACCAAGTGTCATTTTTGTTCCATAAATCGGAACTTCAATTCCAATGTCTTTCATGAGATAGGGCAGAGCACCTGTGTGATCTTCATGTCCGTGCGTTATAACGATGCCCCGAAGCTTATTTGCGTTTTCCAAGACATAAGTGTAGTCAGGGAGAATAAGGTCAATTCCTGGGTGATCATCCTCTGGAAACATGAGACCTGCGTCATCGAGCAAGATGTCACCTTTGCATTCAAATGCAGTCATGTTTTTGCCGATTGCGTCAAGTCCTCCCAGTGGGATTATTCTCAAATCAGCTTTCGGATCTATGTTTTGAGTCAAAGAATGCCGTTTATTGCTAAACTTTTTGTTAGCATTCTTCTTGTTGTCATATTTTCCTCGAGCAAGGTGAGGTCTTTCAACATCGACATTAACATGTTTATAAAACCTCTTTTTATTTGAACCTTGCTTATTGTTTTTAGAGTTTATGTGTCCCTTATTATCCTTTTTGTCATGAGTGGACTCATGCTGTGTCATAAAAATTCCTCTTTTTTGCTGTGTTTAAATTTTGTTTATTTATTTTCTTCTAAAAGGCTTCCTGTCCTTTTTTTCTGGGCGCTTTAATTGTTGAGAGTCACCTTCCACATCAGGCTTGTCAAGTCGATCAAGAGAAATTTTACCAGTTTTTGGATCAATCTCTGTTATCTTAACTTTGACTTCATCGCCAATCGACAACACATCCTCGACGGCACGAACTCTGCCTTTGGCAACTTTAGAAATGTGAAGAAGTCCATCTTTAGAAGGTGTTAGGCTAATGAAAGCTCCGAAATCTTTCATCGAAGCAACTTTTCCATTGTAAACTTCTCCAACTTCTGGTTCGTGGACAATTGCGTTAATCATTTGTTTTGCGGCATCCATCGATTCTTTTGAAGTTGCAGCAACATGCACTGTTCCGTCTTCTTGAATCTCGATTGTGGCTCCCGTTTCTTCTTGAATTCCTCTTATGACTTTTCCGCCAGATCCAATGACATCCCTGATTTTTTCAGTGTCAATGATGATAGTTTCAATTCTTGGAACTGTCTCTTTTAAGTCTTGTCGAGGCTTATCAATTGTCTTTAACATTGCGTCCAAAATAAAAGCTCTGCCCTCTTTAGCTTGAGCGAGTGCTTTTGACAAAATGTCAACAGAGAGACCTTTTGCTTTGTTGTCCATCTGGAGCGCAGTTATGCCATTTCTTGTTCCACAAACTTTGAAATCCATATCACCCAAGAAGTCTTCGAGTCCCTGAATGTCTGTCAAAATGACAACACCGTCATCTTCTTTAATTAGGCCCATTGCAACGCCTGAAACAGGTTCAGAAATTGGGACACCAGCATCCATCAATGCAAGAGTGCTTCCACAAGTTGAAGCCATTGAAGATGAACCATTTGACTCCAAAACTTCACTGACAACTCTGATTGCATAAGGAAACTCGTCTTCTGTTGGCAAAACTGGCACAAGTGCTTTTTCTGCCAAGTTTCCATGTCCAATTTCGCGACGCTTCGGTGCTCCCATCCTTCCACATTCACCAGTGCAATATGGAGGAAAGTTGTAATGGTGCATATATCTTCTCTCAGTTTCTGGATCGATCGTGTCAAGTCGCTGAGCTTCATTTAACATGCCCAATGTGGCAATAGACAAAGCTTGTGTTTGACCGCGCTGGAAAAGACCTGAGCCATGAACGCGAGGAAGATATCCTGGAACAATGTGAAGAGGGCGCACTTCTGTAGCACTTCTTCCGTCAACACGCTCTCCATCTTCAATTATCATTCTCCTCATCGCTTTTTTCTCAAGTTTTTTAAGAGCAGCAGCGATGTCTCCTGCCCATTCTTCACGCTCTTCTTCACTAAATTCATTTTCAGTGATGGAAGTTTTCAGCTCTTCAACGTTTGGAACTCTTAAGTCTTTATCATCACCTTTGATTGCTGAAGACATTTCATCATAGTGTTTTGAAACGACTTCATCAATTTTTTCATCAGGAATGTGAGGAGTGTATTCAAGTGGAGTTGGAGAAACACGATCGATAAATCTCTTTTGAGCCTCGCAGAACTCTGCAATCGCTTGTTGCCCAAAGTTCATAGCTTCCAACATGTCTTCTTCTGAAATTTCTTGAGCTCCAGCCTCTACCATTGAAATGTAGTCAGCAGTTCCAGCGATCGTCAGTTCAAGATCGGATGCTTCTTGCTCGGCAAAAGTTGGGTTGACGATGAACTCTTTTGTGTTTGTGTCGCGAGCAATCCTAACACAAGCAGCAGGTCCCTCGAAAGGTGCTCCTCCTACCATGAGTGCAGCACTTGCTGCTCCAACGCTGACAACATCAGGAGCGTTGTCCGGGTCACAAACAAGAGGTGTTGCAACAATTTGAACTTCTTTTTTGAAATCATCAGGAAACCCTGGACGAATCGGCCTATCAATCATGCGAGCAGTAAGAGTCCCCTTGTCTGACGGTTTTGCTTCTCTTTTAAGAAATCCTCCAGGAATTCTTCCAACAGAATACATCTTTTCGATAAAATCGACAGTTAGTGGGAAAAAGTCATAGTTTTTATCTTCTTTTGAAACGACTGCTGTGACAAGCACGGTTGTTTCGCCACAAGTTGCAAGAACAGCTCCAGTTGCCTGTTTAGCTAGCTCACCAGTCTCAAAGCGATATTTCTTTCCATAAAGTTCAAATTCTTCAACAATTTTTTCCATTCTTTCCTTCTTCTTCTTATGTTATCGTCTTTAATTAAACAAAACCCGCCTTGGATGATGTTGGCGGGTTTTAACGTGTTAGATGTTGTCGCGAATTCCCAATTTTGCGATGAGTTCACGATATTCGTCAATGTTTTTATTCTTGACATATTTCAAAAGTCCACGGCGCTTACCGATGAGTTTCATGAGGCCTCGACGAGTGTGATTGTCTCCTTTGTGAACTTTGAGATGTTCAGTTAAGTTTTTAATTCTCTCAGTGAGAATTGCGATTTGAACTTCTGGTGACCCAGAGTCCTTCTCATTTTTGCCATACTCTTTAATGAGTTCAGCAACTCTTGCTTGCGTAACGCTCAAACGTGTAGCCATAAAAATGCCACCTTTCTAAAATTTCTTGAAGACACAATTAAAAAGCCTTCAAACGAATAATAATCGTTTGCAACCAAGAATATGTGAGCGGTGTGACTCGCAAACATTCTGAGTCGCAAATTTGTTGCCGTCTTAAAATTGCAACCAATTTATTATACATTAAAATTTTAGAAGTTAGCCAAAATGACCAGAAACATATTCCTTTGTCTCTTCATGGGCTGGATTGTTGAATAATTCTTCAGTTTTTGCAAACTCGACAAGGTCTCCCATGAGAAAAAAGGCAGAGCGATCAGCAACGCGCTGTGCTTGTTGCATGTTGTGAGTTACCATAACAACACTATACTTTTGTTTGAGAACGCCAACCAATTCTTCGATTTGACCAGTTGAAATCGGATCAAGCGCACTAGTGGATTCGTCTAGCAAAATGACTTCTGGCTTAACAGCCAAAGCACGTGCTATGCAGAGGCGTTGTTGCTGTCCCCCAGAGAGACCAAGTGCGCTTTTTTTAAGACGATCACTAACTTCATCCCAAAGTGCAGCTCCCCGAAGCGATTCCTCAACAATTTCATCAAGATCACTTTTTGATCTTATGCCATGGATTCTTGGACCATATGCCACATTGTCATATATGCTCATAGGAAATGGGTTTGCTTTTTGAAAAACCATCCCAACACGTTTTCGAAGTTCAGTAACATCACATGTTGAAGCATAGATGTCCTCCCCTTCAAACATAACACTTCCTTCAATTTTTACACCTAAAACGAGGTCATTCATTCTGTTTAGAGTTCGAAGAAATGTTGATTTGCCACAACCAGAAGGCCCAATCAAAGCTGTCACTTCGTTGGTAGGAATGTTTATGTTTATGTCATGTAAAGCATGATTTGATCCATACCAAAGGTTTAAGTCTTTAATTTCAAAAGCAAAATCTTCCATGTTTTTGCTATCTCTCTTTCTTTTCTAATTTTGAAGCTGTCCAGTTGGCGACGACATTTAAAACTAAAGTCAAGACCATAAGGATTGACGCAACAGCAAAAGCGACGTCGAGCTGTCCTCGCTCAGTTGCATAAACATAAAGAGCGACAGTTAAAGTTGCGCTTGAAGTTTGAAGAGCTGTCATAAACCCGTTTAGAATCAATCCGAATCCTGCGGTATAAAGAAGAGCAGCCGACTCACCAACAATTCTTCCAATAGCAAGAATGCAACCAGTTGCAATGCCACTTATTGCATTGGGCAAAACAACTGTTCGAATCATGTGCCACTTTCCTGAACCTAAGGCAAGCGCACCTTCGCGATAGGCTTGCGGAACAGTTTTTAAGCTTTCTAAAGTGTTTGAAATGATTGTTGGCAAAACCATAACAACAAGAGTCAATCCTCCTGCCAAAACACCTGCTTGGAAACCGAGAATCTGAATGAAGAACAACATTCCGACAAGACCAAAGATGACAGATGGGATGCCTGTTAGAGTCTCAACTGCAAATCCGATCAATTTGACAATTTTTTTGTTTGTTGCATATTCATTCAAATAAACTGCAGCACAAACTCCAAGAGGGATAACGATCGCCATCGCAATCAACACAATGTATAGCGTGTTTAAGATGTTTGGTAAGATCCCAATCGTGTCTCTCACATAACTTGATTGTGTTGTCAAAAATTGAAAAGTTATGAAAGGAATGCCACGAAAAAAGATGTAGCCAATGATTAAAAGAAGTATTGCACAGACGCAAAGTCCACTTCCATAAACAAGCCCTCTAATGACCCTATCTTTGTTCTTTCTTGACATGCTCATTTTAGGCAATTTTTTAGCTTGCACAGAATTTGTTTTTGTTTTGGAAGCTTGAACATCTGAGACAATAAAAGGTGCGCCTGTGTTAGTTTGACCTATCATTTATTTCTCTTCCCTTCTTGCAATAACGTTTAAAACGACGTTTACTAAAATTATGAAGATAAAGAGCACAAGTCCAATGCTGAACAATGCTTCTCTGTGAAGACTTCCATAAGATGCATAACTCATCTCAGAAACAATTGCTGTCGTCAAAAATCTTACTGAACCAAAAAGCTCTGGCATATTAGCAACGTTACCAGCTACCATAATGATAGCCATTGCTTCTCCAAGCGCTCGCCCAATACCTTGTATGATCGCAGTTGCAATTCCACTTCGTGCGGCATGCATAGAAACTTTGAAATAGGTCTCAGTTTCAGTTGCGCCAAGAGCGAACGATCCCTGCTCAAATTCTTTCGGGACAGCATCTAGGGCTGTTGTTGAGACATTTATGATGTAGGGCAAAATCATAACAGTCAAAACAAGGATAGCAGCAAAAAGTGTGGCACCTGATGCCAAGTCGAAAGCTGCCTGAATTGCTGGAACAAGAACAATCATTCCGACAAGACCATAAACAACACTTGGGATTCCAGCAAGCAACTCAACAGCTGATCTTATTACTCGGCCTAATTTTTTTCTTGCAAATTTTGACAGATAAACTGCTGTTAAAAGACCCAAAGGAAGACCTAAAATGACGGCACCTATCGTTCCATAGATGCTCGTCATAATGAAAGGCAGAATTCCGAATTGCTCATTTCCTGGATCCCAGATTTGACCTAACAGAAAATCTTTTAAACCTATTTTGGTTATTGCGGGAAGACCCGACATCACCAAATAGATTGTTATTCCGACAACAAAAGCAACCGAGAGCATTCCGAAGGAAAAGAAAATGCCGTGGAAAATTTTTTCGGAACAATGCGTTTTTTTATTCTTCATAAGAATTACCTGATTAAAATTTCTCTCAAAAAACCTAACTTATTTGTTAACAGGAATTGCGCCAGCTTTCGTTATGAGATCTGCTGCGCTTTTGCTCATAGCAAAATCAAGGAATGACTGTGCTTCGCTTGATAGCTGTTTGTCGCTTGAAACAACGATGTTAAAAGGACGTTGGATTTTGTAGTTTCCTGACAAAACGTTATCCTCTGTGCACTCAACGTTATCGATTGTCAAAGCTTTTATTCCGCTTTGCCCTTCAATTGTTGATAGTGAGGCATAGCCAATTGCATTTTTTGAGGATGAAACTGCTGTTATGACAGCTCCAGTTGATGTTAACTCCTGATCAAGCTTGCAGGAATCGCTTGTTTGGGTGATCGACTCAAATCCATCTCTTGTGCCAGACCCAGCTTCTCTTCCGATGCAAGAAATCTCAAGATCATCTCCTCCAACCTCTTTCCAGTTTGTTATCTTTCCTGTGAAAATGTCTTTTACTTGATCAAGTGTTAGATTGGTGACACCACTTTTTTCGTTTACGATCAAAGCGATTCCATCAAGAGCGATTGTGTGAGCTGTAAGACCAGTTTCTGAGTCTTTAAGTTTTCTTGACGACAACCCGAGGTCACAACTTCCATTTTTTGCACTTTCAATTCCAGTGCCAGAACCAGTTGCATCGTAGGTCACCTTAACTCCACTGTTTTCCTGCATAAATGCCTCAGAGAGAACACCGATGACTTTTTCCATCGAAGTTGAACCATTTGTCGATATTGTGCTGTTCTTAGAAGATCCATTCCCACTAGTGTTTCCGTTGCAAGCAAAAAGTGCGAACAACAACGTTGCGATCAGAGCAACTATTGACACATTTTTAACAACCGACTTTGCATTCATTTAAAAACCACTTCTCCTTTTTTTGTTAAATTAATAAAACATGCCACAAACTTCTTTGCGACATGTTCTATTAAAGCTTTCCAGTGAAAAGGAAATGTGTTTAGTGTGTCAAAGTTAAAACAAACTTTTGTCAAGATTTTGTAAAGACAAAAAATTTATTCGGATCTTAGTGCTATAACTGGGTCCTTTCTTGAGGCTGAAGCTGCTGGAATGAGACCAGCTATGAATGTTAAAAAGACACTTATGCAAACTAGGATTACAGCGGCTGCGAGAGGCAATGAAGCTAAATTTGGAACTTTGGTCAAAGCCTCGACAATGGCTGATGCAGGAATGCACAACAGCATCGTTATGCCAACACCAAAAAGACCAGCTATCAAGCCTTCTATAATTGTTTCTGCATTGAACACTTGTGAAATGTTCTTTCTGCTGGCACCGATCGCTCTTAAAATTCCAATTTCTTTTGTTCTCTCCAAAACTGAAACATAAGTTATTATTCCGATCATTATCGAAGAAACAACGAGAGATATTGAAACAAAGGCGATAAGAAGATAGCTTATAACATCAATAATTGTCCTCACTCCAGACATCATTGTTCCAACTATGTCGGTGTAAGACACTGTTTTGTCTTCATCTCCTTGGCTTTTCATGTCAGATGAATACTGGTCAAGAGCATCTTTTACATTTTGCTTAGAATCAAAATCTTTGGCATAAATGTTAATTGAGGTTGGAGTGTTTAAATCAGCATATCCAAATTTTTGCAAATTTGACTCATAAGATGTCGTTCCGCCCTTTACCATAGCAAGAATTGCTCCCTGCAATTCATCTTGAGACATATTAACTTTAAACGCCTTAGACACTGCATCTCTGTCTATTGACATTGCATTTGCCATATTTGTCTGAAGTTGAGTCGTTATGGCAGAAATCGTTGATTGCATAGATTGCGCCATCTGTGCTGCCATTGCGGAAAGTGCGCTTTCCATGTATTGATTCATGAAGGACACTATTGAATTAGACATGTTTTGAGAATAGCTTGAATTTATTAATCCTGGTGCATATTCTGTAAATATCTTACCTGCGTCTTGAGAGCTTAGGTATTGCTCAGGACCTGAATAGGAACTTGCTTTTTTTGTGTAATCGTTCAAAAGTGCAACAACAAGCTTCTTCATTCCATCTTCATCGATTGGACTGCCACCTGAAGAAGAAAGGGCTTGATTTAACTGAGTTTGATCGATCTGAGGCAAAGATTTTCCAAGATCATCAGCTGAAAAGTTTGTTTCTATGCTGTCAAGATTGAGTGTTAAGGCTTTTTCATCAAACTTAAAGGCAGCACTAAATGCATCCTCATCAATTCCAATTATGTTTGATAAGTCAAAACTAGAAGAGGATGAAGTGTCTTTGAAATCCTTCCCTGAAACAACGTCTTTTTCTTTGTTTGATTTCTGCTCTTGAACAATTTGGGTCTTGGATGCTTTATTGACAGTGTCTAAAACAAGGTCTTGTGTGTAATAAATGCATCCGCCCTGCAAAAGTTGTGTATTTTCTCCTTTCTTGGCTTGCACGATGCCAGAGATCTTTAAATTGATCGATTTGTTGTTGATGACGTCGTTGACAAAAGCTTCATCTTCACTCTTGTCGACCCAAACACCATAAGTTTCATCTTTCGAATAAAGATCAGCACCAACAACAACTTTCATGTCACTGTTCATAAGTTCGCGGTAAGTATGTTCTGCTGTGTCAGCAGAAACTTTTGCATCTTTTTCTTCTGCAACAGATTGCACGATGTCTTTATATTCATTAAAATCCCTTATTCCAAGTTGATAGAGAGTGTAGTCAAGCACCTGACCTGACTCTGTCAAAACTAGCAGGCACTCGTCTTTTTCCTTTGGCCAGTCACCAAACTTTAAATCATATGAATTCTTAACAAGGTCAACGTCAGTCAATTTTTGGAAAACATTTGTCGACATCATTGTTGACAAAGTTGAATTGGTGTAGGCTGTTGAGCCCATACCAAGAGATGTTAGCGATTCATCAGGGTTTGCTTTTCTATATTTAGAATCAGTTTTACCTTTTACATAAATGATTGGAGAGATACCATAGTCATATTGGATAAGTGACGAATTGTCTCTTATTTTTTGTCCATCCGCCGACTCTATGTGTGTCTTTAATGAAGTCAAGTCATTATTCTTCATCTTAGAAACCATGTTGTTAACAACTTGAGCTTGCCCGACAGTAGAATCCAAAACATCGCCTGTCTCAGATTCTATGCCAGTTGTGTTGTTCTCAGAATTTCCATCTGAAGAAATGCTGATGAGCGATGACATGTCAAATCCTGATTTTGAAATTGTGACAGGATAGGATGTCAACGTGTCTTCTTCGACTTTTGTTATGTAGGCGTTAACACCATTTGACAGTGCTAAAATCGAAGCAATGCCAATGATTCCAATGCTTCCAGCAAAGGCAGTCATAATCGTTCTGCCCTTTTTGCTCATCAAATTGTTAAAGCTTAAAGACAAAGCAGTTGCAAACTTCATCGAAGCTCGTCTAATTTTTTTGCTAGATAACTTTTTTATGTCAAAATCTGTTGGTTGATAAGGATTTGAGTCATCCAAAATTTTGCCATCTCGAAGTGTCACAATTCTGTTTGCATAAGTGTCAGCTAATTCGGGATTGTGTGTTACCATGACGACGAGACGGTCATTTGCTATTTCTTTTAAAAGATCCATGATTTCAACGCTAGTTTGAGAATCAAGTGCTCCTGTCGGTTCGTCTGCCAAAAGGATTTCTGGATCATTAATCAAAGCTCTAGCAATTGCCACTCTTTGCATTTGCCCGCCAGAGAGTTGATTTGGCTTTTTTTGAACATGTTCGGACAAACCAACTCTGTCAAGTACTTCTAAAGCCCTCTGCTTTCTCTCAGTCTTATTGACACCAGAAAGTGTCAGTGCAAGTTCAACGTTTGACAAAACACTTTGATGAGAGATTAAGTTGTAGGACTGAAAAACAAAGCCGATTCGATTGTTTCTGAAAGTATCCCAGTCGCTCGCTTTATAGTGTTTAGTCGATATCCCGTCAATGATGAGATCTCCAGAATCATACCTGTCAAGCCCACCTATTATGTTTAGAAGAGTTGTTTTTCCTGAACCAGACGGACCCAAAATTGCAGCGAACTCATTGTCGCGAAACGCAATTGTGACGTCATCGAGCGCAGTTTGTGAAAGGCCAGCTGTGTGGTATGACTTTGAAATGTTATTAATCTGGAGCATTTAATTAAATCCTTGCAAATATATTTTCTTCAATTTAATGTGATATTTAAATTATAAGGCACGTTAATTAACGTAAAAACTAAAAAAGCGTCCTTACTTGACAAGAACGCTTTTTGTGGAAGTTAATTTTATAAATCGAAAATTAATTTAGTAGGTCCTCTTTTGATTCTGAGAATTCTGAGAGTTTTGGTTGCTGTTGGACGAAGTCGATTCTGATGTCCCTTGACCTAAAGTCACCTCAACAGTTTCTTCCTTGTTGTCTCTATAAAGCTTAACAGTTACTTTGTCACCAGCATTCTTTTTTCTGACATCGAGAGTCAAATCCGACGCACTTTCAACTTTTTCACCCTCAAACTCAGTGATTATGTCGCCACGCTTGATTCCTGCAACGTCTGCACCACTTCCGCTTGTTACTTGTGAAACATAAGCTCCAGTTGAAACTCCAAATCCATATCTTTTAGCAATTGTCTCGGTGATCGTCGTGCATGAGACACCAAGCTGAGCATAAGTTGGAGTTTTGCCTTCAATCAAGTCACGAGCAATTCCAATTGCATAATTAACAGGGATCGCAAATCCAACACCTGAATAGTTGCCAGATGAAGAAGTTATCAATGTGTTAATTCCAATCAATTGACCATTTTCATTAACAAGTGCTCCACCTGAATTTCCAGGATTGATTGCAGCGTCTGTTTGAATCATATTTGGATAAATTTTTGTTGTTGAGATGTCTGAGTTGGAAGAGTCTGCGATCTGTGAACGGGAAGTTGCTGAGATGATGCCTGTTGCAACTGACTGTTCAAGACCAAAAGGACTTCCAATTGACATGACCCACTCGCCTGTTCTGATTGTGTCAGAATCTCCAAGTTCAACTGCTGTTAATTCTTCATCAGATTCAACTTTAAGGACTGCAACGTCACTCGAAGAATCAGCTCCAACAAGCTTTGCATTTAGTGTTTTCCCATTGACGTTAACTTCATAGGTCGTACCGTCTGCTGTCACGTGTTCATTAGTTATTATGTAGCCGTCTTTTGATATGACAACACCAGAACCAGTGGCAGTTTGTGTCGTCGTTGAACCTGAACTTGATCCACCGCCAAGATAGTCAAAAATTGAACTTGATGACGTTGTTGCTGTGCCATAAACATTAATCGAAACAACGCTCGGTAAACATTTAGCAGAAACTGCTTCAGCTAAGGTTGCTGAGGAATCTGAGGCTGTTACAGCTGAAGATGTTGTTGATCCCAAAGTAGTGCTTCCACCTAAAATCGTTTTTGAACCGAAAAGTCCAAAGCAATTACCAACAGCAAAGAAAAGAATGCAAGCAAGAAGAGCGCCGACGAAAGCAAGCACGAACACCATTCCGTTTCGTTTGCTTTTTGCACCTTGATCACTCACACCAGCATAACTTGCTGTGTTGTTGTCGAAGGAGGGGACGCCAGTGCTGTTGTTAGTTTCTGCTCTATTTTCATTATTGGAATTGGTAGGCTTAATGTTAGAAAATTTTTGGTCTTCTGCCCCAGGCGTCCATTTCGAGTTCGAGTTGCATTCAGAAATTTTTTCTTCCTGAATCGTTTTTTGCTCGTTGTGAACACTCCTAATCGCGTCAAAACGATGAGTGCCTTGAGCGTGCGAGGTGGATGTTGTCATAGGGAGGGAAACGGTAAGGTTATTTGATTCATCATTGGAAGCACCATGAGGCATGTTATTATTGGAGGTCACCTCATTAGAATTGTTTAATGCTTCGCTTTTTTCAGTCTGATTCATTTGTTTCAACATCCACCTTGTACTCTCGAAAACGAATAATGAGTGCAATTCACAATCAGAAAGGAGAACATTTATGAATTGCACTATCAACAATTTATGCAATTATTAAGTGATAGTCAAGGAAAAAGACCAGCAATACTACCTAAAGCGTAGGAAGTTACAACTTGGGTAATACACCACAATATAACTCCTCTAAGAAAGATCACTTGAGAGGAACTCTTTGGTGATTTCGTGCTGGGGAGCTTCGAAGACTTGCTCTACCCTTCCCTTTTCAACAAAGGTTCCACCATGCATTATTGCGACATAGTCACTTGCATCTCGCGCAAACTTCATGTCGTGTGTGACAACGACAATTCCAATTCCTGAAGCTGCAATTTCGCGAATTAGCTTTGCGATATCTCGTGAAAGACGCGGGTCAAGGGCGCTTGTCGGCTCGTCAAAAAACAAAGTTGAAGGATTCATCGCAAGTGCCCTTGCTATCGCAACTCTTTGTTGTTGACCTCCACTTAAATCACATGGAACCATGTCGAGTTTATCACCGAGCTCCAAATCATCGAGACGTGCCTTTGCAATTTGTTTTGCCTCTCCAGCTGACTTTTTTAAAACTGTCATTAGTGGTTGTGTTATGTTTTTTTCGACAGTCAAGTGAGGAAAGAGATTGAAATTTTGAAAAACAAGACCACAGCGTTGTCTTGCTTTGTTCAAAACGTCTTCGTCTGCATATTGACTTATGCCATTGACATCAACGCAAACTTTTAAATCATCATATTCAAGCGTCCCACCATCAAACGTTTCAAGCATTGTCATGCAACGGAGAAGCGTTGACTTTCCAACACCAGATGGTCCAATTATTGTCATAACCTCATCATCGTCTACAGCAAAATCAACGTCATGAAGAACTGTTTTGCCATTGAAAATTTTTTTGCCGTCTTTAACAATAACAACTTCTTTATTAGGCATGATAATAATCCATCCTTTTTTCGATTAAGTTTAAGATCCAAGAAATGATTAGACAGAAAAGCCAGTAAAGAAGCGCTGCAAGCGCATAAGGAACCATTGACACTTCTTTAGCAGCAAGTGCTTTTGCCATCGAAAACATCTCTCCAATTCCCAAAACGAAAGCAAGAGATGTGTCTTTTACCAACGCAATAACTTCATTTCCAATAGCAGGTAAAATGCGCTTTATCACCTGAGGAAGGATAATTTGAAAAAAAGTTTGAAAGTTTGTGTAGCCCAAAACTTTTGCCGCTTCTCGTTGCCCCACTGGAATCGACTGTATGCCACTTCTGTAAATTTCAGCAAAATAGGCTGAGTAGTTTAAGATGAACCCTATTGAACAAGCCCACATCTTCCAATCAGGGCCTGTCTTTATTCCTAAAAGATAAAACGGTCCAAACATGATTGCCATCAATTGCAACATAAGTGGTGTGCCCCTCATGACTGATATGAAGAATTGAGCAATGAGAGAGACTGGTTTTAGCTTGCTCATGCGAGCGAGCGCTACCACTATTCCTAGTGGCAACGCTCCGATTAAAGTTATTAAAAAAATTGATACTGTAAATCCAAAGCCATCCAATAAAAGGCTTAACAGAACTGAAGATTCCAACTTAACTTACCCTCCATCTCCAAACGATTACTTGAGTTCCCAATTGTCATATGAAAGACCATATTCTTCATATTTTGCGCACAATTCTTTGATTTTGCCGTTGCTATAAAGTTCTTTTAAGCTTGATGTCACTTTCTCTGCCAAGTCCTTGCCCTCATTGTCATTTTTAAACCCTACTGCATAATTTTCGCTTGAAAGGCTCTCATCTAAAACTTTATATTTGCTTGAATTTGCGCTCAATTGATAACTTGCAATTGACAAGTCGCATGCAACAGCATCCACAGCACCAGAATCGAGTTGCATAAAAGCATTGTTGTAATCAGAAATTGTGTCGAGGCGAGAAAATGTGTCTGCAACTGACTTCTGATCACCTTCCAAAACCTCAAGCGCGGCACTTTCTGTTTGAGTTATGACGACTTTGCTTTTTAAGTCATCAAGCTTTGAAATGTTTGAATCGCTTTTAACAACAACAACTTGTTTGTTTAACATATATGGCTCACTAAAGGCATACTTCCCTTCGCGACCTTCCATCGTAAAACCATTCCAGATGCAGTTAATTTGACCTTGCTCCAAAAGCGCGTCTTTTGCATCCCAATCAATTGCCTTTAATTCAATATCCCATCCTTGCATCTCGCAAACTTCTTTTGCAAGATCGAGATCGAATCCTGTGTATTGTCCGTCATCACCAATGAAACCATATGGTGGATATGATTGATCAAAACCAACAATTAGCTTCGTTTTTGAATTCGATGATGAAGTCGTTGAACTTTTTGACGAGCACCCAAACATCGAAAATGCAAGTAGACCACAAAGAACAACTGCAAGAATTCCAATCAATTTTGTTTTTAGAGCATCTGTTTTCATTTTTACTATCTCCTTTTTTATTCCAATAAAACAAATAAACTACACTAAATACTTTATCACAGTAGAGTGCTAAAGTGTAGAGAAAATTTTAAAAATTTCAAATGTGTTAATAACACCAGTAAAGACGATGAGTGTTAATATAATTAAAAGTTCAAAACTAAAGCTTTCAAAGGAGAGTTAACAGATGTCAAAAGAGTCAAACACTTTTTTAAAACAAAAAGAAATTAGCGACAAAACTCGCGCTGATGTTGAGCAGCATCCAGAAAAATACACGATTTTAACTGGAGATAGACCAACAGGGCGCCTGCATCTGGGTCACTATTTTGGAACAATCATTGAACGAGTTAATTTGCAAAATATGGGTGTTAAAACAAACGTTTTGATCGCCGATTATCAAGTTATTACTGATCGTGACACAACTCAAAACATTGCCGACAATGTTAAAAACATGGTTATTGACTACATCGCTTGTGGGATCGACCCTGAAAAAACTATTATATACACTCACTCTGCAGTGCCAGCGCAAAATCAACTAATGCTTCCTTTCTTATCGCTTGTTTCAGAAGCTGAACTTTTGAGAAATCCGACAGTAAAGGCTGAACAAGAAGCAAGTGGGCACACCTTATCAGGGCTTCTTTTGACATATCCAGTGCACCAAGCTTGCGACATTTTGTTTTGCAACGCTAACATTGTTCCTGTCGGAAAAGACCAGCTCCCCCACATAGAACAAACACGGCTCATAGCTCGAAGATTCAACGAACGTTATGGAAAAGTTTTCACTGAGCCTGTTGCACTTTTGACAAACACAGTTGAATTGCCAGGGCTCGATGGAAGAAAGATGTCTAAGAGTTATGGAAACTCAATTGCACTTTCAAACACTGAAGAAGAAACTGCTAAATTGATAAAGAAGGCCAAAACTGACTCTGACAGACACATAACGTTTGATCCAGAAAATCGACCTGGAGTCTCAGCACTCCTCACAACAGCTGCCCTTTGTACGGGAAGAAGTGAAACTGATATTGCTGAAGAAATTGGAGATTCAGGGTGTGGGGCTCTCAAAGCCTACGTCACCGAAGCCGTCAATTCCTACCTTGCCCCAGTTAGGGAAAAACGTCACGAAATGGAAGGGAAAGATGAAGATATCCATGAGATACTCATGGAAGGAAACAAAAAAGCTAACAAAATCGCAGAAGAGACGCTTAAAAAAGTCAAGCAAGCGATGGGGATGATTTATTAAATCGCACCTTGAAGTTCAAGCTCCATCAAAGCAACGTTGTCGCGCATTTTTCGAGCAGATTGTCGCGACAACTTGCCAGCCTCTTGAAGCTCATCAATTTTGTTTAGCTCAACGCGGTAAGCAAAGGCACGCACGTCATCAACTGCGTCCACTGCCCGAATTGCAGTTGTCACAGTTGGAACAGATTGTGTTATTGCTGCTAAGTTTCTCTCGTATTCAACGATCAGGTGAGCTGCATGCTCTGTTGTTATTCCTTGAGTGTCTCCCACTTCTGCCATCTCATCTTTTAGCCTATCGATTGCATAGCGCTCAACCTTCACCCTTAAGTCCCTCATCTCAGATGAATTTTCGTCTTGAGTTTTTTGATGCATCAAACGCAATGCTCGACGCCTCCATCTTCTCGCAACAGACCTGCTTCTTGCGTAAGTTTCATCACTCGTAATAAACTTTGAACCATGCCTCAAAATTTTCTTTATGCGACTGAGCATATCGATATATTTATCAGCAACATCCTCACTGACTTCTCCCGCCTCAACCATTTCTTCAACTTTTTGCTGTTCCCACGTTGCAACTTTAATTCTGAGTTCAACAGTTCCTTCATCGTCATCGTCAGTGAATTCTTTTGCTTTATCGAGTCGCTTTTGATAGTCATCGATGACTTGCCTTGTAGCTCGCCTGTTTAAGTCATTCTCAGAAGCTGTTAACTGATAGATGACCTCTCTCAAAACGATTTGAAGGCAAAGATAGAAGTTTTCTCTCTCTTCTTCTTGAGTCTCACTAATTTTCTCCTTAGGTGCCAAAATTGGAAGAAGGAAAGTTGCAAGAAGCAATGTTATCACGATAACACCGCAACCTATAAAAATTATCATGTCACGAGCTTTAAAAATCTCTCCCGTCGACAACACAAATGGCAAAGTGAACAAAATTGATAGAGTAATCGTTCCTTTCGCTCCGCATAAAGTCATAATAAGAGCCTGTCTGGTTAGCGAAATCGAATCATCAAAAAAGTCTTCTTTTCTTCTCTTAACTGCCAGGTAGCACCAAGCGAAACGCGTTAGAAGCAAGATAAAAGTTACGCACAAAATGCACAACAATAACACTTCATTCGAAATGCTTGCATCGTCCCACGCGTAAAACATTGCAGTTGGAATTTGTGTTCCGAGCAAAACAAAAACGATGCCATTCAAAACAAAAGAAAAAACGTCCCACACACTTTCTGAAACAATGTTCATGCGCGATGTTGCTGGGCTAACAGGCGAATTTTGAATTGGATCAACAAGACCTGCAGCGACAACTGCTATGATTCCAGAAACGTGTATTGAACTGGAAAGCAGATATACCAAAAAGGGCGTGCAAATCTCAAAAAGAACATGAAATACAGTTGAGTCAAGACCCTTTTCCCACATCATTTTCAAGAAAAACTTAGAAGCAACTCCAATTGCTAGACCAACCCCTAGCCCACCAAAAAATTCAATTAGAAAATTGACTCCAACATTGATAGGATTGATTGTGCCAACAGTGACCGCTGCGAGAGCGACTTGGAACATAACGATGCCCGAGGCATCATTTAAAAGGAGCTCGCCTTTTAAAACTGAAAAGACTTTTTCTGGTATGTTTGTTGTTTTTGATACTGACGTCACAGCGACTGCGTCTGTCGGTCCAAGAGCAGCTCCAAGGGCGAGGGCTGCCCAAATTGAAACGGCAGGAGCGATGAAGTGAAGTGTGACACCAATTGTTATGGAAGTCAAAACAACAAGCCCAATCGCAAGCCACAAAATCTGAGTTAAGTTTTTCCATAGAGACATTTTGTCAGCGTGTTTTGCTTCAATGTAGAGAAGAGGAGCTATGAACAGAATCATAAACAAGTCAGGGTCGAGCTCAACCTTGATTCCATTTTTTGCAAAAAGAGCAATAAAAATGCCCATGGCAATTTGAACCAAGGGCAAAGTAACGTGATTAATGAATTTGTCGATTACAGCAGAGAGCAAGACGGACAAAACAAGAAAAAGTGTCAAGCTCATTGCTTCCAAAGTCTAAATAAACTCCTTAATTAATTAATTAATTAAACGTATATATTAATGATAACAAAACCTAGATTGTGTCTTGTTCATATTCCTCATAAACTGAAGTTTGGATTTTTTTGAAAAGTTCCAAATCTTTGCCACCAACTGGGATGTTGTCGACAGTGTTGATCCTGCAACAGAAAGTTGAAGAACTTGATGCGATGAGTTCATCAGCATTCATTGCTTCAACTTGTGTTAGAGCGCGAGCCTCAACTGGAATCCCCATCTTCTTACAAGCAGCAATCATGTTTTTAAGTGAAATTCCAGGCAAAATTTTGTCATCAAATGGATGATGAACAAAAACACCATCGACCAAAAATGAAACGTTTGAATGTGCCATCTCAGTGACATAGCCATCTCTAACGAAAATTATTTCATTAGCCCCTGCCTCCTTGCCACGTTGAGTGACAAGGCAGTTTGGCAAAAGGTTCAAAGTTTTTATGTTGCAATATGTAAAACGCTTGTCTTCAACTGTTATAGCTTTGAACTCGTTCGTTGTTGGCGTTGTCCCGTGAGGAGTTAGAGTTATCATCAGATTCGGTTTCACACCTTCAGGAAACGCGTGGTTTCTTGGAGCTGTCCCTCTGCTCGCTTGCCAATAAAGAAATCCTTCATCGTCATCGAATTTCTCAATCAATTTGTCAAATTCTGCCTTTAATTCATCCTTTGTGTAAGGAAGATCAATTCGCAATAGGCGAGCCGAATTGAAAAATCGATCGACATGAGCTTGCCAATTGTGCACCTTGCCATTTTTAACCATCGTTGCATCATAGCAGCCATCTGCAAAATAAAGTGCTCTGTCCCCCATCGGAACTTTCATTTCACTCAAATTTCCGATTTCACCGTTGTAATATCCGATTTCTTTCATTGTTAATCCTTTAATCTAACATTTAAAAATTTATAAACAAATAAGCCCCTTTAAGTATATCGACCAAAGAGGCTTAAATAAAGTTAATTGATTGTTAAAAGAGTTGAGTTAATCTCTTTATTCTTGCATGTCTTTCTTCCAAAGACCATGAAGGTTGCAATATTCATAAACTGCCCTAACTGCACCTGGATGCTTTGTGTAAAACTTCGCTTGAGCTGGCTTGCCAGGATCAAGTGGCTTTATGTAGGTGCCACAACCTTTGTCAATGACAATGAAATCGATCATATGCTCTTCAGTCATTGGGTGTTCAACCTCGCTGACTTCAACTTCGACTCTGTCATCAAATTTGTTAACGACTGGCATGTGCTTCTCAGGAGCAGCGCCACTTGTGTTTGGCTCCATCTCCTCCATGACTTCCCCGCAACACGTCATTGGAGCTTTGCCATCAACAAGCTTCAAAACAACGTTACCACAATGATTACATTTATAAAATTTCAACATTTTGACTCCTTTTTTAATCGGTTCATATAATTCTACTTGACTTTTAATTCCACATTGCTCTCGTTTTTTTAATTTGGCATAAAAGAGAAGAGCGACTCCAACAATTATCAAAGGAACACTCAACACCATTCCCATTGTGAGCCAGCCACCATAAAGATAACCAACTTGAACATCGGGTTCTCTAACAAACTCAACTGCTATTCGAAATGCTCCATATAAAACGAGAAACAGTCCAGAAAATGTTCCTTGATGCCTAGGTGGAGTTTTTCTTGACAGAAAAAACATGACAATAAAAATTACTATGCCTTCTAAAAAAGCTTCGTAGAGTTGCGTTGGGTGCCTAGCAATTCCACCAGCACTTCCTCCAAAAACAACACCTATCGGGAGGTCAGTTGGTGCTCCCCAAAGCTCACCGTTGACAAAGTTTGCAAGTCTTCCAAAAAAAAGTCCAAGAGGAACACCGACGCACGCAAGGTCTGCAAAAGTTAAAATGGGCATCTTTAACTTTCTGCAAGCAAGAATCCCTGCAACGCTTCCCAGAACAAGAGCTCCATGAAAGCTCATTCCTCCGTTATTGACGTGCAAAATTTCAAGTGGATTTTGAAAATAGTAACCATCTCCATAAAAAATGCAATAGCCCAACCTGCCACCGATCAAAATTCCAACAACAACAGCAATTATTATTGTTGAGAGAGAATCGACATCCAAGTTCACTTTCCATCGTTTTGCAGTTTTGTAGATGATTATGCCAGCAAGAATGAAGCCTGCGAGGTAGGCAAGACCATACCACCTGACAGAAAAAGGCCCAATAGCAAAAGCTACTGGGTCTAGGTGTTGATAGATTTCATTTAGCATTTAATTGAAGAAGTTAGCATATGCTAACTATTCAGATTTGTTTTCCTCTTCAACTTCTTCTTCGTCAAATTGATAAAAAGAATTAAAGAACTCTTGGGGATCAAAACCTTCAGGCATGTCAGCACTCTTGACACGGATGTCGTCGCTGACACGATCCCTTAAAATGCGCTCTACACCATTTGAAAGGGTTAGCTGAGACATCGGACAGCCATGGCATGCTCCTTGAAGCTGAACTGTGACAACACCATCTTCAGCGATGTCAACGAGCTCAACATCTCCACCGTCAGCCTGCAACGCTGGACGAATTTCATCAAGTGCAGCTTGAATTTGCTCTTTATCAAACATTTTATTTTCCTCCTACTAAAACGAGGTGATTAAAAACGCTTTTAATGTTAGCACAAAAACTATGATGTCGCTGACCAATCAAGACCGATTATGACGATTATATTTGAAGTGCTTGTGTAATAGTCGCCACCATTAACCACTCTTCCACATCCAAGCTCGTTAACGATTGCGTTTGCAGCATTTTCATATTCATCGCCGAGATAGACGATCAAAGTCTCTTCATATGTTGTCGCATCATTGACGTTTCCTGCACCATCAAGCGCATAACCTTTTGATTCCAGAAAAGTTTTGCAAGCACTTGCAGCTCCAGTTATTCCAGCACCATTTCTCACTTCAACATGCACTTGGCTCTTGTCAAAGTCGCTCGTCAGCTTGTTGGTGTCTCGAGGGTCTTCTCCAGCCTTGAATTTTTCTAAAATCTGTGAAGTCTCACTTGCACGCGCAGAAAAAACAGTTTCTGATGTGTCAGTCGATTTCGATGAAGTTCCTGGAATTGATGTGTCATTTATCGTGACTTGTTTGTTAGAAAATTTTGATGCAAAGTCTGTGAAATCAGATGCCTTTAAATCTGTAGCTGCACCTTCAGCAAATTGATCGATGACATTTGCAAGATCAAAACCTCCAGAAGTTGTCATTTTCGTCATCAATGAAGAAGCAAAAGAAGTCAAGTTTTTTGAAATTGTGTCGTTTGAGCCAAGGACGCTTCTCGTTCGCAACAACGTTTTTGTTGATTGACTGTCTAGCGTGACATCTCCTGAGCGCAATGTTTGCGTCCCAGCATGTGGATCGTCAAGCTCAGTTCCCAAGTTAACTGTGATGCCACCGATGTTGTCAACGAGTTTAGCAAGGTCATCTCCTTGTGCTTCAATGAAGTGATTAATTTTAACATCGCAATAATCACTCAAAACGCTAATCAGCTCAGCATCTCCTCCATAGTTTGTTGCTTGCCACAAAGGATGAACTTTTTTATCACTCAAAGTGACTTTCAAGTCAGTTGGGAAATAAATGAACGATAGAGTCGAATTTGTCACATCTGTTCTCATCATGAAATAGAGTTCTCGTCGCTCTTTTGTGTCATAAGAAGCGCTGACAGATTCATCTTTTCCAGCATCAACTTTTATTAAAGTGTAGGAAACCGAGGCGTCGCTCGTTTTTGTCAGTGCTTGCGCCGCGTTTGATCCGTTAAATGACAGTTTGTCATTTACGATTTTGTTATAGGCGAAAAAGCCGATAGAGATAGCGATAATCAAAATGAGAACACAAACAAAAGCTATAACAATTTTTTTCTTGCGTGCATTCCTTTTTGAGCGCTTCATCGCATAGGATTCTCGATAGTATGTCCCGTGTCTTGGTTGGTTTGGCATAATTGACTTTACTGACTCACTCTTTCCACTTTCGCTCCAAGGGAAGAAAGCTTTCCGACGTAATCTTCATATCCTCTGTCAATGTGTTCGATGTTAAAAACTTCTGTGTAGCCCTGCGCCATAATTCCTGCAAGAACAAGTGCTCCGCCAGCGCGAAGATCAGTTGCAGACACTGGAGCACCTGACAAAGGAGAAGGTCCGTGCACGACAGCGTGTTGGTCGTCGATTGTTATGTCGGCACCCATCCTCATTAACTCAGAAGCAAACATAAATCTGTTTTCAAAGACATTTTCAGTTATTATTGAGATTCCATTTGCATAATTGGCAAGAAGCATGAATTGAGCTTGCAGATCAGTTGGAAATCCTGGAAAAGGGAGCGTTTGGATGTCCGAAGGAACGAGTTCTCCTGTTCTTTTAACTGTTATTGCATCATTTTCTGTCTCAACTTCGCAACCAAAAGAGCGAAGTTTCATTAATGCGACTGAAAGCGATGATGGGTTTATTCCTTCAACTCGAAGCGGGCCTTTCGTGAGTGCTCCACCTGCGAGAAAAGTTCCAGCTTCAATCCTGTCACCAATGCAAGTGTGTTCACAGGGGTGAAGGTCTTGTCTTGAGACACCTTCGATTGTTATTACGTTTGTGCCAGCCCCACTCACGCGAGCACCCATCTCATTTAGCATGTTTGCCAAATCAACGATTTCAGGCTCACATGCTGCGTTTTCTATGATTGTTGTTCCTTTTGCAACGACAGCTGCCATGAGTGTGTTTTCTGTTGCACCGACACTTGGAAAGTCTAAAACAACATCGGCTCCTTTGAAACTCTCATCAGTTGTCGCAAGAATCTGCCCATGATCGTTTTCGATTTTGACACCGAGATGAGCAAGACCAATCAAATGCATGTCTATTTTTCTTGCTCCAATTTGACATCCACCAGGCATTGCAACTTTTGCTTTGCCAAAACGACCGATCAAGGGTCCAAGAATTGAAATTGAAGCACGCATCTTTGAAACAAGAGAATAGGGTGTTTGCCAGATGTAGATGTCTCGTGCGTCAATTGTCAAAGTGTGCTCAACTCTTTTGACTTTGCAACCTAAGAAACGAAGAACTTCACTCATGACTTCGATGTCAGAAATTTTTGGAATGTTGTGAAGAGTTGTCACTCCACTTGCCAACACGCTTGCTGCCATCAGTTTTAAGGCAGAATTTTTTGCACCACTAACCCTGATGCTGCCAGCGAGCGTTTGATTGCCATGAACAAGAATATGTTCGTCAGTTTTATTCAATAATTAAACCTCTTCAAAAAGCATAGCTATATTATAGAAAAAGAGCTGAAGGATAAAACACCTCAGCTCTTAAAAAATTAAAAATTGTTATAGGATGACATTACTCGCCAAGTGCGATGCGCACAAAGCTGTCAACTTTCATCTCCCCGCCCAATTCTTTGGCGCATTTGTCGACATATTCAGCAACGCTTAAATCTGGATCTTTGACAAAAGCTTGTTCAACAAGGCAGTTTTCTGCATAGAACTTATGCATTCTTCCCTCAGCAATTTTTGTCTGGATTTCTTCAGGCTTTCCCGATTCAGCTGCTTGTGCTTTGTAGATCTCCATTTCGTGATTGCGAACCTCTTCTGTGACATCTTCGCGCTTAGCAGCAACTGGGTTTGTTGCAGCAATTTGCATTGCAACGTCACGAGCACATGCAACAAATCCATCCTCTGCTGGATCGATTGCGTCGTTTAGCTTAAATGTCACAAGGACGCCGATTTTACCGCCACCGTGAATGTAGGAAGCAATGCCGTCTGCATGAACTTTTGAAACTCGTGAAATCTCAGAATTTTCACCCATAACATGGATGCAATCAGTCAAGATGTCAGAGACTTTTTCTCCATCTAAAACACAATCTGAAATGTTGTCAACACTGACATCATCGCCAGACAAAAGAGCTGCCTGGGCAATTTTTTCAGCGTAGGCATGGAACTTTTCGTTCATGCCAACAAAGTCAGTTTCGCATTTCAACTCAACCAAAACACCATCTTTGTTTGAAGGCGTTGTCACAGCAACAATTGTTCCTTCATTTGTTGCCCTACCAGCTTTTTTTGCAACAGCTGCAAGACCACGAGTGCGCAAAACGTCAATTGCTGCTTCAATCTCTCCTTCTGCTTCTGTGAGTGCTTTTTTGCACTCCATCATTCCTGCACCTGTTATTTCACGAAGCTCTTTAACGAGACTTGCTGTTATTTCTGCCATATTATTCTTTTCTCCTAAAACTTGTTTTGATTAGGCAATCATTTAGCCTATTTGTTCTCTTCAATCATCTCTTGCGCTGTGACAACAGCTTCCGTTCCTGCCAAAACAGCGTCAGATACAAAATCACAAAGCAACTTAACGCTTCCGATTGAGTCGTCATTTGCTGGAATGCCAAGAGTGATGTTGTCAGGGTCGCAGTTCGTGTCAATTGTTCCAATGATTGGAATGTTAAGACGAACAGCCTCTCTAACAGCAATGTCTTCACGAGCTGAATCGATAACAAAAATTGCATCAGGAACTTTTTCCATGTTGCGGATGCCGTTTAGGTTTGTCTGCAATTTAGTCAATTCTTTTTTGCGAAGAATTTGTTCCTTTTTTGTGAACATCGAAGCGCTTCCATCAGCCTCTTCTGCTTCGAGCTTTTCCATGTGATTAACACGTTTGCGAATCGTTTCAAAGTTAGTCAAGAAACCACCGAGCCAACGAGCGTTGACATAAGGCATTCCACATTTGTTTGCAGCATCAGCAATTGCTTCTTGAGCTTGCTTTTTTGTTCCAACAAACAAAATTGTTTTTCCTTGAGCTGAAAGCTCGCGAACAAAAGTGTAGGTCTCATCGAGCGCAACAAGTGTTTTCTTGAGGTCGATGATGTGGATGTCTCCACGTTTTCCAAAGATGTATTCTTTCATCTTTGGATTCCATCTCATTGTTTGGTGTCCAAAATGACATCCTGCTTCAATGAGCGAATTAATAGTAATCTTCTCTGTCATAAAATCTACTCCATTCGTTAGTCCTCTGCAAAAGGTCTCCCCTGTTCTCGCAACCTTTTTTGTTTGGTCACTAGCAAGAAACAAGTCGCTTTCGCATGTGTGATGAATAAACAAGCCTTTTTATTATATAGGAAAAGAATTCAATATCAAGAAAAAATAAAAAAAAATTTATAAGAATTAAGTTTAAATAAATAGGAAAAATCGCCAGATCACATTTGCAAAATGGCGATTTTTCGAACAGGTTTGAAGACTCTTAAAAAGAGTTTTTTGGTTTAATAGTTTTCTTCGCGAACTTCAAAGTAGCTTTGAGGATGGTTGCATACTGGGCAAACATCTGGTGCCTTTGTGCCAACGACGATGTGACCACAGTTTCTGCACTCCCAAACTTTAACTTCACTCTTTTCAAACACTTGAGAGGTTTCAATGTTGTTCAAAAGTGCGCGATATCTCTCTTCATGCGCTTTCTCAATTGCGCCAACTCCTCTGAATTTCTCAGCAAGCTCGGGGAATCCTTCAGCTTCAGCTGTTTTTGCAAAGTTGTCATACATGTCAGTCCACTCGAAGTTCTCGCCTTCCGCAGCTGCTTTTAAGTTCTGCTTTGTGTCGCCGATGCCTTCGAGCTCTTTAAACCACATCTTTGCATGTTCTTTTTCGTTTTCTGCAGTTTTTAAGAAAATTGCAGACATTTGCTCATAGCCTTCTTTTTTTGCAACTTTTGAGAAATATGTGTATTTATTTCTCGCTTGAGATTCTCCTGCAAATGCTTCTTGCAAATTCTTCTCTGTCTGTGTTCCAGCATATTTGTTTGCCATTTTTAACATACTCCTTTTTTCATCTTACAATTCTTGCAAACGCCCTTAAAAGCGATGTCATAAGTCAAAAAATCCATTCCATGAGTGTCGTGAATTTTGTCTATCAAGCCACACACTTCATCCATGTCGACATCGAAAACATCACCGCACTCAACACATTTGACGTGGTAGTGATTTTTGAGAGTGAAGTCATAGCGAGCAGGTCCACTTGGGACTTCCACTTTTCTGACACTACCCTCTTCGACCAAAACTTCCAAGTTGCGATAAACTGTCCCTTTACCAATTGATGGATGTTTAGATTTCAAGAATTCATACAACTCATCAGCTGTCACATGGCTCTTTAAGTCATAAACAGCCTGCTTGACCAAATCCCTTTGAATTGTATTTCTTCTCATTGACATTTATAACATTCCTTATTAAGAACATATACTAATTAAGATTATATATCAATTAAAGAAAAATGTTTCTGAGAAATTTAAAATTTTTAAAAATAGACTAAGTTTTTATCGCATCTCCTTAAAAAAACTTACTCAAAAACTCGAAAGCTCCTGTGCAGTTTAGTTAAAATCGCTTCCAACTGACACTTCCTCCATCGTTTCAAGGTTAACGACTTTGCCTTTTGCCATTAATCCGAGATTCTCTTCGTTTTTGCCAACAACTTCGCCAGTAAACATTCGTTGCTGACAATATGGAGGATCTCCTGCAAACAAAACACGCGTCCCAACTGGAACTTTTCCACCAAGTTGCGAATAATAAAAGTCCGTTCCAATGGTAAAAATTTTGGTAGTAGTTTCACCATATGCTTTACCATTAACCATCATATAGCTCGATACAGTGACTTCTTCGTCTAAAGTTATGGCATAAATGCTCTTATCATCGTAGGAAGTGTAGACTTGCATCGTCCCTTCATAAACGTCATAACCTTCATTTATGAGTTGCGTCTTCTTTTCTTGCACTGGGTCAACTTGGGACTTATTATCCTCAGTTGAATTTTCAACACTCTTTGCATTTTTTGACAATTGTGCTTTTTCAACTTGACTATTGACAACGTTTTCCTCATCCCACCAAAATTTGCCAGTGAAGTCTTGCGTGAATGCAGTGTATAGAGACACCGTGCCGACAAGCGTTATCCCTCTCACCTTAGAACAATTATTGAAAATTCCTGAATTGTTTTGACCTGGCACAGTCAAAAAGTTCAAGGCTTCTGAATTTTTCTTAGCGAAAACTATTTCATACTCGATGGTGCAGTTTGTTGTGAAGTCCATGCTTAGACCTGCAGGCGTCCCAGTTGAAGTGACGCTCACAACGTTGCCATGAGAATCGTAAGTGAAGAATTGTTCAAATCCACTCGAATAAGTCGCTTTCACCAAGTTGTTGCCATCATATTCAAACGAAATGTTTTCGGTCGCACCCACATTCATCGAATTGTAAGCTTCTATGCTTGTTAGGTTGGATACAGATCCGTAATCGTTATCCAAAAGTGTTAATTTAAGAGATTCTGCACGATTTCCATTCCATGAATAATTCCACTTTGTGTAGCATGCACCGTTTGTTCCAAGATGAAGAGTTGCTTCACTCAGCTTTTCTCCATCGAACTTCCAATATCCTGTTTTGTTTGAAGTTCTTGAATCAACAATTGACAGTGCACCATTTTCTTGTTTAAGTTCAGTAGAAGTGCCCGAAGTTGAACTTGGCGCGGACAGGTTTAATACGTCTCTGTCGTCTTCGTATGCGGCATTTAGCGTTGTGTAGATTGGGCTGTTGACTTGTGAGGATTCCGATTTAACTTGATTGTTGTCGTCATAAATTATGTCTTTTGTTCCTCCCCACGAAGAAACTCTTCCTAAATTGTCATAAGAATATGTGAAGGTTTGATCCGCCATTCCTTGTTCCTGAATGGTTAAACTGTTGACCCTCGTTGCAGATTGAACGTCTTGAGTGTAGGTGACAGTTTTTGAAGAGTTGCCATATTGAGATGTGTTGATTGTGCTCTCTGTCACCTTTTTCGGCACATACTTCACTTCATACTCAGAATTGGACGGAATATCGATATCAACATCAGGGTTTTTTGGTACAACAACGTTGTCATAATCTTTCATTGAAGGCAACTTTACCTTGACCAAACTCTCACCTTCCCTGAGATCGGCTCTCTCAAGATTAGAATTTTCTGACAAATCGAGCGACGTTATCTCTGAGTTTTTGACTGTTAACGAGCGTAAATTCCAAAACATATAGATGTAGTCATATTCGTCACCAGCATCGAGTTCCAAACTTTGAACTTCACCAAGCTCCTCTTCGGAAAGCTTCCCGTCGCCGTCTTTGTCATATTGAACAACAAGAGTGTTTCTTAAAGCTTCATCTTTGATTGTGTCAGCTTCAAGACTCAGTTCCTTCGGCGCTGAAGACTTCCAGATGAAAAGAGAAATGAGAGCAATGACAACGATACCAATGACTATCATGCAAGCTATTGCAACTGTTTTCTGATTGTTTCTTTTATAAAGCACTGGTCCGCTCGACAATTCCTCTGTTGTCGCAACGGCAACTGGCGTCTGTGATTCAAATTGAGTGAATTGCGGTGTCTGCATCGTGACGTTTGTCCCGCAATTAGCACAAAACCTTGCACCGACTTTTAATTCTGATCCACAATTCGCACATTTCATGTCTGACACCATTTCCTTATAAAAGAATAATTATTCGTTTAATTGATTTTAATATATCAAAAGAGCTCTTTAATTAGTTGCGCAACTTTTTTGCGTGTGGGAATTTTTCTTTTGAAAAGGTGAAATTTAGTTTTTTTAGTAACCTTGGCAACCATAAAATTGGTTGAGAGCCACCCAATTTAGAGATAGTAAAAAATTAACGGTTTTTATAGCCTTCATCTACCAAAAGATCGTCTTTTGAAGCGGCTGTTCTGGCAAGCTCATCACATCTTTCATTCATTGGATGACCTGCGTGTCCTTTTACCCATTTCATGTGAACGAAGTGTTCGTCTCTTAATTTAATGATTTGCTTCCAAAGATCTTGGTTTAAAACTGGCTTTTTATCTGCCTTTTTCCACCCTCGCTTAGACCATGAATCGAGCCACTTCTTTTCAAATGCATCAACGACATATTTAGAATCAGATGTAATCGTCACTTCACATGGTTGCTTCAAAGCTTTTAGAACTTCCAAAACGCCCATAATCTCCATTCGGCTGTTTGTTGTCAATTGATAACCTTGAGAAATTTCTCGAACGTGTTCAACATCGTTAGAATCTACAAATGTGAGAATTGCTCCAAACCCACCAGGACCTGGATTGCCAAGAGATGAACCGTCGGTGTATGCTTGAACTTTTTTCATTTGCTTTTATATGTTACTAAACTTCCTAAAGTTACACAATTTATTTTGATCACCCAAGTGGTGTAAATAAAGTGTTGCTTACGTTCCCAAAAAAACATGTTTGTTATATTTATTTGAGTTCAAATTTGTATTAAATTTCAAGTATGAAAAATTCTAAAAAACAACAAGAAAAACATGATGCTTTTGCTCTGAGAACGATTGCAATTCTCGCAATCGTCATCGCAACGATTCTCATTTTGCCACTAAGCGCTTTTGCAATTGATGACGTCAAGGATTGTGTCAACCCAGAGCATTATGATGTTAAGCGCTATAGCGACATTGAAGGCAAGACGCACAAAGGCGAAAAGAACGATGATTGCTACACTATTGAAGAGCGCGATGCAAAAGTCAAGCTTGAGTTTGAGAAATGGGAAGAAGCTGTCAAAAAAGCAAATGAATCATACACTGAAAAATATAACGCGTATGCAAATTCATTGAAAGAAAAAACTGAAATTCTCTCTCAACTTGAAGAACAGGACTCTATCATTTCTGAAAAGCAAGGAAAGCTTGACAAAGCGATTGCTAGCGCCTATAAACAGAATTATTCAGGAAAGTTGTTAGCATCTCTCATTTTGGACGACAACATGACTGAAACTTTGAACTTAAAAAAATATCTCGGCTCAACGCTCGAATATCTAAAAGAAGTTTCTGACGATGTCAGACAAGAAATGCAAAGAAAGCAAGCCATCCTTGACGAGGTCAATTCTCACATTGAACAAGCAAAGTCCGAATTGATCGATGCGGCATATCACATAAACGATTCTCTGCCTTCAACTTCGCAAGAATTAAAAGATTATATTGATTCGCATAGCTCGCAAAACTTCAAAGAAGGAAGAGAGCTTGCAGATAAAGAGTTAAGTGACGATTATTTAATCGACGTTGCACTATATTACGTTGGCACTCCTTATGTTTGGGGTGGCAAAGGAGAAACAGGGGCAGACTGCTCAGGATTTACTTCCATGGTTTATCGAGCCTATGACAACTCAGAGATCGGAGGGAACACATCCGCTCAATTTAGCAAGTTGTCTAACATCGACAAAAAAGATTTAACTCGCGGAGATGTTCTCTTTATGGAAAATCCAGGAAACTCCTCACAAGAACACGTTGGAATTTTCCTGGAAGGAAACACTTATGTTCATGCTTCAGGAACTGGCTCTCTTGCAAGAGTTGACAGCGGAATAGACTATTTCACTTGCGGTCTTAGAGTTAACGAGCAAGAATAAAAATCTAGCGTCTATATAAAAAATATAGCTTGATTGCTATATCGAAAGCCCAAGAAACGCACTAGATAACAAAAGATAGGTTATTACTGAAAACATGTCTGAAATCGAAGAAATCATCGGAGATGCCATGAGTGCTGGGTCGATGCCAACGCGTTTTGCAGCGATTGGCAAAAGACCACCCAACATCTTAGCAAAAAACACAATTATTATTTGAGACACTGCGACAGTGAGACCGATCATGACTGATTCTTGATCGATAAAAATTACTTTGCACATGTTGAAAAAACTCAACGTGACGCCGACGATCAAGCTTATTCTTGCCTCTTTCCACATCACTTTTGCATAATCTTTCGTGTCAATGTCTCCAACTGCAAGACCACGAATGACAAGTGTGGCGGCTTGTGAACCCGAATTTCCGCCGCTTCCCATCAAAAGTGGAAGATAGGCAACAAGTATTATCACTTGAGAGAGCACATTTTCAAAATGAGCAATGATTGAGCCTGTTATCATTGCAGAAACTGTCAAAAACAAAAGCCATGGCAAACGATTTTTTACATGTTGCATTACTGAAATGTCTAGGTATTCATCGCCTGCGGAGTCTCCCGACATGACACCAGCCATTCTCTCGATGTCTTCTGTTGCCTCGTCTTCGATGACGTCCAAGATGTCGTCAAACGTGATGATCCCAACGATCCTGTGCTCCGAATCGACAACAGGGATTGCGAGATAGCCATATTTCTTAAAAACTTCTGCTACCTTTTCTTGGTCATCATAGACACCAACTGACACAACGTCGGAGTTCATAAGATCGGTAAGATGTGTGTCACCATCTGCCAAAACAAGACTTCTCAGCGACACGATCCCAATCAGCTTTCTACCAAAATCCTTGACATAGCAAGTGTATATCGTCTCCGAATCTATCCCCTCCTTTTTTACTTGCGCAAGCGCTTCATCAACTGTCATGTCTTTTTGCAACGACACATATTCTGGCGTCATCAAAGTGCCGGCGCAGTCGTCAGGATAGTTAAGAAAAGTGTTTATCAGTTTTCGCTCCTCTTTTGGAGTTTTCATCAGAATTTTGTCAACGATGTTGGCAGGCAACTCTTCTAACACGTCAATTTTGTCGTCAAAGTCAAGTTCGTCTAGGATGTAAGTTATTTCTTTATCGTTGATTGCCTGAATGATCGCAGTTTGCTCTTCAGAATCAAGAAACGAGAAAACCTCAACAGAGACGTCCTTTGGAAGCATCCTAAACATTGCAACAGTTTTTTCAATGCCGAGCGCGTCTCCTACTTCTTCCAAAATCTCAGCTATGTCAGCTTCATTTTGAGTCAGCAAAAGATTTCTAGCAGACATATAATGCTTGTCTGCTATCTCTTGCGTGACTTCCTCAGTCACCTCGTCAAATGTCAGTTGCTTGTCGTCCATTTTTTTTAAAATTTACTTAGACGTGAAGCTCGCTTTTAACTTCTGTGGCAGAAGGATTTTCTTTAAGAATTGGGTCAATCGTGCCTTGGCAAAACTCATCGACCTGCAAAGGACAAAGGCCTATGAAGTCTTTCGGGTCAACACATTCTTCAATTTCTTCTTTTGAAAGACCAAACCTCTCATCAGATTCAATTCGAGAAATGAGATCGTTGCGTTTGCCTTTCTTTTTGACAACTGCAGCAGCGTCTTGTGCATGTTGGCGAATTATCTCATGCAATACTTGACGATCCCCACCTTTTTTAACTGCCTTCATCATAATGTTTTCTGAAGCCATGAACGGCAACTCTGCCATGACTCTCGACTCGATTACTTTTGGATAGACAACAAGCCCATCTGTTACGTTTATCAAGATGTTTAAAATTGAATCAACACCCAAAAATGCTTCGGACACAGCAATTCTTTTGTTTGCAGAATCATCGAGCGTTCTTTCAAACATTTGACAAGATGAGGTTATTGCAGGATTTAAGACATCACACATGACATACCTTGCAAGTGCACAAACTCTCTCACTTCTCATTGGATTTCGTTTGTAGGGCATAGCTGAAGAACCTATTTGGTTTTTCTCGAAAGGCTCTTCTAACTCCTTAAATGATGCAAGGAGCCTTATGTCTGTGCACATTTTGCTAGCTGATTGCGCAACACCCGAAAGAGCAGAAAGAACTGAAAAATCAAACTTTCTTGAGTAGGTCTGACCAGAAACAGGCACAACTTCTTCAAAGCCAACCTCATTTGCAACCATTTTTTCAACATGTTTAATTTTTTCAACATCACCATCGAAGAGCTCAACAAAACTTGCTTGAGTGCCTGTTGTTCCTTTGACTCCCAAAAGCTTCAAATCTCTATAAGCACGTTTTAGCGCAACATAGTCAAGACACAGCTCGTATGCCCAAAGAGTAGCACGTTTTCCAACAGTCGTTAGTTGAGCTGGTTGCAAGTGGGTGTATGCCAAACATGGCAAATCTTTGTTATCGAGTGCAAATTGTTTTAAGTGAGAAATGACACAAACAAGCTTTTTGATAACAAGCTCAAGCGCTTCTCTCATTATGATAACGTCAGTGTTGTCGCCAACATAGCAACTTGTGGCACCGAGGTGAATGATCGACTTAGCTTTCGGGCATTGCTCCCCATACGCAAAAACATGGCTCATCACGTCGTGCCTGACCTGCTTTTCTCGTGCTTGTGCAACTTCATAATTTATGTCTTGTGCGTGTGCTTCAAGCTCAGCAATTTGCTCATCAGTTATGTCAAGTCCTGCTGATTTTTCAGCTTTTGCAAGTGCAATCCAAAGTCGCCTCCACGTGCAAAACTTCTTCTCTTCAGAAAAGAGATGTTGCATTTCAGGCGAAGCGTATCTCGTTGAAAAAGGAGAAACATATGTGTCGTGTGCATGTGTCATCTGAGAGTCCTATCTTTTTTTGAATTTTTGATGAACTCTTATTTTACAAGTTATTCTGTGAAATAACTCACTCCACCTTCAAACAATTTTTGGAATTTTTGTCCAGGGACGTTTTTATAGAGAAAATCCCCTCGCCTCTCACTGTGTCCCATTTTTCCTAAAATGCGCCCATCTGGTGAGCATATCGCCTCAATGTTTGCAACCGATCCATTCGGGTTAACATCTGTCGAAGAGTCACACATCCCAAAAACGTCGACATATTGAGCACAAATTTGACCTGCATCTTTCAACTTTTCTAGCGTTTCATCTGAACATACAAAACGACCTTCACCATGTGAAATTGGAATTTTATCAATCGCACCGAGTTCACATTTGCTCAACCAAGGAGACATAACAGAAGTTATTTTTGTGTCAACAAGGCAAGATTGATGACGTGCGATCGTGTTGAAAGTCAGCGTTGCATCATCCTCCGTTAAATCCTTAATTTCTCCAAAAGGAAGAAGGCCTAACTTCATCAACGCTTGAAAGCCGTTACAAATGCCAAGAATGAGTCCGTCTCGCTTATTCAAAAGTTCTTCGATCTCAAATGAAATTTCAGGAGAACGCAAAAAAGATGCGATCAATTTTGCTGATCCATCAGGTTCATCTCCTCCAGAAAAGCCACCAGGCAACATTAGAATTTGTGATTCTTTGATCAAATGAGCCAAATCTTTCACGCTGTTTTTAATGTCTTCACTTGTTTGATTTTTGATGACATAGACTTCAGTTTCCGCTCCAGCTTCATTGAATGCTAGTGCAGTGTCAAACTCGCAATTTGTTCCAGGGAATACTGGTATTGCAACTTTTGGTTTGCAAGAGTTTTTAGAATGCAATAAATGAGGTGCAACATTGAAAATCGATGGTTCAAGCTTTTTGCCATCAATTTTCCTTTGATAAACTGAATCTAGTGCACTCTCCCACTTTTCTTTTAAAACATTGAGTTCGACGACTTCCTTCGGAAAGTTGAATTGATAAGCTTCTTGCGTGTGCCCAATGACTTTTATGTCAAAGTCGCTTGATTCAACCGTCTCGTCTTCTGAAGTCTCAACAATGATTGAACCATAGGAATGTTCAAAGAGCCAAGAATAATCATCACTTTCATCAAAAACCATGCCAATTTTGTTTCCAGCACACATGTTCACCAAGCCTTCAGCTGGACCACCATATCCAACTGATTGTGCAGAAATAACATTCATTTTTTGAACGTGTTTAAAAATAGACAATAATGACTCTTTTTCAGGCAAAAGCGATTTAATCGAGCAGCCTTGTTGTCTTTTTGGAGACAGCATAACAATTTTTGAGCCAACTTTTTTAATTTCGTTGGTGATGACTTTGTCTGCTTTTCCAGTTGCAACTGCAAAGGAAATCAAAGTTGGAGGAACATCTAAGTCGTCAAAAGATCCGCTCATTGAATCTTTGCCACCAATTGCTCCAACGCTCAAGTCAATTTGAGCTGAAAAAGCACCGAGAACAGCTGATAGTGGTTTTCCCCAACGAAGAGGCTCATCTCTCAATTTTTCAAAGTATTCCTGAAAAGAAAGATAGGCTGTTTTTAAGTCGAAGCCAGAAGAAACAAGTTTTGTCAAACTCTCGACGACAGAAAGGTAGGCTCCAACATAGGGATCTGCCTCACAAACATAGGGGTTAAAGCCCCATGCCATAGCCGAAACTGTTTCAGTTTTACCAAGAACTGGAAACTTTGAAACCATTGCTTGGTTGATTGTTGATTGTGTTTTGCCACCAAAAGGCATAATTACAGTTGAAGCACCGATCGTTGAATCAAAGCGATTGACAAGTCCTTTTTTTGAAGAAACATTTATGTCGCTTACCAATTTCTCAAAAGCATTTTTGAGCGAAGCCTCTTTTGAGCCTGAAATTGTTGGAGCAACATTTTTTTGCTCTTCAATCAAAACATCTTGTTCACGTTTTGCTCCATTTAAATCAAGAAACTCTCTTGGCAAGTCGACAATTTTTTTGTTGCGCCACAAAATTGTCAGGTGCGCGTCGTCAGTTACTTCTGCGATTATTGTTGCTTCTAAGTTTTCTTCAGCACTCAAATGAGCGAATTTGTCAGCATCTTCTTTTGCAACAACGACAGCCATTCTCTCTTGGCTCTCAGAAATCGCAAGTTCTGTTCCGTTCAAACCTTCATATTTTTTTGGAACTTTGTCAAGATTAACAAGAAGACCATCCGCCAACTCACCAACAGCAACAGAAACTCCGCCCGCACCGAAATCGTTGCAACGCTTAATCATTTTCGTTGCTTCTTCGCGTCTAAACAGACGTTGCAGCTTTCTTTCTATGACAGGATTGCCTTTTTGAACCTCTGAACCGCATGTGTCAATTGAAGTTTGAGTGTGTGATTTTGACGAACCAGTTGCGCCACCAATGCCATCTCGACCTGTTCTTCCTCCCAACAAAATGACAACATCGCCTGCTTGTGGTACTTCCCTCACGACATTTTTTGCAGGAGCTGCGCCAACAACTGCTCCGACTTCCATGTGTTTTGCAACATATCCTGGGTGATAGATTTCTGAGACTTGACCTGTTGAAAGCCCGATTTGATTTCCATATGAAGAATAACCAGAAGCTGCTTGTGTAACAATTTTTCGCTGTGGTAATTTTCCTTTAACAGTTTCATCAACTGGCACACGCGGATCAGATGCACCTGTCACGCGCATCGCTTGATAGACATAAGAACGCCCTGACAAAGGATCACGAATTGCTCCGCCAACACAAGTTGCAGCTCCGCCAAAGGGCTCTATTTCTGTCGGGTGGTTGTGAGTTTCATTTTTAAAGAAGAAAAGCCAGTCTTCTAACTCACCATCAACATCCACTTTGACTTTAACAGTGCAAGCATTGATCTCTTCTGACTCATCGACATCGCTCATAATGTTTTTGTCTTTAAGATATCTCGCTGCCAAGGTTCCAGCATCCATCAAAGACACTGGCTTTTCGCTTCTTCCAAGTTCGTCTTTTATGAGGAGATATTTCTCAAAAGCAGCTTTGACAACTTCGTCTTTTATTTCAACATTTTTAAGTTCAGTGTTAAACGTTGTGTGCCTGCAATGATCGGACCAATAGGTGTCTATAACACGAATTTCAGTTTCTGTTGGCTCTCGCTTGACTGAGCTGAAATGCTCTTGACAAAGGCGCAAATCATCAACGTTGAACGAAAGTCCCATTTTAGAAATCAGATCTTCCAACCCTGCATGATCAAGCTCGTTAAAGCCTTCAATGGTTGCAACGTCTTCTGGCACTGGCAAAATGTCTTCTAGAGTTTCTGGGATCTCAAGATCAGACTCTCTTGATTCGACAGGGTTGATTAAATATGACTTAATTTTTTCTATGCCATTTTCATCTAAATCCCCAGAAATGGCATAAATTTTTGCACATTTGACTTTTGCGTCACTCTCAGGAAACATCAGTTTGATGCAATCTTTTGCTGAGCTTGCACGAACATCAAACTGCCCAGGCAAGAGCTCAATTGCGATTTTATGGTCACATACAGGCAATTTTTGCAACACATCATCAACTGGAGGTTCAGAAAAAACACAACTTACACAGCGAGAAAGCTGCTCCGAGCTCAAACCCTCAACAAAATATCTGTTTATTACACAAACGTTTTCAATGTTGTTTATTCCTAAAAATTGGATAAATTCATCTTTTAAATTGTTTGACTCAACATCAAACTTTTCCTTCTTTTTGACGAGAATTTCTTCTACCAATTTATGTCTCCTTAAACTAAAAGAGCCTTTTTTCCAATGTCGTGACGATAAAAAGCGCCATCAAATTTAATTTTATCAATCTCAGAATATGCATCATCGAGAGCGTCTTTTAAAGTGTCTCCGACAGCAACAACTCCAAGCACCCTGCCACCAGATGTGACAAGCTTGTCATCTTCAATTTTGTCTCCTGCATGAATCACATGAATGTTATCGCGATCACATTTTTCGATCTGACCATTTTTTAGGCCTGTTATCTCAATACCTTTTTTGTAACTTAGAGGATAGCCACCAGATGCAACGATGACGATTGCAGAAGCTTTTGATTCAAAAGAAAATTCGACGTCGTCTAAGTTTCCTTCAGTGCATGCTTTGCAAATCTCCAAGAAATCGCCTTGCAGAAGTGGCAAAACAACTTGTGCTTCAGGGTCTCCGAAACGAGCGTTATATTCAATCACCTTTGGGCCATCACTTGTTAGCATGAGACCGAAATAGAGGCATCCCTTGAAAGGACAACCTTCTTCTTGCATTGCGACCATCGTAGGCTCAAAAATTGTCTCTCTGCAAATCTCTGCAACTTCAGGTGTGTAATATGGATTCGGAGCGACAACCCCCATGCCTCCAGTGTTTAAGCCTTCATCGCCATCAAGAGCGCGTTTGTGATCCATAGAAGACATCATCGGAATGCATGTTTTTCCATCACAAAAACTAAGCACCGAAACTTCTGGTCCAGTTAAAAATTCTTCAACAACAATTCTGTTTCCAGAATCACCAAACTTCTTGTCAACCATGATCTCTTCGATCCCAGCGAGTGCCTCTTGCTTGTTATTGCAGATTAAAACGCCTTTACCAAGTGCCAAACCGTCGGCTTTTAAAACAATTGGAAACTTTTCATTTTTCTCGATGTGTGACTTGGCAGAAGCAGGATCAGTGAAAACTTCATATTCTGCAGTTGGGATGTTATATTTCTTCATCAAGTCCTTAGAAAAAACTTTGCTCGACTCAATTCTTGCAGCTGACTTGTTCGGTCCAAAAGCAGGAATTCCAACTTCTTCGAGCGCATCAACCATTCCAAGCGACAAAGGATCGTCTTGCGCGACAACGACATAGTCAAAGTTGCCAGATTTTGCAAAATCAACAATGCCTTCCACGTCTTTAGCAGAGATGTCCTTTACGTTAACATCATAGGAAATGCCACCGTTTCCAGGCGCACACCAAACCTCATCGACTCCCCTGTTTTTCTTTAGTGCCAAACAAATCGCATGTTCCCTGCCACCGCCACCAACAACAAGAACCTTCATGAGTCATTCCTCCTTGTCTCTAATGATGAAATAGTCTGATGCCACAAAAAGCCATCGCGATGTTGAATTTGTCACAAGTCTCAATCACTTGCTCATCGCGAATTGAACCTCCAGGTTGCACAATTGCAGAGACTCCACTTCTGTGAGCTCTTTCAATGTTGTCTCCAAATGGGAAAAAAGCGTCACTTCCAAGGCAGACGCCAGAGATGTTTTTCAAAAACTCTTCTCGCTCTTCTTTTGTCAAGCTTTTAGGTTGTTCAGTGAAAGTTTGCTCCCACACGTCATCGCCGATCACGTCTTCAGGGTGAGATCCTAAGTAGACATCGATTGCGTTGTCAATGTTAGGTTTGGCAACATCTTCTCTGAAGGGCAAGTTTAAAACTTTTGGCATGTGTCGAAGTTGCCAAAAATCTGCCTTATCCCCTGCCAGACGCGTACAATGAATTCTTGATTGTTGACCTGCCCCAACACCAATTGTTTGCCCGTCTTGCACGTAACAAACTGAGTTAGATTGAGTGTATTTCAAAACGATTAGCGAAATCAGCAAGTCTCGCTTTTGATCTTCTGTTAGCGTCCTATTTTCTGTCACAATGTTAGAAAGCATGTCGTCAGCGTTGACATTCAACTCCTGTCTGCCTTGCTCAAAAGTGACTCCAAAAACTTGCCTTCGTTCACAAGGGTCTGGAACATAAGCTTCATCTATCTTGACAACGTTATAGTTCCCTTTCTTTTTTGAAGAGAGGATTTCAAGCGCTTCAGGCTCATACGCTGGAGCAATGATGCCATCAGACACCTCATGCTTTATCAGTTTTGCTGTTGCCACGTCGCATTTGTCAGACAATGCAATCCAGTCACCAAATGACGACATCCTGTCTGCACCGCGAGCTCGCGCATAAGCGCAAGCAAGTTCAGAGAGATCCGCATCTTCATCGACGTGATACATCTTTTTTAAAGTGGAATTGAGGGGAAGCCCAATTGCGGCACCTGCAGGGGAAACATGTTTAAAGCTTGTTGCAGCACACTTCCCTGTCGCCGATTTCAAGTCTCGCACAAGTTGCCATGAATTGAATGCATCAAGAAAGTTTATATATCCTGGTTTTCCGTTTAAAACCTCAATTGGCAATTCCGAACCGTTTTCCATAAAAATTCGTGCAGGCTTCTGGTTTGGGTTTGTGCCATATTTTAATCCGAGTTCTTGCAATTTTATGCCTCCACTCTTTCATATTTATTGATGTATTCACTCATGAATTTACTGGTTTTGAGATCTATTTCTTCAACGTATAAAGAAATTTTGTTTTCATCATTTAATGATTCCCATAAAAGTTCTTTAAACACGTTCAAATTTTGAGCTTCACAAGTAATTTTTATGGGCTCAGAAGATGAAGAAGGCAGTGGTGATCCGTCGTCAACGTAAGTTGTTAAGAGATAGCCTTCACCTTCGTCAACTTTTTCATAGAAACTAAAAGATCTTTGAGCTGTTTCATTTTGAGCATTTGAACACTTCAATGACGAAAAAGCAACCTCGCCAGTTTTTGCATTAATGACAGTTGAAATTCTTGGTGTGAAGTTCGGTGCGTCATCTTCAAAAGTTCTTGTCATTAAAGCCTCAACATGAGCGAGCTTTTCATCTTCAGAATTAAAAATGAAATTAACAATTGTGTCAGTTTGGTCCCCATTTGTTATAACGACAACATCTTTGTCTGGAACAGCAACGCGAGCGTTGTAAATTATCAAGTGAGGATCTTCCACCTTTGAATCATCAGCTGGAATTGTCCTGATGTTGCCCTCAAAGTTCTCAAAAACCCGATTTCTGGAATTTTCACTTCTTCCCATGATCCAATAGCCACAAAAAAGCTTGTTTTGTTCCTTTGGGTGAAAAACAACGATCCCACGTCCAGGATATGTTTTTGATTTGAGATGTTCAAAAAGGTTTAACATTTCTAAATTTCGCCTTTCTCAATTTCTTGGCACACATCTTCAGTCACTTGTGGCAACAGCACCCACTCACACTGCTCCATTATGCGCCTTTGGAGAGTTTCAGGAGTGTCATCTTCTAAAACTTCCACTGCTTTTTGAGCAAGAATTGGACCTCCGTCACAAACTTCAGTTACAAAATGAACTGTGGCACCACTGACTTTAACACCACGCTCAAGCGCCGCTTCATGGACTTTTAGACCATAGAAACCTTGACCACAAAAAGACGGAATGAGAGAGGGGTGAACGTTAATAATTCTGTTATTAAACTCATTAATAACTCTAGGAGTGAGAATCGTCATAAAGCCAGCAAGAATGACGAGTTCAATGTTGTTATCTTTTAAAGTATGGAGCAGAGCATCGTCAAATTCATCTTGTGAACCAAAATTTTTTCTTTTAACAACTGATGTTTTTATGTTGCTGTTCTTTGCACGTTCAAGCGCATAAGCATTATCATTTGATGATAGAACAAGCTTTATCTCGCCAGTCTTAATTATGCCCGATTTTTGTGCGTCAATTAACGCTTGTAAATTTGTGCCACCGCCTGAAACAAGAACAGCAATGTTTATCATATGAAGCTAACTCCTTTGCCCTCGCACAAATCTCCTATTATGTGAGCCTTATGACCGCACTTCAAAACGATTTCTGTCACATCATTGACCGTTTCTTTCGGTGTGACGCACACCATTCCAATCCCCATGTTGAAAGTGTTAAACATCTCTTCATCACTCATTTTTGCTTTCTTTTGAATTAATTCAAAAATTGGCAAGTTGACTTGATTAGATTTTATAATTCGTGCTCCAAGACCTTCTTTTAAACCTCTTGGAATGTTTTCGATAAATCCACCGCCAGTTATGTGCATAAATCCTTTTGAAAGTCCTTTTTTAACAAGCTTCTTCATAACTTTTGTGTATATTAAAGTCGGAGTTAAGAGTTCCTCGCCGATTGTGTGCCCGAGTTCATCTGATTTTTCTTCCAAAACTTTCGGATTGTCGTCGACATCGAAAACTTTGCGAACGAGAGAAAAACCGTTTGAATGAACGCCTGATGACTGGATTCCGACTAAGACATCTCCTTCCTTTTGGTCTTTGGAAGAAATCATTTTTGACTTATCAACAACACCAACAGAAAAGCCTGCCAAGTCATATTCATCTTCTGCATAAAAACCTGGCATCTCAGCAGTTTCGCCTCCAACAAGAGCACATCCTGCCAAAACACAACCGTCAGCAACTCCCTTAACAATCGCCTCAATCTTTTTTGGATCATTTTTGCCACAAGCTATGTAGTCAAGAAAAAACAGTGGCTCTGCGCCAGAACAAGCAATGTCATTTACACACATTGCAACACAATCGATCCCAATTGTGTCATGCTTGTCCATTAAATGAGCCAGCTTCAACTTCGTTCCGACACCGTCGGTTCCAGAAACGAGGACAGGTTTTTTTAATTTCATGGACTCTAGGTCAAGCTCAAAAGCACCTCCGAATGATCCAATACCACCCAAAACTTCTGAGCGCATTGTTTTTTCAACATGCTTTTTCATCAGATTGACAGCTTCATAACCAGCTTCGACATCGACTCCAGCTTGTTTATATTTTGAACTCATTTAAAAAAATCCTTATTTCACTTAAGTTTCTTACAAAGTTTTTCCAGTTCCAGACTCGCTCAGAGGTCGAGCGTATGGAACAGTTCTTGGTTTGCCTTCAACAGGAACAGGGTATTCACCCGTAAAACATCCCATGCAATAATCACAATCTGTGTTAAGCGCAATTCTTTTCGATTCTTCAACTGAGAGGTAACCCAGTGTGTCGCAGCCAAGCTCTCCGCAAATTTCATCTTCTGTTCTTCCATTAGCGATCAGTTGGTCAACGTCTGCAACGTCAGTTCCAAAATAGCAAGGATGCCTGAAAGGTGGAGACGAAACCCTGAAATGAACTTCTTTTGCGCCAGCGCGCCTCAAAAGTTCGATCAATCGTTTCGAAGTTGTGCCACGAACGATTGAGTCGTCAACCAAAACAACACGTTTGCCTGCTATCGATGAAGGAATTGGATTTAGCTTGATGCGAACAGTGTTTGCACGTTCAGTTTGCGAACCTTGAATAAAAGAACGTCCAACATATTTGTTTTTGACGATCCCAGCTTCAAAAGGAATCCCGCTCATTTGAGCGTAGCCTTGAGCAGCATCCACACCAGAATCGGGCGCACCGATGACAACATCAGCTTCAACGGGATGCGATTTAGCCAAAATCCTGCCAGCTTCAACACGGGCCTCATGAACGCAAGTTTTTTCAATGACAGAATCGGGACGCGCGAAATACATATATTCAAAAACACAAAGTTTATGAGGAGCTGTTTCGCATTTGTCTTCTATTGTCCTCATTCCATTAATGTCAAAAATGATTATCTCGCCTGGTTTTACGTCTCTGATGAGATTTGCTCCAACAGTGTCAAGAGCGACAGATTCGCTTGCAACAACCCAAGCACCATCGTCGGTTTGACCAAAACAAAGTGGTCGAATTCCATTTGGGTCTCGAACAGCAATCAATTTCGTTGCACTCATGATGACAAGGCAATAGGCTCCCTCAATTGCATCCATCGTTTTTAACACTGCAGTTTCAATGTTTGGTGAATTGATTCGGTTTTGAGTGATTATGTGAGTTATTATCTCGGTGTCAGAAGTTCCATGAAAAATCGAACCTTTCATTTCGAGTTCACGACGCAACTTCTCAGCATTTGTCAAGTTGCCATTGTGAGCAAGAGAAAGTGCACCTTTAAAATGATGGACGATCATAGGCTGCGCGTTTGCTAACGTTCTCTGTCCGCTCGTCGCATATCTAACATGTCCTGAAGCCATTTTTGCAGACTTTGGAATGCTGTTTAGCGTTCTTTCATCAAAAAAGTCAGAAACGAGACCCATTCCTGCAGTGCTCGACAAAACTCCATCAACATTAACAGCGATCCCACAAGACTCTTGTCCCCTGTGTTGCAGTGAGAAAAGTGCACGATAGGTCTCATAGGGCAAATCCATCTCACCCTTTGGGTCATAGATTCCAAAAACGCCACATTCTTCTTTTAACTTGAGTTCGTGTTCAGATTCTTTAAACATGTTTAAATAAATTATCCAATCAACCTTTTCATAACTTCTTTATATGCTCCCTCTTCTCCACCGAGACCTCTTCTGAAAAGGTCTTTGTCCAGGTGCTCTCCCGTTGTTGCATCCCAAAAACGGCATGTGTCAGGAGAAATCTCATCAGCTAAGATCACTTCGCCGTCAGGTGTTCTTCCAAATTCAATTTTGAAATCGATCAAACGGATGTTGACTTCCTTCATGATTTTAGACAAAAGCTCATTTACCTTAAAAGCAACGCGAGTGATTTCGTCGATCTCTTCTTGAGTCGCAAGATCGAGAGCGAGAGCATAATAATGATTGATGAGAGGATCATGAAGATCGTCGTTTTTATAGGAAAATTCAAGAATTGGGCACTTCAGCTCTGTCCCTTCTTCAACTCCCATACGTTTTGAAAAACTTCCAGCAGCAACGTTTCTAATGATGACCTCAAGAGGAACGATTTCAACTTTTTTAACTAAAGTGTCTCGATCGTTAACTTCTTCAACGAAGTGAGTTTTGATGCCTTCTTTTTCTAATTTTTGCATCAAGGCGTTTGAAAGACGATTGTTGACAACTCCCTTACCTGCAATAGTGCCTTTTTTCGCGCCGTCTCCTGCCGTAGCGTCGTCTTTGTAGTGAACCATTACGATGTTCTCATCGTCCGTTGCAAAGACTTGCTTAGCCTTGCCTTCATACATCATCTCTTTAACTTGTGGTGCCACTTTTTTCTACTCTCACTTTCTAAAATTAAAATAATCGTTTCTTTTAAAAATCTAAAACTAAAGCATCGATTGAAGCTCTTCGTCCTTTTTAATTATGTCACTTGCTGTAGCACTTCTGAAATCTTCTAATTTTTTGGCTAGTCCTTCATCGTTTAGAGCCAAGATGGAAATTGCGAGATAAGCTGCATTTTTTGAGCCATTGACTGCAACAGTTGCAACAGGAAAACCAGAAGGCATTTGAACAGTTGAGAGCAAAGAATCCATCCCGTCTTGAATTCCACCAGAGAGAGGAAGTCCGATGACTGGAAGAGTCGTGTTTGCAGCAAAAACGCCTGCTAGGTGTGCCGCCATGCCAGCAGCACAAATTATGACGCCGAAGCCATCATCTCGAGCATTCTTTGCCATAGTGATCGCTTTTTCTGGAGTTCTGTGCGCAGAAGCAATGTGGCAATCGAAATCGATGTTGAAATTTTTTAGAACTTGTGTGCACTTTAGCACCGTTTCAGAGTCACTCGCAGACCCCATAACAACCAAAACTTTATCGCATTTAGCCACGTAAACACTCCTTAGACAAAAAGTTACAACAGAAAACAAAATAGCAGTTCAGAGACGACATTTAAGCAAAATTTAACTGTATATTTTTAGTATATCGCACATTTAGCACAATCGAAACATAAAACCAAATTAGATTTTATAAACTATTTAATTGTTGTATTAACAAACAAACCTTAATGAGGAGGCTTTTAATGAGCTACACACAAACAGTATTAGAACAACTCGAGAAGAAAAATCCAGGGCAACCGGAATTCATTCAGGCTGCATCTGAGGTTCTCTCTTCCCTGCAACCTGTGGTGGATCGCCATCCTGAATATGAGGAGGCATCGTTGCTTGAGCGCATCACAGAGCCAGAGCGTGTTGTTATGTTTAGAGTTCCATGGGTTGACGACAATGGCAAGGTTCAAGTGAACCGTGGCATGCGCGTTGAATTCAACAGCGCAATTGGACCCTACAAAGGTGGTCTTCGCTTGCATCCAACTGTCAACCTCGGCATCATCAAGTTTTTGGGCTTCGAACAGATCTTCAAAAACTCGCTGACAACACTTCCTATGGGTGGCGGCAAAGGTGGTTGCGACTTTGACCCTAAGGGCAAAAGTGACATGGAAGTCATGCGTTTTTGCCAATCTTTCATGACAGAACTTTGCAAGCACATCGGTCCTGACACCGACGTTCCTGCTGGTGACATCGGAACTGGTGCGCGTGAGATCGGTTTCATGTTTGGTCAATATAAGCGCATTCGCAACGAGTTCACAGGCGTTCTCACTGGTAAGGGACTTGACTGGGGTGGCTCGCTTGCAAGAACAGAAGCAACAGGATATGGTCTCATCTACATCGTTGATGAGCTTCTCTCTGCAAAAGGTGACGGATTTAAGGGCAAGATTGTCACACTTTCTGGTTCTGGCAACGTCGCAATTTATGCAGCTGAAAAAGCTCAGGAACTCGGGGCCACGTGCGTTACGATGAGTGACTCAACTGGCTGGATTTATGACAAAGACGGCATCGACGTTGAACTCGTCAAACAAATTAAAGAAGTTGAGCGCGGTCGAATTTCAGAATATGCAGAGCGCAAAAAAGGTGTCGAATATCATGAAGGCAGAGGCGTTTGGTCTGTCAAGTGCGACATAGCACTTCCTTGCGCAACAGAAAATGAGCTTTTTGAAGACGACGCAAAAGCACTCATCGAAAACGGTTGCATCTGCGTTGCAGAAGGAGCAAACATGCCAACAACATATGACGCAACTGTTGCACTTCAAAAAGCAGGTGTTGCTTTTCTCCCTGGAAAAGCTGCTAACGCTGGTGGTGTTGCAGTGTCAGGTCTTGAGATGTCTCAAAACTCTGAGCGTCTCAGCTGGACATTTGAAGAAGTTGATGGCAAACTCAAAGACATCATGCAGTCGATCTTTAATCAAATGGACGATGCTGCAAAAGAATATGGCAAAGATGGTGACTATGTCACAGGTGCTAACATCGCTGGTTTCACAAAAGTTGCAAACGCGATGATGGCACAAGGAGTTGTTTAAGAGTTTAAACAATTCAGATAAAAGAACTTTGAATTAGATAAGTTCTTTCAAAAAATTAAGCCTCTCAAGGAAACCTGAGGGGCTTTTTTAAATCTCATGGTGATATTTTCATGGTGTCAGACATCTTTTTGTATGAATTTTCATGGTGTCAGACATCTTTTTGTATGAATTTCAATTTTCATGGTGTCAGACATCTTTTTGTAGGAATTTCATAATGAGTATAAAGGTTAATAATTCCTTATGCAACCTCATTGCTGTAGCGCTTCGGTTATGAGGCTAACTTGACCTTGACAGTGGTTGCCCTCGCTTCTTTTTATTTTAGAAATGAAAAGGCAAACAATTTCTAAAAGATGTCTGACACCGTTGATCTGTAACACAAAATGCCACGCGAACACGAGGAAATCACCCCATTCATAATTTTTATTTCATTTGAGTCGGAACGCGGATGCTTTGCATCCTTGAACGCCTCCTCAAACCCATTCAATAAAAATTATTCATTGATTTCCAAGAGTTCGCTTAGGCATTTTGCATTTCCTCACAAGATGTCTGACACCATGAGTTTTGCCAATAAGCAGGTCGAAAAAAAGTTGCGCAACTAATTTTGTGCTGGTTGTGTAATAATAAATTTCGTTAGAGGACAAAACGCTTAAATGAGGCGAAAGGCCAAGCCTGATTAAGGCAAAAAAGTTAAGCTTTGTCCTATAGTTTTTTATTAATGAGTAAGGAAAGGTGGTTAAAATGATTCAAATAATTTTAAATGAGAGAGAGAGAGAGAGAGAGAGCAATTAAAGGCTGGCAGGCTTGCCTTCTAGCCTGCATTCTGGCAATTTTTGCCTGTTTGGCATTCGCTTCTGTTCCTGCTTTTGCAGATGACGAACAAGCTGAACTTCAAGACACCTATGTCGAAGGTGGTGATAATTATGACACTGCCACAGTTCTTCCATTTAACACAAACAACATCGTCACTCTCGGTGACAATTCCAAGACAGTTTACTACAAACTTGTTTTAAACCAAGATGGCTACATCAGTTTTCCTGACAATTTCAAATATAGCAGTGGCTCCACTGTTCAGCGCCTTTATTTCCGACATTCCGACGTCCAACACACACTCTTTTGGGACACCTACAACTATTACGATCGACAGTTGGGTCTCGGTAAAGGAACTTACTATTTAGTTTTTAATCAAGGATCTAGTTATTATTACGGTGAAAAATTAACGATGAAAATCAATTTCACACCGAGTGATTGTTGGGAAAAAGAGTCAAATGACTCCTTTGAAGGTGCAAACACTTTGAGCGACTTAAGCAAAACATATTGGGGTTCCGACGCTGAAAATGATGGTAGCGATTACTTTAAATTTTATTTTTCTGAAGATTGCGACTTCGAACTGAAAATGGCTTCTGAAAGCACCTCACGAGTATACCTTTATAATGGTAACGCAAATCATTCTAAAATTACTGACTGGTATCAGTCAAAAAACATTAATGGTTATGTCGACGACGACAGCAAGCAACGTTTGTCAAAAGGTTGGTATTATCTTTTGATTAGAGCAAACGATTGGTATTCGTTCAAGATCAACACAACAACTACAACAACTGTTTCTAAAGTGACAATGCATCGCCTTTACAACAAATGGACTGGTGAGCATTTCTACACTTCAAGCACGAATGAGAAGGACGGACTTGTCAAGAAAGGTTGGTCTTACGAAGGCGTTGGCTGGACTGCTCCTTCCACATCATCAAAGCCTGTTTATCGACTCTACAATAAATATGTCTCTGGAGGAGATCATCATTACACAATGGACGAAGATGAAAAGAACAGCCTCGTCAAAAAGGGCTGGAATGATGAAGGAATTGGCTGGTATTCTGATCCGAATGAGGGAGTACCACTTTACCGTCAATATAGCCCTTATGCAAAAACGGGGACACACAACTACACAAAAGACAAAGAAGAGAGAAATAATCTTGTTAACTTGGGATGGCGCGATGAAGGCGTTGCGTGGTATGGGGTGAAGTAAATTCTTCATGGTGTCAGACATCTTTTTCGTGGACCACAGAGGGGATGTCTGACACCATGTCTCCTGCGCGAAAAAGATGTCTGACACTCCTTTTAGCGACCACAAAAATAACAGATTTTCCACCATTTTTTTGTTCCTGACGAAGAAAATTTTTGCTTATTTAAATGAATGTGTGTTTGAT